>NZ_JBHRTA010000023.1:0-32747 GCF_042646065.1 Parapedobacter deserti
CGCTTTCATCTCCTCGTAATCGAATTCTTCTTGCTTTTCTTTCATTTTAAACTGTGACTAAGTTAACATTTTATAACTCTTGACACAGTTGATTTTACAGTCTCTCGCTCAATATCAATCGTAAATGTTCTATTGCCCTTATGCCACCCGTCGCACCGTAGCTGACAAAACCAGCAATTTTATTGTTCCACTCGCTCCGTTGATAGTTAACTTATTTCAGATCTTACGATGTACGCGTATTCTGTGTAGTTCGAATGAGCCATATTCCGTTTTCTTTTAATAACAACATGGTTAATATTCCGGTACGCGTCGCTGTACGCGAATTTTCGATTTTGAAATCTTTCCAATCCCATGCGGCATAAACGAGGGCAACATCATCCCGAATTAGGCTAATATTTAATATGCTGAGATGATATGTCATATGCTGATTTTGCGCCAACAGCGTTTGATGGGCTTTACGATGTTGTTCGATATTTTCCGCGTTATCTTTATACATCACTCCTGACCAAGTGATAAATTTGGTGTTTTCGGTGAATAACTTACCCCAATTTTCGAGGTCATGATGATTCCAATAGGAAACGTATTTGGCGAATAATTCCGTAATCTTCTTTTCTTGTTCCATAATGATATAATTACTTTTAAACTATTTGCAACTTTCTCGATTCCATCAAAGATAAAAGACAAAAACGCCACAACATGTGATGCTAATCACAATCGTTATTGCCAATGACAAGTCGAAAAAAGCTACTCTGGGATATCCATTTGCGTGGAAATGACTCTGTCCCGCAAGGATGTCTTGAAAAAAACATACCTTTATAGCGTTAGGGTTTAACAACATAATTGGTGAATGACAGGTATTGATGATTTTAGAATAATAAAGGATTTTTACCAAAAATTGTCTGAAAAATATCCTTACGTCACGGTTGAGAGTTGGGTAAAATTACAGGAAATATCGGTTGTGAAATATCTTGAAAAAGATGAAATTTTTTTGAGGCATGGAGAACGATTGAATTTTGGAATATTTGTTATTCACGGGCTGATAAAACTTTACTATTTAGATGAAAAAGGTAACGAAAGGATATCAGCCTTTCGCGGTAATCTTGAATATATTGATAATTGGAACTCACTTCATCAACAAGAAGCGTTGCCTTATTCTATAAGCGCCATTTCTCCAAGTATCGTTATGTTGTATCCAATGGAAAAGATGATTAAAACGTTTAGGAAAGAGCCGGACCTGCTCCAATTATGCGTGGACCTTTCTCAGGAGATGATTAAAATGAAGCGAGAACATCATGAGATACTCACGCTTCGATCGCCGGAAGAGAGATACCTTCAGTTGCTAAAGTCACACAAGAAATGGTTAATGGAAGTTTCGTTAACAGATCTTGCCAAATTTTTACATATGAGTAGGGAAGCATTAAGTCGAGCGAGAAATCAGGTCGCTTTGAAGCGTCTCATTCGGTAGCTTTAGATCGCTATTTCAACTATTCGTACGCTGGATCATCCGGTATTTTCTCATAAAATTACGATCTACCGCGCCGCCACTCACCGCACGTAGATGGCCATCAAGATCGTAATCGAATCGCCTATCTCCTATTCGCCGAATGCGCCCGTTTAAATCATAGTCTATGCGTAGTAGTATAATTCCCCCAAAACTTTGGACAGATTTTGTTAAAAATTAAGTGATATCTGGTTTTCCATTATGCTGCTTTTTTTGGCACCATTTTGTAAACGGTCTTTGGGGTTTGATCTTCCAGACTTTGGTGTCTTCTTTCCGAGTTATAATATTCAAAATAGGTTTGTAACCTAATACAGTAAATTTAAACAAATTTATAATTTAATCTACTGCCCGAGTTTCCGGGGGAATTATAATCCTGAATACACGAGAGACTTACACCAGCTTAACATAAACATAATAATTTCGATAGAACAGAGTTCCTAACTTTGGCTGCTAGAAACCCCGATATAGCCAAGTAGGATCGTACAACATGCAATTCGGCAGCGACGTTTTAGAAACAGATAATGAACTTTGGAATTCCCTAAAGCAAGGGAACGAAGGCGCTTTTGACCGAATCTACCAACGCTATGTCCGGCTGCTGTACAAAGAAATCAGCAAGCGCATCAATGACCAATCCGCTGTGGCCGACCTCACACAAGACCTCTTTTTATCGCTATGGGAAAAGCGGGATACCATACAGCCCCAGGGAGAGATCTACCCTTACCTTTACGGTATGGCCATCAATCGGGTACTGAATTACTATCGGAAAAACAAACACCTGCCGCATTTCGTAACCATTTGGGATAACTTACCTGAAGAGATCGCCGATACGGATGAATTGTCAATCGCGTTCAGGCAGGCGCACAATGAGGAATTGGAATCCCTGCTTGACATCGCCATCACGGAGCTCCCGCCCCGCATGAAGCAAGTGTATACCTTGCGTTACGTACGCAACAAAACCGTTTCGGAAATAGCCGATATGCTCGCCACCTCGCCTCACACGGTTTACAACCAGCTCAAAGTGATCCGCAAACGATTCGTAGCTGCATTGAAAAACACCTCCTATTTTCTTTTTTTCTGAAGGGCACGCACCATCTAAAGGTTAACATATCGTTAAGTCGATTAAGAAATCTTTAAATGTGCTTTTTAGAATAGCAAAAACTTTCCTTTCGGTTACTATACTCATAACAGGGCACAAATGGCGCCCTCGATGTGTATGGAAAAGAAACTAGCTGCACTGCTTGATAAGTATCACCGTAACGAATGTACGGATGAAGAGGTCCGACGTCTTGAAGCCTGGTACGAAGAAATCGCAAAGGACCAGCCTGGAAAAGAACCCGACGAACACACCGTCCACACCATGTTGGCAGCGATTAAACGTTCGCCCAAGTTCCATGCCGCGCAGACCGGCAGCCGCAGACCGTTGTGGCTTTCCCTACGCCCATACACCGCCATTGCCGCTTCGCTGTTTTTCGTACTGGCGACCTCCATATTCATCTACCGTCAAACCCTTGGAGAACGCTCCGATAGCCCAACAAGCGACATCATTTTGCCGGGCAGCGACAAGGCAATCCTCTCACTAGCCGACGGGACCCGCATTGCGTTGGACGGCATACAAGAAGGGGTTATTTCCAACGACAATGGCGTCACCATATCGAAAAATGGGCAGGGAGTACTTGAATACCGTACCACATCGCAAGACCATGCCAACGCGCACCAGACCAATACGTTGGCCACCCCGCGCGGCGGCAGCTATCAGATCGTCCTTCCCGATGGCTCTAAAGCCTGGTTAAACGCGGCTTCGTCCCTTTCGTACCCCACAGTATTCAGCAAGCACGAACGCCGGGTACGCATGACGGGCGAAGTCTATTTTGACATTGCCGAATCGCGCGTAGCCGTACCTGGGCAAGGTGATGAACGGGTGCCCTTCTTGGTTGAAACCGATCGCCAAACCATACAGGTACTGGGCACGCAATTCAACGTAAACAGCTATACCAGCTACCATACCGAGCGCACTACCTTGGTAACGGGAAAGGTAAAGGTCATTTCGCGCACTACAGGAGACCACGAAGTGCTAAGCCCGCACATGCAAGCCCAGGTCGGTGCCCGCATCCACGTCGAAAACGCGGACGTGGCACGAGCGATCGCCTGGAAAAACGGTGACTTCATTTTCCGTAACGAACGCTTGTCAGACATCCTCGAGGAAGTAATCCGCTGGTATGACGTGGAGGTATCCTACCCCGAACACTTGGGTAAAATCAGGTTCAACGGCATGGTATCCAGGAAACAACCCCTATCGGCTATCCTCGACATGATTGCCGCTACGGAACAGGTGAAATTGGAAGTAAAAGAAAGGAGGATTATCGTCAAGGAATAAAACAAGCAACACTTCGCCCGGCAAGCTTTTTCAATAGAAAGCAGAAGGTGTCGGAAGCACCTCCTGCTCGGTTGTCAAAAGCTTGCGTAAACATTGTTCGACCAACATTTTATCTTTTAACAGTAAGACAAAAATATGAAATATTATCAAATCATGCGTGTTATGAAAATAACTATGCTACTGACCCTATGTTGCCTGCTTCATGTGAGCGCTACCACACTGGGGCAAACCCTATCCATCAAAAAAGCAAACGCAACCATACAGGAAATTCTCGAAGATATCCGTCAGCAGGCCTCCTATGATTTCTTTTACGATGCTGACCTATTTACCGACGCCGACGCGATTAGCCTGGATATCAAAAATGCAACAATAAACCAGGTTTTGGATCGCTGTTTCGCAGAATCGGCTTACACGTACACCATTGCAAACAAAATCGTCACCATCAAAAAGGACAGCGGAAAAAAGGTCGCCAAAACCCACACGATGGCTGTGCTACCACCAAGGCAAACCGCGCGGATAACAGGCCGTGTTGTTGATGAAAACAGGGCTCCCCTGGAGGGGGCAACAATCACGGTAAAGGAAAATGGGCGCTCCGTGCAGACAGACCCAAACGGCAAGTATGAAATCGTAGTGGCGCCAGGCACCTACACCATCCGCGTGAGTTACATTTCCTATGAAAGCGTGCAGTTAGACGCTGTTACGGTCAGCGCCGATCAGCCCAAGACGCTCGACATCACCTTGAAAAGTACAACGGACGCATTGGAGGAAGTGGTGGTGACCTCATTGGGACTGACAAGTGCGAAGCGGCGTATCGGAACGTCCATCCAGGAGATAAAGGGCGATGACATCAACACTGCAAAAAGTGGAAACGCATTGACGGCGCTGCAAGGCAAGGTAGCCGGCATGAACATGACCATGACATCCGGTGGCATGGCCAGCTCGTCGCGCATCGTACTGCGTGGTGAGTCTTCGTTGAACATCAATAAAAATGCAGCCCTGGTCGTGGTTGATGGTGTACCTATCAACAACAACAATGGCACCGGTAGCAGCAGTGACCTCTCGGTTGATTACGGCAGTGGCGGAGCCGAGATCAATCCGGATGATATCGAATCGATCAGCGTACTGAAAGGGGCCAACGCAGCCGCGCTTTATGGTTCCAGGGCAGCAAATGGCGCCGTTATCATCACCACGAAAAGTGCATCAAAATCAACCACCATGGGCGTGAGCATCAATTCGAACACGACATTTGACCAAGTACTAAAGCTGCCCGATTTCCAGAATGAATACGGTGGAGGCACCGGCAGCGGGCTCACGTACTATTCCTATGGGGATGGCCCCGACGGCCCCAATACCAGCAACTCCGGCCATAACTGGGGTGCGCCCTTCAAGGGACAGCGCTTCATCCAATTCGGCTCACCACTTGATGCCGATGGAAACCGAGTGGCAATCCCGTGGGAGGCACGCCCAAACAACGTCAGGGATTTCTACGAACTGGGCCGCACATTGATCAACAGCGTATCGGTGTCTAAATCCGGGGAACTGGGCGACTTCAGGGCTTCCTATAACAACTACGCCCAAACAGGCGTCATGCCTAACACCGAATTGAAGCGTAATCAGTTTAACCTGAACTCGACGGCAAACATCTCAACCAAGGTATCGGTAAGGGCCAATATGAACTACATCAATAGCTACAGCGACAATTTACCGATTGTCGGATACGGAGGTTCATCCCCCACCTACAATTTCATCTGGTTTGAGCGCAACGCGGACATCAATTGGTTTAAGCGGTATTGGGTACCCGGACAGGAAGACGTCAAGCAAGACTATTATTTTACCTGGGGCGATAACCCTTACCTTACGATGTACGAACAACTGAACGGGATGAAGCGTAACCGAGTGTTTGGTAATGCGGCGGTTGACTTTCAAATCCTGCCGCAGTTGAAAGCAATGGTCCGCACCGGCATCGATTACTCCGGCGAGATGCGCAGCTCGCAGCGCCCCTACAGTTCAGTAGTCAATACAAAAGGGTTGTATCGCCGCCAGGATCTGACCTACTTGGAGCGCAATTCTGATTTCTTGGTAACGTACCAAGGCGAAGAAACGGGGAGTGTCCATTGGTCTGCAAACATTGGGGGAAACAATCTCCAAATAAACACCGCCCAAAACACAGCAACCGCCAACGGCCTCACCATCCCAGGCGTGTACAATTTGGGTAATGCCGGTACCCGGCCTGCGATTAGTGAGGTCAATACCGTAAAACGTGTAAACAGCTTATATGCCTTTGCTGACCTGGGCTATAAAAACCAGCTATTTGTGCAACTGACCGGACGCAACGACTGGTCCAGTACACTGCCCGAAGGTAATAATTCGTATTTCTATCCATCGATCTCGACCAGTGCAATCCTTTCCGATTTGCTCGGCATCCGGTCAACTTGGATGAACTTTTGGAAACTAAGAAGCTCATTTGCCCAAGTAGGCAACGACACGGACCCCTACCAGACTGCCGCATACTATGAATACAGCACGCTTCCCGGCACTGTAGGCTTACCGGCAACCATGCCCAATTTCAATTTAAAGCCCGAAATTACCTCGTCTTTTGAGGTGGGCACCGAATTTAGATTGCTTGCCAACAGGCTACACGTGGATTTCACTTGGTATACGTCCCAAAGTAAAAACCAGATTTTGCGTAGCCCCTTATCTATCAGCACGGGGTACACCGATAAAATCATGAATGCAGGAAAAATCAACAACCGCGGCTGGGAAGCACTAGTGACCGTCACACCGATCAAAAATCAGTTGACCTGGGATATTACCTTGACCGCCGCGGCTAACCGAAGCCGAGTGGTTGAACTTGCAGATGGCGTGGAGAGCTACGTCATGGCATCGGCCCAAGGCGCCACAGTAGAAGCACGGGTAGGTGGCCGCATGGGCGATATCTATGGCATCGGCCTCCAGCGAAACGAAGCCGGCCAGATTATCTACCGGGGTGGTGTACCCGTATTTACCAACAATACGATGAAAATCGGCAACTACAATCCCGACTTGATTGCCGGCATAAAAAACACCCTCAACTACAAAACGTGGTCGTTGGGCTTTCTATTTGACGGGCGACTGGGCGGCACCATCTATTCGTTTACCCATGTGACGGGCACCGAAGCTGGTAGCTTGTCGAATACGCTGCCCGGACGCGAAGAAGGCATCGTTGGAGACGGTGTGGTCCTCAACGATGATGGCACTTACTCACCCAATACCGAGCGGGTATCGGCCTATGCGTATTACCGCGGCTTTTACCGCCGGCCAAACGTAGAGTCCAATTCCTTTGACGCATCATTCATCAAACTGCGTGAATTGACCCTAGGTTACCGGCTACCTAGCAAACTCATCAAAAAAACACCGCTCAAATCCGTTCATGTGAACCTCGTAGGTAGAAACCTGCTCCTCTTTGCAAAAGCGCCCCATATCGACCCCGAAACCTCATTCGTGTCTGGCGGCACCATTGTGCCCGGTATCGAAAATGCACAAATTCCCTCCACACGGAGCTTCGGATTCGACATCAAACTTTCACTTTAACACTATAGCCATGAATATTAAAATAACCATGATATGCGCCATCATCTTCCTTGCTGCCGGAGGCTGCGAAAAAATAGACAATACCAATCCTAACGTGCCCTCGGCCGTCAATCCGGGTGTTGTATTGCCGCAAGTAATGTACAGCATTTCCAATACGCTCACCCATAGCGCCTTTGAAATCAACAACGAATTGATTCAGTATACCTGCATGAATAATACGTTTACGGAGGTGCAGCGATTCAAGCTGCAACCATCAAATTCCAATCAGGTATGGAATTTATACAATCGCTTGCGCGACCTCAATGACATCAACAGCATGGTTGAAAACGGTACCGGGCATGGCAACTACGCGGCCATATCGGGTATGATCAGGGTCTTCATCCTCTCCATGATAACGGACGCCTTTGGCGACGTGCCCTATAGCGAGGCCGGTAAGGCCACTGCGGCCAACGTGTTTACACCGAAGTACGATACGCAAGAATTCATTTACAAAGGCCTGATTGACGAGTTACAGCGGTATAGCCAGCTGATAGACGTCACTGCTGGATTGGATTTCGGTGGCGACCTCATTTATCAGGGCGATATGCTCAAATGGAAAAAATTCGGCAACAGTCTACTGCTCCGCTTACTCATGCGCACCACCGAGCGGCAACCAGCGGAAGCCAGTGCGCTAATTGGCCAGATCCTGTCCGATCCCGCTCAGTACCCGGTGATGGAAAGCAACGCCGACAACTTCCTTTATCGGTACCAAGGCAGCTTCCCCGATGTATTCCCCCTTGCGCCAAGCTACGTGCGTGATTTTGACTTCAAATACAAATCGGTCAGTGCATTTGTGGTTGATTCTTTGACCAAATTCGGGGATGCGAGGCTTTACCAATTCGCCCGCCCGACCAACGCCTCGGCCAACACGGCCAATCCGGTTTACGTAGGCTTGCCAAACGCCCTGCCGGTTACTGAATCTGCAAATTACAACGGTGGATATAATTTCCAATCGTACCTGGGTACACGCTTCCAGACGGATCGTGAAGCAGCCATCTGGATGACCGCTTCGGAGGTATTTTTCCTGAAGGCAGAGGCTGCCATCCGAGGCTTTTACCAGGGTGACGCACAACAAGCCTACCATGATGGTATCAAACATTCATTTGACTATTGGGGTGCCCCATTCAACGATGACTACCTCACTCACCCCAGTGTAGCCTTCGATGGCACACTGCCCAAGGTATACCTCCAGAAGTACTTTAGCCTGTTTTTCACGGGCATTGAAGCGTGGAGCGATTACAGAAGGACGGGCTACCCCCGCCTTGTACCCGGCCCGACCAATGTCAACGATGGCCGGATACCCTCGCGGCTCCCATATCCTTTATCGGAACAATCGCTCAATCAAAACAACTATCGCGAGGCCTCGCAGCGAATTGGCGGCGATGATATGAACAGTAAAATGTGGTGGCAAAACTAGACGCGTTGTGATGAACATAAAAAAAATAGCCGGAATCTTAATCGCCAACTGTTGGCTGCTGGTCACTTACGGGCAAGCTACCATGGACAGCCTCTCTATAGCCACCCAAATCGTTCCCGAGTTTACCAAATGGTCGGTGCAGGAAGTGGTTGCCGGCGGACGAATTGACGCCATACGGCAGCTGGATGCGCAAACCATCGCCTTGGCTACCCGCGGTGCGCAAAAAGGTCAAATCTACCTCAGCGATGACCAAGGGGCTAACTGGTATTTTGTAGCCAATCCTACGCCACATGACATCACTTGCATCGCTGAAACAGGTCGTAAGCAAGAGTTTTACATCCTCACCAGCCATGCCGAGGTATACCGCACGCGCGATGGTGGCCAGTCATGGACGCTATTGAAGCAACTTACGACCAATAAAAACACCGAAAACTATGCGGCTGCCTATGCCATCATGTATACCACCAACGGCACGTTGCTGGTCACGGATACGAATTCCGAGGGTGGTCACATCTATCGCTCTACCGATAAAGGCGACACATGGACAGACCTCGGCGCCATCTCGAAGAATGCATTGTATCGGTTGGAAAAAGTTGGAAATGGCATCATCGTCAACGGATGGGATGGCACTGTGTATAAAAGTACGGACGATGGCCTAACCTGGAACCGCATGGAGAAACTGACCGATGCAGCATTGTTCGCCACCGAATACTTGGGGATGGCTCACGTGCTCCAGGCGGATCAAAATGGCTATGTGTACCACAGCGCCAACCTGGGATATAAGTGGGAGCGATGCGCGACGTTAGCAGGGTCGGCAGACGATTTCGTCAACATTGGCTACGGTGCCGCTTACTACAGTACGTATACCGGCGCAAAGGAAGTATTCCTGACACTGGATTATGGGCGTAATTGGTGGAGTCTCGGCGCCCTACCCACCGTAGCAGGAGACTGGATGGACCACGGGATAAGGGTGGAGACGACCGACTCGGTCATCACCCTGTTTGCTACCAACAAGGGCTTTGTGCTGCGGGCGGCTTTTGCCAAAGATTTCCTGCACAATACCCTCCAACGAGTACACAACGGCCCAGATAACATTCCTAACCACCTCCGAACACCGATTGCGCAGACGATGGTGGGTATGGTGAGCGATGTCAAGGAAATCAACGAGCCGGAAGATATCCTCATCCACAAAAAATTTGCCTATATCCCCTGCCGGGACGGCAACAACGTGGCTATCATCGACTATAAGGATGCCAAATCCCCGGTGTTGGCGTATAGTCTACGGGATCCGGATATCCTCGATGCGTTCGGTGTAGCCATCAAAGGTCATTACCTCTACGTAGTATCGATGACAAACTGCCGGATTAGTGTCTACGATATTGACGACCCCTACCACCCAAGAAAGGTTCATGCGTTGACCGTAGGCGGAGAGGGCAGCTTCCTGCCCCACTACCAATCTAACTACACCCGGCTCCGGAAGATTTGGATTGACGGTGACTATGCCTATGTGACGCATAGTTCGGAAAGCAAGGTCTATATCCTGGACCTCCATCAGCCCGATAAGCCGACCATCATCAGCTCATTCCATACCGGTGACGGGGCGTTTGCCGCCATCACCCAAGGGGACATCTTGTATTTGGCCGGCTACGGACCCGGGTCCTCGCTTATCACGGTTGATATTCGGGATAAACGCAACCCCGTCATTACGGATCGTACATATGACCCCACCTTGCTAAAAGGTACGTGTGCCATCGCCATAGCTGGAGACCATCTCTTTGTGGTGGCTTATAATGCACATACGTTTTGGTCGTTTGACATATCCGACCCGCTACACCCACAGGTGCGTTCGCACATCAGCGATGTGTATATGCGGGGACCTGGCCGAATAGCCATCTGGAAAGACAAGGCTTTTGTGTTGAACTCTTCAAACCACTCGGTGGGCATCATCGACATTTCAGCGCCCGGGACACCACACGTGATCAGCTACCTCCAAGACCCCTTGCTACGCAGGGTTTACGGTATAGCTGTAGATGGCGACCAATTATTATTGGCCAGTAGGGAGGCCAATAATTTCATGGTCATTGACCTGAATCAAGCGGGCATGTGATTGGCGAAAGACTGCTATGAATCTGCGAACAGAGTTAAGAGACTGCCTTTTTTGGTCAGTCTCTTTTTCATTTTGGCCAGCACACTTCCGATTTCACTTTAACGGCTGTGGTGACTAGGCTTTCCCTTGGCCAAATCAGCGCGGACTTTCTTGACGAGAGATTCCGGATTCGCCTTTTATCATCTTTCTACTGATTTTATCTGCCATATTCAACAGACTACCTTCGGCAAAAGTCTGTCCAACAGTTTACGCAGGGGAACATTCGGGTCGGGCGAAAATTCTGTTTTGCCGCTGTTAATAGCGTCAATCGCTTTGCTTACAAACTCGTGAACATTTATGCCCTTTGAAGTAAACCCCAATTGTTTGGGTATTTCAGTATCAACCTGAGACGGCAAAATTTCGACGACTGTGAAATTTGTGCCTTTTAGTTGTTGCGGTATCATTTTGGTAAATAGGGCCTGCTGAAAAACTCAGCGGGCGATTTTCCATCTGATAAATTCACGGTCGGCAGTTTTTGTAGCGGATGGGCTCTTGTTTAGCAGCGCAACGAGTGCAAGTTTGCATTTTGCTGAAAAAGTCATAAGGTTTGTAACCGTCTGAAAAATCAACCACAGGGATGCCTACCCGGCCAGTCTGACCAGGTTAAGCACCATGATGATGCAGGCAATCCACGCTTCGCTGGTGGGTTTCAAACGGGCTCTGATCCTGTCCATGCCATAGGCTGTCTGGCCTGCCCGAACTTGCCCTCCACCGGGTTGCGTTCCCCCTGTAATCTCCCCTAAATCAGCTCCGGATAGATGTATAAATTTAGTCGCCGATGACCTCCCAATGGCCACCCTTTGCCGGACCGATACGCGATAATTTCTTGTCCTTTTGCAATTGGCTGATATTCCGCTCTACAGAACGCTCAGTAATTTCCAGTAACAGCGAAAGCTCAGGTATGGTGATATCGGGATTCTCTCGTATGTACGCTAAGATTTTCCCCGACGTTTTCCCCGACGTTCTATCGATATCGGTTGCCGTCTCAGCATACACAACAACACGGAATCCATGCTGGAAATTTTCAAACTTCGGTGCCTTCAACCCGTATTGTTCAAACGCTTCCCGGATTCGACGAATCCCTGAACCATAGTTTTCATCGGCTTTGCTTGTTTTCAATGGCGATGAAGCTGTTCGCCATTCGCGAACGGTTTCTATCAATTGAGCCTCTTTAAAAGTAGCAGCGACTTTCCGGTTACGGGAATACGACGAATACTCGTCAGCAAGCAATTGCGCTATAGTGATCGTATACGGCAGATGGCCGGGATTGAAGAACTCAATATAATCGTCAAAGATTTTTACCGATGAATCGCCGCTGCTCATATAATCACATCCTTGATGCTGGTTGGTGTGGAGAAGCGGCCCAGCTCAATAGCTGCCTGAAAGACATCGTTTTTTGCAAACAACAGGAATCCGGCATTGGTTACCTGGCTATCCTTGATGAGCTCAAACTTTCATAAACGCGACACCAAAAAAGTAAATTTTTTAGTATTTTTCATCTATATTATTGGTCAAAAACTAAGCACCTATATTTACCTCAAGTAGATTATCCGTCTTGAGGTCACAATTTGTGACTTCAAGACCAAACGACCAACTGATGGCCAAAACCGAACTAGATAACGACGAGATAGTGATAGCTACCGAATCTGTAATGAACTCAAATTTTCAACATCAGAGGACAGAAAGTGATGTTGGATTTTCATCTTGCTGCATTGTACGAAGTGGAAAATCACATACTCAAACAAGCAGTGAAGAGGAAACAAAACAGGTTCCCAGATGATTTTATGTTTCAGCTTACCAAGGATGAATGGCAGGAGCTTATCACAATTTGTGATAACCTTCCTGAAGGGGTCAAATTCAGTCCTGCCACTCCCTTTGCCTTTACCGAGCAGGGAGTGGCTATGCTGTCCAGTATTCTGAATAGCGAAAGGGCGGTAGCTGTCAACATTCAAATCATGCGTGTTTTTACCCGTATCAGGCAAATGCTTAGCGACAATACGGAGCTACGCTTGGAAATAGAAAAAATAAAACGTGTATGCCGGACCCCTTAATAACTTTTGACATAAGGTCAAATTTTGAACGTCCATGGCAGAAGAATGGGCATTATGCTACACTGGTTCTAGTGGGTCATGAACCAAGCGATCATTATTCTTTTATTATATTTTTTAATGCTTCAAGTTGATGATCTTCATTCAAAAATACTTGCTCCAAGCTCCTTTCAATGAAAATGTCAGGTTCTGTACCTATGCCATCCAATGTTTTTCCGTCCTTTTGAAAGGAAACCATTGTACTGATTCTTCCTTCCAACGCTGAATTTGGCAATTCGAACCGCTCACTATTTCCACTTGAACCATCCGTATTTACCCCAACAATTTTAATGTTCGGCAATCCTTTGAATACAGATACAAGTACTGATGCCGCACTAAAAGTCCTTTCATTGGCTAATATATAGATAGGTTTGTTGTAATGGTATTTGTTTTTGGTAATCTTCTGGCCATCGAGAATATAGAAATAATACGCGCTAAATTTCTCGTTGTCCAATTCATACATCGGCTTAAAGGCCTTGAGGAAGTTGTTAACGCTTTTTTGCGCACTACTGTCCAATTCTGAAAAAGAAAATAGATACCGGCCATGTAATCTTTCTACATATTCTTCCGGTAAAGGAGTCGGCGCCCTTTGCTTTGTAGCATTGACAACATAAACAGAATCTGGATGAACAAAATAACCAGCCAGTTCTTGAATTAAATCACGAGTCCCGCCACCATTATCACGAACATCAATAATTAGCGCATCACTTTGCTTTGCCTTTTCCATAAAATCATTGAGTAGTTCGAAAAACACAGGACTGTCTTCTCTTGCTACCATGGAAGGAATTTGAATGTATCCAATATTGCTTTCTAACGTGAAAAACTGTTCGATAATCGTTCTATCATTCCGTTGCTCTTCAAAATAATCAAAGAGAAAATTTTTTTTATGAAACCGTTCATCCCACAATTTTGGCCTTTCTGCTCTCGATACCAATTCAACATATACGTCTTTCTTGAGCCCGCTATCATTTGCAAGTGTGATGGAAAGAGAATTGGAAATATCAAGATTTAGGATGCTAAAAACGGTCTCAATATCTCTTAAATCCCTAACGGCACGGGTAAAGTATGAACTTCGCGGGGAGAGAATGTCTTCGGGACGGATCTGTGGCACTATTTCTTCGACGGACATGCCGTTTATTGATTTTAGATACGGGAATTCCGAATTCCAATAGCCATATTTCTTTTGAATCGTATCATAATTGAGCACTAAAATTTTGTTTTGAAATGGCGCAAACGCAAGAGGGAAATAGCGAGTTTCGGGCAAATCATACCCTAATATACCGGAATGCCTATCTCCGATTTTTCCGATTGTCTTGGAGAGAAACAATCCAAAATCTGATTTGGTTATTAATTTTTCTTCAATCCCTATTAAATACGCATTAAAATCTTCTTTGTAATCGTACCCATTTAATCCTAGGTAGGAAGATTTGCTTTGAAGGATTTCGTCAAGAAATGCCAAATCACTTTCGATGTCGCTTTTCGTCAAATACTCAGTTTCATTTTGCGCAAAAGAAGAAAATGAGATGAGGGCTAATAGAATTAATAAGTGATTCCTCATTTTGTCGTTTTAAATTGGGGTAACTCTCAAATATATGCAATAATTTTCTTTAGGCAAGAATGCCATCGCCATCCTATGGGACTTTGATTATGACCTCCCCCCTGAAAACTGGAGTATTTAAAAGTAGAGATTTGAGGATTATTGAGATTTGTAATAAACTGTCACCTCGTCGCCCTTTCTGTAGGCTGCCGGCATACTTCCGTCAGCATATTTGTATTGGACGTGTTCGCCATCATGATGTATACCCCATATCGCTCTATCGGAACATTAAAATGGGATGAGGTCATTTGTTTTAGTAAGCTAATTTGCTTACATTTGTATTTATGGAAGCTGCAATAGAGAAATACAAAGGTATCCATCCGGGATTGATCTTGGAGCATGAACTCAAAAAGAGGAAAATTGCCAAAAATCGGTTTGCCACTGCCGTTGACCAGCGTCGCCAAACCCTGAATGCTATTACCAAAGGCAGGAGAAAACTACCCGTTGAACTGTCGTTCAAGATCGACAAGGAATTGGGGTATGCAGAGGGAACTATGTTGATGATGCAGGCCTATTACGAGATCGAAGATTACCGAAAAAGACAGCAATCAACCGAAGGTAACTTTGAGTTGGGTAAGTTGCGTAAGGGGCTTTTCTGGGATACGGATATCAATAAGCTGGATTCAGAGAAACACGCCACAGCTATTATCCGAAGAGTCTTTGAGCGGGGCAACAACGAAGAAAAGAAATATATCACGGATTACTACGGAGATCACCGTGTAGCTGGAATATTGGGGACTGACTCATTGGTCAAGTAGATAAATTTAGAGCATGTTGTACTGGAATACCGTCACAGACCTTTTACGTCAGACCCTGCTTACCCTGATGCAGGCGCCTATATTTGCAGATTTTAGGCTAGTTGGCGGGACAGCCCTCAGCCTGCATTTGGGACAGTCGTCTTAATTTGGTGCAAACGGTTTGGGGCTTGGCGATGTAGTGTGTTTTTAGCACAAAAGTTCGATCGAAGAATGAAAATTGAACTTTGTACAAATGTTTCATATATGTGTAATCTTCCCCTAACTAGCTACACCCAAAACTAAAGAATTCCAATAATTGACCTCCTCCCGAACTCCGAGTCATCCTAAAGTAGAGGATTCGGCTTTCTTGACCTGACTTCCTATGAACACTTCGGGGGGTCATGTCCCCCAGATAACTGTGCGGCCTGAAGGTATTGTATTCCACCCTCCAGGCTTCGATTTTCTCCCTTGCATCCTCCAGCGATAGGAACCAGTTTGTGTTGAGGCACTCGTCCCGGAAGCTCCCGTTAAAGGACTCAATATACGGATTGTCCGTGGGTTTTCCCGGCCTGGAGAAAATAAGTTCCACTTTCTCCCCGTATGGCGGATAAATACGAGATAGGCTGAGTATGTTAAGATCGACCAATTTTCACCTATACACAAAACAAGTAATGCGTTGGAATGAGAATAAGGATGATAGGCAGCTTACTATTCGCGTTAGGCGCCAGACAGATTGGTTATCGGTAAAGACACGCTACTGCTCGGAAACACCACTTATTTACGCGGGACTTTAGTTTTAACGTTCCGCACAAAATCCAACGAAACGGAAGCTAAAGCGGCGATTTTTTCATCACTAAAATCAGTGTTGAAAAGTAAATTTTTTACCACCTCCGATTTGCCTTCTTTTATACCTTCTTTTTTAACCGATCGGTGCGTTGTGGATATCCTTCAGGTTAGCAACGAGCAGCTGAGGAAACATACAGCGTCGTATACGGAATTGCTGGATAATATGGTGGGTCGGGCAAAAGCAAGTGAATTCTACACCCTAGCCCGGGAAAAGCTTTCGGCATTGTCTGCTCCGGTAAAGATGGGCGGATTACTGGAATGGCCGGAAGGGCAAACACCCGGGGGCGACGTATTTCGTGCGGATTCGGCGGATCATCGGTTCACGCTTTTTGAATTCTGGGCTTCATGGTGCATCCCTTGCAGGTTACAGATCACCATCCTGAGCCTTCTGCGGTACCACTCATCGACTTTGGATAGAAGGGTACCCATGTCTGCCAGCTTGAAGTATTCAACCCATCCCGTGATGTGTATCCGCCCTATGAACTACATGTTTGATTTTTGAACCATAATTTTATAGTTCTGCGGGGATAATAGGTCTTTTAGGTTTTTATGGTTGATGGCCATGATGTAAATCTACGGAATGATATTGAAAACCGTGGGGTTAAAGTGGAATCCTTGGGTAATTACTTATTTCTTCACCATCCTCGTCTTTTCCGTTGATAACCTTACTTGGCCGATTGCTTTGTGCAATTTCATTGATCATAGCCAAAGCCTTTATCTGGTCTTGGTAGCTTCCAATCAAATTATTCTTATCATCAAATATCCGCCAATGATCCGTGCTATTTTCCCTATAGATTCTAAATATCCGGTCCTTTATGATATCCTCTTTACCACGTAATAGATCAAAAATAATCTTACCATCGCTAAAGCTTCCATCTGGATAGGGAGTAGGGATTAGCGCAAAGAAGATGTAATACAGCGAAAAATATGTGAACTGGTACGTGAAAAGGCTTTCGTTGATAATTTCATGCTGCACAAGTAAAATAACCGCGATTGTACCCAATAAATTAAACAGAGCGCCACCTGAAAAAATAAGAATATTAGCTATTTTTTTTTCACGTTTGATATTATTGAACGTACAGACTCCGTACCAAAAGTAATATTGCCGCACTTCAATAATTGACCAATTGAAAAGTGGTTTCCCCGTTCCTATGGTGATTTTAATGTTTTTCCCCCCCATAAGCCAAGCGAAAAAGACGTGGCCTGCTTCGTGAATAGTGGAAATCAAGGGCAGTAAAACAAAGAAAGCCATAATAAATTTCGGTATGTCTTGTATTCCAAACATGAGTAGTATTATTAGTATTAAGCGAATGTTTAATCAATACGCGCTTTTAGCGTAATAACATTTTCCGATCTGCCATCACTCGTTGCACATCTCTCATCTCACAATCTCAGCTCTCTTTAACCTTTTGAACAGTTTTCGCTTTCCATTTGTTCACATAGTGATTAACTATGCCCTGTACTACGTTCGTTTTGTGAGACAAAAAGGAGAATTTGTAATCTCCCCTAAAATCAGCTACGGATAGATGTATAATTTAGTCGCCGATGACCTCCTAATGGCCGCCTTTTGATCCCACCCTATTAATTCGGTTGGTTTCTCGCAGTATTTTTAGATGATACTCTACCCCTCGAACCGACAACCCCGTTTCATCAGCCAACTGCTCCCGCGTGATTTGTGGATTTGATTTTATGAAATCAAAAATTTCAGCAGTTTTCCCCACAGTTTTCCTTGTCGTTTTATCGATATTGGTTGTCGTCTCAGCGTACACAATAACACGGAATCCATGTTGGAAATTCTCGAATTTAGGTGTTTTCAGCCCATACAGTTCAAACGCTTCCCGGATTCGACGAATCCCTGAACCATAGTTTTCATCGGCTTTGCTTGTTTTCAATGGCGATGAAGCTGTTCGCCATTCGCGAACGGTTTCTATCAATTGAGCCTCTTTAAAAGTAGCAGCGACTTTCCGGTTATGGGAATACGACGAATACTCGTCAGCAAGCAATTGCGCTATAGTGATCGTATCCGGCAGATGGCCGGGATTGAAGAACTCAATATAATCGTCAAAGATTTTTACCGATGAATCGCCGCTGCTCATATAATCACGGTGGACGATCATATTAATGACAATTTCTCGCAACGCCGGCATCGGGTATTGCCAACGCTCTTCACGCTGCGGATCGCCAGTGATGATGTATCCTTTATTGATGTGTTTGCGGATGAACCCCAGTAACTCTTCCACTTCGCCGAACAGGTCACTGCGGACGGTCAATCCATCCTTGATGCTGGTTGGTGTGGAGAAGCGGCCCAGCTCAATAGCTGCCTGAAAGACATCGTTTTTTGCAAACAACAGGAATCCGGCATTGGTTACCTGGCTATCCTTGATGAGCTCAAACTTCGTCAACACGGTAAGCGGGTCGTCGGTAAGCGGCGTTTCCTTTCCCTGGTTTGCTCTTTTCGATAAACTTTACGACCTTATCCAGCGATAGGTCATCGAGTGCCCGATCCGGATTAATATAGCTATCCCAACTGGTATTGAAAGAGCGGAGATGAGGAACTGGAATCGGCGATGGGGAAATTAAAATAGTGAGGATTCAATATGCCCATGTGACCTCCCCCCTGAAAACTGGAGTATTAAAAGTAGAGATTCGAGGATTATCGAGATTTGTAAGGTTTTTTAAGGACGAGATACCTGCTTGCTAGGTACGAAAAGCTGAAAATTCATTCGGCAGGTATGTATTGAAAATAGATGCTTCGACCTCAACACGGGACGCAAAACCATAGCAACCGAAAACAGGGTGACATCGGTTGCACTGAACCGCCGCTTTGAACTGTTCAATTCCATTGTAACCCTTCGCAGCCTCCTGCCGCTCGTCATGGCGGATAGCGGCATTGGAAATGGCGGTTCACACTGAAAAAAGTGGTCTGAAGCAGTAAAAAACACTGCTTTTTGCTTGCGTAGCCGGCTTTATAAAAATTTATTAGCTAATTTTGTTCAGGCGTCTTCTTCGAATGCGCTATTTTGATCATAATAATCTGATTATGAGAACGCCAATTTTAAACAAGCACAACGTAATTTTTCGGTTAGTGATCGTATTCCTGATAGGTGTATGGGGATGCAGCAAGAACAGTGAGCCTGATGATGAGGGGCAACGGTGTCAAGTAAAAGCAAAAAATGGCCAGGATGACGATATCATCGGGGAGTGGATGTTGGTCAAAGGCCAGACTGTTTTCCATGAGCCGAAGACAATAGACCATTCTTGCAATAATATTATTTATAAATTTCAGGAAAACGGAACACTGGTGGTAAGCAGCGATACAGAAACCCTGATTGATTTAGAAACAGGTCAGTATTCATACCAGCTTCGTCACGAACCATTGGAATCTTCAAACGAAGCATTTACGTTACAGATCGAAGAGTCGTTTATAGGGTGCGAGATTTCTGCTGATACAATGATTTTAAACCATTCTTATCTTGACGGACCTATTTTACATTTTGTCCGGATAAAGTAATAACCCAATTTTTATCCCTTAGTGGCGAAACGCACTTTCTGAAACCGACAACACCTGGGGGATCATCCAGTTCAAACCAGACCGGGAATTTACACACCCGAATCGTGACGGTTGGACCCCTCAATCAACGGCGCCCGATCTGTATTTGGGCAAGTTTTCGTTTTTAAACGATCCGGAACAGGTAAAAAGAGAGAATAAACGGTATGAGCAGCAAAAGCTGAAACGTGAGGCAAACTCGTTAGCCATGGAAGCCGTCCGGTTGTCACAATCAAATCATATTGATCAAGCAAGGGAGAAATTTTCTGAAGTATTAAAAATCGACATGAATAATATCATTACTTATCGACATCTATTATTAATGTCCATGGATGAAACCAATAGCCATGACTCTTGGGGCTATTGGAATAAATTGGCCGAGAAAGATCCGAAGAATGTCGAAACTTGGCTTTTAAAAGGCCTGGTAGAGAAAAAATACAACAAATTAGATAGTGCTGTAGAAAACATTTGAAATGATTATCACGAAAAAAGATTCCCTGCACTTCAGGAGTTATAGCGAACTGGCATTCATTTCCCTGCTGAAAAAGGAGGATGACGCTGCGGACCTAAATTTCAATCAAGCAATACACATCTTTATGACCGAAGGTGATAAACCCTTGCGGAAGGAGAGCCACCGTATTTTCAACATCAATGACCTGCTCATGGTCAGGTTGGCTTATGCTAGGTTTTTGAATAAGAACTCAGCATTTGAAAGAAGCAAAATTGCTATCCCTCTGTGTGACACGACAATTGAAATTGTGGTCAGTGAAATAGCAAATGTCAAAAAAATATATTAAATATGCAATCCGAAGCAATTATACAACTATATTTATAACAAGTGAGAAAATTACTTTTTCCCCTAATTATATGGGCACTTTCTTGTACGGCTCAAACACCGAAAGAGATTGTAGATTTAAATCTCAATTTTGAAAGTATTGCCGACAGCAGTCATATGCCCGCTTCTTGGAAAACCTATGGAGGTGGCCATATCATAAAGGTCGATTTCACTGAAAAATACGAGGGCAATGCTTCCCTATTCATCCAATCAAACCAAGAAAGATCCGAGAACGACTCCATCGCTTTCGTTGCGAAGCGTATAGAACCAATTATTAGGGGTAATGAAGTTCAACTGTCCGGGTATTTAAAATTATACAACATTGAGGGCAGAGCGGGGCTTGCCGTGATAATCAATGGACCAAGTGGACAAATTGCTGGTGAAGAAATGATATCGGATAATCTTCACGGCACCAAACCATGGAATAGATACTCGATTTCATTGCCGATACCGGACTCAACAATGTCTATTGACATTGGAGTATACCTACTCGGGGATGGTCAACTCTGGGCGGACCACTTGGAACTGCTCATCGATGGCCAGGACGTTTCCTCGTTAATAAGTGCATCAATGGAACCTCATAGTGAGACTCATGAGCTAAAACAGTTTATTAACAAATTCGGACATGTTGTGAAATCTGATTTCTTATTAAATGATTCAATTTCTCAGATATCTTATCCTCCACGAGAATTTCGTTTCAATCCCCATTACAAAAAATATCTGAATGCCTCGGGATTGCCTATCTTAGGCTCAGATGATGTAAGCGACGAAGCATTCTATAAAGCGAGGAAAATTATCCTGATGATGCTGGGAAAGAATCAGGCTCTTAAGGCTAAATTAATTGATAACAATTCCCGGATAGCCATCATAGGCAGAAACGAGCAAATGACGGATTTACCTGAGTATAGTGAATTCGACCAATCAATTAATTGGCGAGCGCGGGGAATGGGAGGGTGGACTGATTTCCCATTGACAAGTTGTGGGGAAGAAAATATTCTGTGTCTGGACACGGATCGCTATAAGGGAGAAGACATCTTGATACACGAATTCGCGCATGCCGTACATATGCTGGGAATTTCATTTATTGATAATAAGTTCAACGAGGAGCTTTATATCACCTATAATCAGGCACTGAAGGACGGACTCTGGCATAACACCTATGCCATATCAAGCCCCGAAGAATACTTTGCAGAGGGTGTACAGAGCTGGTTTGATGTAAACAAAAATGTTGAGCTTGGGGATGGAATTCATAATCATGTCAACACAAATGCCGAACTAAAGCTTTATGATCAGCGACTATACGATCTTATTGGTAGGTACTTCACCTATAGCCAGCAGAATGTTAGCTGTCACAGCTCAAAAAATAATAGTAAGATTTGGTGGTTCAATGATGTGAAAAAGTGATTCAGGAATTAATTGTTTTATGAACTTGAAACAGTGGCAGGAATGAAGTTGAGCGTTCTCGATAATTTGCTAACTTGTTCCTGATGATCTTTTGTTGTGTTGTCAAATATAACTTAATCTGTTTTAAAGTTACTTTTTTGATCGTAACTGTCAGATTAGTCGTGACTAATTCAGTTCAGAACTATACGGTTTATTGAAAATTGAATCCGCTAAAAAACGCTCAGCACCGAATTTGGATGTTTTTATTCAAGCTTCGCACCTTTATAAATGCCGATTGAGGTGGCTATTTAGATATCAATTTCCTAGTATTCCTCTGAAGTTTGAACATCTAGATATTTCGGAGGGATAGTGCCAGCTGTTTCGGTCAAACCGTGTGACTGTAATCTCCCCTAAAATCAGCTACGGATAGATGTATAATTTAGTCGCCGATAACCTCCCAATGGCCACCCTTTGCCGGACCGATACGCGATAATTTCTTGTCCTTTTGCAATTGGCTGATATTCCGCTCTACAGAACGCTCAGTATTTTCCAGTAACAGCGAAAGCTCAGGTATGGTGATATCGGGATTCTCTCGAATGTACGCTAAGATTTTCCCCGACGTTCTATCGATATGCTGGGCATTTCTTGGTCAATGTCCGCACAATACTGGAAACACTAAATAAACAACTCAACTTGTGGGAGTCATTTACAAGGTTCAGAGAAAGCTTGCCGCGAGGATTTGGATATTGTGCACAAACTTTCTACCTTTATCGAAACCAACGTGACCTGGGCCTGAAGTAATCGGAATTTTTGGTTTTTTGAAATGCCTTAGATCGCAAATTGCGACCTCAAACAACAATACGATATGTAAGCTTATGGGTAAAGCACAGAACGAAACCATCAAGAAAACAGTGATACCTGACGAAATAGTTATCAGCAATATATCTCATCCGGGACAAAAAATGATGCTTGACAACGATTTGGCAGAGCTTTATGGAGTAGAGACCCGCCGGCTGAAAGAGCAAGTAAGACGAAACATGCATCGCTTTCCGGAGCATTTCATGTTCGAATTGACCCGTGAGGAGTATACTGAAATTCTAAGATCGCAAAATGCGACCTTAGGACATGGCAAACACGAAGCAGAAAACATGGAGCTTGGGGAACAGCAATATCATCTAACGACACTTACGCTGACATATATGGTGAGTTTTTCGACATTTACAATGACGGACTTGACATTGCAGAGATTTCAAAAAAACTACTTACTGACAACCAAGAAATAATAAAGGATAAAGACAATAGCAACAACTTTCGGTTCGCATTGGCAAAAGCGTTGCAAAGTGGGGGTATAAGCGGCGAGCGGGAAATGTTACATGGGATCTTGAACCTCTGCCTCTCGCACCCTGCCAACGCACTATTACGGATAGTACTCGCCCGGACATTTGACGGAATGCGACAAATATGCCCACAAGTGGCAGTTGAATACGAAAGTCGGGTGAAGCGCTTGCAGGATGGGTATCCGTTAGAAGGAAAGCTCGGGAAACGCGTTAATCAAATTATTTATGGCCAGTGACAAGTGATACTATACTAAAATCGGCATTGACGACGAAGGGCGACTTTTTATAAAGCCGGACAACGAGCGATTTGACCTAATTTATAGATTTTTTTAAATTTTGCCGGGGTTTAAATCGAGATAACAATGATTAAAATAAAGCTTCTTTTCGCATGTAGTCTTTTGTTCTTTTTGTCATGTAACCGGGCAACAGATACGAATACAGACACGACAACCATAGTCGCCGGTACTTCCAAAATAACAGGAAGAATCATCACTCCCGATGGTCAAAATAAGGATAACATTACCGTAACGATTACTATTCAACATCCAATTTCGGGAGAAAATGTCAGACATCATATTCTCGCTGACCAATCGGGCAACTTCTCACTGGACTTTAATATGGAAACCGAAACTTCTTTATTGGGGCTGTATACGAATATAAACTCCCACAAAACGCTTATAATCAAATCGATAAATAATGAATCTACTCACATTGATGTAGCCTATAATGCAAACCGCGATTTCAAAAATGTTGAGGTTACGCCTGCCATGAAAAAATATGATATGAAGCAGAGCATGGAGGTGTTAAACGAAATGATTGATTATAGACCAGATGAACCAGATGGGGTATATCCGCGGGTCTATGATAAAAGTACAGATGAGTTTCTGGATATTGCTAAACGTACTGTATCTGAAAGATTGGCACAATTCGTAGATAATGATGAATTATTCTCCGAGGAGTTTAAAGGGCTTATCGCTAAAGATTATCGTCTATTCCTATATACGGGACATGTTTTCGATTACGAAGCGGAGATGAAACGTAATTATCGTAATGCAACTCAGGATAGAGTTGGTCAGCCTGAAATTCAAAAGATTGACCGATCGTATTTCCGTTTTTTGAAAGACTTTAATCTCAACGATCCGCAATACCTCCACACGTTCACATTCCCTGAATTTCAGCACGCCATTCTCCAAAATGAAGTATTAGGACTCCCGGTGATCGGAGAAAGCGATATCCCCTCCTGGCTGGCAAGCGTAAAAGCTATTTTAGCTGATTTGGTCGGATTCGATGACGGTCCATATTATGATATTTTAGCAGCCAATGCCTATAGTCGGCAGCTCATCGAGCAGGTGAAGCCGCTAAGCGAAAAACAAAAAGAGCATATAGCCCATTATTGGAAAGATGGAGAAATCGCAAAAATACTGTTTCGGAAAAACGAACAGGTTATTGAACTGGACAAAGTAAAATCACCTACGGTTGTAAACGACATTTCGTTGGTATCGGAAGACAAGGTCATAGAGACTATTGTTTCCAAATATAAGGACCAGGTGGTGTTTATTGACCTTTGGGCAACATGGTGCGCTCCTTGCCTGGAAGCGATGAAACAATTCAGAGTTACAAAGGGCTATTTTCGGGATAAGGATGTTGTATTTGTGTATCTTACCAACGAGTCTTCGCCCCGAAAGCTGTGGGAAGAAAAAATAAATGGAATAGGTAGCGAACACTATTACCTGACAAACGCTCAATGGGAGTACATGATGGATCATTTCGGGTTCGAGAGTATTCCGTCATATCTGTTATACAATACAGAAGGCGTGCTCATTAATAAATTTACCGCATTCCCCGGAAATGACGTAGTAAAAGAGATGATTGACGTCCAGTTAAGATGAGTGACCTCCCCCCTGAAAACTCGAACGTTCAGAAACAGAGATTCGGGGATTAAATCATTAACTTTATACGGGAGGAAAATCCATGAAAAATCGCCGGGAAGATCTGCCCATCCGTCAGCGGGTACGTAACGGCGGATGCTGACCCCCTGATATTTTTCGGCGGATGGTGTTGCGGAGCATGTTGACCCCCTTGCGGGTTCCGTAACGGAGTAAACTGACCCCTTTGGGGAATGTGAGTAACGGAGCATGCTGATCCCTGAGTCTTTTTCCCCGTTTAAGTTGATTATGGAAATCCGGAATTTATCGGGTGCAAGATTGGTTTGTGTAGGAGACGATTGGCAATCGATTTACCACCTTGCAGGAAGTGACATCTCGCTATTCAGTAATTTCGGGAATTATGTCGGACAGCATGAACAGTTATTGATCGAACAAACCTATCGGGATTCACAGCCGCTTATCGATATCACCTCAAAATTCATCTAAAAGAATAACCGAACCAGATAACGACGAGATAGTGATAGCTACCGAATCTGTAATGAATCAAATTTTCAACATCAGGGAATGGCAGGAGCTTATCAAAATTTGTGATAACCTACCTGAAGGAGTCAAATTCAGTCCTGCCACTCCCTTTAAAACCCGGGCGTTGCCGGCCATGGAGGCATCAGTCCCTTTGAAATCAAAACCCCGTTGTATTTTTCCGGCCCTTCATACAAGCCGCGCACCGTAAGCAACTTGCCATCTTCCTTTGTAGACCTTGCGCCCACCATCCTGGCAAGCTACGGCATCACTGTACCCTCCGCCATGGATGGGCGGATACTTTCGGAAGTCTTTGCAACAGATCAAAGTCAGACACCCGAGGTCCTGCAAGAGGTCGTTGAAATTGCACCCAGCACCATACACCGTTCTAGCGTGCAGGGCAAGCGGTACATCGATTACGGACAGACCCACTGATGAATCAATAAGCAAGCCCGGCGATGATTCCCGGGTTTGCTTTTTCGGTTATACCCCAAGGCGAATCAAGCGGGAGCTGTGGGCTTTGAACCAGTTATAATGAAACCGCCATTGCGATGGAATTTGTCGACCGGCAATAAAAGTCAGCATTCAAAGTGCCGCCTTCCTGGATACCGGTAATCCGGCCAAATTGCCTGATGATCTCCGCATTTATTTTTTTCAGCCTGGTACCGTCCTGGTCATAAAAGGCATGTTCAAGGAAATCTTCGTTTCGTATTCTTCTGGTCGGGATATAACTGCCGCTTCCAACAATAACGGCATAAGTTGGATGATCCATTGCGTTGAAATATGAATTATTCCTGATCCGCAGATCGGAGCATTTGTCCATAAAAAAATAAGCCTGTACAAGTATTGTTTAGCGAAATGGGCGCTGGCGCATGATCGAAAAGCGTTTTGCCCGATTGCTTGAACGCAGTTACCTGCAAGCAAATTCGGTAAAAAAGAGTTCTGAATCTACAGTAAGCAGCTAAATCCATCCCGCTCCCAGCGCAAGGGAAACGGCAACCAGTATCACCGCTACCAGTACCTGGATAGCTACCACGAAGGCAGCCAATGACAGGATCAGTATTTCCATCGGCTATTGATTTTACGATCGATGGACCAGCGCCCGCCACCACGGATAAGCAGGAAAAGGCTGCCCAACAACATCGCCCAGTCGGTACGGCTTGCATGCATCATGGCCCAGAACCCATCGCCGGCAAGGATATCAGCTTTGGTCGTCGCCATAGCCACCAGCATGATGCAAATCAGCGGGACGGCTGCAAGCCGGGTAAGCAAACCCAATAGTACCAATGCACCACAGATCATCTCACAGCTCCCTACAAAAGGCCCCAGAAACTCCGGACTGGGCAGGCCTATTTTGGCGAACCGCCCAACACCGAGTTCTTCGGCAAACAGGAATTTCTGTACGCCTTCTGACAGAAATACTACGCCGACCATCAACCGGATAATGATGGTTGTCGGCGACTGGTCTGTCTTCATCACATGTTTCATCGGCGTGTCTGTTAGTCATAACAAAATTACACACTAAGGCCGACATCAAATGGTCTATTTGAAAATATGATGGCATAGAAGGTGGTAAAGCGCCAGTTCCTTCCAGGAATAGGTATTCGCCCTCTTGTCAGCAGAAGAGGCAGATTCGAACACATTGGTAAGAATAGCAGTTATGTTTATAAGGCATATCCCATGCTATTTGGTGGTAGATATATGTTCCCGCAACAGTCTGTACAATAAGTCAAGGTCAAATGGCTTTTCTATATACCCGTCAAATCCGAGCTTATCGTATTGTTCGCTGATATTACTGTTACAGCTTAAAGCAACAACGGGCAAATGGGGGTACTTACGTTTGATAAGCTTACAGACCGCTATACAATCCTGGTCTGAAAGTCGGATTTTTGAAAAGCCATCAAATATATTGAAAATTCTACAACAAAATAGAAAAGCGGTATTTTTATAATCCCGGCTTTGCACAAAGAAAAATTTCGCTTCACAAGAAAGCCACGGCTTGGCATTGTTATTCTGCGAAACCCTTGTAATGGGTACAAAACAAGGCGTCGCTATGCTCTCCAGTGCAATTAATAGCCAGCAAGCTATAGCAGTCAACATCCGAATTATGCGGATCTTCGAACAACTCCGTATCGCAATTATGAGCGAAATGGATATCCGCCTTGAAATCGAAAGAATAAAAACGGACTTTGGATAATCACGACAAAAATGTCGAATTGGTATTCCAGTGCCTCGATGAGCTGAACGACAAAATTAAGCGGCCTCCCCTACTGCCCGGACAAGGTGATGTAGACGCTTGCAATTATGGTGACGATGCTTTTATATAGAGACACATATATAGAGACACAAATTGTCCAGAATTCCCCGCCAGGTTGGCTTTGTTCGCCCGGCTAAAACCGGGCGCTAACCCTTACTTTTGTACGTAAATATCCTTTTCTCCGCGCTCATGAAATTAGAACAATATCCCAAAGTCTATTTATACAGGCGGATCGTGCAGGCGAAGCGCTTCATTGATGATCACTATGCTGAACGGATTGACCTGGATGCCATATCGGGCGAAGCCTATTTTTCGAAGTTTCACTTTATTCGTCTGTTCAAATCCATCTACGGTAAAACGCCCCGCATCTATCTGCAAAAGGTACGAGTTGCGCACGCGAAAATCTTACTCGGACAGGGCTTTTCAACTGCTGAAACCTGCTTCGCGGTGGGTTTTGAAAGCATCGCCACCTTCAGCGGTTTATTTGCCAGGTCGGTGGGGTTGCCCCCATCTGGATTTTCGGCAAGATGCCGCGAGAAAAAACAACGGATCATGCGAAATCCCCGGGCCTACGTACCGAGGTGTTATGGGGAACAACACGGATGGTTTGAAAATAGCAATTTCGGAGAAGTGATTTCAACAAGCAATGTGGACCTTAGCACCGTCACTTAATTTTAGCATTATGATCACGAAAATGACCGTCACAAACATCCACGTTATCAACCAGGATAGCGCGTATGACTTTTATGTGAACAAACTGGGTTTCCAGGTAGTGGATGATATCCCCATGGGGCCGGGCACCCGTTGGCTTACCGTTTCGCCGCCCGAGCAGCCCGATCTGCAGATTGTCTTATTTCCGGTGGTGGTAAGCAAAATGTTCCCGCAGAAAACCGCCGATACACTCATTGACCTGATCAAGCAAGGGATATTCGGCTGCGGCGTCTTGACCTGCACCGACATCTTCGCCACGTACGAAGAACTGAAAGCCAAGGGAGTTGAATTCATCAAGGCGCCGACGGAGGAATTTTACGGCATGGAAGCCTTTTTTAAGGATGATTCGGGAAACTACTTTTCACTGCAACCGATCAGTAACTTTGATCATGAAAACGGTATTTGACAAGTCGATACAGAAGGAATTGGCGGACAGGGTCCGGCTACTGAACGAAAATTCCCATCGCAATTGGGGCAAGATGACTGCTTACCAAATGGCCAAACATTGCAACAACTGGAGCGAGTGGGTGCTGGGAGTAGGCAACTACGCCAACCACGTTTACAAACAGGATTTCTTCGGCAAGCTCTTCGGAAAGGCGGCCTTGAAAAGCAATGTCAAAGATGACAGGCCGATGGGTAAGCATGTGCCGGCCGGCATACATGTCATCAAAAAGACCGAAACAGGCGACATGGAGGTGGAAAAAGCCCGGTGGTTGCGGCTGATCACGGAATACGACCGCTTCGGGAACGACCGGTTCATCCACGACTTTTTTGGCAAAATGACCAAAGAACAAATTGGTATCTTTGCGTACAAGCACTTTGACCATCATTTACGGCAATTTGGAATCTGATAAGAAAGTGTTGACTTTTACATCAGGCCCTACTTACGCTGATGCAGGCGCCTATATTTGCACTATGTTATCCAAGACGCGCATTGCGCATTTTGGATAACGGCAACGTGTTGTACAGTAATACGATTAAACAGAGAGAATGACGTGTATCTACTAGTTAGCAGAAATTTTATGAGCAAACCGTATTACAACATTTTACAAAGCCTACTTGAGATTGAAGTGAATGCATTTGATAAATTCTATTCGCTCCTTAGGTTTACAGATGTAAAGAAAAAAGATTTCGTTCTGAAGGAAGGTGATACGTGTAAGTTTATAGGGTTGGTGCAAAAAGGGACATTACGCACTTTCTATGTAAACGAGAACGGAGAAGAAGTGAGTTTTCTGTTTCATTTCAATCAACAAATTGAAGACATTGTTTTTACAGATTATGAAAGTTTTTTGCTGGACACTCCATCAAAACTTAATATACAAGCCTTAGAGAACTCTACCGTTTGTTTTATCGGTTATGACGATTGGCAAAGACTCTGCAATGAAAATGACTATTGGTTGCTTTTTTCCAAGAAAATGACCGAAAAAGTGTACCTGGCTTCAAAAAGACGAGTCGAGGATCTTCTCTATTATTCGCCCGAAAACAGATACCTGAAATTATTGAAAGACAATCCGCTGCTCTTTCAGAAAATTTCACAAAAACTTATCGCAAGTTATTTAGGGATTACCCCTCAGTCGTTAAGCAGGATCAGAAAACGTATCTGCATTTATTAACTTTAGTGAACGCCTTTTTTGTGTTGTGCGCTGTAGTTTTGCGTTATAAATTTAATGCGAAAATGAAAGCAAAGGTAACTATAATCGGAGCGGGAATAGGTGGGCTAACCACCGCATTGACACTCAAACAGAAAGGATTGGATGTGGAGGTCTTGGAAGGTTCTGCAGAAATAAAACCGGTTGGAGCAGGTATAAATATTGCGAACAACGCCATGCAGGTCTTTCAAAAGCTGGGTATACAGGGCAAAATCGAGAAATCTGGGCACAGAATTTCCGAAATAAAAATTACCGACAGTCTACTAAATCCACTCTCCGTAGTTGACCTTTCGGAATATGAACAAAAATATGGAGTTTCAAGCGTTGCAATCCATAGGGGTGAATTGCAAAAAATACTTGCAGAAGAAGTTGGCTACGAGCATATAAGGCTGTCAAAACGATTGGTGAAAATTGAAAAGGAGGAGCTTTTCAAACTGACCTTTGAAGATGATTCTACTATTGCGAGCAAAATTGTGATTGGTGCGGACGGAATAAGATCAGTCGTAAGAAGCCAGTTATTTTCCGAAAACACTTTGCGAAATGCGAATCAAACCTGTTGGCGAGGGATATGTGAGTTTGACTTGCCCGAAAAATATCACAATGAGCTCAATGAAGCCTGGGGAAGAGGCAAACGCTTTGGATTTGAAAAGCTCAACGGCAAAAAAGTGTATTGGTATGCTTTGGTAGATTCGAAAAATGTAAGTTCCGAAGAAATCGATTTGGTGAATCTATTTGATGAATTTCATGAGGATATTCCCGCTATTATCTCTTCAACAGCTAAGGATCAAATTGTTATAAATGAGATCGTTGACCTAAAGCCCATCTACAAATGGCATCGTGGAAATGTATGCCTGATTGGAGATGCAGCACACGCCACTACACCCAACATGGGACAAGGAGCTTGTCAGGCCATTGAAGACGCTTATGTTTTGGGCAAACTAATTGATGACGGATTTTTAATGGAAAATTCATTTGTGGAATTTGAGCGGTTGAGACGAAAGAAAGCCCATAGCATTGTAAATATGAGCTGGACAGTCGGGAAAATGGCACATTTGGAAAACCGTTTTGGCGTATGGATGCGGAACAAGGCTATGAAATACATGCCAACATCAGTCAACAAGAAGCGAATGGATATGATTTTCAAACTGAACTGATATGACAGCCATAATCGCAAGCATTTTATTTGCAATCTTTCTACTTCTTTCCTCGGTTCACTTCTATTGGGCATTGGGAGGAAAATGGGGTGGTGATGCTGTCCTGCCCATAAAGAATGATGACAGCACAAAAGCTCTTACTCCCACCGTTTTGCCAACCTTAATTGTTGCCGTTGGACTTTTGAGCATTGGACTTTTAGTGTTGGCTATTTCAGGACTTATTTCTTTCGACATACCACGCTGGCTCAAGGATTATGGCCTTCGGGTTATTGCAGGTATTTTTTTCCTGAGAGCAGTTGGAGATTTTAACTATATTGGATTTTTCAAGAAAGTAAAGCAAACAAAATTTGGACGTAACGATACAACGTATTTTTCGCCCTTATGCTTAACCATTGGACTGCTGACAACAATTTTAGAACTGTACAATAACTGAATGAAAACCGCTACTGGCTAGTGAATCAAAAAAGCTATTGACCTACGAAAGGAGATTTAATGAAAGGACTGATTGTAAATCATTGGGCTAAAATCTCAAAAGCCCCACTGATGCTGAAGTAGATTTTTTTATCACCATAAAAAATAGAATTATGGGAAAGTTAAAGTTGAAAACAAACCCAAAAGTAAATGAAATATTCGCCAACTATCCCGAAAACGTTCAGGAAAAAATGCAATACCTGAGAGCTTGGGTAATAGAAACAGCCGAAGAGGAAGGTATTGATGAACTGGAAGAAACGTTAAAGTGGGGCGAGCCGAGTTTTGTAACAAAAAACGGAAGCACCTTGCGAATGGATTGGAAAGAAAAATCACCTGACCAATACGCAATGTATTTCAAATGTACGAGTCGGCTTGTTGATACTTTCCGAATGGTTTTTGGCTATAAATTTCAATATGAAGGAAATCGGGCAATTGTATTTCAGCTTGACCAAAACATCCCTGAAATGGAATTAAAGGAATGTATTAAAGCATCTTTGACATACCACAAGGTAAAACACCTGATAACACTGGGGATATGACTAGAATGCCAGTGGCTAATAGCACCTATTGTAGAAATACAGAGACTGTAAAATCAACTGTGTCAAGAGTTATAAAATGTTAACTTAGTCACAGTTTAAAATGAAAGAAAAGCAAGAAGAATTCGATTACGAGGAGATGAAAGCG
>NZ_JBHRTA010000024.1:0-5243 GCF_042646065.1 Parapedobacter deserti
CGCGCAGCCGATCGGCAATGCATATACATACAACGCCATACTGGCTCCAGCACGGTGTAAGCTCGTCTCACACAACCGCTGCCTGCGTTGCAAAAGCCTGATATCATACTACTTGATTATCCTCCAGGTTTAGGCTATTGCTTTTCGATTATTCCCCGATTGGTTGGTTTCTTGTCGTTATACCAAATTATGCTTACACAACAAAAATAGAAAACGAATCCAATAAAACAAATGAATATGTATTTTTTGCAATTCGTCTGTCGGTGGCCCCAGTGAAAGCCTCCATTGCTATGAAAACCAAACATCAGTTCGTGTTTCACCAGGATTATAAACAATGGCCGAATGTCCGGAGTTCCGTTACTGGAGTGTGTTGTTAACTTATTTACGGAGATTATTGGATTAGTTCCGCTTATAGACGGCTTGGCTTCCGATTCATTTATCGCTGTTTCATCGCTGATTTCAGCTCTGCAATTTCCTTGTTTTGAAGTTCGCTGGTTCGGTTCAGATTAATAATGTGCAGTGTCAGTTCCTCTACTTTTTTCAGTAGCAGCAGGTTCATCTCCGCTAGGTCTAGGCCGTCCCGCTGGATGTCGGCGGCCGAAGGGATTTCCAGAAGGTGCTTATGTTTTTTTACAAAAGCTTCTATTTTTTTTAGCGTGGGTAATTCGTAATCGGCTCAAAAACATAGTCCGGCACGGAGATGTCCGTTTTGACTTTAACCTCTTTGGCTAGAATATTACCGTTTACGGCAAGCTTGGCCTGGGGATTATTGGTACCGATGCCTACGTTATCCATCGCAACAATTTTTCCAGCCATAAGGCCCGTATACTGGCCGCTAGGAGCTGAATTCACAAGCATCAACCGGTTATTATTGCCATCATAATATGATTTAATGAAGGTCCCGTCATCGTAAGAAGCGCTATACGGATAAATAGTCAAGTAGCCGTTTGTGTGTTTAAGCACACCCTCAACTAGAGAGCCCTGGCCTATAAGCTCCATCGGATGATTAAAAGCTAGTATGAATATGATGGTTTGAATTATCTTTGAGTTTTTCATCGTTCGTTGGTATTAATTTTATTGACTTTTTGAAGAAGGTGCTTTATCTTACTCTCTTGTTCTGCGTTTTCTTTTTTGATGTCAATCAAATGCAGTGTTAGTTCCTCTACTTTTTCCAGCAACTTTCGGTTCATCTCGGCCAAGCCGATGCCGTTAGCCTCTGCTTCTTTCGCGGAAGGGATGCCTGGTAGGTACCCGTATGTATTGATATGGGATTCCAGTTCGGAAAGCGGCATCAGATCATAGTCTTCCTTAAAAACATAGTCCGGCCAGTTGGCCGTCTCGACCTTCACCTCCCGGGCACGGATGTTGCCGTTGACCGATAATTTTTCCTGAGGGGTCGCTGTACCGATGCCGACGTTGCCATTGTACTGAATCATAAATTTATCTTCAATACCAAAGCGTCCGACGTTAGTAACCGCTCTTACATTTCCTCCCCCAGATGGCAATGTACCAGTGTATAGCGTGGCGACTCGCCAACCGTAATTGTCGGAAAGCAGGCGCACGTCATTCACCGCGGCAGCAAAGTTGACCTCGATGTAACTGTTTGAGCCATCATCCGTGATGCGCACGGCGGTCCAATATTGTGTTGTCGGGCTATCAGAGTTGACGCGGATACCGGCACCCGAACTCCAATCATGAAACCAGTCGATAGTGGTTGTAATCGGTAGGTAGCTGCCGCCTTGGGTATATATCGTTACGCGGCCAAAACCCCTGCCTCCTGATCCGGACACGTGGGCAATTCGCTTCCATCCCATCGTGCCAGAATCGGCCGTCCCTGATGTCTGTGAGATGGTCACATTTGCCATCGAACACAACGTTATTAAAACTAAAAACTGTCTCATGGTATTTACTTCGTCTTTTTTTCTTCTAAATCCTTAATTCGTGCTTCAGCAGCTTGGACTCTTCCGATTAGTTCACCATTGGTTTTATTAAGCTGGATGATATGCAAAGTCAGTTCCTCTACTTTTTTCAATAGCAATAGGTTCATCTCGGCCAGGTTAAGGCCATCACGCTCGACATCCTTAGCGGAGGGGATGTCGGGCAAATGTTTGTGTTGTTTTACAAACGCTTCGACCTCGTTTAGTGCTGGTAACTTATAGCCGGGCTCAAACACATAATCTGGCACTGCGATATTCGTTTTAACTTTTACTTCTGTGGCGAGGATATTGCCATCTACCGCAAGCCTGGCTTGGGGATTGGTAGTGCCGATGCCTACGCTTCCGTCGCTCAGCATGGTCATGTAGCGCGTGGAATAACTTTGCCAGACAAATAGTGGCCTATGGTTTACCTTTCCGGTGGACAGTCGTGCATCAAACGCTACCACGGCATCAGTACCATTATCAACAGTACCATCTCCGATATTACCAGAAATGATCAACGCATAGCGATTATCGGAAGTCTTCGTTCCTATTATCGAAGGAATGAACTGCGCACTGACGCTTGTTCCGTTGTCTATCGTTAAGAAATCGTCGGGTGCATCAGAGATATGAAATTTCGCAAGATTTTCGGCACCTGCTTGCGCCGCTTTTTTTACCTCCAACAGCGATGTCGGCGTAGTGGTACCGATGCCGGCGTTTCCCGTATTTGTGAGCCTGTTGGTTTGTGCGCTGCATAAGGAAGCTGCCATCGAAATAAAGAACGGGATTAGTAGAAATCGTTTTGCGTAGTTCATTTGGTTTCAGTTTTTGTTAGAGGTTCTAATTGAATAACTCGGTGTTGCAAATCTTTCACCCTGATTGAAAAATCCTTATTCATGATACGTAATGTTATAGATGCGCTGTTTTTTCGATTAATTGGTCGATAGTTTCTTGTTGCTTCAAAATGTAAAGTGTTAATTCCTCCACTTTCTCTAGTAGCTTTCGGTTCATTTCGCCCAAGTCCACGCCGTTTTTATCGACTTCCTGCGCGGAAGGAATACCTGGTAAATGTCCGTGTTCTTTGATGTACGTTTCCAGTTCAGTGAGCGGACGAAGTTGATAATGAGGTTTGAAAACGTAGTCCGCCCATCCGTTGATCGTGACGTTGATTTCCTTCGCCGCTACTTTTCCGTCCACAGACAGCGTATAACCGGGCACTTTTTTATCCCCGATGGATACGCTGGTTTCTACGTTTAATTGACCGGATTTCGTTAATGTCATGCCATATCCATTGGTTTTCGAGCCCCAATAGAAGTTGCCGTTACTGTGGAAACCAAACATTAATTCGGTATCTTCTCCTGGATTATAGACAATGGCCGAATGCCCAGCGTTCTGTAACTGGAGCATGTTGTTGAAACCATTTACCGAGATGATCGGATTCGTTCCGCTTATAGATGCTCCTCCACCCCGGACATCTAATTTATACGCCGGGTTGGCAACGCCGACCCCAATATTGCCTTTGACAACGAGATCATTTTTACCAGGATTAGCATAGCTATATGAATCTGAAACAAGAATTCCTCCGGCTCTCAACCCCGATGCAGATGAACGCTCTTCCGAATTGAACAACGATAGATAACGATTCAGTTCTTGATTGGCCGTTCCAGTGAAAATCGCTGCATCCCCCCCATTTTCGATGACGATTCGTCCGCGAATATCTAGTAACGCAGTGGGGGAAGTAGTTCCAATCCCTACGTTTCCGGTTGGTTGAATCTGATTGGTTTGTGCATTGCACAGTACGACTACCGTTGTTAAAAATAATACAATTGCGAGGTGTTTATCAAACATGGCTTTATATATTTTGGTTTCTAAACGCATTAACCGACGGCATGCAATTCTACCATGCGGCACAGGGCGTCCCCTGCTCGCTAACCACACTGCACGTACAAAAGCCTGATATCTATAGTACTCCCCAATAATAGGGCAATAGATTAAAGGTAGAAAAATAACCGTAGATTTATTGACGATGAAGGTAAGCAGAAAGAAATTCAGTGCGGATTTCAAGGCAAAAGTGGCGATAGAAGCCCTTAAGGAACAGAAAACGATCCCGGAACTGGCCATCCAGTTCGATGTGCACCCCACGCAGATCCAGAGCTGGAAGAAGCAGTTCGTGGAAGAGGGCAGCCGGTTGTTCTCGGAGAAAGCGGTTGACACGAAGCGTCAGGACGCCGAAGAGGCGCGCCTGTACGAGCAGATCGGCAAGTTGCAGATGCAGAATGACTGGTTAAAAAAAAAGTTGCAGTGAGCTTCAGCGTTGCGGATAGGCGTATGATGGTTGGGAAAGGAGAATGCATGTGTATCAGCGAACAATGCTCGCTGCTGGGCATCCACCGTTCGGGGTTCTATTACGTTCCCTCCGGTGAAAGCGAAGTGAACCTGGAGCTGATGGAACTGGTGGACCGTTTCTTCCTTGAGCACCCGCACACGGGCGTTGTGGCCATGTGCGCCTACCTTTGCCTGAGGGAAGGGTATGCGGTGAATGTGAAGCGCATACGGCGCCTGATGCGCCTTATGGGGCTCATGGCGGTTTACCCGGGCAAGAGGCTGAGCATACCGGACAAAGGGCACCGCAAATACCCGTACCTGTTGCGGGACATGGTGATCAACCGGAATAACCAGGTCTGGGAAACGGACATCACCTATATCCCGATGAAGAAGGGGTTCATGTACATGATGGCCGTGATCGATGTCCACAGCCGCTATATCGTCCACTGGAGCGTCTCCAACACGATGGATGCGGCCTGGTGTACCCGGGTGATCCGGGAGGCCTTCGAGCTGTGCGGTGCACCGGATATCGTTAACACGGACCAGGGCAGCCAATATACGGCGTACGAGTTCCAGGAGGCATTATCGGGCAACGGTGTGCAGATATCAATGGACGGGAAAGGCAGGGCCCTGGATAACATTTTTATAGAAAGGTTCTGGCGCAGCCTGAAATACGAACATGTGTACCTGAAACCCGCCATGGAGGGGCTGGAGCTTTACCGGGGATTGCAGGTTTACATAGATTTTTACAATACGGGAAGGGGGCACGAGTCACTGGATCACAGGACCCCGGGGGGAAGTTATACACCGGCGGCGGCATGATCCACAAAGAAAAAAGAACCAAAAAAGAAAGAAAAGGCATGGAAATGTGGAAAACCCTACGGGTTTACGCACATTCGAGACTGTAAAATCAACTGTGTCAAGAGTTATAAAATGTTAACTTAGTCACAGTTTAAAATGAAAGAAAAGCAAGAAGAATTCGATTACGAGGAGATGAAAGCG
>NZ_JBHRTA010000025.1:0-3268 GCF_042646065.1 Parapedobacter deserti
TACACTATACGGTGGCCGGCACGGCTACTGCTGACGCCGACTACACGGCGATCACGGGAGCGGTGGTGATCCCTGCGGGTCAGAACGGCGTGACGGTACCGGTGGCGGTGCTGGATGACAATATCATCGAAACGGATGAAACGGTGGTGATGACCATCACGGGCGGCAGCTCGGCCAGCTTCACCTTCACGGCCGGAGCGAACGGTGAAGCCACGGTGGTCATTGCGGACGACGAGCGCAGCGATCCGGCCAGCCAGGTGCTGTCGGTTACGGCCAGTGTGCCGGATGCGGCAGAACCCGGCACGGACGGGGAGTTCACAATCAGCCTACCTGCGGGAGTTACCTCAAGCGAGGACATTACGGTGAATTATACCGTGTCAGGTACAGCCCTTGCCGATACGGATTACACGGCCATAACGGGGAACATTGTCATCCCTGCGGGCCAGAACGGTGTTACAGTGCCGGTCGCGGTGCTGGACGACCGGATCATCGAAGGGGACGAGACGGTGGTACTGGAGATCACCGGCGGCAGCTCTGNTAGCGTGCCGAATGCTGCCGAGCCTGATGTGGACGGGGAGTTCACGGTCAGCCTGCCTGCGGGTGTTACATCCGCGGCGGACATCGCGGTGAGCTACACCATAAGCGGCACGGCTACGGCGGGCGACGACTACGCGGCGATTACAAGCACGCTGACGATCCCTGCGGGTCAGAACAGCATTACGGTTCCGGTGGATGTGCTGGATGATCAAATTATCGAAACAGACGAAACAGTGATCATGACCATCACGGGCGGCAGCTCAGCCCGCTTCAGCTTCGAGGCCAGCGCCGATAACGAAGCCACGGTAACCATAGCCGACGACGACCGAGCCGATCCAACCAAGATGACCCTGTCGGTATCGGCCACTGTGGATGCGGCCGAGCCGAGCTCCAACGGCGAATTTATGATTAGCTTGCCTTCGGGAGTAACGGCAACGGAAGACATCCTGATAAATTATAATGTGACAGGTACAGCTACCAGCGGCATGGATTATACGGCACTTTCCAGTTCGATAATCATCCCCGCTGGAGCAAACAGTATTGCTATACCAGTAGCGGTGATCGATGATCAGATCATTGAAAGTACCGAAACGGTAGTGCTGACCCTAAACGGTGGCACATCAACCAGCTTCACCTTTACGGCAAGCGGTACTGATGGCGAAGCTACAGTGAACATCGTCGACGATGAGAGCATGGTTTCGGCGAACCTGGAGCTTACCATCAGCAAAACAGCCGACGGTGCTGAACCGGATACTGATGGTGCCTTTACCATCGGACTGCCTTCAGGAATAACAGCATCGGAGGACATCACGGTTAGTTACACCGTTACCGGAACCGCCGAGGCAGGAACTGACTATACGGCCCTTACCGGCACGGCCGTGATCGCCGCAGGTCAGAACGCTGTCGTCGTCCCCGTGGTGGTAATGGATGACCAGCTCATTGAACCGACCGAAACGGTCATTGCCACGCTCACCGGCGGCAGCAGTGCCAGCTTCACCTTCACAGGTGCGGGCAGTGCGACGGTGAACATCGCGGACGATGAGAGCGCGGTGCCAGCGAACCTGGAGCTTACTATCAGTAAAACAGCCGACGGTGCTGAACCGGGCACTGACGGTGCGTTCACGATCAGCCTGCCTTCGGGAATAACGGCAGCGGAGGACATTACGGTTACCTACACCGTTACAGGAACCGCCGAGGCGGGAACGGACTATACGGCTCTCACAGGCACGGCAACTATCCCAGCGGGGGAAAGCGGTATCGAGGTGCTTGTCAGAGTAATCGATGACCGGATTATCGAGGGTACCGAAACGGTGGTGTTGACGTTGACTGGTGGCACTTCGGCGAATTTTACCTTCACGGGCACGGGTAGTGCGACAGTGGAGATCGAAGACGATGAAAGCACCGTGCCGGCGAATCACGCACTGAGCATCAGCAATAGCGGTAATGCGTCCGAGCCCGGTACAGACGGCGCCTTTACCATCAGCCTGCCTGCAGGCGTTACAGCGGCTAAAGATGTCACGGTAACTTATACGGTAGGCGGCACCGCCACCGCGGGAGAGGACTACGTCGCCCTTAGCGGCACGGTGGTGATACCGGCCGGTCAGAACAGTGTTACCCTACCGGTAATTGTCTTGGATGATGACCACACAGAGCCTGAAGAAACGGTGACTGTTACCCTCACAGAGGTGTCTTCTCCAGGCATCACCGTAACTATAGGCACCGCAAATACGGCAACAGTGATCATTGCGGATGATGACAACTATTCAGACCTGGCCGTGACCATGGCGGTGGATAATGCATCACCCATGGTTGGAAGCCAGGTGGTCTTTACCATCGAGGTGACCAACGCGGGCCCTGAAAGTGCCACCGGCGTTGAGCTGCTGGGCAGGCTGCCGTCCGGGTATACGTTCGAATCGGCGGAAGCATCGGCGGGCAGCTATGACGCGGAATCCGGTGTCTGGACGGTTGGCGGTCTGGCAAGCGGTGAAAGCCGGACGCTGCGGATCACGGCCTCGGTGAATGACGAAGGTGACTACCTGAACCGTGCTGAAGTTCGCGGTAATGAAAACGACCCGGATAGTGGGAACAATGTGGCGGAGATAACGGTCACCCCGGTGCGGCCTCCGCAGGCAGTGGATGACGCTGTCAGCGGAACCTCGAACAGGGCTTTAACCATTTCGGTATTGGGTAATGATAGAGAACATACCCATCCTGTGGATGCGGCCTCGATTGAAATTGTCAGCCCGCCGCAGCACGGCACGTTGAGCATCGGTACGGACGGTACGATCACCTATATCCCTGCAACTGGATATGTGGGCGAAGACCGGTTCTCTTACCGCGTGAAAGACAGCGAGGGCCACTGGAGCAATGTGGCCCAGGTAACCGTGACGGTAACGGCCAACCCGCTGAAAGTGCCGAACGTCTTTACGCCAAACGGCGATGGACAGAACGACCTATTTGAAATCATCGGCCTGGAAGGGTACGACCGGGCTGAGCTGGTGGTGTTTAACCGCTGGGGCAACGAGGTGTACCGGCACAACGACTACGATAATTCGTGGGGTGGCGGGGATATCCAGGAAGGCACGTATTATTATGTGCTGACGCTGCACAAAGGGAACAGCCGGCTGGAAGAGAAGGGCTGGGTGATACTGAAGCGGAAATAGTATGGTTAGTTTGATTATGCAATAGAAGATCACAAGATGAGACGTAATGCACATAGTTATCTGCTGGC
>NZ_JBHRTA010000026.1:0-3303 GCF_042646065.1 Parapedobacter deserti
TTTCCCGGGAGAATGGTGTTAGATTTGCCTTGAGCAGCAGGGGTTGAGCATCGGCCCCGCGGGGCCGATGCTCAACCCCTGACACAGTTTGTTTTACACTCCCGCACATTCCCACACCACAACAATAACAACAAGGTTGATTATTGTTCTTAAAACAAGGAGTATTTTGTCCTAACAATGGGGAGTACTTTAATCGTTTCTGTTGATTAATCCTTCGGTTAGGCTATCGTTTTTCGATTATTCCCCGATTGGTTGATTTCTTGCCGCTATACCAAATTATGCTTACACAACAAAAATAGAAAACGAATCCAATAAAACAAATGAATATGTATTTTTTGCAATTCGTCTGTTGGTGGCCCCAGTGAAAGCCTCCATTGCTATGAAAACCAAACATCAGTTCGTGTTTCACCAGGATTATAAACAATGGCCGAATGTCCGGAGTTCCGTTACTGGAGTGTGTTGTTAACCCATTTACGGAGATTATTGGATTAGTTCCGCTTATAGACGGCTTGGCTTCCGATTCATTTATCGATGTTTCATCGCTGATTTCAGCTCTGCAATTTCCTTGTTTTGAAGTTCGCTGGTTCGGTTCAGATCAATAATGTGCAGTGTCAGTTCCTCTACCTTCTTCAGTAGTAGCAGATTCATCTGCGCGAGGTCCAGCCCGTCACGCTCGATGTCGGCAGCCGATGGGATTTCCGGCAGGTGCTTATGTTGTCTTACATAAGCTTCGATATCGGCCAATGCTGGCAACTCGTACTCCGGTTCGAAAACATAATCTGGAACCGAGATATCAGTCTTCACCTTTACTTCCTTCGCCAGAATGGTGCCCTCAACCGCCAGTTTGGCTTGAGGGTTTGTGGTACCGATGCCGACGTTACCGTTGTCTCCTCTTACTACCATTCGGGTATAAAAAGCTTCATTTTTGATGCCTGTCTGTATATATAAATGTCGCGCTCCGTATTCCAAAGGAGGCGACACTATTCTCAAAAACATGCTCTTTTGATTTGTTCCGGGATCGTCGCTTGTTAAAAAATTTCCGCTTGAATTCGAATTGAATAACAAATGATTAAGCCCATCTATTCGCTCCACACGGACGTTCCCCTTTATATGGAGCTCTTCCACTGGTGTCGTACCAATTCCCACATTTCCACTAGAAGGAAAAGTATTCGTTTGCGCCCGGCAATACGCCGCAGTCATCAATAAACTAAATGCAATTAAAATCGGTCTTCGTATCATGGCTTTAATATGTTTTTCAATGTAAACGGATATGCCTATTCCAATACACAGCCAGCTACCTGCGTGGAACCATTGATTCCTGCACAACCGCTTTTTCACGTACAATAACCTGCTAGTCGATCTGTTGATTATCCTTCCGGTTTAGGCTTTTGTTTCTATTCTCTCAATGGTCGATGCCTTTTTTTCTGCTGTCGATCAGAATTGCTTACCCAACAAAGATAACCAAGGAAATAGTAACATGCAATGCTAAGCTTCTGAACTTGGGCATCGGACGTTACGAACGGGGCGAAGTGAAGCCCTCGATTGAGGTAGTAATCAGAATGGCCGATGCCCTGGAAGTGTCTTTAGATTTTCTGGTAGGCAAGACAGAACTGGAGCTTGACAGCTCTACCATTAAACGTATTCAGGAAGTGGCCAAGCTCCCCGAGCAGGAAAAGCAGCAGGTCTTTAGGTACTCGATGCACTTATTCGGGATTTTAAAGCGAGAAAAGCTTATGCCCAATAAATAACAAAACGCCTGGCTCTACTAAAAGAACCAGGCGTTTTAAGTTTATTCAATTTGGAACGACTAACGAGAGTACTTCACGTTCACATTTGAGTAATTTTCAGCATTCCTTTGCCTCTCAATGTTTAGATTGTCTGATATTCGAACTACGTTATCATACCTCCCTTTAATACTATCCTGCCAAGCATTTAAAAGAGTATTATTATTATACTCTTTTAAAGAGAGTTTAGATGGGTTTCCGTTTTCCACAAAATACATAAGAGGCACTAGCTCCACTGTTTTATCATTCTTAAAAACTAAATAGCCATCCATTGATCCATCAAAACCAGCATATTTAGCATACACATATGGCATAGAACTATCCTCTTTATTAAGACGTCCATAATAAAAACGGCTTTCTGCATCTTTGTCGAACCTTGTAACGACTATCCCATTATACTCATATTGTATTCCAATTCTTTTAGAATTTGAGCAACCTACCAGAGTACAGATTACAATAAGAAAGAACAAACTTTTCATTCTGTACATTACTAAAACATTTTGAAATAAGAGGAAATCCCTCCTTTAGAATTTAGTAGGCTTTTCATATATGCTTTACCTGCATCAATGCCAGCTTGAGAAAGAGGATTTTCACCAGTCTTAGCCCGCATTAAAACCGATCCGATTGTTCCCCATGGCGTGTTCATAACATCTCTTCCAGCAAGGCCGATCGCTCTATTAACGTTGTTCCCTGACATATTATATAAACCAAATCCATAATCAATGGCCAATTCAGGAAAGTAACTATTTGCGGCTACGGCTCCAGCCGCAAAATTACCTGCATCTCTTGCAGAAGCATACTTGCCAAATAGCATTGATCCATATCCTATTCCTCCGGGAGAATGAGCTTTTACGTCCCAAATCCCACCTCCTTGTGCCTTTTTTGCATACTCGCCAGCTGAAGGATCACTATCTAATATTGATCCAACCTGTTCAGTAGCCCAATTGGAACCAAAATCAATCTTAGCACCTGCCTGGGGCCTTATCTTTCCGGTTGCTTCGTAATAACCAAAGTCAGCAAAACCAAGTTCAGTCCACGTCTCACCCATCTTTTCACCTCCTGCTGATGTATAGGAAGCAGAATTATGTCTCTTACTAATATCGTCTGCCGTACTATTTTTATGTCTATATACTCCTAAATCTCCATCATCAAATACTGCTAGTACGTTCCCTTTTTCATCCGTATGGGTTGACCATGGTGCCATCCCATCCGGGTCGATGAACCTTACCGGATTGTTAAAACCGTAATTGTATGGACTGTGCCTGCGCATCTGCTCCGCCAATGGATCCACAGCGTTCCAGCGCCCTATCACCGGGTCATAGAACCTTGCGCCGTAATCTTATGACCGTGCTAAGAATTACGCCTCTTCATTACATTAAATTAACGGACTTAAATAATAGTTCATATTTATGAGGCCTGCCTCCACCATCTTTCAGTATTTCAATGATCCTTTGTTTGTTTGGGGAAAATGTAAATTGAATACCGTTAAAATACTCGTTGTATGGGGAGAGCAAACTGT
>NZ_JBHRTA010000027.1:0-77402 GCF_042646065.1 Parapedobacter deserti
AAGAAATATCCGACAATAGTATAGTTTGACACCCATAGCACCGCAACTATGGAAAACAGCCATATTGCAGTTCTAATAACCCGACTTTTCTTTCTCTTTTTCATCATTGTTAGCCGGGGTTAAAACACCCCGATTTCTTTAAGAGCATTTCTTGTTATGTCAATTCGGCATTTTTGAAAATCGGGTTCCTCATCTTCCTTATCTTCATCATTAACATTTCGGTTGCCATACCACATGCTTCGAGATAATGAAGGTATTTTTCTCTACCTATCTTTTTAGCCAACTCCATAAACACCCTGCCCGCAGAAACCTCAAAAGCCTCTTTTATCGTCATATCTTTATATGTGGATGGACGATGCATATATGAGTCCTCATTTATCTCTCCAATGAGGGGCCGATATAAGCCCCTTGTTTACCGCACGGCGTCAGACCCTTGGCCACCAGCACATCAATCGCATTACCTTCTCAGCACTCGCTGGATCAGTTTGATTATCAGCCTGAACGAGGTATCGGGGTAAGCCAGCTGATTGACCGTTCCTGTCACATAAAGCCCCCTTTTAGGATTACAGAAAGCCAACGCCCCTGACAGTCCCGAGTGACCGATAAGTTCAGGCATTCTACCGAAAGGATCGAAAATACGCAACAGCTTAAAGCGATGAATTCCGATACCGGACTGCATGGGAAAAAAAATCCTGTTCCAGACTTGCAATTCCTCAATGTATTCCACAGGAAAGAGCCTCCCGTTGAAAAATGCCTCTAAGAACACCATCATCTCTCCGGAAGTCGACACAATCCCCCCATCCGCACCAAAAGAGGTCATCGCTTTAGGAATATGGAGCGGGAGACCTTTATAGTAGAAAGCCTTAGGCCTCCGGTCTTTGGCGTCGGCATACAGATACGTGTTTTCCAATCCTAATGGCGTAAAGATCAGTTCAATGAAAACCTCCTGCAAAGACCTGCCGGAGATCGCTTCAATAATACGCCCCAGCAGCTGGAAGTTCGTATCCGAATAATGCGCTTTTTTTGCCTGACCCGGAGCGAACGGCGGCGTCAGCATTTTACTGCGCTCCAGCGCCTTTTCAAAATCCCACTGCTTATCCGTATTCGTCTTCAGGAGCTTCTCCAGGCTGTCGCCGCCGCCATCTTTCCCCTGAAAATAATCGGGCAGGCCGGAGGTGTGCGCCAATAGATGCCTTATCGTGATGTCCTCTGAATGATCCTTCCCTTTCAGCACATGCAGACCGCTGATGATGTGCTGCGGCAGGTGCTTGCCGATACCATCGTCCAGCGACAGCAGTCCCACAGACCGGTATTTCAGGATGGCGGCCGTAACGAACAGCTTGGTCGTACTGGCAATGAAATACTGCTGGTTTACCTCCAAATCGCCAGAGGCACCGCACCATTCGTTTCCCCCGTGTCGGATGCAGAAGGACGTTCCGAACACCTTGTTCCGGTCGACCGCCTTGTCCAGCACCTCCTGTAATTGTTGATAGTTGGAACCCATTGTCAAGCCTATAAGATTTGGATGATGACGTTGCCTGTTTTTTGACCCGAATCCACATAACGGTGCGCCGCTACGATGTCATCGAGCGCATAGCTGCTGTCGATAACAGGACGGAACGAACCCTGTTGGGCCAGATCGCGGAGGTAAAGGATATCGTCCCTGCGCATAACGGGCAACGGGAACAATACCCTTTTACCTCCCAGCAGCGGTGTTGTCAATGCCAGCCGAATGTTCTCAGAACCTTTGCCCAGTTCCGTCGAGATGTAGATACCCTTATCTTTCATCAGCGGCTTACACTGTCCGAACGAACTTTTTCCCACCGCATCGAAAACGAAATCGAAACGGTGCCTCGTTGTCGTGAAATCCTGCGTCTGGTAATCGATTGTTTCATCGGCCCCGAGCGATCTTACCAATCCAACGTTTTTTGTATTGCAGACCGCCACCACATAAGCCCCGATGTGCTTTAGCAGTTGAACGGCAGCAGACCCGATGGCACCCGTTGCGCCGTAGACCAGCACGGTGTCTTCCTGTTTGACCTTGGCGGCACGTATGTTGCACAGGGCATAGTGGCTGCCTTCGGTCAGTGCCGCAGCAATTGTGTAGTCCATTCCGTCGGGTATGAGCGCCAGTGCCTTATCTTCCCGGATAACCTTGTATTCGGCGTGTCCGCCAAAACCGTCATCATCGAAACCAAAGACCCGGTTTCCTACCCTAAAGCCGCTGACATCACTCCCAATCACTTCAACAACGCCCGCAAACTCACAGCCCAATACCGGATTTTTAGGGCTGAACAGTCCGCTGAACAGCCGGGAAACAAAGTACTCCGCACTCCTGAATCCGGCGTCCGTACGGTTCACCGTACTGGCATGGACACGGATAAGCACCTCATTGCTCCGGGGCACAGGCTTGGGCATGTCCCCGATACGCACGACATCGGGATTGCCATAACGTTTATAGATAGCAGCTTTCATATGGATTTTTCTTTCAGCAATAACAAGCGGACTTCTGTCTTTCCGGTCAGCCTTGCAGCATTCAGGGCCGGTTCAATAAAATCTTTCACAACAAAAATGAAGTCCATAAGCATTTAGGATTGATGTATGTTTTTGCCCGATAAATATCGGCAGGATAAACATAAATTCCTAAGGTTACAATAGTGTTTATAAATCATTAATTCATAAGAAGTTTTCATTTGTTAGATGCATCTTGCTCCAAAAAGTTTCAGGAGCTAATCAAAATCAGCTATCGGGTTGAAGCACCGTTTTCCCCCACGTCTTCTTTTGCCATTCTTCTGCCATTGTTCTGCCGTAATGCGAGCCGTACGCGTGCCGGATGCGGCGTGTATGTAACCTTTTTACGCATACGTCCCGCATACGCCCCGCATCAGCCCCGCGAGATGGCGGGAAAAAGGCGGGAGAAAGGGTGGGGTTAGTGTGATTTATCGTATCCGTCCTATGAACTACATGTTTGATTTCTGCAGTTTTCTTTTATAATTCTGCGGATAGAGGTCTTTTAGGTTTTTATGGTTGATGGACATTAAAGCTTCTCGATTTCCTCGATGGACAGCTTGGTAAATTTGGCAATCTGCTCAACGGAAATGCCGTCCTTTTTCATTTCACGGGCAATTTCCATTTTTTCTTCTTGTTTGGCCTCCTTTGCTGCTTCCTTTGCCGCCTCATTTACTGCATAGTCCAACACAGCTTTGTTGTCCCATTTGCGTTTCAGACTTGTATCGTACATGGTCTTTTCCTCCTTTGTCAGATTGCTGTATTCAGCAATATTAAACAGTTTTTCAAAAATCGGTTTGCGCAGATATACCGGAATCTTATCCATGCTACTCATGTTCTTCAAAACATAGAGCCATTTGTCAAGGTCGGTATCCAGCTCCGCTTCCGTTTTTACAAATTTAATCAATTCAATGAATATATACCCCAGCCCCTCGTAAAAAACTTTACTTGTCTCCCTGTTACTTAGGCAAATATCATGCAGAAACTCTTGCTCATTACCCGCATCCAAGGAAAAATCTTCCAAGAGCGCGATGAGATACACTTCTTTCACATTATATCCCCATTCGGAACGCTTTCCTTTGGGAGCTTGCTCGGTGACCAAGCGGCTGGTATAGAAGATTGCCCGTTGCTTGAAGTTGCCCTGTTTTCCCCGTTGTACTTCTATGATGAATTGCTCCCCATCGTTTCCGGTACAGGTTAGGTCAAATATGGCACTCCCTTCGTTTACCGTTTCGCCGGGATGCTCGTTTTTGTTGTATACCAAATCCACGATGTGTTTCCGCCCACGGAACACGCCATTGAGGAAGTCAATCAGTAAGTCCTTGTTCGGCTCACTTCCAAAGAGCTTTTTAAATGCGAAATCGGTTAACGGGTCAATGTAAGTTCCTGTTGTCGGTTGTGTTGTTTTGGCCATGATTCAAATATAATGTATTTTGGGTTTATGTAATGTTTCTTATATCCGTTTGAGGATATTTCAAGTCCCCAAACGGATAAGAGATATAGGCAAATTAAGTTCCTGCCAATTTCCGCTGTAAAGTTAGCATGTCGCTGCCGATCCGCGTGTCCAGCAGCTTGGCATAGTGCTGGGTGGTCTTGATGTTGGTATGCCCCAACATCTTGGATACCGTTTCGATAGGCACATTGTTGGCCAGTGTCACTGTGGTGGCGAATGTGTGCCGCGCCATGTGGAATGTCAGCTTTTTGGTGATGCCGCACAGGTCGGCAATCTCTTTCAGGTAGCTGTTCATCTTCTGGTTGCTCAACACCGGAAGCACCAGCCCCTTTGCCACGCATGAGGGATAGTTCGCATAGCGCCCGATGATTTCCAAGGCTTGCGGCAGCAAGGGAATGTTGGAGGAGGTTTCCGTTTTCTCCCGGCTGGTCAACACCCACAACCTGCCGTCTATGCCCTTGGCGATGTCCGTCTTTTGCAGTTTCCGTACATCGGCGCCCCGTATAGCAGCAGAACACGAAGATGTCGCGCACATGTGCCAACCTTGTTATGGAAAATTTCTTTTGGGCTATCCTGTCCAGTTCATCGGGCGTGAGAAATTCCTTTTCCCTTGGCTTGGCCTTCGTTTTGTAGAACGCAAAGGGGTTTTCCGTAATCCATCGGTGTGCAAGACACTAGTTTATGATTTTACGCAGGTGTTTCATGTACTTGGCCGCCGACACCGCCCTGCATTCCATGTCAGAGCGGAGGAAAAACTCATAACCTGTGATGAACGCATGGTCGATGTGCCGGATCTCGATGTCCGTTTTACCATAGCATTTTTCCAAATAGCAGGTCAGGTGTGCAACAGAAGTGTTGTAGCCTTTCAGCGCGTTGGGTTTGAAACCTTTCCCAAGCAACGCTTCCATCTTCCGGTTGTGTTCGGTAAACGTTTCCATCAAATACCGCCGTTGTGCGTCCTTGCCGAGGTATTTCAGTTTCAGCGATTCGGCGGTGATTTCCGTGCCGTCCTTTACGAGTTGCAGGTGGGCATCGGCCACCTTTCGCTCCAGCGTGTCGAGGTAGGCATCCAGGCCACGTATGTCCTCCTTGGTGCCCTTGGCACGGTGGCCTTGGCGTTCCACCGTGAGGGGTCACACTCACGGCCGGTGGACACTTCCTTGGGGTCACCGACCACGGTGATACGCATGTAGATGGGTTTCATACCACCCACATAGTTTTTTGGTTTCTTCAAGTAGAAGAGCAAGGAGTAATTTGTACTCATGATAATACATCATTTATGGTGAACAAACCGAGCCGCCATAGCGGCGAGCTCTGCATCGCCACTGAAAAACAGATTTCAGTGATGCAAAATTAGCCTTGCTGCCTATGGTAGTCAAGATGTTTAGTTATTGAACGGGTTGTCATTCAACAACTTAATGTGCTTTCAGTGAGTAGCGGTATGTTAGGGATTGACTCACTGAATTACTCACTGTTTTTATGCAAATAATTGAATGAATCATGATGCTGTAAAAACCAAAAAGCCCGCAAACGTTTAATTTGCAGGATTTTGTATGTTTTGACTTCAAGATGTGTAGGGGAATCGTTTGATGAAGTGAACCCGGATTTTCTTGTAACGCTTTTGAAACAGATTTGGGTTGTGCTGTATGGTAGTTAACCGGCTTCAATATATATTTCTAATGAATCAGCCAGATGGCTGTCAATTTCATTATACCAATCGAAGGCTTCTATGATGTCCAGTCGGGCAGCATCGGAAATGAATAGGTTGAATTGAATCATTACGATCTTCGGTTCCGTAATTCCGCCTTCACGTCGTCCCAGCTTACGTAAGGCATCTCCGCGCTATCATGGATCGCCATACGATAATCCAGCTCCTCAAGCTGAGCTGCGGATAACGAAACTTCTTCTTTTTCGATACTATCCCATATAGCTTCTGCCATGGCAATCCGCTCAGCAACAGGCAAACCCTATATATCTGTAAGTTGTACCATAATAATAATCGCGATGATATAACAAAATTAAACAAATTACCTCGTATATACAAAACCGATAACTGTTGACACGCGCCGCGCCGCAGATCGCCTTTCCACTAACTCCAAAGTTATAGCCCGTTGCAGACACGACCTAGGAGACGCCAGCGAAGCGCCGCAGATCGCCTTTCCACTAACTCCAAAGTTATAGCCCGTTGCTCCACGACCTAGGAGACGCTAGCGAAGCGCCGCGGATCCCAGTCGTGGAGCAACGGGCTATAACGACCACCCCGTCACATCCCCGCCAATTTACCGATGAAACCCCGCCACATCCCCGCCAACCGTCTTCCAGCCTTAGTTTTTTGATTTGCAGCACCCTATGTTTGCCGCCATGACGCAACGCATACCGGTATCGCAGCATTGCGTATGGAGTAAACAGGTGAACCCGTAAGCAACTGATCAGGCGGGCGGGTGAACAAATAAATGATGATTAAAATTTAAAAAAAAGGAATTAAGAAAATGGGAGTAATCAGAAGAGGAGCCAACGGTGGCTTCAAAGGAAAAGCAGGTAGCGTGATCGGCAGCAGCTGGAAGAGCATCGATTACATCAAGGGCCTGTACAAGAAACGCACTAAGCCGGCTACAGAAGAACAGTTGATGCAGCAGGCCAAATTTACACTGCTGATGCGTTTCCTGTTGCCACTGAAGGTGTTTGTGCGCATCGGCTACGGGCAGCGCAAAACCGATACGCACACGCCGATGAACGTGGCGTTTCAGGACAACATCAACCGGTCAATCGCCGGCGACTATCCGGACTATGCGCTGGATTATAGCCAGGTGCGGATCGCAGAAGGCTATAGCGGTGGCAGTACCGAATCCGCCAGTGCGGAAGCAGGCGTGCTGACCGTGACCTGGGATACGGTACAGAATGAGGTGTACGAGCAACGCGCGGACGACCGCGTGTACATCGTGCTATACCATCCGGGTATCGACCAGTTCCTGACCCCGCCCACGCCACCCCAACGAATGGATGGCACCGTTGACATCACGCTGCCCAACCATTTCCAGACTGGCCAGGGCCACGTGTGGCTGTTTACGGCCGATCGGAAAGGGCGCAACGTGTCGCGAAGTGTGTACCTCGGTGAGGTAGCGCTGGCGTAAACGGCAGAAGCTGGAAGCCGCCCGCGCGCCGCGGAGTGTGGGCGGCTCCGTTAACTGATTTCATAACGAAACAAGAAACCGATGAACATTATATCAAACAGGCCCGATCGGAAGCTGAGCAGCGAGGTAGACGGGCGCTTGGCGGTGCGCCAGCGCTTTAAGCTGGCTAGCGAGTTCCTGATGCCAGTACGCCGGCTGATCCATCGCGGTTTCGCGACCAAACGAAAGGGAAAGACCGCCTTTGGCAGGGCAATGTCCTATGTGTTGCTCCGGGCGGTAGAGGGCGATTATCCCAACCAGTACGTCGACCCGGCTAAGGTGCGCCTCAGTGAAGGAGTATTGCTGAATCCCGCCCTGGTAGAAGTAACGCGCCAGGGGCGGTTGATTAACGTTGAGGTAGCGTCGATAGGAGCTGACCTCGAGGGAATGAATGAATCTTGGGACGACCAACTAATCCTTTGCGCATACCATCCGGAACAGCGGGTGGCGGGCATAAATGAAGAACCTCGCAGGCGAGACGACGGCGTGGTATCGTTGCAGCTGCCACCACTGCTGGCGGATAAGCCCGTGCACCTTTACTTGATGGTGCATGATCGCGCCGAGCGGAGGTGGTCGAATAGCTGCTACTTAGGTGAGTTTTAGCCACACAAATGATGGGAAACATAAAGATTATCCGCGTGGCCCAGGCGAAGCACAGTACCCTCGGCCACTTATACATCAACGGTCTGTTCTGCTGTTACATCCTCGAAGATGCGGTGCGTGATCGAAAGATACCGGGGCAGACCGCCATTCCAGCCGGCGAATATACGCTGGGTCTCAACGCCACTGCGCGAATGAACCGCAGCTATAGCAGCCGCTATGCTGCCATGCACCGGGGGATGGTGGAGGTGCGCGGCATACCGAACTTCAGCTTAGTGTTCTTCCATGTGGGCAACTACCACACCGACACGGCCGGATGCTTGCTTACCGGTTCGTACTGGCAACTGCTCGATGGCGACTACCGCGTGCTGCACTCGGCCGCAGCCTACAAGCACGCGTACCCGCTGTTGGTGGCAGAGATTGAAAAGGGGAATGATAAGGTGGAGGTTTTCGATTGCTGCTCGCCATCTGGATCTCCGTCGCTACGCTAGGAACTCCAAGGCTGGCTCTGCAGCAATCGAAAACGTGCTTGGGAAGGGGAAGGTTGCTCGCCATCTGGATCTCCGTCGCTACGCTAGGATCTCCAAGGCTGGCTCTGCAGCAATCGAAAACGAGGAGTGAGGGGAGGGTTTTACTACTCACCGAGCAGTTTAGCCAGCCCACAAGAAACCTAGCGGCGTGACCGCAGGGAGCGTTGCAGTTTCATTGGGCTGGATAACTGCACCTCACTCGCCATCTGGATCTCCGTCGGTACGCTAGGATCTCCAAGGCTGGCTCTGCAGCAGGCTTAACACCCCAATTCCCCCAAGCAGTTTAGCCAGCCCACAAGAAACCTAGCGGCGTGACCGCAGGGAGCGTTGCAGTTTCATTGGGCTGGATAACTGGCGCCCCCACTCATTGCAGTTTCGTTGGGCTGGCTAACGGCACCCACTAACAATTTTTTAATAACTAAAAAAGCAACAAAAATGGAAAAGAAACAATCGATATACGAACAAGTAAAGGAGACGCTGGCAGTAGCCAGCCACTTTATCATCGCATCGCCGTTAAAGCTGCCACCGAAAGTCGTGGCGGTCGCCAAGTACCTGGCGCTGGCGCTGGGCGTGCTGGAGGCCGTAGAAAACGGCATAACGAAAGGAGGGGAAGATGAAGATTGACCACCGGCTGGGCATCGGCACAACGGGCGGTACGGTGCTGAGCGTCTTTGGCCAGTTGGGCCTGCATGATGTGCTGAAAACGGCCGTGTTGGCCGCCATTGGTGCAACGGTGAGCTTCGTGGTAAGCTGGTTGCTGCAACGATGGGGAAGGAGAAAGTAGGATCAAAATACACTTCCCTATCCATTGGCCGGTATACGTAAGCGTATACCGGTTTTTTTGTATGCCATGTAGGAGAAGTCCTTTAGAATCCGGTATCTGGGAATAGTGGACTTGGAGAAAAAGTTAGTCGTATAATGACAGAACTGATTTCGCTATTAACTAGCGGATTAAGGCAAAAGTTTAGCTTAAAAATTGCATCATAGCGCTAAACGCTTCGTCCAACCGATAAATATTTCATTTTGTAGTAATAACTGGAAGATGCGACCCGCCTGGGCGATGATGATGCCTTAAATGCGCATCCCGAAATGTTAAAAATATCCAAATAATTTGGAGTTTACGAAAATGTTCGTAGTTTTGAATACGAAATAATTCGTAATATGAAAGTAGAATGATAAAGCCGACAGATAGCGAAATGGAAATCCTGCAGGTGCTTTGGGAAAAAGGCCAGAGCAGTGTACGAGAAGTCTATGAAACCTTAGACAAGAAAAAGGTGGGCTATACCGCGATATTGAAACTCATGCAGATCATGCATGATAAAGGCATGGTAGTGCGCGATACGTCATCGAAAACCCATCAATACAAGGCGGCGCTGGAAAAAGAGCACACGCAAGGGCAGTTTCTGGATAAGATGATCGATGCGGTTTACAACGGATCGACCGCGCGGCTGGTGATGCAAGCGCTGGGAAACGATCGGGCCAGCCGGCAGGAGCTGGAAGAAATCAAGGAATTTTTAAAGAACCTGGAAGAAAATAAGTAGTCATGGAAATCAACGTGTATAATCTGATACAAGCCCTTGGATGGAGTATGTTCCATTCGTTGGGGCTGGGTGCGTGCTGCTACGTGGCCCTGGGTATGCTGCGGCTGGCTAACACGCGGCAGTCCGCTGCGGCGAAACACAATACAGCATTGGGTATGCAGATCGTCGTGTTTGTTGGCTTTGTGGCTAGTTTCGTGTATTACTACGGCAAATACAGCGTGGTTGAAATCCCGCAGGGGTTAGGGCCAGCAGAAATGATCCGGCAGGTGATTGCGGACCGCGGAAAGCCATTCAGCCTGGAAAGCCTCTTCCCGTACCTGGCAGGAGGTTACCTCATCGGCCTGGCGGTGCAGATGCTGCTGCTGGCCAGTAGCTATGTACGGCTGATGACGTTGAAACACACCGGGCTGAGTCCCATCCCTTTACCCTGGATCGAGCTGTTTGAACAGTCCAGACGGAAGCTGGGCATTCAAAAAGCGGTTTCCATCTACCTGTCACGCCATATTGCGGTGCCGCTAACCATCGGGTTCGTGAGGCCATTCGTGCTCTTTCCGTTCGCGTATGTAAACCGACTGAACGCTGATCAGGTAGAAGCCATCCTGTTGCATGAGCTGGTACACATCAAACGACAGGATTTCCTGTGTAACTTATTCAAGGTAGCCATCGAAACCATCCTGTTCTTCAATCCGTTTATCTGGGCGCTATCCAGGGTGATAGCACGCGAGCGTGAGCATGCGTGTGACGATAGCGTATTGCAACAGCTTGGTACGCCGATGCACTATGCCCGTGCCCTCGTAACGCTGGAAGAACTGCGGATGGCCAGGGCTCCAGCCCTGAGCATGGCCGCAACGGGAGCGAAAAACCAATTACTCCAACGAATAAAACGAATGACCAACATGGAATCGAATAAAAGAAACATCAAGCAACAGCTAATTGCCGTTGTTGCCAGCTCGCTGGCGCTCTTTACCATCGCGATGCTCATCCCTGCCCAACCGACAAATGCAGGGGAAATGGCCTTAGCGCCGATGGATGCCGCAGCGTTTGGGAACGCTGTCGTCGCAGTGAATACTGACACGGTGGCGCCAGCTAAACCAGTACCACCAGTACCACCAGTTGATGCAAAACGCCCGACTAAGCCGGCACCCCCGGTTCCGGCCGTGCCACCTGCTGACACCATCGTGCCGAAAGTCCCGGCAGTACCCGATACGGCAAGGTTGCCCAAAAAGATAGGTGCTGAAATAAAGAAGTTGGAGAAAAACGCCATGGAATTACAGAAACAGCTGGATGCTCCGGAATGGAAACGGCACGTGGCCGAAGTCGAAAACCAGGCGGCTAAACTCAATGCGTATTTCAATTCGGAAGAATGGAAATCCAAAATGGATAACATCACCTCCTATTTTGAATCGCCGGAATGGAAAGAACAAATCGCCGAAATGGAAAAGAGTGCGGAAGGTATCGAAAGATACTTTGAATCTCCGGAATGGAAAGCAAAAGTGAAAAAGATCGAAGAAGGCGCTAAGGAAATTGGAAAGTACTTCGATAGCGATAAGTGGAAACGTAGGTAATCGTAGGTAAAGGTTATAAACTTTTCCAGGTTTTTTCTGAATCGTAGTGACATCGTGAATTAGTTAAGGGGTTGGCTGAGATAGTGGTATGCGTATAAAATAATTCATAGCAAATACAACAATCATCCATTACAAATGGAAGATATTATCCAGTGGCAATGGGAGATATTAGATTCATTGTTCGATTAGCTCGAATCAGTCGCTATTATGCCAATAACGGGGTGGGCTTTATTTAGCCCATTGCAGACACGACATAGGAGACGGTCGCGTAGCGCCCCGGGTTCAGTCGTGCAGCAATAAGCTAAAACCATGCGATTGATCCAGATAATTAACCAATTCATAACATGCCAGCGGCAATAGGTGTCGCACCTTTGTTTAATTTTGCCCGCGCCATGGAGATTGTTAAGAATTGGAGCAGTGAGCAGGTAATCGATGAACTGAGTGCAGGCAATCGCCATGCTTTCGCTTTCGTTGTGCGCACATATTCTCGACAACTGTTGCAATCGGCTTTCCGGTATACCAAAGATCAATGCCAGGCAGAAGATTTGGTACAGGACATCTTTATGGATCTATGGGAGCGCCGGGGTAAACTCAGAATAACAACGTCACTCAACGCTTACCTCAATAGCATGCTGAAACATCGGTTTCTCCGGTTGGTTGCTCGTAGCAACCTGCATGAGCAAGCCATGGCCCACCTGCTGCAAAGGATCGATCAGATGGAGAATGTTATCTTGGATGCAATGGACGCGTCGGACCTGCAGCAAACACTATCTGCCGCAGTAGATCGTCTGCCTGAAAACATGCGAAAAATATTTTACCTGCGTAGTGAAGATTTTACGCTCAGGGAAATCGCCCAGGCGCTTGGCCTTGCCGAGCAGACGGTAAAAAGCTACCACAGCGAACTCAACCGCCGCATCCGGGAGGCTGTGCTGGCGCGGCATCCTGATATCAGCCACTCCCTGCTAGCTCTTATCGTAGCTAGGCTGATGGAAAATTAACGATCTCTTTATAGTTCCTTAATATACTTTTCCGGCGGTTATGTCCCTTTCTTCATAAAGGGCATACTGTGGAATCTTCCAAACTCAAGGAATTAATTAACCGCTATCAAAGTGGAAAGGCTACATCAGCCGAGCGCTACGTGGTAGATTGCTGGCTCGAATCGCTTCAAAAAGCGGGCGATCGGAACCAAGCACTTGATGACCCCGGCTACCTGTCGTCGTTTCAACAAGAATTACTCTTTCGGGTGCTGGGCGAGGCGCACCAGCCCCGAAACCGCTACCCACGCATACGATGGGCGATTGCGGCACTCGTACTTTGCACCGTTTCATTGTCCATACTGTTTTACTTCCGGCAAGTTCCGAACAAGGCAGACCCTGCCCAGAAGAAAATGGTGCAAACCAGCGTAACGGGTGTCAACCAAGTGAAACGACTGCTACTGCCTGATAGTACCGTGGTGTACCTTAATGCTAATACTTCCCTGCAACTGCCGGCAAATTTTGGAGCCGATGATCGGGTAGTGAAACTCGTCGGCGAGGCGTATTTCGAAGTGAAACATGATTCGACGAGGCCATTTATCGTCACAGCAGACGATTTGCAGGTGACGGTTCTCGGCACGGCATTCAATGTGAGCGCTTACGCCGCGCTGGCCGATATTGAAGTAACGGTAGGCTCTGGTAGGGTGCAGGTCGCCGATGCAAAGCGAACGCTTGGCTTGTTGCACGCTGAAGAGGGGATAACTTATAACCGCCAGACGGCTGATTTTCAGTACACACGAGCGCAACCAACTACTAAATCCTTGTGGCGGGAAGGCGTCGATGTGCTGGCAGACGCCCCGTTTGCGGTGTTGGCGCAAGTGTTATACAATCGCTATGGCGTGCAACTCGAAAGTACAGACCCTCAAGTCCGCACATCGTCATTTCATTTCACCATGCGCGCTACCCGAACATTGGAGCAGACAATGGAACAGCTATCTGAAATGCTGAAGAAAAAATACAGAAAGGAGGGCAACCGGATTATCATTTATTGATTAAAAATCAGGGCCGCAAAGTGCGGCACCTGTTTAAGATGGGGTGAACAGTAGACAGATTGGACCCCTGCGCTGCCCCCCGTGTTAGCTTATACAAAGTATTGACCAACGCCCCAAAAGTAGGGAATATCCCTGAATATGGGGTTATTATATCCATATATATGAACTTTTTACCGCATTGGAAGTGGTATATGAAAATTACAGCACTACTTTATTTTATTTTGGCCGTGGCCGCTCCACTGTTGCACGCCGCGCCCGTACATGCGCAGGTACTGAAGAAGCGGATCACCGTCAATTATCAGCAATCTACCTTACAAGAGGTAGTTGAAGACCTACAACGGCAAGCTCGGGTGGATTTCGGATTTACCAAGGAACTTAAACTGGAGGAGCTTGCCGTGAAGGACGTTAATTTTAATAACAGTCCGCTGGGCGATGTATTGGCGGCCTTGCTTTCTCCGCACCACATCGCGTTTAACGAGGTGGCAGGTGCCATCGTGTTGTCGCGTGCACAGCAACCCGGCCGCATAACCATCCGCGTTGTGGGTGAGCAAGATGAGCCACTGGGAGGTGCAAGCATTCGAATCGTGGAATTGGGAAATAGCTACCGTGCAGGTGCCGACGGCAGTTTTTCGTTAAACGTGAAGCCGGGAACCTACACCCTCGATGTGACGTACTTGTCTTATCAAGCGCAGCACCGTACAGGCGTAGTAGTGGAAGAGGGACGGCACATTACGGTGAATTTTACCTTGCAGGCGGATGAAGGTGCATTGGATGAGGTGGTAGTGGTGGGGTATGGTGTGCAGAAAAAAATAAACCTCACGGGCTCGGTCAGCACCGTCGATGGTGCTGACCTTGCGAAACGGCCGGTAATGCGGGCAACCTCCGCTTTACAGGGGCTGATGCCCGGCGTTACGGTGACCCAACTGTCCGGACAGCCCGGCAGCGATGGCGCCAACATCCGCATCCGCGGTATCGGTACACTCGGTAATGCCGATCCGTTGGTGCTGATTGATGGAGTGAGTGGTAACCTAGATGGGGTAGACCCTAATGATATCGCTTCGGTATCGGTACTAAAGGATGCAGCCTCGGCTGCCATCTATGGTGCCCGCGCCGCGAATGGTGTGATCTTGGTGACGACCAAAAAATCGGGATCGGACACATTGAAGTTGACGTACAACGGCTATGTGGGGCTCCAACGCTTTACGGAAAAGCCCGAATTTGTAGATGGCTATACCTACATGCTGAAGATGAATGAGGCGTATGCCAATATGGGACGAACACCGTTGTACGACGAAGCGTACCTGGGCGATTACTTGCGCTATAAAGATACAGACCCGGATACGTATCCCGATACGGATTGGCAGAAGGAACTGTATACCGGACCGGGAATGAACCAGCATCATTATGTAAGCATCAGCGGTGGATCAAAAGTGAATGTGATGAGCTCGCTGGCCTACCAAGATCAGGATGGCTTGATACCCAATTTCAGGTCGCAACGGTATTCGTTTCGCCTGAACGCCAGAATGAACATCAAAGAAAACCTGCAATCAACGGTGTTGCTCATGGGAAGGACCAGTCCAACGACGGTGCCCACCAACGAAGGTAACATCAAGAATGCCGTAAACCGTAATCCGCCGATTTATGTAGCGCGGCTGGCCGATGGGCGGTGGGGCGTTGCCTCAAATGGTTTTAATCCAATTGCCCAAGCCAATGATGGCGGCTTGGTTGAAAATACGTCTGATCAGTTTCGGATAACAGCTCAGCTGAACTACCAGCCATTTGAAGGTGCCGACGTAGAATTGAGTTATTCGCCCGAATTAAGGGGGAGGGATGGCAAAACGTTCAATAGGGCCATCGAGACGTTTGATCCAAGTATGGAAACGCCGGCTTTTACCCAGCCTGCCGTGAGCAGCCTGGTGCGTTCCAATGTACGCACATGGGAAAATACACTACGCCTTTTGGGCCGATATCACAAGCAATTGGGGCAGCACGGGTTTTCGGTGTTGGCGGGCTTTGAACAGGTTGCTTTCCGGACGGATGATTTCAGGGCGCGCAGAGAGGGTTTCCCCCTGCCCGATTATCAACAGCTTGAGGCCGGATCTGTAGTGAATTGGAGCAACGGTGGGTCGGGATCGGAATGGTCGCTGCGTTCGTATTTCGGCCGGATGAACTATTCGTGGGCTGACAAGTACTTATTGGAAGCTAACATGCGGGCCGATGGTTCATCGCGTTTTCCGACGGGTAACAAGTATGGGGTGTTTCCTTCAGTTTCGGCTGGATGGCGCATTTCCGGCGAGGACTTCTTCGATGGGGTCGGCTGGGTTTCGGATTTGAAGTTGAGGGCCTCATGGGGTAGGTTGGGCAATCAGGAGATTGGCACCTATCCGTTTTCGTCGGTGATTGAGTTGGGCCGGAGTTTTGTGTTCGGCGGTATGCCAGCGGATGGTGGATCACAGAAGCTGATGGCCAACGAACACATCTCATGGGAAACGACTGAAACCGGAAATCTCGGCTTGGATGCTGTTATGTTCAATAACCGCCTGAGTCTATCAGGCGAATACTACCGCCGCAATACAACGGGTATTCTGCTGCAGCTTCCCGTGCCTTCGATCATCGGCTTGTCCGAGCCCTATCAAAACGCAGGGGTGGTACAAAATACCGGCTGGGACCTAGCCGTAAACTACCAGGGGCACCACGGCAGTTTCCGGTACCAGGCGGGCCTTAACCTTTCTAACGTGCACAATGAGGTCGTTGACCTGAAAGGTGCCGGCCCGATCATTAACGGCTTCGAATTGATCGAAGAGGGATATCCCATTAATACGTTATTCGGATATCAGGCAATGGGCCTCTTCCAAAACGATGAACAGGTTTCTTCCTCGCCCGGTCAGTTCGGTATTTATGGGCCCGGCGATATCAGGTACAGGGATGTAGACGGTAATAACGCTATTGGTGCGGAAGACCGTATGCCCATCGGAAACCCCATTCCCCGGTATACATTTGGGTTGACGCTCAACGCGCAATATAAGGCTTTCGACGTGAGCGTGTTGGTGCAGGGCGTAGGGAAAAAAGATGCGTTATTTAACCAAAATGTGGTTTGGGCATTGTATAACAACGCAAAGATCCAAACATGGCAATTGGATCATTGGACGCCGGAGAATACTAACGCGACTTACCCGAGGTTGATTGCCGAAACCAGCCATAATAACTTTCAGAATTCAAGTTACTGGGTGTACCGGTCGGCGTATGCACGCCTCAAGAATGTGCAACTGGGCTACACGTTTTCAAACGTACGAAATGCCCGGTTGCCCTTTGAACGCCTTCGGGTTTATGCCACCGGTGATAATATTTTTACTTGGAGCGACATGCCCACTGGGTGGGATCCGGAACGGCCTAATGGCAACCCTTCTTACTACCCCGTCTCGTCTACATTTTTGGTCGGACTGGAACTAACTTTTTAAACGTTGAACCATGAAACTTCGCTTTTTTAGCTCTTTGATTTTTTTAGTGGCGGTAGCTAACTCCTGTACGGACGACTTCCTGACGAAGCATCCGCTTGATAGCCCTGCCAGTTCCCAATTTTTCTCTAATGAAAAGGAATTGACCATGGCCATAAACAGCGCTTATCGCACGTTGTACTGGCTATCGGGAGATAATGTGCCCAACCAGCTATTTCTCGACGGCGCGACCGACTTGGTGTGGATAAGGGGAGCCTATGTGGATATGCAGGTGATCCAATCGGGTCAGTTTACGCCGCAAACGACCATGTTTAACAGCACGTGGTCATTTTATTATCAGGCAATAAGCCGCTGTAACAATATCCTGGACAATATGCACCGCGCGCAAGGACGGGTTTCGGAAACGTTTTACCAGCAGATCGAAGCACAGGCCAGATTTTTGAGGGCGTATGCCTACCATTACTTGGTTAACCTATACGGCGATGTGCCGCTGGTAACCAGCATGCTGGAACTGGATGAAGCGCAGATGCCGAAAACAGCACGGGCTACCGTGGTTGAACAGATGCTCGCTGACCTGGACTTCGCAGCGGCACATCTGCCCGATGCCTGGACTGGCAGTGATGAAGGGCGGATTACCCGGGGCGCGGCGTTGTCCCTAAAGGCACGGACGGCATTGTATGAGGGACTGTTCAAGACGGCGGCATCGGCGGCCGGAGAGGTCATTGCTTCCGATATTTACAGCATTTACCCCGATTATGGAAACCTGTTTAAGTATGCCGGCGAGCATTCGCAGGAAGCCATTTTAAACATGCCTTTTTTATTGGAAGTACAAGCCGTACAGACACCGCGGTATCTGGGGACACGTAGCGCTCCGGGCTACTCGGTGATCGTGCCTACTCAGACCATGGTTGATAGGTATCAAGCCACCGATGGAAAACAAATTGATGAGTCTGCCGTATATGATGCATCTAATCCATATGACAACCGTGATCCTCGCCTGGATCAATCCATTCTCCGGCCGGGCATGTGGTACAACGGCTACCTGTTCCAAACGCATCCTGATGCGCGGACCACCGAAAGGAATGTGGGCGGTGTAATCAGCACAGTGAATAACTTGGAAGTGACCAATGCATATGCTACGTTTACCGGCTATATCTGGAAGAAGTACTTTGACGAGGCGGATCTTCCTGCAAATGTAACGCGCTCGACACTTGATTTCATGCTGATACGCTATGCCGAAGTGCTGCTGACCTATGCCGAAGCCAAAATTGAACTGAACCAAATTGACCAGACGGTGGTGGACGCCATCAATGCCGTGCGGCAACGGCCCAGCGTAAACATGCCGGCGGCAACGTTGTCGCTTACCCAGGAAGAATTGCGCCAGCTGGTTCGCTATGAACGTACGGTGGAACTTGCTGGGGAAGGCTTTCGGTTGTTTGACATCCGCCGGTGGAGGATCGCCGAACAAGTGCTTCCGGGAAATATGCTCGGCCGCCGCACGAAAGAACACTGGTATGATCCTGTCGTTCCTTCATTTAACGCGGCTGGCAAGCCGGTTTATAACAATGAAACAACCATTTTTCAAGTAATCAGTACCAATATATTCGATGCGTCAAAAAATTACCTATGGCCAATTCCTCAACGCGAGATTGACTTGAATGGCGAGCTGGTACAAAATGACGGCTATTGATAACGAAATAACGAAATGTTAAAATTGACGATGGAAAAATGGGTGGGGTGCTTACTGGTACTCAGTTGCGCATTGAATAGTGCGGCCCAGGAGATGGCTACCGGGTATGTCTTTGAAGATACCAACGGCAACCGCTTAAGGGAGGCCACCGAACCTGGGGTACCAAAAGTACAGGTATCTAACGGGATACAGGTGGCTGAAACCGACGCAGAAGGCCGGTATGAACTGCCGGTGGGCGACGACAATGTGTTGTTTGTCATCAAGCCCGCGGGATACCGGGTGCCAACGGACACGAATAATCTCCCCCAATTCTATTACATCCATAAACCGAAGGGGTCGCCCACCTATCTGAAGTATAAAGGAGTGGCCCCCACAGGTCAGCTGCCCAAGTCTGTCGATTTTGCGCTGGTGCCGCAGGATGAGCCGGATTCCCTGCGCATGTTGATTTTGGCAGATCCGCAACCCCGGGGTACTGATGAACTTTATTACTTGGATAAGAGTGTGATTGAAGAATTGCAGGGCAACAAGGAAGCATGGTTTGCCATTACTCTGGGCGATAATGTTAGTGATAATTTGGACTTGAACCGGCCATATCTGCAGTTAATCCGGAAGATAGGTTTACCGGTATATCACATTGTGGGTAATCACGACGCCAATCAGGATGCACGGACGGATGAGGTAGCGGATGAGACGTTCGAGTCGTACTACGGTCCTGCCAACTACAGCTTGAACGTTGGCGATGTGCACCTTGTGCTTTTGGATAACCTGATGTTTCCAGCCTATTCGGATGGCCAGGGCGGTGGCGCAGGCTTTCGGGAAGACCAGTTTCAGTTTATACACAACGACTTGCAATGGGTAGACCATGATAAACTGGTTGTTTTGGCGTTCCACGTTCCACTGGCCGGTCTTCGAGACTCGGATCGGCAGCGGATTTTCAAACTGCTGGAGCCTTTCCCCAACCGGTTGATACTTTCGGGGCACACCCATGTGCAACGGCAGTATTTTTATACCGAGGAAGACGGCTGGAAAGGTCAGGGAGTATTGCATGAGTATAATGTGGGCGCAGCCTCCGGCAATTGGAACTCCGGGAAAATGAATGAACACGGCATGCCCGATGCCACCATGAGCGACGGTACGCCAAGGGGATACGCGTATGCGACCTTTTCCGGTAACCAATATGTCCTTGATTATCAAGTGGCGGGAAGGAACTCAGATCATCGTATGGGGATTTATATGCCCAAGGTATTGCCGGACCGGATTCCGCACGGTCGTTTCAATTCGGCCAGGGTGTATGTAAACTACTATCTTGGCGGCGAAGCCGATAGCCTTTGGTATCGGATAAACGAGGGGCCGTGGACCGCATTAAAGCGCATAGTCGATTACGATCCGCACTACCTGGGCTTGCTTCAGGAATGGGACCGTAGTGATACCCTACTGGCGGGTAGAAGGCCTTCCAATGCGAGCAAGTCTTCCCACTTGTGGGTGGCTACCTTGCCGCCTGTCCATCTGATGGGAGACCACACTTTGGAGATACGCGTGAAAGATATGTTCGGGCGGTGGTTTACAGAGAAAAAGGCATTTCGAGTAGCGTCCTATAAGGAAATTCCAAATCATCAACAATAAGCTGTCGACCACTGCCGAGCAATAATCCGAATTCCCCTGCGGCCACTTCCCGCGGGGGGATTTAGTCTTTTCCGCACGACCAAGGACACGCCTTTCATTTCAATCCCCCCCCAGATTCGTTGCGCCAGGAAGGATGCCCTAACGTCGCGCTGCCCAACCACTTCAGGCGGGCCAGGGCCACATGCCGCTGTTTACGGCCGGCCGGAAAGGGTGCAATGTTTCGCGAAGTGTTTGTTAAAACCCCCTGCTTCCAGCGTGTCTTGCAGAAAGCAGGGGGTTATTAGGTTACTGGTTCAAGTTAATTGCCATCATTGGCGGCACCATTTTCCCAACCGGGGTTTTGCGCCAATTGGGGATTCAGATTCAAAGCGTTCACCGGGATGGGGTACAGATACTGTTTTTCGCCCCACACTTTTTTCGAATCGTTATGGGTAAACCAGGCCAGGTAATACCCCTTGCCGTCACCCGCCGGATGAACCTGGATGATTTCGGCTGTCGGGTCCTGGCTAACCTGCACTTTGGCCATTGAGCCGTTGTTCGAATTCGCTTCGGCTGCAGCTAAGCCGGCCGCATCCGTATAATACACGACATCGTGTGTGCCATCATGGTCTACATCCAAAGGCTGGTTGATGCCGTCGATATACATTCCTGTCCAGCTCTTTTTGAAGAGATCGCCCGCTTTCCAGCGGCGCACGTCGTCAAAACGGAAGCCTTCGAAGATAAGTTCGGTAGCCCGTTCTCGACGGATTTCCAGGATGACCGGATCGTTGATGGAAGGATAGTAGTTTTCCTGAAGATACGTGTCAACGATGGTAGGCTTGCCATGGATGCCTCCGGTGATGCCCGCACGGGCCCGCAGTGCGCCGATGGTTTGTGCCCAGTCGCCATCTGTGAGTGTTCCCTGTTCAGCTTTCGCTTCCGCATAGTTGAGCAGGACTTCGCCAAACCGGATCAGTTGGAGGGCGTGGGTGCTTTCCGTCTGGCTGTCTCCGATGGTCGCGTCTACACTGAGCTTAATGGGCTGATAACCCAGGCGTGCGTAGCCGTTGAATACAGGAAGGGCCCGCCTACCTTCACGCATATATCCCGGGTATCGCAGTGTAGCCAGCAGGCGGGTATCGCGATTCTGGAACTCTTCGTAAAAGTTTTCGTATTGCCATCCGCTGCGCGAAGTATACGGCGTGCCATCTTGCTGCAGGTAGGTGTTGACAAACAAACGGATCAGGTTTAACCCGGTGCCAAATGTCTCGGAGGTCCACCGCCAGTTGGCATTGTGCCTGACACCCAGTGATGCACTCGACGCAATGGCCAGGATGGTTTCGGACGGCGGCGGGACATCGCTCGTAAATAATGCCCGGTAGTTGTTATGCAGCGATTTACCCGAATGCTGCATGACCTGGTAGGCGGCGTCTTCGGCTCGTTTCAGCCAAGTTTCAGCGGGCGTGACCAAGTTGAGGTTGTGGTATTTCCGGAAGGTTCCTTCAAATAGGCAAACGCGCGAGGCAAACGCGTAGGCCGCCCATTTCGTGATGAGGGAGCTCTGTTGTGCATCGGACGTCCGCGAGATGTGTTCGGCCGCAAATAGCAAATCCTCATACACATGTTCCATCACCACCTCGCGTGAATCGCGCGGGGCGTATAAAATGTCGGTATCGGCAGGATCCAGCGGCCGGCCTACCCAGGGGACATCGCCGAAGCGGCGGACCTTCTCGTAATAAAACCAGGCCCGGAAAAAGCGGGCAAGCCCGATGTAGTTATTTCGGACATGCTCGGGGATGGACGGATCGGTGCAGTTGGCGATAAAGTAGTTGATGTTGCGGAGGTCTGCCCAGTTCCAACCCGAGGAGTTGTTTTCGCTGAACGCGTTCAACAAAGTAAACCCGGAGAGCGTATTGGTAGCGCCATAGTCGACCAGGTTTTGCTCGACAATTGCTTGGTCTGTTGCGTTGGGCAACATATCATAAAAGGAGATGGAATAGGCCTGTAAACCCTCTTCTGAACTGAATATAGCGGTCTTTTCGATCTGCGTAACAGGCGATTCGTCGAGTTTGCAGGCTGAAAACAGCAGCGCAAACACGGATATGGATACAAGATATTTTTTCATCGTTCTTTGCTTTGAAAATTAGTACGTTATGGAAAGCCCGAAAGAAATCGTTTTCATCAGCGGGTAACTGTTGCCCGCGCCCTGGATATAACTCGAATTCAGGTCGGAGTCGCTATCACCGGTAACGGAAGCTACATCCATAAAGTTTTTGGCGCGCTTATATAGGGGCGACCAGCTGGCCAGGTTTTCCGCGCTCATGTATACACGCACATTGCTGAATCCGGCTTTGGATACCCACGCAATCGGGAGCGTATAACCCGCTTGGAGGTTCCGCAGGCGGATGTACGCGATGCTTTGCAGATAGCGGTCATTCGGAACATGGTTGTTGGTATAACCCAAGGTTCCGTTGTATTGCGAATACCGAGGCAGGTAAGCGTCCCGGTTGTCTTCCGTCCAGTAGTTGCCGAGGTGCCAAGCGGGTATCTGGTTGTAACCGCGGTTATATTGACCCCAAAATGCCGTTTCCTGCCCTGGATACCAGTCTTGCTTGCCGACTCCCTGGAAGAAGGCCGAAAAGAAGATGCCGGCCCAGTCTGCACCAAAGGTGAAGTTGTATTGGTACCGGGGTTCTGTATTGCCGATAATCGTCATGTCGCCCGGGTTGTCTACGGTCTGTTCGCCTTTGGTGATCATGTTGTCGGCACTGCCATCCCGGTTACGGATCTTCAGATCGCCTGCACGCCATACCGCATCGGCAGACGCGTTGAATAGGGTGTTGATGTATTCGCTGGGATCGGGATCTGACTGAAACAGGCCATCGGTTTCAAAACCCCAAAGCTCGCCGATGATCTGCCCGTCATAATGGTCCGTGAACCGCTTGGTGGGGTTGTTAAACTTATTGATTTGGGATACATAGTCAAACAAACCGCCACGCACGTGATAGTTGAAAGGTTTGCCAGCAACCATAACCTGATCCTGCCAGCCGAGGGTAACCTCAAAACCTTTGGTGGTCATATCGGCATAATTTCCCTTGGGTGAAGCCGCTCCGAAAATATCGGGTAGGGTAGGACCGGCTACGTACATGTCGGTGGTTTTACGGATGTAGTAGTCGCCGTTGAACCGGAGCTTGCCGTTTGCCATGCCGAACTCCAGCCCGATGTCTGTCGTGGTAGCCCGTTCCCAGGTCAGGCCATCAGGGATCGGGGCTGGAGCGCTCGTCCGTTTGTTAAGACCTCCATTCAGTACCCGGCCCGAGTTGTTGACGGTTAACAGCTCCAAAAATTGGTACGGCGAGATGTTGCCGTTGCCCAATGACCCGTACGATCCGCGGAATTTGATATCTGAAAAAATGGCTTTGCTGACATTCCAGAAAGGCTCTTCGGACAAGCGCCAACCGGCGGATACCGAAGGGAAGAAACCCCACTGCTGGCTGGTAGGGAACCGCGAAGAACCATCGTACCGGCCATTGACTTCGATCAGGTAACGATCCTGGAAGGCATAGTTGAATCGGAAAAAATTGCCCATAATCCGCCAGTTGGTTGCACTTGCTCCCGGGGTAATGGAAGTACCTGTGGCTAGCTGTACGCTCTCGGCATCTTCAAGCAGCAGCTGGTTACGGGATATACTGGATGCCTTATAACCCGATGTTTCGTAGTTCCAGCCGACCATGGCTTTTAGGTAGTGCTTATCAGCAAAGGTGTTTTCGTACTCGGCATATAGGTTGGATGCCGTGTACATGGTGTGGCTCGTCCATTCATGGATAGTGCCATTGATGTCGCCCAGGTAAGTCGGGGCTTGAGCATTGGCATTCTGGTAATAGGGAACTTTGACACGTTTCCAGAAGAAATCACGGTTGTCGTAGCGGAACGTGAAATCGCCATTGACCCGAAAGGTGTTGTCAAAAAAGTTGGTGGCTGCGGCAACGGTATTCCGGAATAAGCTTCTCGAGGTATTCTGGTAGTTGTTTCCGTCGATAAACGCCGCCAACGTAGAAGCTCCTCCCCGGGTATAGGTGCCATCAGGGTTATACAACGGCAGGGTGGGGAAGGCGCTCACTTCGATATATCGCTGGATATTAGCGCTTCGGCCCAGCGCGGAATAGGGCATGTGGTAACTGTTGTTTGAAAACTCCATGTTATTGGAGACATCCAGCCAGTCGTATGCTTTTAACGAGCCTTTTGCGCGAAGGTGGTGAGAGCGGTATTTGTCTGGGTCAAAATTGTAAAGACCGCCAAAATCGTAAATCCGGCCCGAAACATAAAAGTCGCCTTTCTCATTGCCGCCGGAAATGCTTACGTTGTGGTCCTGGGTGGGTACCCGATCCTGGAACAGCATGCCCATCCAATCGGTATTGCTATAGTACTCGTAATTGCCGTCTGGCAATACAACCGTTTTCTCACCTTCGCCGGATGCTTTCCATTCGCGCATACGCGCTAGCCACTCATCGCTGTAAAACTGTGTGTTGTTGTTGATGGAGGTGGGCACGGTGCCTTGGCGATTATAATAGGCCATCCTGAAATGCTCCAGCCAAGTGACCCCATCGGTCACAAATTCGGGCGTCTGGGTAAGGCTTTGGAATCCGACGTTGCCCGTGTAGTTGATGGACGTCCGCCCTTTTTTGGGCTTTTTAGTGGTAATTAATACCACGCCGAAAGAGCCCCGGGCGCCGTAAATTGCTGCCGAAGCTGCATCTTTCAGAACCGTGACGCGATCGATGTCATTCGGATTCAGGAACGAAGGGTTGCTTTCAACTCCGTCGATTAACACCAGGGCACTCCCGCCCTGTCCGATAGATGTGGTGCCCCGCACATTGAATGATGAAGATCGTGTGGGTTTGCCGTCTTCCAGGGAAAGATTCAGGTTGGGAATAGCCCCCTGTAAAGCCTGCGTTACATTGGCCGTCGTACGGTTTTCAAAGACTTCGCTGCCGACCGACTCGACGGCGCCGGTAAGGTTTATCTTTTTTTGTTGTCCATAGCCAACGACAATGACCTCTTCCATATTGCTCACTACGGTGGGCATCGTGACGCGGATGGAGTTTGCTTGGCCTAATTTCACGACCTGACTTTCATAGCCGATGATCGAAAATTGCAGGAGATCATCGCCCGCGTCGACCTGGATCCGGAAATTGCCTTGCTGATTGGTCTCGCCCGCAGTGGCTCCTGAGGATAGCCTGATCGTTACCCCCTGCAGCGGCTCGCCGTTATCTGAAGTGACCGTACCGGAAATGGTCCGTTGCTGGCGGGCAGCGGGCTGTTTGGTTTCAGGTGCTATGCGTTTTGCGTCGTAGCGGATAAAAATATTGCGATCGACAATGGAAAACGTATAGGGCTTGTGAAGCAGTATGGTTTCGAGCGCCTCCTGCACACTGGCATCGGTGAGGTGTACATTTGCGCGCAACGATCCGAGTTCAGGGCTGTCATGAATAATGACAAACCCAGTCTGCTTTTTGATCGTTTGAAACAAATCAGCAAGCTTGCCGTTGGTTGCCTGTAAGGTGATGCGCTGTGCGACTCCCGCCAGGGAAGTCTGCAGAAAAATACAAGTCAACAATAATGCGGTATACCAAAAGCGCATGATGAGAATTTTAATTCGGTTGGGGGCTTTGCACCCGATGTTGGACGTTATTGCAAAACGTCCGAATTTCATTACATTTGTACTATTAGAGTTCATACAATTTTAGCCTATTACGGAATTTGTTAAAATGGGAGCTCGTTCAATCCGCGTCTTCTGATTGCCGTCAGAAGACGCTTTTACTCCGCTTGTCGATTTGGTGTGCTTCAGAAAAAGTTACTACTGCTTAACCTCCTTTTTTAGTTGATTGAAAATGACAATACGCGGTTTCCCATTGACCAGGGATACCTCATGTTTAAAGTTGAAAAAGTCAAGAAGCTTCAGTGGTATCTCTGCAGGGGCGTTGCGATGCACCTCCCCCCAAAGCTTGGTAGAGGGCTTTGGCCCCTCAAAGACAATAGCTACGTCATACCACCTGCCCAACTGCCGCATGACTTCGTCAATCGTGTTTCCTTCAAACTTAAATAATCCGATTGTCCAAGCGATTGCCGCGTCGATATGGGCAGATTGCACATGGGTGGTCATTCCATCGGCATCGACGAATGCTTGCTGACCGGAGGAAAGCTGTACCAGCCCTGCACCATTTTGCGGTTTCACTTCCACTTTTCCGGATACCAACGTGGTGGTGGTTCCCAATTCATCTGGATAACTGTTGACGTTGAACTTGGTGCCTAACACGGTGATGATCTGCTCTTCTGTAACCACGCGAAATGGATTGGAAGTATCGTGGAAAATATCGAAGTATGCTTCTCCTTCGAGGCGAACCGTCCTTGCTTCCTCAAAATTGTTCGCCGCATAGGTCAACGATGAACGGGCGTTGAGCCAAACGTTGCTCCCGTCCGGTAGGGTAAGCCGAACTTGCTTACCGATAGGTGTCTCCAGTGTATGGTACTGAGGCGTAAGGGGGTCCGCTGGTACCGGGCTGCCGGATTTGTCATAACGGATACCATCGGCAACATGCTGGATCGTATACGCCCCTGATTCGCCTTTGATAGGGTGTTCGTTGGTCTCATCCAAGGTAATGATCCGTCCGTCCGACAACGTAAGCGTTGCCTGATCGGACCCGGGAAGGATGTCTTTGGCAGCCAACGGGACACCCGTTACATGATCCGGGGACGTTGACGGTTCCCACGCCAGTCTGAGGAAGACACCCATGGCGATGAGGACAGTCGCGGCAGCCACATAATATAACCAGCGAGGTACGCCCGGCTTGGCTAACCCTATTTTTTTCTGTACGTGATCCAGGTCCCGTAAAATCTCTTGATCCGATAAGGTCGCATAATCTTCATTATCGAGCCGTTGGTACCAATCGTCGATAAGCTTGCGCTCGGCATCGCTACAGGTGCCGTCGAGATAGCGTTGCAATAGCTCGCTTGTGGGCTGTTTTTCTGACATCGAACTTATCTCTCCATCTTTGTGGTTGTCTCTATAATCAAACGGAGGTACCGCAGGGAGTAGATAAAATTGAAAAAATTAAGCGTTGGTAGTTAACCTTCAGCCGGTGATCTTGGGTTTCAGTATTTTCAATGCGTTGGCCACCTGTTTTTTAACGGTAGTTTCAGATAGATTTAGGTTTTTAGCTATTTGTTTGTGGCTCAGTTGCTCCTGCCTGCTCATGCGGAAGATTGTCTGCATTTTAGCGGGGAGATTGGATACGGCATTTTCGATGGAAGTACCGAGCTCCCGCTCCCGGACAAGGTGGTCGGTATCGGAGGCATGCAAAGGGAGATGATCGCCGATGGCTGAAAGAACCGACCTGCGATATTGCTGCTGATTGATGTAGTTTATTACACGGTATTTGGCAGCGGTAAATAGCAATGCCAAGATCTGGGTGTCAACGGCTAATTCCGCGCGTCGCAACCATAGCGATGCGAATAACTCCTGTATGATATCCCGAGCATCGTCACGAGAGCGTATCTTGCTGAGAACATGGCGGTAGACGGGCTCGGCATATCGCCTGTAAATTTCAGCGAACGCCTTTTGATCGCCGTTTCGGAACCGGGCAACAAGATTAACGTCATCTAGCGAATGATATGAGGACAAATTCATCAGCGAAGGATCTCCTAGCGCAGTTTTTTCTGCTCCTCAAAGTTAAATCTGGTATGCTAATTTTTTATGAGAATAGTGTTAAGTAATTATCCCAGCTTGTAAATGCCTTAGTGTGGCAACTTGCTTCGGATCAACCCGTACAGCCAGGTGCCCAACACGGCTCCGAAGATGACCACCACAATAGGCAAATAACCGGCACCGGCCAGCACAAACATAGGCCCAGGGCACGCACCGACGAGTGCCCAGCCCAGCCCGAACACAATGCCCCCGATTAAATAACGGGCAATGCCTTTTTCTTTGGCTGCAATAACAATTTGATTCCCATGGGCGTCTTTGAGCTTTTTCCGTTTGATGAATTGCACGATAAGGATGCCTACAATCAATGCCGACCCCATCAACCCGTACATATGGATGGACTGGAAGTTGAACATTTCATAGATCCGGAACCAGGATGCGGCTTCAGATTTGTACATGACGATGCCAAAAAAGGTTCCGATAATCAGGTATACGATACTTTTCATGAGCTAGAAAATCAATGGAAATAAAAGGTGAATCATCAGCAGCCCGCCAATGAAAAAGCCGATGGTTGCGATGACCGATGGAAGTTGTAGATTACTGATGCCGGATATCGAATGCCCCGAAGTGCATCCGCCCGCATAACGGGCGCCGAAGCCCACCAATAATCCGCCGATCAAAAGCAGCAGTAAGGCTTTTGGCGAAGAAAAGGCGTCGCTACCGAACAATTCGGTTGGGACATAAGCCGTTCCGGCACTCGCAAACCCCGATGTGTGTAACTGATCTACGGTTTGCGGGTTGAGGGCAGGCACCTGATCGACCGACAGGAACTGCGATGCCAGAAATCCGCCTGCGATGGCCCCCGTAATGACCAGCAGATTCCAACGCTGCGCTTTCCAGTCAAAACGGAAAAAGTCGCTGGTTTTGCCCGCGCCGCATAAGGTGCATATCGTCTTCAGGTTGGACGACAGGCCAAAGGTTTTGCCCAAGTAGAGTAAGACAAACATCGTAAAGGCAATCAGTGGACCGCTTACGTACCACGGCCAGGGGGCTAAAATCCATTCCATAATTACTGCGATTGTATGTAAATGTACAAATTTAATGGTTATTAAATAATTATCCTTTGCAAAAGGAATTTGCCCATTAACCGGCTATTTTTTACTTTGCAGCGTAAAATCAATCCAGTGTCGTCTGTAATCCGCTTATAACATGAAAAAAACCACTTTCCTTTTACCATGAGAAAAGTAGTTCGACATTTTATCGAAGATTTCCAGAAGTTCCTGCGAAACCCCCAAGAAATTGTGGATGGTCCTCAAAATGGCGCTTTCCACTCATGGATGGTGGTTTTGACTATCAATTTTGCCTTCGCCGCCCTGGTTATTATTCCGCTGGCTTTGCTCATTGATCAGCATGTGCTGCCCTTAAAGGGTGGCCCGCTGCCCGCGAAAATGCCGCTCTGGTTTCTGGTCATCGTCATTTTAGTTATGGTTCCTGTCGTCGAGGAACTGCTGTTTCGCTATCCGTTGAAATTTGCGCGCAACCGGGTGCTGAAAATAGCTGTTTACGGATCCAGCGTGCTCTTCGCACTGGTTCACATGAGCAATTACGACAACCATGAAGTACTGTTTTACCTGTTTGCCCCGGTTATCGTCGGCTCCCAGCTCGTTGGTGGATTCCTGATGGCCTACCTCCGTTTGAAACACGGCTTACGGTGGTCTATACTGATGCATGCGGTATTCAACGCGGTGATTATCGTTCCAGTAACCCTTTCTATACATGGGGCAACAGTCATTGACTCCCATTCACCGCAGTATTCATTGGTCGTGACCCAGTACGCGTTTTCGGAACAGCCCGAACACATTCGGATTTTTCGGCAGGAGGCGGGCATCGATACGGTGCATGTGCGTCAGGCGAATCTGCAGCGCATCGTCGATCTCATCGGAACACCCGGTGCCTGGTACGTCGACGATGCGTTGGTAGATATCGACTTTAAAGCGACATCTCCGATACCGCCCGACAGCCTGATCAGCCTGTTGGGGCAGCAATTCCGGATGATTCCCCAAACCATTCCGAATGTGTTGCCCTCAGAACCGCGCCAGTAGTCGATTCTTTAGAGAATTATCCTACTTTCCGCTTATCGTGCGCCCTGCCGGATAATACCGTAGATGACCTTTATATTTTCCTTGGCCAACTGGGCTGGTATTAAATTCCAAAGTAGGCGTATACGTGGCACGATTTATTTTGGCGCATTTTCATGGAAATACTTGAGCGATGTAATGGCCTCAGGGACTCCCTGTTGTGAGCAACACTTTTATGTACGAGTTATTGAAATATGTTACATTTTTATGTAGGAGTTTGATGTGGGTACTCTCCGCTTTCAGCAAGAAGTGGAAGGTTTCGCAGATGTTATCTATAGTAAGAAACTACGCATTTCCGATCAAAACGCAGTGACCCTTCATTCAAAGAACGACGAATGGTTTTCTGTTAAGTAACTCCGGGGATGGGTGCCCGAAAATTCCTTGAAGTCACGGATCATATGCGACTGATCGTAGTAGCCTGAATCCAACGAAAGCTGGACTAGTGATTGGCTGCTGGCTGCGGCGCTAGCCAAACAGGCTTCGAAGCGGACAATCCGCGTAAACAATTTGGCAGGGAATCCGATCCACGATTTAAACTTGCGCTCGAATTGCCGTTGCGATAAGAAGTTCCGGTTTACGAGCTCGTTGATATCCACCTTGCCACTGCGGGCTGTTATGTAATTGACGGTAGCAATCATGTCTTTCGGCGAATCTAGGCCCTTGCTGAGCTTGTTCGTTAAGAATGATGTCATCGTGGCCACCCGTGCGGCCGTATTCCGGCAGGTCATTATGCGCTCCGCCAACTCCGCGCCTTCAATACCCAATACGTCTGATATTTCGATATTGTAATTCGTTAATGCATGCGCGGGGACGCCAAACAAGAGCGGGATGGCGAAGGGGTAGAAATACGTGCCGAATATGCCGACCGGTTGGGTGGCCGAAATGGTCAGGTGAGCGCTGGTTTGGCACTGGAACCCGCTTTGGAACAATGGCGATGCATCATTATCGTGCTGGATGTGCATCAATCCGCTGTACTGGAAGGCCAGCTTCGGATTGACAGACGCCGTAAGCCCATGCGCGTAAGGCTCCGATTCGGTGAAGCTTCCCTCAAACTCCCAGAAGAAGCAGACAATGTGCTTGATAACATCAGCGGGATATATTTTATTATACTGCATGGTAGCTAACCAACCTGGTCGGAACGACGAAAGTACCGATTGTTAACCGCAATTAAAAGTCGATTTTGTCCAATTTTGATCGGGATGGTGGCGTTAATTTTGCGGCATGAATAACTTAATCAGCGCGATAATGACGATTATTACACCGATGGATGATGCTTCGGTGAATGGTAAAGAAAAAATGATTGACAACAACGGGGTCGAAATCTGCACCGAAAGTTTCGGGAATCCCAAAGATCCCGCGGTTTTGTTGCTGGCGGGGGCAACGGTATCCATGTTGTACTGGGATGAGGAATTCTGCAGCGAACTGGCAGCTCGCGGATACTACGTAATCCGCTATGACAACCGGGATGTGGGCAAGTCTACCCACTACGAGCCGAGATCGGCCAACTACGACATCCTTGACCTGGAAGCCGATGCGATCGCCATTCTGGATGGTTATCAGCTGGCCGAGGCGCACTTCGTAGGCATGTCATTGGGCGGACTAATCGCTCAGATCGCGGCGATACGGCATCCGGAGCGGGTCAGCTCACTCACCCTGATGGCCACCGGCCCGTGGGCCGAAGCGGACACCGCCATCCCGGGAATGGATAAGCGTATTTTGGACTTTCATGGGAAAGCCGCAGCGGTAAATTGGACCAGTGAGGAAGAGGTGGTGAGCTATATGCTCGAAGGTGCGCAGCTGATGAGCGGAAGAAAGCCTTTCGACAAAGCGAGGGGTGAAAAGCTGGTACGCTCGGAATTTGCCCGGGCGAACAACTACATCAGCATGTTTAACCATGCCACCTTAGGGGGCGGCATGGCGTACTACAACCGATTGGAGGAAATATACCAGCCTACGCTCGTGATCCATGGTACCGATGATTTGATCTGGCACGTTGAAAACTCCCGACTCTTATTGGAGAAAATAGCAGGTTCCAAACGGATGTTGCTGGACGGCACCGGGCACGAATTGCATCGAGCCGATTGGGCAATGATCATTGAAGGAATCGTGAAGCATATCAACGAGCAGCGCGTTGCATCGTAATGAACTATTCAACCTGATGCAGCTCGTTCTGCCGGTTTTCCTTCAGGTTTAACTTTTGCCAGTCCGGGTGGGTATTTTCCGCGATGGTAATGCCCTCTGCCTGGTCAACTTCTACGGTTAACGGCTCATCGGTCACAAAGTCGAATATATGCCCGCCCTGCTTTCGATCATCGGTGATGAAATGGGTATGAAAGCCCGGGATATTCGTTTTTTCCATGTAATCGGGCATGTAAAACCCGACAAGTGTTCCGGAAACGTTCTCAAAATCAAAATTGTACTGACCACCGGTTGCCAAGTATTCCGCGAGGGGCGGGTAGGGCTTGGTTGCCGGATGGGGTGCTCGTGCTTGAATGGCCTTCAGCTTCCCGGTAATGCGTATGGCATAGATGGAATTACGGGCGATCCGCTTGGAAATGCTATCCTTCAACATGTCATAGGTCAGGCCCTTAGCGTGGACAGCAAACGTCGAGTCTGGCCTGAAAAACTTGACAAATGCAATGCCGGTACGGTCTGCATCGGGTATAGCGTGGATACTTCCATCATACCGCATTTTATACACTTCGTTATGGTTCATAATCAATTCGCCATCCAGCGTGTTGAACCCGCCCAAACCAAAATCACCATGCTTTTTGAGCTCACCAAACGTCATGTTGCCGTCGTATACGCCGGCCAGCAAGGCGTCCATGATAGAATATTGGTAAACGAAATCGGTAATTTTCTTCGCCGGGGCTCGGTCGGCGCAGGAAACCGCGCATACGAGGATGGCTAGTAATACAATGGGCGCTGCTGTTTTCTTCATGTTCGCTGTGTTGGATACGGTGTTATCTCGGTGCGAAATTACTCCGAAGCCTCGATTTGCGAGTATGCATTTCAAACAGATGGTTATGGCAATCAAACAGGCAACTTCCGGTATTGGCTGGGGGGTTGACCCGTATGCTTCTTGAAGAAGCTATTGAAATTGGAAGCGTGTTCAAACCCGAGCGTGTAGCCAATTTCGGCAACGTCCCAATCGCTGTTTCGGAGCAGCGCCTTGGCCTCCTTAACGATCCGCTCGGCAATCCACGCGCTGGTGGTACGGCCCGTCCGCTCCCGCAGCAATCGGTTGAGGTGATTGGTATGCACATTCAATTGCCGGGCATACTCGTTGGCGGTACGGAGCTGAACCACCTGGCCGGGCGCATCTATGGGAAATTGCCTTTCAAGCAGGTCAATGAAAAGGGCAAAAATGCGTTCGTGGGTATTAGCAGGTTTGTAAAATCCATCCGCAGGATTCAATTTCAGTGCCTCGTGCATAATAAGCTGCACATAGTTGCGAAGGACTTCATATTTGCCCGCATAAGCGGATGCCTTTTCGACATGCATCCGCTCAAAAAGCGTAGTTAGAAACTGCATCGTAGGCTCATCGGGAAAGAAAACAAAGTCGCCGCCTACCCGGAATAGGGGCGAATGCGCGAGCTTGCCGTTGGCGAAGGAGGTATCTACAAAGGGTTCGGTAAAAAGGCAGAAATAGCCGGTCTGTTCCTCGGTAGTGGGATCCCAGGCATAGGGTACCATGGGATTCATGAAAAGCAGGGCATTGCCGTCGATGTCGATGGCACGATCGGCCATGGTAAAGATACCCGACCCGTTCACAATCAGCGATATCTTATAAAAATCCCGGCGATTGCTCATGAGGGAGGTTGCAGCGCAGGAAAAGCCGCCCCGCTCATAGACATCGAACTGTTCGACAGGCGAGGGCTCCCGGCCGTGCAATGCAAGGAACCTCTCTACGGATTCTCGTTGGTGCATGCTACAAACATAAGAAAATCGGTCATTTTGCTCTCGTTAGAAAAATGTAAAGTTTGTTTGTCTTTTTGAATAATATGTTTTACCTTTGTATAAGTAAACACGACAATTAAAACCATTGAAATGCAATTAGGCAACAAATTAATTAAACGGACCATCAAAGTAGTGGGTCTTTTGGCTGTAATAGCCGGTATTTTTGTATGGATGATCGATGAAACGCGCGGTGCGGAACTGCCACTGCTTGCAGGGCTGTTCATTCTCTTGGTCAGCCACGAGGTAAAGGAAGACGAGCGGTCTGCATCGCTGAAGGCATCGTCCACGCAGTTGGCGCTGATCATTGGGTATGCAGTCTCGTTGCTGAGTGCCAATCTCTACGATCACCAGGTGATTAACGTACAGCTTGTAGCCATCAATCATTTCCTGATCCTGGTATTTGCATTGGCCATTATCATCTACAACATCCGGTTGTATACCGCGTAGCGCACAGCGATGAAAAATACAATCAAGGTAGAACGCGCCAAACTCAACATTACACAGGCCGAGCTGGCCGACCGCGTAAACGTCTCCAGGCAAACCATCAACTCCATCGAAATCGGAAAGTTCGTGCCGTCTACAGTGCTGGCCCTGAAAATCGCTAATGTGTTCGATACCACGGTAGACGACATATTCGCATTGGAAGCCGATGACTGGCGGTAGGTGATTTTTGCCGTTTAAGTCTGTTGCAGACACGGCTTAGGAGACCGAAGCGGAGCGCCCCCAAACGCAGTTAAGTGGTGCGAACGCCATTGCTTTTGAAAAAATCGCTATTTTTATAGCGACTTAACAAATACAGCCACACACACGCTAATGAAGGAGCATTTACTGTTTAAAACCTTAAAAGAAGTAACCGATTTCTCTGATGAGTCGTTTCAGCAATTGCTATCTCTTTTTGAAGCTCGTTCACTGGCTAAAAGCGAGCTGCTTTTTACGCAGGATACCGTCGTAAAGGAGCTTTGCTTTGTGATGAAAGGTTGCCTAAGGCAATACCAAACGACAGTTGATGGTTACGAACGCAACATTTTTTTTGCCGAGGAGGGCTGGTGGTGCGGCGAGATGGAAAGTTTTATCCATAGCTACCCTTCTATCGTAAGCATGCAGGCCCTGGAGAACTGCATGTTGCTCTCCATCAACAGGGAACGGTGGGAATACGCCACCCGGAATATTCCCGATTACGCGCTCTACCAAATCAAAAACAGGAGCCGTACCGTGGCATGGCTCAAAAGCATGATCAGCAATATCGGTACGGAAACACCCGATGAACAATACCGCCGCATGTTGAAAGAGAATGCCCATTGGGTGAATCGGTTGCCGCAATACCACATTGCCAGTTACCTGGGTGTAACACCCGAAACATTAAGCCGCATCCGGAAAAGAAATGTGCGTTTATAGTCGTTTCTTGTCGCGCGTCAACTTTTTATTCGAAATTCCGCCTTTTCTTTGTGCGAATTAATAGATACACGATGAAACCTTCGGAAATTATTGAATTGGGAAACGGGGTAGAAATTCATTTCTGCCTCGATGCAGGAGATACTAACGCTCAGTTTACGCTTTTTAAAGTGGTGGTGCATCCGAACGCGAAAGTCCCTGCGGCACACTACCATGAGAATTTTGATGAAACGCTATACGGATTGAAGGGATCGCTCACGCTGACCGTAGACGACGAAACCATGCGCTTAAATCCAGGTGATTGTTGTTTTATAAAAAGAGGCAGGGTGCATAGTTTTCACAACGATACGAGCGAACCGGCAGAAATGCTGGCGTATGCCAACCCGGGTGTATTCACCGCACATTATTTCAAAGACCTCCTCCAGGTGCTGAATGCCGGAGGCCCGCCGGATTTGGCTCGCATGAAACAAATCATGTTGCAGTACGGACTCGTGCCGGTAGCCAACTAAAGAGCGCCTTTGTTGATCAAAGAAGCGTTATACCCACGTTAACATTTACCAGTTACAATGAATAATCGTCTACCCCGCCTAGGGCATGGCTTGATGGTCATCTTGCTATGTACTACTACATGCCATGTTATGGCACAATCAGACCTGAATACCGGGTTTTCGCAAAGTTTTGATGATGTGACCACACTCAATGCCGACGGATGGTCGATGCAAAACAACAGCGAACTGCTTGGAACGGAAAGCTGGGCTCAGGGTAATGCGGGGCTTTTTAGCGCTTATAACGGAAGCCCTGGGGCGTATATTGGGGTAGGAAAGGGAAGCGCCCGCGGTGGGGCGGCCACCATCAGCAACTGGCTGATATCGCCAAACAGGGAGTTTCGAAACGGAGATGTCATTACGTTTTACACACGCGCAAGGACACCGCAATTTGAGCTCGACCGGGTGGACCGATTGGAAGTGCGGTTGAGTACAAATGGCGCCAGCACGGATGTAGGCACAACCGCTGCCGGTGTAGGCGATTTTACCACATTGCTGCTGAGTATCAATCCGGCCCTGGCACACCATGCGTATCCGAAAACCTGGACGCAATACACCGTTACGGTGACGGGCCTTTCCGAACCAACGTCGGGTCGGATGGCGTTCCGGTATTTCGTGACCGACGGAGGGCCTGTGGGAATTAATTCGGAGTACATTGGTTTGGATGAGGTGGTCTACACGCCGTATGACTGTCCGGCAATCACGGTTGGTGGCACCTTGCCCGATGCGGCACTCGGACAATCGTACCACGCCATACTGACACAAACGGGCGCCTTAGAAACGCATGCATACACCATTACCGATGGCGGATTACCCGATGGGGTGACCTTATCGCCAAACGGTACGATCTCGGGGACGCCAACGGAGAGCGGAACGTTTGATGTGGAAGTCACGGTGACGGATGCAAGTGGTTGTTCGGGAACGGAGTCGTTTTCTTGGGTTGTGATTCCTACGGTTGTCGCGCACATGGAAGTTGACGATACGCAATTGACGGTTGGTGAAACCGCGACACTCACCGTGACGTTCAGTGAGGCGGTTTTTGGACTGGAAATTACCGACTTTACCGTGGAGAATGGCACGTTGAGCGAATTGGCGACAGAAAACGGTGGAATCACGTGGACGGCCACGCTGACTCCAACGCCCGATAGGGAAGCCACCGCAAACAGCATTACGCTTGACCATACGGGCTTTGTTAATGACGCCGGCGTACCAGGGATTGGATCGTCGAAATCGAATGATTATGCCATTGATACAGCTCCCCCCACGGCTTCAATTGCCATCAATGACTGGCGGAACAGCTATCAAAACATCATTGTTAATTTCAACAAAACGGCAGCCGTCACCATCGCTTTCAGTGAGGCGGTATCGGGGCTGACTGTAGGCGATTTCACAGTGGGCAGCGGTATGCTGAGTGACTTGTCGTCTTCGGACGAGGGATTGACCTGGACGGCGACGCTGACGCCTGCGGCGGATACCGAGAATCGAACGAACGTGATTGTGCTGAATAACACAGGTGTTTACGATGCCAATGGCAACCCGGGCGCGGGAATAACCCAATCGCCTATTTACATCGTCGATACGGTCGTTCCGGAGCTTTTGTCGGTCGAAATGGAACACAGCACATTCAATGTTGCTACAAACGTATCATGGGTAATTTTCAGGTTTAGCGAACCCATTGTTTCTTTCGATCAAACGAATATTACGTGGGAGAATGGTACGCTGGGCGATTGGGAAGGGAGAGAAAGTGCCTCCGTTTATGCGGCGCGGTTCCGGCCGACGGCGAATGTTGAACAGGCAATCAATGAGATTTCCGTAGAAGATGTGTCTTTTCGGGATTATGGCGACAATTGGGGTTCGGGTACGGTAGTTCCACTAGCTTATGCGATTGATAATGTAATGCCGATTGTCACCTCCGTTGGGGTGCCGGAAGATGGTCTTTACGAGGAGGGCGATGAATTAACGTTTACCGTCGGGATGCGCGAACCGGTAAATGTGGATTCCGATGCCGGCCCGGTAGCGTTAGAACTGATTGTTGGCACCGCCACCCGCAAGGCCAGTTACCGGTCGGGCTCGGGCACAGCAGAATTGGTTTTTGCATATGCTGTGCAGGCGGGAGATATTGACATGGATGGTATCGAGGTGGGCGATCTGGATGCGGCGGATGGCGCCCTTATTGCAGATCTGGCCGGTAATCCCTTGCAAAGCGAATCGGTGAACAACGTAGGCAATACAGAAGCCATACGGGTTCGCGCTGCACATGTGCCTGTGATCACGATTTCTTCGGGTATGGCCACGTTTACGGAAGCAGGAAGTGGGGCTTCTGTGCCTATTATCGTGGATGAAGCACTGGTCGTATCCCACCCGGGTAATGCTACCCTGGCATCCGCCGTAGTGCAGATTACGAATAATTTCATGCCTGAGGAAGATTTGCTGGCGTTCAGCAACAATGGCAGCACAATGGGCAACATTACAAGTAGCTACGATGCGGCTGCGGGTGTGCTGACGCTGACGTCCGCCGGTGCTTCAGCTACCCTTGCTGAGTGGCAGGAAGCGTTGCGCGCAATCACGTATACCAATACATCGGACATGCCCGGTACGCAGCTCCGCTCCATCGAATTTGTCGTGAGCGAAGGGGCAGTCGGTAGCGAACCGGTGAGCAGGAATGTAGCAGTGGTTTCGGTTAACGATGCTCCGGTTGTGTCGGTTCCCGGCTCAATAGCCGTTACCGAGAACGAGACCGTCCCGCTTACGGGCATCAGCTTCGCTGACGCAGATGCGGGATCCGGCATGGTAACGGCGACATACGCCGTTCCGATTGGCTCGCTGTCAGCGACTAGCGGCGATGGTATTAGCGTTGGCGGAACCAGCAGTGTGCTCACATTGACCGGAACGATTGCAGGAATCAACAATTTCATGGCTTCGGGTGCTTTGGCCTACACGCCGGCGCTGAATGCGTCGGGAAGTACGGCACTGACGGTGTCAATAAACGACAATGGTAACACGGGCGAAGGTGGAGCGTTTCAGGATTTCAGGACGGTGGTCCTGCAGATTTCTGCGGTAAACCATGCTCCTGTGATTACGGCACCGGCCTCCATCGCGGTCGATGAGGACGTATCAACCCGACTTACGGGCATCAGCTTTGCCGATGTGGATGCCGACGGCGGGGATGTCACCGCCGCGTTCTCGGTGGGAAGCGGCACACTTTCCGCTGCATCGGGCAGTGGCGTGGCGGTGAGCGGATCGGGAACGGGAACGTTGAGTCTCAACGGCAAGATAGCAGACATCAATGCGTTTATGGCAGCCGGCGGCGTTAGTTTCACCACCGCGATGAATGCGACCTTAGCGGTGACCCTGACGGTAAATATCAACGACAACGGCAATACAGGAACGGGCGGGGCCCTGGAGGATACCGCAACGATAACCCTGTCAATAACGGCGGTAAACGATGCCCCCGTGAACACGGTACCGGCAGGGCAGACCGTTGATCAGGACGGGGTACTGGTATTCAGCCCGGGCAACGGCAATGCGATTTCCGTTTCGGATGTGGATGCCGGGGGAGGTATCATACGGGGCACGCTGACGGCTGTGAACGGTTTGATCACCTTGGGAAGCACTACGGGGCTGGTTTTCATCAGCGGCAGTGGGGTTGGCGGTGGTACCATGATTTTTGAAGGCTCCATCGCCGACATCAACACCGCGCTCAACGGGTTGACGTTTGCACCGACAAGCGGCTACAATGGCGCGGCAAGCCTTGAGGTTGTTACCGACGACCTGGGATTGACCGGGTCTGGCGGCCCGCAGATGGATAGGGATGTCATTGCCATCACGGTGAGCCCGATCCATCCGGTAATCACCGCGGTGAACGCAACCAGCGCAGACGGGCTGTACAAAATAGGGGATGACATCACCCTGACGGTCTCATTCGACCAGGCGGTGACGGTGGCTGGATCGGGCACTTTACCTTCCTTGCTGCTGGAAACCGGTAGCGCAGACCGGGAAGCGGCCTATATATCCGGATCGGGCTCCAATACGCTCGCATTTGAGTATACCGTGCAGGCGGGCGATGTGAGCGCCGACCTGGATTACCAATCGACCGCGGCATTAATGCGTAATGGCGCCACGATACAGAGCGCCTCCGGACAAGATGCCGTCTTGACACTGCCTGCCGTTGGCGGTGCCCATTCAATCGGGGGGCAACACAGCCTCGTCATCGATGGGGTGGCCCCAACGGTTACTTCCGTAGATGTACCGGCTAACGGCTACTACCGGGAAGGGGATGCGCTGACAGTTACGGTACGGATGGACGATGATGTGTTGGTGAATACCGGCAGTGACAGCCCTTATCTGGCACTGACCATCGGCACGGCAACCGTGCAAGCAATCTATACCGGCGGTTCCGGCGGCGATGCGCTCACGTTCAGTTATACCGTGCAGGCGGCAGATTTGGATCTAAACGGCATTGTCCTTGGTGGAACAATCAATCCGAACGGAGGAGCCATCCGAGATAATGCGGGCAACGATGCGTTGCTTGCGTTAAAGGGTGTGCCACCGACAGATCAAGTCTTCGTATACTCGGTGAAGCCTTCGGTTAGCTTGTCTACGGAAGCCACATCGCCCGTGAACGAGCCATTTACCGTGACTGCAACGTTCAGCGAGCCAGTCGCTGGATTTACGATCAGTGACATTACGGTTACCAACGGCACATTGAGCGATTTGCAGACAATAGATAATAGTTCTTACACGTTTTTGGTTACACCTACCGTACATGGTGGCGTTCAGCTGTCGATTGCTGCCGATGCGGCGGTTAATATAGCAAACAACGGAAACGATGCATCGGATATGTTGAGTCTCCAGTTCAACGGTATCATCACCGGCATTACACTGAGAGACGGCAGCTTTGTGTACGACGGCACGGCTAAATCATTGGCCATCACGGGTAGCCTGCCGGAAGGTACGTCTGTGAGTTATACGCGCAACAGCCGTACGGATGTGGGCAGCCAGGAAGTAACGGCCACGATCAGCGGCGACAATTATGACACACTGGTGCTGACGGCCGAGCTGACGGTCACCGAAGCTACCATTACAGGCATTGCGCTTCCGGACGGCAGCTTTGTGTACGACGGCGCGGCTAAATCACTAGCCATCACGGGTAGCCTGCCGGAAGGCACGTCGGTGAGTTATACGGGCAACAGCCGCACGGATGTGGGCAGCCAGGTTGTGACGGCTACGATCGGCGGCGACAAATATGAGACACTGGTGCTGACGGCGGAGCTGGCGGTCACCGAAGCTACCATCACCGGGCTTACGCTTCCGGACGGCAGCTTTGTGTACGACGGCGCGGCTAAATCACTAGCCATCACGGGTAGCCTGCCGGAAAGTACATCGGTGAGTTATACGGGCAACAGCCGTACGGACGTGGGTACGCAGCAAGTGACGGCCACGATCAGCGGCGGCAACTATGAGACGCTGGTGCTGACGGCCGAGCTGATGGTCACCGAAGCCACCATTACCGGCATTACGCTTCCGGATGGCAGCTTCGTGTACGACGGCACGGCACACAGCCTGGCCATCACGGGTAGCCTGCCGGAAGGCACGTCGGTGAGTTATACGGGCAACAGCCGCACGGATGTGGGCAGCCAGGTTGTGACGGCTACGATCAGCGGCGACAATTATGAGACACTGGTGCTGACGGCGGAGCTGGCGGTCACCGAAGCTACCATCACCGGGCTTACGCTTCCGGACGGCAGCTTTGTGTACGACGGCGCGGCTAAATCACTAGCCATCACGGGTAGCCTGCCGGAAGGCACGTCGGTGAGTTATACGGGCAACAGCCGTACGGATGTGGGCAGCCAGGTTGTGACGGCTACGATGAGTGGCAGCAATTATGAGACACTGGTGCTGACGGCGGAGCTGGCGGTCACCGAAGCTACCATCACCCGGCTTACGCTTCCGGACGGCAGCTTTGTGTACGACGGCGCGGCTAAATCACTAGCCATCACGGACACGCTGCCGGAAGGCACGTCGGTGAGCTATACCGGCAACAGCCGTACGGACGTGGGTACGCAGCAAGTAACGGCTATGATCAGCGGTGACAATTATGACACACTGGTGCTGACGGCGGAGCTCACAATAACACCGGCTGAGCGCACAATAGCCTTCCCCGCACTGCCGGAGAAGACCTACGGGGATGACGACTTCAATGCTGGCGCCACGGCCAGCAGCGGAGAGCCAGTAAGCTATACAAGCAGCAATGCGGCGGTTGCGGAGATTGGTGCGAATGGGCAGATCCGCATCATGGGCGCGGGTGAAACCACCATATCGGCCACTGTACCGGAGAACGGGAACTACACGGGCCGCCCGGAAATCAGCCGGACATTGGTGGTAAACAAAGCCGTCCAATCGATCAGCTTCAACGCCCCGGCGGAAGTGAACCGGGACGCGGGCACCGTGCAGCTGGACGTAACGGCCAGCAGCGGGCTGCCGGTAAGCCTGACGGTCAACGACGAACAGGTGGCGACGTTGAGCGGCACGGCACTCAACGTGCTCCGGCTGGGCACGGTGACGATCACGGCCACACAGTCGGGCGATGGGAACCACGAAGCGGCCGAACCGGTGACGGTGACGGTGCGCGCGGTGGATCCGGCTTCGGACTTTGCCGTGTGCGTGCACCAGGCGGTGTCGCCCAACGGGGACGGCATCAACGAGTTCCTGATGATCGAGGGCATCCGCGATTACCCGGACAACCGGGTGAGCATAATCAACCGCAACGGTTCGGTGGTGTGGGAGGCCTCGGGCTACGACAATGACCGGGTGGCGTTCCGCGGCGTTGGCACCGGGCAGCAGCTGCTTCCGGCGGGTACGTACTTCTACATCGTGGAAATCGGTACGGGCAGCGGTACGGAATACCGGAAGGGATACTTCGTGCTGCGGTATTAGTGGTGGTGGAAGGGTTTTACGCCTGTTGCTCCACGTCTGGATCCGGGGCGCAGTGCTTCCGTCTCCTAGGCCGTGTCTGCAACAGCCGTAAAACCGGGGGGTGGAAGATTGGTTTTGGGTGGTGGTGGAAGGGTTTTACGCCTGTTGCTCCACGTCTGGATCCGGGGCGCAGTGCTTCCGTCTCCTAGGCCGTGTCTGCAACAGTCGTAAAACCGGGGGGTGGAAGATTGGGGGGCGCGGTGATTGATGAAAAGTATTAATGGAAACAGCAATAAAATGAAACGAAATCTGATTCTTTTGTTGGGGAGCATACTGGTAGGCACTGCCCTGTATGGCCAGCAGCCGCTTACCCATACGCAGCATGGACAGCTGCGCACGGTGGTCAACCCGGCGGCGAGCCTGATGCAGATGGGGGGCGAGGTTTCAGTGATCGGCCGGCGGCAGTGGGTGGGCATGGACGGAGCGCCCACGGTGTTCTGGGGCAGCGGCCACATGGGCTTCGAGCGCTTCGGGGCGACGGCTGGTCTGAACCTCCGCCACGAAAGCCTGGCGGTGGAGAAGCTGACGGAAGCCTCGGCGTTTTTTGCCAAGCGCGTGCGGATATCGGAGACGGAGTACGTGGGGGTATCGCTGAATGCGGGGCTGAGCTACATGGACGGCCGTTTTTCGCAGCTGGACCCGATGGATCCGGCGTTCCGGGAGGATGTGCGGGAGACGGATGCGCTGATCGGCTTCGGTGTGGTGCTGTACCGCCCGGAGCGGTACTTCGTGGGGCTGTCGCTTCCGCGCCTGATGCTGGGGAGCCTGGGTGTGGGCAGCGACAGCCGCTACCACTTCCGCAACCTGTACCACCTGACGGCGGGGGCGCTGTTCGGTCTGGGCGGGGACTTCCACCTCCGTCCGAGCGTGCTGGTGACGTATTCGGAGAGCCTGCGTCCGCAGGCGGAGGCCTCGGCGCTGGTGTTCATCAAGCAGGTGTTCGGCATCGGTGCGAACATCCGGAGCTACGGTGAGGTGGCGGGGATGGCGCAGTTCAACTTCTCGGGCTTCGGGCTGGGTTACAGCTACCAGTTTAACCCGGGCAATGAGCCGCTGAACCGGCGCATCAGCAACACCACCCATGAAATCGGATTGCAATACCGATTCGACAGGGCGCTGCAATTGTTATAGGGGCTTGATGGCCTTGTTGGATTGATCGGCTATCAGTCGGAGCAACGCATTGATGCCAGGTCTCTCTTAGCGTGCCGCTAGGTAGCCCGCGATTGCAGCTTTCGCAGCAATATGTAATCCAGGTAGAGCGTCCCAAAGGGGATAATGCACGCCAACAGCACCTTCCATGTCGTTTCCCGGAATTTCCATCGTTGCTCCACGCCAACGCGCAGTGCACTGAATACAAAAAGCAGAAATAAAGCCCCGTGGATTGGTCCCATGGAACTGACCAGCGACGGGAGGCCGAAACCGTATTTCAGCGGCACGGCAACAAAAACGAGGATAAGCAGGGAAACGCCCTCTAAGAAGGCGCAGAGCCTTAGGCGTCCGATGGTGGTGGTGAGCAACGTTTTCATGATTAAAATGTTCGAAGGTAGGGCCTTCCCGAGAGCGGCGAAAATGGCCAGGGAATAGCGACGAAAATAAGAACAAGTGCAATGGAGAACCAGATCAGCATGGTCTGGAATTTTTGCCGGTCAGCAGTTTTCCGTTTCGCCATGGCCGAACCGATGGTCAACAGTACAATGGCCACCAGCATCAAAAGGAGGTGGAATAGGCCGTAAAAAGTCAGGTTCAAATCCTGAAAGGCGGTTTGTGGGTGACGCCAAAAGGATTTCACAAACGGGCTTTGCGTATAAAGCAATATGCCGATCATCAACTGAATGTGAGCCACCGTTGCAGTCCAATGCCGGAAGGCATTGTCAGTCTTAGCGAATGGTCTGTTTCTGATCAGGCCAACTGCTGCGCGGTAGATGGAATACAAGAGGCAGGCTAAGACCAGCCAGCGAAAGAGGGAATGAAGTACCAATAGGGTAGGATACATAGCTTCGACGACTTACTGTTTGCTGCGCCAAAGGTAATGTAAAAACATACTAATTGGTATGTTTTTGCGGGAAAAATTAAGCTAGGTTGTTTAAGTAGTTTCTAAGTTCCTTTAAGTAAGGTAAATAAATAGATTTGCTGTTCTCCAGTTTCCCGAAATTCCGTATGCCCCAATAGCCAGACATCACGAATAAGGTAACTTGCTTCGCGCTCACATCTTTTCGGATAAACCCCATTTCCTTGCCGCGTTCGATCGCCGCTACCATCGCGGTTTCCCATTCCTGGGTGATCTCGTCTAGCACCTGCCGGAAGTCCGCGTTCCAAGGCGTCATCTCGTGGGTAAAATTAGCTGCCGGGCAGCCGTATTCCACTTTCAGGAATTCATTTTCCATCAAAAGCGCGTGCACGAGGTCGAAAATGGCGTCCAAAGGGTTTGCTTGGAGCTGCAACGGTTGGATAAAGCTGTTGGCAAGTGCCGGTTTCAGAATTTCCTGCAGGATGGCTAGCCCCATTTCATCCTTGTTTTTGAAGTGGTAATAGAACGCTCCTTTGGTCACTTTCGTGGTCGCGATGATGTCATCGATGCTTGTTGTCTGGTAACCCTTGACGTAAATCAGTTCGAAAGCTTTCGTTAAAATCATTAATCGGGTCGCTGCCGCCTTCTTCATAAAAGATACCATTCGGTCTGTTTACAAAGAAACGAAAATTAAGCCAGACTTCCCTTCGGCTTCCTTTTCAAGAGCAATGCACTTACCAGGGCAACCACCAGCCCAATGGGCAAGACCTCCGAATAGGTGATGAGGATAACGAAAAGCGGATTTTTATACATTTCCTTAAAGTTGGCCATCTGGACGGTCTTGGCTTGCAGGTCTTCCGGTGAGCAAGTGGTGAGCACATGGTCGGTGTAGACATCGATAAAATCGGGCACAAACAGGTAGTAGTAGAACAGCCAGACCACGACGTATAGCGTCGATCCGACCAAAGCAATCAAGCTTCCCATTTTGAAGGCATTTCCAAATGAAATGTGACCTCCAAGTTGTTTGTCGCGGTGATTTTTGACGCCGAAGAATATAAGCGAGAACAGAATAATCATCGCTGCGTACCCAACGACGTCGTTTCCTTTGAAGTCGGTGTCGCTGTACATCATATTGACCATAATGACCATGTTGGCACACAGGATGACCCCGATGATTAATCCGAATAACAGTACGTTCCTTTTCATTGCTTTTTTTCAATTGATTTAGATGGCAAATATAGGGGCGGTAAGGGCGGTGCCGTTCATACTTTAGGATGAAATTGCAGGTGGATAACGGAAAATCGTACCTAAGTACGAGTGTGATTAGGGGATGATACGCAGTTCTTTGGCTTTCCCAATGGCTTGGGTCCTGCTCTTTACATCCAGTTTATGAAAAAGGTTCGAGACATGGGTTTTTACGGTGCTCAGCGAAATGAACAGTTCGGCCGCTACCTCCGCATTGCTGCGCCCATCAGCCAAGAGCTGGAGCACTTCATACTCCCGTTTGCTAATACCTAGTTGCTTGATGGTGTCTTCGTCGACCGAGAAGGTATCCGCAGTCGGAACGGGAATTTTCCGCTCGATGGTAACGATTTTCGGCTTGCCCAGCTGGTTGGCGACCCATACGCCAAGCACCAAAAAAAGGAGGGCGATGATACCGATGTAGATGTCAATAGCATGGTCGATGATTAGGAAATTCCACTGTATCCATTTCAAGAAAAACACGAGCACGGCCAACACCATCCCGTATAACAGGATACGTTGGTAGCTTTTGGCCAGCTTGAGGGATTTCATACTTCGACGTTTATTGTTCGTATACTGCCGAGGCCGTGCTCCAGCGACGGGTTAAAGATAAATATTTTATGCTAACCCACTGCCGCCTGCTTTTTGGGACAATTATTTTTAATCTTCCCGGCTACCGTCATCGGCCATGCGCACGATGCGGGGTGTGAAGGTGGCCAATACGTCCACCAGGTCGGTCTGGGCGGCCATCACGGTATGAATGTCTTTGTAGGCCATTGGTGCTTCGTCTAGGCCGGCACCGACCAGTGTAACTCCGTGATGCTGGAGCGTAGCCTTCATGGCTGCCCGGCTGATGGTCTTGATGGCCTGCGTGCGGCTCATCTGCCGCCCCGCGCCATGGGAGGCGGAATTGATGGATGCAGCCTCGCCTTTTCCCCGTACGAGGAAGCCCGGCGCAGTCATGGAGCCGGGGATTATGCCAAGTACGCCCGCACCGGCAGGCGTAGCGCCCTTGCGGTGCACAATCACCTCCTGCCCATTCCATTGTTCCTTCCAGGCAAAGTTGTGATGGTTTTCGACGCTGGCCAACACTTCCGCGCTTAATGCCGCCGCCATCTTGCGGTGGATGATCTCGTGATTGGCAGAGGCATAGTCGCCGGCCAGTGTCATCGCTTGCCAGTATTCCTGCCCGGCTTCAGTATCGAGGCCGAGGTACGCCAGGTTTTGTGCTTCGTGGGGCAGGCGGCACAGCTCCTTGGCCAGCTTGGTATAATGGCCGGCTAGGGTGGCACCCAAGCCCCGTGAGCCGGAGTGGGAGAGGAGGGCCAGGTACCTACCGGCTGGTAGGCCCAACGCTTCGTCGGCCTCGGCAAATTCGATGATACCGAATTCCACGAAGTGATTGCCGCCACCGGACGTGCCTAATTGCGCCCAGGCTTTGTCTTTCAGACCAGCTACGAAGGAATTCATCCCGAAAGCCACATCGGCCAGCACGGCGTGGTCCGCCCGCTCGTGGGGCTTGAAGCCGTGCCCAGCCCCAAAGCGCGTCTGCGCGATGAGCTCCCGTTTGAATTGGGCTTGATTGGCATTGAAGAATGCCTCGGGAATATCGTAGATAGACAATGCCATGCGGCAACCGATATCCACGCCCACCCCGTACGGGATGACAGCATTATCGACCGCCAGCACCCCGCCGATGGGCAGGCCGTATCCCTGGTGCGCGTCGGGCATCAGCGCGCCGGCCACCGTGACCGGCAGCTGCATGGCCACGTCCATTTGCGTGCGCGCGCCGGCTTCGATGTGTGATTCACCGTAGATCGCATAGTCGGCATCGGCATCCCGCAGGGGGATGTAGGGGTCTTCGGGAATCGCAGCTTCTTCGATGAGGGCCTTGGCCAGCTTGCCGAAGGTGGCGTCGGCCGTATAAGCCTGCGGCTTGACCAGCACGTCGGCAAGCTGTGCAAGCAGCATTTTTTTGCCAAGGTGCTCGTGTTTGTTGGCGGTGCGCAGCGCTATGCCGAAGGCGCGGCCGGGGGTGTATCCCAAAGCCATCAGTTCTTCGCTATTGATGAGGTGATTTGTTGGTGTATCCATTTTTTCTCCCGGCAAGATACGTGATTATAGTTATTTGAAAAACAGTTCCTTCAATTGTCCGACGATGTTGCCGCCACCGGAGAGAGTGATCTCGCCGATTTTTTCGGCGATTTTCTCTACGTGCTCCATTTCTTTCATCTTCCAGAGCATGGCGTTGTCCTCCATCAGCTTGGCGGTGTTCAGCAAGCTGCGCATCGCGGCGGTTTCTTCCCGGCGGGTGATCCCATTGGCCTGTGCGCGTTTTTCGGCCACCAGCACTTGGTTCATGATGTCTTTCACATCGCCCGGCAGGATGATGTCTTTCACGCCGCAGTCGATGAGCCGCACGCCCAGCGCTTCGGCCTTGGCGGCGCAGGTGTTTTTCACGGCTGTAGCCATGGCTTCCTTGCCTTCCATCAGCTCGTCGAAGCCTTTGGTGGAAATGAACTCCCGCAGGGCCAGTTGTACGAGCACGTATAGTTGTTTTTCAAACTCCTTGTTGTGCACCACGGCTTTCGTCAGGTCTACCACCTGGTACGTGAGCGTGAAGTTGATGCGCAGCTGCGCCTTGTCCTTGGTGAGGATTTCCTGACCGAGAATTTCCATGCTTAGCTGGCGCATGTCTGCCTTGGTCACCGTGGTGGTGATCGTGTTTTTCCAGTACACGTAATTGCCGGATTCCAGCACACGATCAAACTTGCCGTCTACAAACAGAAGGCCCTTTTCGAACGGATCGACGGTGTATGCCCGCACGTATTGGTAAAGCGGCTGCCTGCTCAGCAGGTTGCGATCGACCGCTTCCGTAATTTCCAATTGGTCGGTGGCGGCACGGATGAAACGATAGCCGCCAACACCTTTCCAGAACGCATATTTGCCGGCAGTGAGCACCGTGGCAAAGCGTTGATCTTGATAGACCAGAACCAGTTCATTGTCAGCGACATCCACCACCTCCAGCAGCGCGGCCAGGGCATCGTGGGCGAGCAGTGTGCGCAGCTCCTGCTCCGGCGCAAATGCCTTGGTCATATCAAAATATTGCACCCGCTCGCCCCAGTAGAGCCAGTGTGCACCTTTTTGCAGCACGCGCTTCAGTTCGCCGTTTTTGAAAACCAAACCAACCGTGTTGGTGGTGATGTTTACTCGTTTCATGGTGTTATTGTTTTAAATTAATCCATTCATTTAAAAAGTTGGGCATGCCGGGTGTCCCCGTCGTTGCGGCGGAGCCGGATGCGGCGCTGGCGTATCCCCGTGCTGAAAGACGTGTTGCCGTTATGCCCGCGGCGCCCGGAGGCGTGACGGTTAGCACAGCGGACGTGGGTCATCCAAGGTCCTGGGGCCTCTTCCATTGCGTTGTCCGGCTGCAGGCTCAACGGCAGTTGCGGTGCCCGATGCACCACGGATGCCGTGCCTGCCCAACTTATTGATTACTTGCATTTCCATTTTGCTATTCCAAACCTAACTTGGAAGCAGGATTCGAACCTGCATAGGGGCTGTACTCTAACCACTTGAGTTATACCGGCCTCGGCCGGCAGTGGGATTCGAACCCACGTCCGCAGCGTAATGGAACCATCCGGGTCTTGCTCGGCCAGTATGTGACGTGCCATCGGCGGCCACACTGCCACGCCTGGTGAAACGTGCGCCCCAGGGCCTCGTGTCAACTCGGATCGCTATCAAAGAACAATTGTCATTCCTGACGGTACAAAGATGCGGGGGGTACTGCGCAGTGCTTTTGCGTACCTTGATAAAAGGATTGATTTTATTGTAATTGATTGGTTGTTAATGTTATAAATTTAATTTTATGTCGATCAATTTGAATGCGGATCGTAACTGCGCAATTGTATTGCGTAGTTGCCAGTGGAACATTTATATTTGAAGCACGAAAACAATACCATTCGCTATGGCGACCAATAAACTTGCCCTTATCCGCTATAAGACCATCGATAACTGCTTGCGTAACCGTTACCGCAAATGGACGTTGGACAGCCTGATTGAAAAGGTCTCAGATGCACTGTACGAATACGAAGGCATCAAGGACGGCGTAAGCCGGCGTACGATCCAAGCGGATATCCAGCTGATGCGAAGTGATAAGCTCGGGTACAATGCGCCCATCGTGGTGAAGGATAGGAAATACTATACGTATGCCGATGCGAACTATAGCATCTCCAACTCGCCCATCAACGATGCGGATATGGAGAAGATGCGTGAGGTAGTGTCGGTGCTCCGGCAATTGAATGGGTTCCAGTATTTCGAAGACATGAGTGATTTGGTGGCGCGATTGGAAAATACCGTGCAACAGCGCTCGACGGGTGGCCGAAGCCATATTCAGTTTGAGGGAAACGGCCAGCTGAAAGGATTGCAATTCATTACGCCCCTGCATCAAGCGATTTTGCGCAAAATACCGCTGCTCATCGAATACCAATCGTTCAAGGCGGTCGCACCCTCGCAGGGGGTCTATTATCCCTACCTGTTAAAGGAATACCGGAACCGCTGGTTTCTGATTGCTAAACCGAAAAAAGGAAAAACCCTGGCTACCCTTGCACTCGACCGTATGGTAGATATACAGGAAATGGCTGCCAATGGGTTTGTCGAATACGATGGGGTGGATTTCGAACGTTACTATGCCGATACGATTGGGGTGACCAAATCGGGGCGCGACCGCGGACGTAAGGTGGTGCTGTGGGTGCATCCACGCCATGCACCATATGTGCTCACCAAGCCGCTGCATGCATCGCAGGAGCTGTTGAAACAGGACGAGACGGGTGCGATTATCTGCATATGCGTGGTACTCAACTTCGAACTGGAGCGTGAGCTGTTAGGCTTCGGGGAGGCCATAAAGGTGCTGTCGCCGCGCGACCTGCAACAGCGGGTGGCAAAACGCATCGTGCAGATGCAGGCATTGTACGAACCTCAACCAGTGTTGCCCTAGTTTCGAAGTCACCTTTTTGTCAGCGCCGATGAGGAGTTTTTATCGGCGTTGCAAATCTTCGTCTGAATAAAAAACTCGATCGCCTTCGATCCTGGCGGGTGACGTATATGGGTGTTCCTGGCATTTGTCCGGCCCCATAATATGCAGCACTGTCCAGCCCCTGGCCTTGAGGTAGTCAGATACCATAGCGCGATGGCAACGCCACCAAACGGCTTCGGCGCACATGTATGCGGTTGGATGTTGCAAAGCGAGCCGTTCAAGTTGGGCGGCGGCCTGTTCAAAGGCTTCGGTTTCCATATAGTCCGCATAACCCCTGAACGAGTCATTTCGCCATCGGTTGTTTGGCGTGTCTTTGTTTGCTTTCCTCCTGCCACCAAGTCCGCTTAAATGTACATAAGCTATTCCGCTTTCCGCCAGGGAGCGTTCGAGGTTACCCTGATCAAACTGCGGAAACTTACGCGAGCCCGGAAGCCTTCGGATATCAACCAGGTTTTTGATGGAAAAGGATTGCAGCATCGCCATAAATTCGTCCAGCAGATGATCGGAATGTCCGATGGTGTAAACAACTTGTTTATCGGATGGCTTCACAAATGAGTTAACCGATAATAAGCCAGATTGTTCGGTACACGTTTGGAGCTTGGCCTGATATTGGTTACCTTGGGCTGCCAAAGTAACTTGCCCCATGAAAAATAGCGTTGCCTTGTTTTTGATGCTCGCCGTAGCGATCTGGGCCCACGGCCAGCCTACGGACCGGCGAGACACGGTGCCGATCGTACCGCGAAGCAGTTGGGAGGCCCAGCCCGCGAAGCCGTTTAAGCAACACGTACCGGTGCAGATTACGGTTCACCACGAAGGGGGAAAGCGGTTGATGCCGTCGGATGATGCCAGGCAGCGACTGAACAATATCCAGCGCTGGTGCATGGGGCCCGACCGCAATTGGGCTGATATACCCTACCACCTCTTGATTGCCGCCGATGGAACGGTATACGAAGGGCGGAATCCGCTGACCATGGGGGAAACGAATACCGACTATGATCCCACAGGGCACCTGCTCATCTGTTTTCTGGGAAATTACAACGAGCAACAGCTGGACGAGAAGCTCCTGCAGGTACTGATCGACCTGTTGGTTGACTCGTGCATAAAATATAAGATATCACCCACGGCTATCTCCACCCACCGCGACCATAGCCAGCAAACAGCCTGCCCGGGGGAGGATATCTATGCGTACTTCAAAAGTGGCTATGTGGTCGATGAAGTGAAGGAGCGGATGGACAATTGATGGCGTATCATTTCCTTTTCGGTGTCTGTCTTGCAAAGGTGAAGCGCCCTTGTCAAAAACTCGGTGGTTTTAGTTGCATCAACGGGTTTATAAAGCTCCGCTAACAGGATGTAATAGAAATGATTGGTATGCAGGCCGAGCTGCTCGGCCTCTGGTATGGCAGCCCGGTTTCCATGCACCTTTGAAAATGCCCATATTCGGTTTAACGCTACAACCGGAGCGGGTTTTACCAGTAACAAAGCATCATACAACTTCAATATGCAGGTCCACTTATCGGGGTGGGTATTGTCAACGGTATGCCAATAAGCGATGCTTGCTTCGATGTAATACGGTGACGAGATATCCCATTGGGATGCCTGCTGCAGATAATAAAATCCTTTTTCGATGAATTCCGTATCCCAGCGGGCGCGGTCTTGATCGTTATATAAAACGGTATCGCCATTTCCCGAACGTCTCGCGTCTAACCGGGAGGCGTGAAAGCACATCAACGACATCAACGAATTGGTTGTGTGGTTGTTTGTAAGCCGGTTATCTAATAATAAATAGGCCAAGTTGAATGCCTCAACGCAAAGTTCTTTTCGAATAATGGAATTGTTGCTTTCCGAATAATAGCCCTCACTGAACAACAGGTAGATCGTTTGGACCACACTGTCGAGTCGTTTGTGGATTTCATGTTCATCGGGCATTTCGAGCTTGATCTTGGCGGCATAGAGTTTTTCTTTTGCCCGCTGCAAGCGCTTATGTATGGTTTCTTTGTTGGATAGAAAAGCGTCTGCTATTTCACCTAATCCTAAACCGCAAAGTATGCGTAACGCCAGGCAAATTTGGGCTTCCGTTGAAATGGCCGGATGACACAGCGCAAAAAGCATTTGCAGTTGGCTGTCCGAGATGTTTTTGTCCGAAAAGTCGATCGAGGTCTCATCAAATCGATGGGTATTGGCTAATTGCTCGCTTACGATTTTGTGGAGTGTATGTTTTCGTGTCAGGTGGTTTTTCAATTTGTTTTTCGCTACGGTATAAAGCCAGGCGGTGGGGTTTGGGGGCAGCCCTTTGTATGGCCAGGTATTCAGTGCTGATAGAAACGTTTCGCTGACCACATCTTCGGCGGTTTCCAGGTATTCCATACCGAAGGTTTTGCTGAGAACAGCCACCATTTTACCATATTCGGTTTTGAACAGGTGCGGAATGATATCGGTCTTATCCATTTTTTTAACGAATAAGCTCCCGAAGAATCGGGAGCTTACTTTGGCTTTAATGGGTTACGATTTGACGGACTTCTACCGTATTGCCCTCTCCTTGTAGAATGGGTGCGCCTTTGGCAAATTCAGCGGCTTCGTCTGCCGATTCCGCTTTGACGACAATGTAGCCGCCGAGCGTTTCTTTGATGTCGCCAAAGGGACCATTGGTTACGAATTTTTGGTGATTGACGACTTTGGCGTCGTCAAATAACAGCCCGGTACCGCCCACAAATTTGTTTTTTGCAGCAATGCTATCCACCCACTCCATTTGTTGTTTCATCCAGTGCTGCATTTGCTCGGGTGAAACCTTTCCGTTCATGTTCTCGTGCCTGAAAAGAAGAATGTACTCTTTCATTTTGTTGTTGTTAAATGGTTACGTATTGTTTGAACTACACCCCAATAACAATTTGCTCCCGTCGAAAGGGACACTCAAACATAAGATTTTTTTATTGTTGTCACCGTATTAGTCTGCGGTCTTGCTGACCTTCGGTTCGCGGAGTATTTCGGGGGAGTGACTGTGTGATTTTCCCTTGTTCTTGGAAAGGCGTTGCCCGTATAGTGGGCAATCGGTTCAACCAATGTATAATGTGGAGGAGGAACCGGGCTTACATTTCATTTTGTCTTAATATTCGAATGCTAGCTTTGCGGTGATTTTGATCGGCAGGATATGGAAATCGACAGTGAAACCCTTTGTGCTATTGCCGAGTCGCTGCATATGGGCGATGAAAGCGTCTTAAAGCAGCTGTTCGAATTGCTGTATGATCGTTTGCTGTATTTTGCGAATCAATATGTTAGCCAGATAACCGTGGCCGAGGATGCCGTGGCCGATTACATCGAACATGATCACGAGGTTCGAGCTGGCGGCGAAAACCGGCGGTTTTTCGACTTGGTGCGCTGGGACCGCCTTGGATGGGTAGACACCGCTGAACTATTGGAAGACCCTGACGCGGTGTAACACGCAGACTTCGGACGGATAAACTTCCAGCGGCCGAGGAATTATTTCCTCCCGCTGCCGCAGATCAAAATTGACAAAAGTTACGGTGTGCTAGTTCAGAATCCGCTATATCTATGAACGTAAAAACCCATTTCCTTTGCCTGCTTCTCCTGTGTGCGGCAGTGCCGCTGCTACAGGCGCAGCATGCGCCATACCGCCTCATCGCCCACCGCGGCGGTGTGGTCAACGACACGCTGGAAGAAAACAGCCTCCCGTCGCTGGTTGCCGCAGCCGCCCGCGATTATTATATGGTCGAGCTGGACGTGCGGATGACCCGCGACTCGGTCTTAGTAGCCCATCACGACCGGCATCTGAAGCGGTATTTCAACAGTGATCGGGAGGTTGGCGAGATGACCTGGCCCGAACTCCACGCGTTGGTTTCAGTCCGTGGCAACCGCGTGCAGCGATTGGAGACCCTATTGGATACCTGCAGGCGTTACGGCATGCAGGTGATGATCGACTGGAAGATCCGCGGCGATGACCTGCGGCCATGCCGCGCCCTGGTCAGCATGCTCGAGGCGCGGTCCCTGCGCGATTCGGCGCTAATCATCCCTTCCGCAGCCGTCACCGACTTCTTCCGGGGCAAGATTAGGCTCAGCTGTACCCGGCAGCAGATCGAAACCTACCAACAGCGGGCGGACTACCATCCGTCTCATTACTACCTGTTTGCCAACCCCACCGCGGAAGACCTCCGGTGGGCAACCGCCCAGGGCGTGATGGTGGTAGGGGTGTTGAACGCCAGGACTAATCAGACAACAGCACACTACCGCGGGGTAGCTGAACACCTCAAGTCGCTGGGCGTCCGGTACGTCCAGCTGGATAGTCAGTTTGATCGACTTTTTATAAAGTAACCGGTAGCGGAGTACCTTTTGAATCCGCAACTCAAGTTGGCGTGGGTGCAGTAAAAAACTTTCCGGTGCTTTCCATGGCAAACAGCAATGACTGAAGATAAAATACAGTTTGCATACTATTGTCCATTAAAATGTGTGTGGAGATGTTGCCGGTATTGTACGCTGTAATTTTCGATCCGTTCAGAAGTGGCGTTTTTTTCGAGGTCGTGAAAGTGGAATCCGGGAATACGTGCCATGCCGGTAAACTGGTTCATTTTATGGAAACCGAAAAGCACGCCGTCATCCACAGAGGTCTGATCGAAAAACTCACCCGCTAGCGTAAAGGCAGTGTCCGGCGCATTCCAGCTGGTAGTCACCATGTAGGTTTTGCCATGCATCAGTCCGCCGGTACCGTAGTTGATCGCGGGGTCTTTCCGCGAGCGCCCGTCACTGGCATAAATGCCGTTGTTATGCCCTGCGGTAAATACCTCGTCTATGTACCGTTTCAGCCGGTTCGGTACCTGGAACCACCAGATAGGGGTATGATAGATGATGGTATCTGCCCACTTGAAGTGCGCTGCCTCGGCAATCGGATCATAGTCATCATTGATATCGGTAATGCGGACGTCGTATCCACGCTCCCTGAGCAGGGCGGCGGTCCATTGAGTAAGCGTTGTATTGAATGCCCCGCCGGAATGAGCAAAGTGCTGCCCACCGTTTATGATAAATACTTTTTTCATGCTTGATGTCTTTATAATGCTTTATGTCTTTACAAACTGATGCAAAGATGGGTAAGTAATGTCTATTATTAAAATAACTTAAATTGTATATTTGTATCATAATAATTATAGATATGCAATTGAATCTGGAATGGTTTCGCACCTTTAAGGCGATCTACGAAACAGGAACCCTTTCCGCCGCAGCGCAGGAACTGTACGTTTCCCAACCGGGCGTAAGCCTGCACCTCAATTCGCTGGAGGCTTATACCGGCAGCAAACTGTTTGACCGAGCCGCCCGTCGCATGGTGCCCACCGAAAAAGGTAAAATGCTTTATAATGTTATCCTGGAGCCGCTGCGCAAATTGGAAGCGGCCGAACAGTTTTTCCACAAACGTGCGCAGTCCGAACGGCCGACGATCAGCGTAGGCATGTGTTTCGAAACGTTCCAGTATACGCTGGAGGAGCATATCGCCAGCCTGCCGTTTAACCTGATCATTAAATTCGGGGAATATCCGCAGATGCAAAGGGACCTGGACAACGGTTTGCTGGATCTGATCATTACCCCGCAGAAAGGAAGCCAGAAAAACCTGCAGTATGTACCATTTTCAAAGGAACGTATCATCCTGGTCGCCGGTAGTGATACGGATACCGCCCCGGTGGAGGTGCTGCTGGAAGATAGCCGGTGGCCGGAGGTTGCCGAATACCTCAAGCACCAGCTGTGGTACAGCACGGCGGCTGATATGGAACACCTGAAAACTTTTTGGTTAAAGAATTTCGGCGAGCATCCCGATTTCCGCCCGAACTACATCGTGCCGAATATCTGCTCTATCATCCGGTGTCTGAGCGCCGGCACGGGCTTTTCCATCATCCCGGAGTTCCTCTGCCGGGAGGCGATCGATGCCGGACAGATCAAGTGGATATGGTCTGGCGACGTGCCGGTGGAGAATATCCTGTATTTCGGTACAAGGAAGAAAACAATGTACGAGAACGAGCTGAGCATGCTGGAAAAATTATTCCGCGAAAAATGGGAGAACACTTAGCGTCAGGGCCTGCAGAAATCCCGAAGCTGGAAAATATTTGCGCAGCAAGAATCCTCGCCTTTTCCGATGGATGTGGCGTGTGCCGACGTGTTAATGAAGCTTCCTGTTTATACTTCGTTGGCTTGCGCTTCTCTGCCAGTTACCGGCTTTTTCAACTGGTATAAGACAACTTAAAATATCGTATACAATAGGGAAAGTGCTTTTTTGAGTTTGGTAACGCAAAGGTGTACCTGGTTTTGAACCGTCTTGCGTGAAATGCCCAGCTTATCGGCAATTTCTTTGGTGGTAAGGTCATCGCGAAAGCGCATGTGATAAATTTCCTGTTGCGCTGGCGTAAATCGGTCGATGAGCTCATCGTGAATTGATAACAGTTCCTGGTAAAGAAGCGAATGGTCCGTGGCTGTATCGGCTTCTTGGAGCTCAGCCAAGGTGGCCGTTAGCGGCGTTTTCCGCTGTTCAGCCTTGATCCAGTTGAGTACGCCATTCTTTACGGCAATAAAGAGGTAACTTCGGATGTTGGTGATTTGGAGCGACTGACGCTTTTCCCAAAGACGAAGAAAAAGCCCTTGGGTGATGTCTTCGGCCAGATTGAGATCTTTCGTACGGGCGTAGGCGAGCTCAAAAACATACGCCCAATATTTTTCGTAAAGGCGATCAAACGAAGCATGGCAGCTTGCGGTTTGAATCAGGTGCCATAGCCGCTTGTCTTCGTCGTCCGTTGATCTATCGAAAGCCATCCTTGCAAAACTGTCCATCGCGCTTATACTTGCTGTTAACAAGATGTTAAGAAACCAAACTTAGTTTCCGCGTGCCGCGGCGGATTACAACCAAGTGTGTGCAATGACAAATGTTGAGTTATTCGGATGCAAATTTTTTGCTGGCTGAAAAAAAGTAAGAAAGTCATGGGAGATTTTCGCATCGCGCTGTCTTTATATAAAAACAAGAATTTATGCGCCCCGACCAGCGATTCATACGCATCCTGAAGCAGTTCCTGACCGGCTATCGCCTGGATGAAGAGGAATTTCGACGTGTGCACGGCGAAAGTGAACGCATACTGCCGACATTGCCCGATGCGGACAGAATCGAATTGAAGCGTCGGATGAAAGCACACATCGATGCCGGGATATCAACAGCTGCACGCCCTGTAAGACGGCTTAGACACTGGTATTATGCGGCAGCTTCCATTGCATTGCTCTGCTGCCTGGCGGGAGCGTGGTGGTTGGCTGCAAGCGATTGGCCAAAGGAAGTGGCTCCCGTGACTGCCGTATTGGCCGACCTGGAACCGGGTAATGACCGCGCGCAACTGATCCTAGCCGACGGCAGGGCGATCCTGCTGGATGAACAGCGACAGGGGCTGCTGGCGACCCAAGATGGCGTGCAGATCCGTAAGGACAAGGAAGGTTCAATCGTGTACTCGGGGCAGCAACCGGCAGGTGAAAGCGCCCTTAACCAGTTGGTGGTACCCCGTGGAGGACGCTATGCCATTACGTTGCCAGATGGTACGCGTGTATGGCTCAACGCCGATTCTAGGTTGACGTACCCAGCCAGTTTCCACGGTGCTAAACGTGAGGTGGAGCTCATAGGCGAAGGCTACTTTGAAGTGGCACATGATGCAGACTGCCCCTTTGTCGTAAACGTGCGGGATGCGGTAGTAAATGTGCTGGGTACCCGGTTCAACATCCGGGCGTATGATGACCTGCCACTGGAAACGGCGCTTTTGGAGGGCTCCGTGGCCTTCAACCGCGGTGCGGCAAGCCGCGTGCTGAAACCCGGTGACCAGGCCGTTGCAGGCGTGGATGGTTCATTTGCCGTCGTGCCGGCTAACCTGGAAAAAGTAATGGCGTGGCAAAAGGGGTATTTTTATTTCGAAGATACCCCGATCCGGAATATCATGGATGAATTGGCCAGGTGGTACGATGCGGAGGTCGACTATAAGGGCGACTTCGGTGACCTCACCTTCGGCGGAATGGTGTCTAAGGCTGAGCGTATATCCACTATTCTGAACATTATGGAACGGACAGACCAGCTGCGGTTCCAAATCGAACAATCAACAGGAAAAGGAAGGAGGATCACCGTGCTGAAAAAATAACCACACGTGGGGAACTTACCAAAAAACCCGGAAGCGTTGGCGCGCCCCCGGGCAGATGCTTGGAAGTTTCCTTAAATCGATTGCGAACAATTTTATTCCACTTCAAACATCCAAAGATATGAATTTATATTCATTCGGTACGCGACACGATACCCTACCGCTGTACCGAAAATGCTTACTAATCATGAAAGCTACAATAGTTTTTGTTTTAGTCGCCGTGCTGCAGGTTACTGCCCGCACGCATGCACAACCATTGACGCTCAATGAGCACAACATTCCGTTGCGGCAGCTGATCGAGAAGATACGCCAGCAATCGGGGTACGATTTTTTCTACGATGCCAAACTGATCAAGGCAGTACCGCCGGTGACCATCCAAGTGCAAAGTGTGCCGCTGCCTGAGGTGCTTACAGCGATTTTTGATGGACAGCCACTTACGTTTTCGATCGCTGACAATGCGGTGGTGATCAAGGCAGCACCACTGACCGGTCCCGCTGCGGCGAAGGCTGTGCAACAGTCCGTGAGCGGAATGGTGCGCGATGCGGAAGGACAACCCCTGGCCGGGGCGACGGTGCGCCACAAAGGGGGCGACCGTACCGTGATCACTGATGTTAATGGGCGGTTTCAGTTCCCGGGGCTTCCGCAGGATGCCGTGCTGACGGTCTCCTACACCGGGTATCTGGCGCAGGAAATTGCCGTATCAGGCGGGGAAACGATCGACGTTGTCCTCCAACAACAGGTGATCAGCATGGAAGACGTTGTCGTGGTGGGCTACGGCACGCAGCGCAAAGCGGATGTAACGGGGGCCATCGCCTCGGTAAGGGGTGCTGAGCTGGCACGGGCACCGGTGGCCAACGTGAGTAGCTCATTGGCGGGGCGCGTGTCAGGTGTGTTGGCGCGAAGCAATTCTGGAGCGCCGGGCGGCGATGAGGCAACCATCCGGATACGGGGTATCAACACCACGGGAAGTTCGGCGCCGTTAATATTGGTAGATGGCGTACCGATGGACTATAACCTGCTCAACGTGGATGACATTGAAACCGTGACCGTACTTAAGGATGCCGCGGCTGTGGCGCCTTACGGGCTAGCGGGGGCAAACGGCGTGGTGCTGGTCACCACGAAGCGCGGAAAGGCCGGCACCTTTTCCTTCGCCTACAATGGGTACTATGGCTATCAAACCCCAACGGCGATTCCGACATACCTCAATGCGTTTGATTACGCGTCTACGCTCAACCGGGCAAATGCCAATGTGGGCAATGCCGAGCCCTTTGATGCCGAGGTATTGGAGTTGTACCGCAATGGCTCCGACCCGGACCGCTTTCCGAATACGGATTGGGTAGGGCAGCTGGTCCGCAAGCATACGCCGATGACGAAGCATTCCCTGACATTCACCGGAGGTAGCGAGCGTATCCGGTTTTTTGGAAGCGGTGGCTACCTGGCGCAGGAAGGGGTGGTCGAAACCATCGATTATAACCGCTATAACGTGACGGCCAACGTGGATGCCGATGTGACGAAAACCACGAAATTCCTGATCGACGTAAATCTGGTGGCTGGCGCGAGCAATGCGCCGGCCGGTGTGGCGCCGGCATCGCTCTTTTCCACGGCGAAGGAAACACCGTCTATCTTCCCGATTCAATACAGCAACGGTCTGCCGGCCCATGCGGTGCTGCCGTCGATTTATGACAGCGGATACGACCGCGAGCGCAATAACGTAACCAACCTGCGAGCGGAAATTGAACAGCGGATACCGTTTGCCGACGGGCTCACCTTGCGCGGTGTTTACGCGTACCGAAAGGTGTTCGATACGCGCAAAACGTGGAGCTTGCCGCTTACCTTCTATGGGCTTGACGGCAATAATGATTTCGTGCCGCTGCAGACCGGTCCTAATTTGCCGACGCTCGAGCAGGGGGTAGATGAGCGCTACGCCCAGACCATCCAGCTGTATGCGACGTATAAGAAGACGATAGGCCGCCACAACATCGATGGACTCGTGGTCTACGAAAACCGGAAGGGTACCGATGGAAGTCTCAGTGCATCACGCATCAATTATACGGTGCCGCTCGACGAGATCGGGCAAGGCAGTAGCGATCGGGCCGATTTCAACAACGACGGCTCGTCTGCACAGTGGGCACAGGAAGGTTGGGTATACCGGCTAAACTACGCTTTCAACGACCGTTATTTGCTGGGTGTTTCGGGCCGGTATGACGGTCATTACTATTTTGCTCCCAGTAAACGCTATGCGTTTTTTCCGGCTTTCTCGGCGGGATGGCGCATATCGGAGGAAAATTTCCTTAAAGATCGGATAGATTGGCTAAGTGAGCTGAAACTTCGGGCGTCGCACGGTAAATCCGGCAACCTGGCGGGCTCGGCATTCCAATACTTGACGGCCTATGGCATCAAGAGCGGATACGTGTTTGGCGGTACCAACCCCACTCAGGTGCAGGGCATCTTCGAACGGGCACAGGCCAACCCCAACATCACGTGGGAAACCGCCCTCAAAACCGATGTGGGACTGGATGCGCAGTTTTTTCGCAATAAACTTTCAGCCACCTTTGACGTCTTTTTGGAACGCCGGACGGGTATGCTGATGCCGCCGGCTACGACCGTGCCAACTGAGTACGGCATTGGTATCGCCCAGGTCAACGCGGGCGAAATGGAAAGCCGCGGACTGGAGTTCAGCGTAGACTATAAGCACAATACCAGTGGCGGCTTGGCATTTCAGGTGGGGGGTAATTTTTCGTATGCGAGCAATAAAGTCATCCAGACGTTTGAAAATCAGGCGACCTATGACAATCCGAACCGCCGCCGCACGGGCAGGCCATGGAATACCCGATTCGGGCTGCAGGACGACGGACTATACCAGCAAGCGGATTTCGATGGTGAGGGTAACCTGCGGGATGGGTTGCCCGTGCCGACTTACGGACGGGTGTACCCGGGCGATATCAAATATAGCGACCTAAACGGCGATGGCCGCATCGATATCAACGACGAAACGGCTATCGGTAAGCCGCAGTTTCCGGAAATCATTTACGGAGTCACCACGATGATGGTTTGGAAAGGGTTCGACCTGCACGCGTTGTTTCAGGGAGCGGGCAATGCCAGCCTTTACCTGGCCGGCGATCTGGCGTACCCGTTCTTCAACGGTGCTACCATGGCGCACTATCAGCTCGACTATTGGTCCCCCGAAAATACGGGTGCCGATTTTCCGCGCCTTACGCCGGCACCGGTGACCAACAACGAGCAGACATCGTCGTTTTGGATTCGGAGCGGTTCATACCTACGACTGAAAACGCTGGAGCTGGGGTATTCCATCCCGCCGTCAGTACTGGCGCGTGTTGCGGTGCGGCAGGCGCGACTGTCGCTATCGGGCCAGAACTTACTGACGTTTTCGTCATTCAAGCACATCGATCCGGAAATGAGCCAGAACCGGGGGCGCTACTACTTCCAGCAAAAGGTCTATACGCTGGGTGTGTCGCTTAATTTTTAATTGGAACGGGAATTTCACCATAAAGAAGATGAAACCAACACATTATATCCTTGCCGTTGCACTGCTGTGCACCGGTGCCTGCAGTGAGAACGCTTTGGAGATTACGCCGACCGACCGGCTGAGTGACGCCGTCGTTTGGGAGTCTCCGACGACCGCAGGCTTTGTATTGAACGATATCTACGATGCGCTCAACGCGGGGCCTATCGTGGGCACGTGGCTCCACCTGCCCAGCCAGATCAGTAACGATCCGCTCGACAATTTTACGGATAACGCGGTATCCGGTCCCGTAGCGGGCATACCTTCGCGGCAACTGTTTGATAACAACAGCTACAATCCGTCCAACCCGATTTTTGACCGGACATGGAACATGATGTATGCCAACATCCGCAAGTGCAACCTGTTTGTCGAAAAGGTGAAGCAGGCCTCCTTCGATGAAAGCCAGAAGAAAGTCTTGTTGGCGCAGGCTGTTTTCCTTCGGGCCCATTTTTACAAAACATTGATCGACCTCTACGGGGGTGTGCCACTCATCGTTGAGGTACTGGATAATACGACGCAGGGCGACGCGATTTTCCGGCCACGTAATACGTATGAGGAGTGCGTCGCCTTCCTGGTGGAGCAGGCCGGTCTGGCCGCGGACGACTTGCCTGAGTCGTGGAGCGGTGCTGACGTGGGGCGTGCCACCTGGGGGGCAGCCATGACGCTAAAAGGAGCGGCCCAACTGTATGCGGGGCAATGGCCGGAAGCTGCCGAAACCAACAGGGCAATCATGGAATCGAAGGTGTACCGGCTGTTCCCGGATTTCGGCGGAATTTTCCTGCCGGAAAATGAAAACAACGAGGAGATCATCTTTGACGTGCAGTACGCGCCGGTGATCCGGAATATCCGTACCCACCAATTCTGGGGGGCATTATGGGCGGAAAAAGGATCGGGCTGGTCGGCCATGTCACCTTCGCAGAACCTGGTGGACCAGTTTGAATTCAAAGACGGTAAGACGGAGGCGGAAGGCTCGGCGATGTTCAATCCGGACAAGCCGTACGACAACCGCGATGAGCGGTTTTATGCCACCATTCTGTACGACGGCGTACCGTGGCAGGGCCGTACGTACTACACGCGGTTGGGCATTCCGAACAATTACAACGAGTTTACGCCCACCGTATCTGGCAATGGCAATCCGACGGGCTACGGGCTCCGAAAATTGCTCGATCCTACCTTGATGCCGCTGAACAATAACCTGAATGGTTCGAATGCAGTGATCTATCGGTACGCAGAGGTATTGCTCAACTACGCCGAAGCGCAGAACGAGGCGAATGGGCCGGACCAAAGCGTGTACGAAGCCATCAACGCACTCCGCGACCGGGGCAATCTGCCGCGCCTGCCGGAAGGGCTTAACCAAACGGAGATGCGAAACCGCATCCGCCGTGAACGGCGGGTGGAACTTGCCTTCGAAGGTAAATATTTCTACGACCTGCTGCGCTGGCGGGCAGCCGAGGAGGTGTTCAGCCAACCGGTGAGGGGCATGAAAATCACGGGCAGCAGCGATAACCTGAACTATGAAAAGGTGAACGTGCGCACGATTACGTTCGATCCATCGAAGAATTACCTGATGCCGATCCCGCAGGATGCCATTGATCAGAATCCGAAACTGGAACAGAATAATTATTAAGGCGATGCAAAAGGTTTTAAAACACAGAAAAGGCAGGATTGACGTATTGGCGGCAGTCATGCTGACCCTGGGCGCGGCGTTGCGGGTGGACGCGCAGCATGCAGCGGCCCAACAGGTTGACAAACCCAATATCGTGTTTATTTTGGCGGATGATCTCGGATACGGAAGTATCGGCGCATTCGGGCAACAGCTCATCCAGACGCCGAACCTCGACAAACTGGCACGGAACGGTATGGTGCTGACGGATTTTTATGCCAATCCGGTGTGTGCTCCTACTCGCGGCAGTTTGATGACGGGGATGCATACCGGCGATGGACTGGTACGGGGGAACCTGGAGTTAGGTAGTTTCGAGAACTGGGAGGAATTCGGCCAGCTTCCGTTGCCCGCCAACACGGTGACAATTGGCACAGTGCTCCAGGCGGCGGGCTATACCACGGCGCTGATCGGCAAATGGGGACTGGGTGGGCCGGGTTCAACCGGCGAACCCCATCGACAAGGGTTCGACTTTTTCTATGGGTATCTCGACCAGAAACAGGCGCATAACTACTATCCGGACCACTTGTGGCGCAATGGGGTGTCTGAGCCGATTCCTGGTGCGGTAGCCAGCGCCCACCAACGGCTGCCGGAAGGTGCCGACCCGAAGGATCCGGCAAGCTACGCGAACTACCGGGGCACCGTTTACGCGTGCGATACGATGACGGCGGAGGCGTTGCGGTTTATCCGCAACCACCGCGACCGTCCGTTTTTCCTGGAGATGGCGTATACCTTGCCGCACATGGCGCTGCAGGTGCCGGAACGTGCGCTGGAGCCCTACCACGGAAAGTTTGATGATAAGCCTTACACCGGGCCGGGATACCTGCCGAATGCGACGCCGAGGGCGACCTATGCGGCGATGATTACGCTGCTCGACACGTATGTGGGACAACTGGTGCAGGCGCTGGAGGAAAATGGGTTGCTCAACAATACGTTGATCGTGTTTACATCAGACAATGGGGCGGCTACCGGTGGTGGGGCCGACCCCGATTTCTTCGATGCGAGCGGGGGACTGCGCGGCCGCAAGGGTTCGCTTCATGAGGGCGGTATCCGCGTGCCGTTTATCGCCGCATGGCCGGGAAAAATCCCAGCCGGAAGTCGGTCGGACCACCCGCTGGCGGTTTGGGATCTGTTGCCCACCTTTCTTGAAGCTGGCGGCTCGCCGACACCGGACGGCATTAACGGCATTTCGTTCTGGCCGGTGCTTAGCGGCAACTCGGCACAGCAACAGGCCCGCACATTCCTGTACTGGGAGTTTATGGAGCGCCGAGGGGAACAGGCTGTACGGTTTGGCCGTTGGAAGGCCATCCGTAAAAATACACGTGCGCACAAGGGGCAAAGCCCCATCGAATTGTACGATCTTCATGTGGATCGTGCCGAAGCGTACGACATCGCGGCCCAACACCCCCAACTGGTGCACCGGGCTGCTCAATATTTTGCTACACGTGCGCGGGCGGCTTGGCCCGCTTGGAACCCAGATACACCTCAAAGTAACCCAAATCCTTGACCATGATACGATACGATTTAATAGCTAACTATACTTTCCGTCCGCTCGCCATGGCGTTGCTGCTGCTCTTGGTCGAAGCATTGCCCGGCAACGCGCAGGAACCGATGCATACCATGGATTTTAAACAGCCCGATGAGCTGAAAAGTTTTCTAAGGTACCAGCCCGATCGGCCGGTGTTAATCAGCGCCCATCGCGGCGGGGCTGCACCCGGCTATCCGGAAAACAGCATCCATACGTTTGCCCGGACCCTTTCGTATACCCCAGCGTTTATGGAGATCGATCCGCGCTACTCGAAAGATGGGCAGGTGGTGCTGCTGCACGACGATACCCTGTCGCGCATGACCACCGGACGCGGAAAGGTCATCGACCATACGTTGGCCGAATTGCGCCAGCTTTACCTGAAAGATGTGGACGGCCGGACCACGCCTTTCGGTGTGAATACCTTGGCTGAAGCGCTCGAATGGGCGAAGGGGAAAACTGTATTGATTCTTGACCAGAAGGGTATATCCGCGCTTGAACGCGCCAAGTTGCTCGTGGCGCATCATGCAAAGACCCACGCCATGCTGATTGTGTATAGCGTAGAAGATGCGGTTGCGGTATACCGCTTTGATCCGGAGATCATGATGGAGGTGATGGTACCTTCATTGGAGGCACTGGCCGAATTCCAGGCAGCGGGCGTGCCGATGGAAAACATCGTGGCTTTCGTGGGCCACAAGCCCCCAAAGGACCCGGCAGTGATCGCCGGCTTGCAGGCGGTCGGCGTAACGCCTGCCCGTGGTACGTCGTTCGAGCTGGACCGGGCGTATGCCAGGGGGCGGATTTCGCGGGCTGAGCTGCACGCAGGATACCGCGCACTGGTAGCCGGTGGCGTGGCTATGCTGGAATCGGATCTGGCGTCGGAGGCGGGAATGGCGGTACAGGCTGTCTGGGATGCTGCCCCGAAAAGTGAATCTGTTGAACCGACCGATCATGAATAGACGCACAACCGCTAAATTACTGCTGGCGGGGGGCGCCCAGCTGCTAGTGGGTGGTTTGTTGCGCGGGGCAGTACGGGGGATCGCCGGCACTCCCGTCGGCAATCCCATCATCGGGTTGCAGACCTATAGCTTGCGGGATCGGCCGTTTACGGAGGCGGTAGCGGCGATGAGCCAGCTCGGTATCGGCCATTGTGAGCTGTGGGAAGGTCATGTTGAGCCGTGGGAATACCGCTGGCGGCGCGGTCTCTCGGCCGAGGAGCAGGCTGAAAGCCGGCGCGGCCTGGCCGAATGGCGCCAGCACGTGGCAATGGAGGCGCTGGGCGAAATCCGCAACCTGCTCGGGCAGGCCGGCATCCGCATGGTGGCATACAACGCCACATTCAAAGACGGGATAAGCGACCACGACTTGGACCTGGCTTTCCGGATCGCCGTGGCGTTGGGCGTCGATACGATCAACAGCTCGGCTACGGTGAACGTGATGCCGCGGGTCGACAAATGCGCGCAGCAGTACGGCATCCGCGTAGGGTTGCATAACCATGCGAATGTGCACGATCCGAACGAGTTTGCAACGCCGGAAAGCTTTTTCCGGGGGCTGTCCGGACGCTCTGACTACATCGGTATTAACCTGGACACGGGGCATTTCACCGCGGCCGGATACGATCCGCTGGCATTTATCGAAGCGCACCATGAGCGCATTTTTAGTATACACCTCAAAGACCGCCTGAAAGGCCAAGGTGCCCGCGTGCCTTTTGGTATGGGTGATACACCGCTTGCCGCAATCTTACAGCTGATACAACGCAAACAGTGGGCAATACCGGCATGTATCGAATATGAATATGAAGGCGGCGAAACCGTGGTCGCGATCAGGCAGTGCCTGGATTATTGCTATGAATCCCTTAATCAAAATAGCTCGAAATGAATTCGAATGCAACGCATACCAATCGACGAACGTTTGTCAAACAGGCCGCTGCTTTAGCTGGCATTTCCATTTTACCCCGGCACGTATTGGGCGGACGTGGCTACCACGCCCCGAGCGATCAGGTGACCTTGGGGTTTATCGGTGGTGGACGGCAGGCGCTGTCGCTGCAGCGTTCGTTTGCGAAGACCGGACGGGCGAAAATTGTTGCCTGTGCCGAAGTGTACCGCGCGAAACTGGCGCATTTTGTCGCGCAGTTGGACAGCTATGCGGGACAAACAGCGGCTTCCTGCCGTTCGCTCATTGATTTCCGCGAGCTATTGGCGATGGAAGGCGTCGATGCGGTGGTCATCGCCACGCCGGATCACTGGCATGGGGTGATGGCTGTCGCCGCAGCCCGGGCACGAAAGGGGATTTATTGCGAGAAGCCGCTGGCATTGACGGTGGGTGAGGGGCGGGCTATCGTCGACGCTGCCGCCCGCTATGATGTGGCATTCCAGACGGGTAGCATGCAGCGTTCGGCGCAGGAATTCCGGCAGGCAGTAAACTTGGTGCGTAATGGAGTTCTGGGCCACATTCAGCGTGTCACCGTCAACATCGGCGGGCCGCCTAAGCCCTACGACCTACCGAAAGAGCCGATCCCTGCCGGCCTCGACTGGTCATTTTGGCTTGGGCCAAACGAGCCGGTGCACTTCAACCATGAGCTTGCGCCGGTTACCGGCGACCCGCTATGGGCACGGTGGCGGTACTACGAGGGCCTTGGCGGTGGCGATATGACCGATTGGGGTGCGCACATGTTCGATATCGCTCAGTGGGCGCTGGACATGGACGGGAGCGGACCGGTGTCGGTAGAACCGCAGGTAATTGACGGGAAGCCGCAGCTGATGTATCGGTATGCCAGCGGGGTGACGATGGTTCAGCGCGATCATGAGCCGGGCCGGCATGTGGTTTTCGGGGGCACGGAAGGGTCATTACGGGTGCAACGCCGCAAGCTGGAGACGAATCCGTCTGGATTGGCGAGCACCGTGCTGCGGGAAAACGCCGAGCGAGTATACCACAGTGATAATCATTACGTGGATTTCTTGAATGCGGTTGTGCACCGCTCGCCTACCATATGCCCCCCGGAGACCGGCCATCGGACCAATACGGTTTGTGTACTGGGCAATATTGCTTATCGGCTGAATAGGGCGCTGATCTGGGATCCCACACGCGAACGTTTTGCGGACGATCCCATGGCCGACGCATTGTTGACACGTGGATGGCAAAACGGCTGGGTCTAAGCGAATGATGTTTTTATTCGACCTGATGCAGCTCTCAGTTCTGTTTTGCTTCCGCGTAAACGTCTCTAGGTAAACCATCAACTCCATCGAAATCGGAAAGTTCGTGCCGTCTACCGTGCTGGCCCTAAAAATCGCTAAGGTGTTCGATACCACGGTAGAGGAAGTATTTGCATTGGAACCAGAAAATTGGCGGTAACTCACGTTTACGAAAAAAACTTAGTGAAAGCTTCGCTTTTTACGTTTGACGTATTATTTTTGCCGCACCAGAAAAACATACGCTACGGATTAAAAAACAAGACTAAGATAAATAACCATCTACCAGGTTTCTTTGCTTAATACGCTATTGGCGTAAACAACCTTACCGTGTAGATACTAAAACAACACTCATGAAAAAAGCTCTACTTTTTTTGGTGGCCAGCGGCTGCCTGTATGCGAATGCCCAGGTGGGTATCGGAATTGAAAACCCGCAAACAGGTCTTCATGTGGCCGACAGCGCGGTGGCGTTTACCAAGGTTGGCGACGTAGAAGCCTCCAGCATAGCACCGATTAGCGGCGAGGGTCGCCGCCTGATGTGGTATCCTGAAAAGGCGGCCTTCCGGGTAGGGTATGTTGGCAGTTTCGGTAGTACGTATTGGAATGCCAATAATGTGGGGAACTATTCGTTTGCTTCAGGAAGCAACACCCGCGCTGCTGGTGCAAATTCCGTTGCCATGGGATTGGCTACGACCGCATCGGGCAACGAGTCCGTCGCACTTGGAAATAATGGTACAGCCAGTAACGAACGGGCGTTTGCCTTTAACGGCACGGCTTCGGGCATAGGGGCGGTAGCGATCGGATCGGGCGCTCAGGCGACAAACGATGATGCACTGGCGATGGGGCCGTCATCCATAGCCGGTGGTTTGGCTTCCATTGTGATCGGCCCATCGATTGCAAACGGCAACTTTGCGGTGGCGATTGGTTTACAAAACAGTGCGAGCGGACAGTTTTCAGTGGCGATCGGCAAAAATGCACGCACAGCTCGCAGGCAGGGGGCTATGGTGTTGGGGGATGCCTCGGCCAGTTTTTCGAGCGACAGTGTATACGCCACTGCTAATAATCAGATGACCATGCGATTTGCGGGAGGATATCGGCTGTTTACCAACCAAGGACTCACTTCAGGTGTGGAAATGGTCGCCGGTGGCGGCTCGTGGAGCAGCGTGAGCGACCGCAATAAGAAGGAGAATTTTCAGGAGATCGACGTCGAATCGATTTTACAAAAAGTTGCGATGATTCCCGTGACGCGTTGGAACTACAAGAGCCAGCCGACCGACCAACAGCACATCGGCCCCACAGCGCAGGACTTCCATACGGCGTTCCAGCTGGATGGCGTGGGTAACGACACGACCATCAATACCGTGGATATCGATGGCGTAAACATGGCCGCCATCCAGGCGCTTGAAAAACGGACGGCTACGCTCAAAGCGGAAAACGACCAGCTGAAAGCGCAATTGGAAGCCGTGCTGGTACGGATGACCGCACTCGAGCAACAAATAGCAGACGCGGCGAAAGATACTCGGATACCCACCGAATAACCTAAAATATACGCATGAAACGTAGTTATCCCTTTGCGTGGTTAAGCGCTAAGATGTTCGTTGCGTTGGGCTGGTGCATTCTGGGATGTATGTCGGCACAGGCGCAATTTACAGTAATCAACAGTAAAGTGGTTGTTAAGCCGAACACGCTTTTTTCAGTAGAAGGCCTAACGTTTAACCCCGCAGCAGAAATAACGTTTACAAAAAATCAGCTCCGGAAGTCTGACGACCCGGTAGACTATGCCGGGAGCCCCTCGGTAAACCAGGTGTTTGTGTTTGGTGCACCGTTCGCATACACGGGTATACTGCGGTTCCCGTATACGGACGCTATGCTGAGTGGCGAGCCTGCCAGTAACCTGAGGTTGATCTATGCCCCGGAGGAAGGCGGGCCATTTACCCTGATTCCCCAAACGGTGGTGATCGAAAGCGAGCGATTCGCGGAATATAATTTTGAAACATCGACGACGCTACAGCAGCTCAGTGCCCTGGCGGCCGATGTGATGCCGCCGGTGGTAACAGCAATCCAAGTGAGCGGCACGCCTTTAGCCACAGCGGAAGCGGTCCAGTTTACCGTAGTCTTTGATGAGGTGCCAGCAAATGCTTCGATAACGGATTTCTCAATCACCGCAAGCGGAACGGCCAGTGGAACGATTGCCAGCATATCACCGGTAAACGCCAATACGATAACGGTAACCGTTGACAATATCGCCGGCACCGGTGCCCTGCGGCTGGATGTAAAGGCCAACTCGGGAATTACGGATACCGAGGGCAACGGCAACGGTACCAACGGCTATGTGGCGGCGTTTACTTCGGGGGAGGAACACGCGGTAGACCGCGAGGCGCCGGATGCTCCCTCGCAGCCGGTGTTGGATCCGGCGTCGGATACAGGCACAAGCAACAGCGACGGCATCACTAGCGACAATACACCTACATTAACGGGAACCGCGGAAGCGAATAGTACCGTGAGACTTACATCGGATGCCGACGGCGTACTGGGGACTGTCACGGCTAATGGTAGTGGCATGTGGGCCTTTGCGCCGGGTACGCCACTGACCGATGGTCCACATGAACTGACCGCCACGGCGACGGATGCCGCAGGTAATATGAGCGTAGCCTCGGCAGCGCTGACCATCGTGATCGATACGGAGCCGCCTACATTATATATCAGCAGTGACATGACTGCGCTGAAAGCTGGTGAAACCGCTGAGCTGACGTTTACGATTAGTGAGCCGGTAACGAGTTTCTCGGCCGGTGATGTGACGGTATCGGGCGGCACGCTGTCTGGTCTTTCTGGCAGCATCACCGATTATACGGCAACGTTCGTCCCCACCGCGAACACGACAGTGACGGCCACAGTTGACGTAGCGGCGGGCCGCCTTACCGATGCGGCGGGCAACGGCAATACCGCGGCCACGCAGCTAACCATTTTGGTGGATACCGATATCCCCGATGGCTATACGGTATCCATCGACCAAGCAGAGATCACGCTGGTGAACCAATCTGCCCTGAGTTTCACCTTCAGCGGCGCAGAAGTGAATACCACCTTTGACTATACGATAACCAGCAGTGGAGGAGGTACGCCGATCTCGGGCAGTGGTACGGTCGCCGACGCCGGTGAGCAGATAACGGGCATCGATGTGTCCGGCCTGGCCAACGGCACGCTGACCGTGAGCGTTACGCTCACGGATCCGGCGGGCAACGAAGGAAACCCCGCCACGGATAACGTGACCAAGAGCGTTAATCACCCGCCGCAGCTCACGGCCTCCGGTGGCCTGGCCACTTTCACCGAACCGGTAAGCGGTTCCCCCGAGCCGGTGGCGGTCGATGACGGGCTTTCGGTCTTTGACCTGGACAACGAGACGCTGGCTTCGGCGGTGGTGGCGATAGCCGGAAACTTTCAGGCGGGCGAGGATGTGTTGGGTTTTACCAACAATGGTTTAACGATGGGCAATATCGCGGGCAGCTACAATGCGGGTATCGGCTCACTGACGCTCACCTCGGCGGGAGCAACGGCGACTTTGGTGCAATGGCAGGCGGCACTCCGGGCGGTGGCCTATAGCAATACCTCCGCGACGCCGAATACCGCGGCACGCACGGTGAGCTTTACGGTAAGCGATGGCGTAGATAACAGCGCCCCGGCAACACGGACGGTTAACGTGGTAGCGGTGAATACCGCGCCGGTGGTTACCCTACCGGCAACCATAGCGTTGGTTGAGGATGTATCCGTTGCCCTCACGGGCATCAGCTTTGCCGACGCGGATGCGGGGGCGGCACCGGTCACGACGACTTTCTCGGTTCCGGCGGGCTCGCTGGCGGCGACCAGCGGATCGGGAGTGACAGTCGGCGGTACGGGCAGCGCGCTGATATTGACCGGGGCGATCGCAGACATCAACGCATTCATCGCTGCGAGTGGCCTAACCTATACGCCCGCAGCGAACGCGACGGCGGATGTAACGCTGACGGTGAAAATAAACGACAACGGCCACACCGGCCCGGGCGGGGCCCAGCAGGATTCCGGTACAGTGACCCTGCAGATCGCAGCGGTGAACGATGCGCCTGTGATAACGGCTCCCGGTTCGATAACGGTTACCGAAGATGAAGCCAGTGCCATTACGGGCATCAGCTTCTCGGATGTGGATGCCGGAATGGGTATGGTAACCGCTACCTTTTCGGTGCCGAGCGGTACGCTTGCGGCGACCAGCGGCGGCGGCATATCGGTCAGCGGATCGGGAACCTCCGTGCTGACGATCACGGGCACGATGGCGGATATCAATGCCTTTATTGCTTCAAGTAACGTGACATACACCACTGCGCTGAATGCGACTTCAAACGTGGTGCTGACCGTGAATATCAATGATAACGGCAACACGGGATCGGGTGGATCCCAGGAGGATACTGTAACGGTAACGCTGGTGGTAACGGCGGTAAACGATGCCCCTGTGAATACGGTTCCGGGCGCACAGTCGGTCGACCAGGACGGGGTACTGGTATTCAGCACGGGCAACGGCAATGCGATTTCCGTCTCGGATGCGGATGCGGGAGGGGGTAGTATACTGGTCTCGCTGACGGCTACGAATGGGCTGCTGAAGCTGGGAGGTACCACGGGATTGACCTTCATAATAGGTAACGGCACAGCTGATGAAACGATGGAGTTCGAAGGCACCATAGCAGACATCAACCTTGCACTGAATGGATTGTCTTTCATGCCGATGGACGGCTACAACGGCCCGGCGAGCCTGCAGATTGTCTCCGATGATCTCGGGTTGACCGGGGCCGGCGGCAACCAGACGGATACCGATGTAATCGCTATTACCGTCAATCCCATCAATCCGCGAATCACCGGCGTGAATGCACCCGGTCCGGATGAATTGTATAAAATAGGAGACATCATCTGGCTGACGGTCTCGTTCGACCAACCGGTGTTCGTCAATACCTCAGGCGGTATACCAACGCTGTTGCTGGAGACCGGCAGTGTGGACCGTGAGGCTGCGTATATTTCCGGATCGGAATCCAATACGCTGACGTTTAACTATACCGTTCAGGCGGGCGATATCAGTGCCGACCTGGACTACACTTCTACCGGGGCACTGGCGCTTAACGGTGCCACAATACGGAACAGCTCCGCCCTGGATGCGGTGCTGACGCTTCCGGCCCCCGGCAGCCCCAGTTCCCTGGCAGGGCAGCACGATATCGTGATCGATGGCGTGGCACCGACGGTAACATCGGTCGCTGTGCCTGTAAACGGCTATTACCGGGAAGGGGATATCCTCAGCTTTACCGTAAACCTCAGCGAGAACGTGGCGTTGAATACCACGGGTGGCACGCCCTACCTGGAGGTAACGATCGGCACGGCCATAGTGCAGGCGAGCTATGTGAGCGGTTCTGGCACCAGCGCACTGGTATTCCATTACACCATCCAAAGTGGTGATATGGATATGGACGGCATTGCGTTGGGCAGCAGTATCGTGCCGGGCGGCGGCACCCTTCGGGATGCTGCCGGCAACGATGCGGTGCCGGCGCTTAGTAACGCAGGAGGTACCGGCGGTGTGCTTGTCAACACGGCACATCCTTCCGTTACCCTGTCTACCACTGCCGCATCGCCAACCAACCGGGCGTTTGCAGTGAGCATCGTATTCAGCGAAGCGGTAACGGGCTTTTCCCCGGGCGATCTGTCCACCACCAACGCTACGCTCAGTAACCTGCAAACCGCTGACAATATTATGTACACGGTACAGGTAACGCCTTTGGCGGACGGTGCCGTGACGATACAGGTACCGGCGGGCGCAGCCCAGAATATAGGTAATAATGATAATACGGCTTCCAATGCCCTGAGCCTAAAGTATGATGGCACGGCTCCTGCAGTGATTGCCCGGAACGTCACGGTTTACCTGGATGCATCGGGAACGGCTGGTATTACCGCAGGGGATATCGACAACGGCAGTGCGGATGCATCGGGAATTGCCGGCATGGTGCTCAGCCAATATGATTTCGACTGTTCACATGCCGGAGACAATACCGTCACCCTGACGGTCACCGATGCAGCCGGTAACATCGCGAGTGCTGATGCCACGGTGACCGTGGTGGATAATATTGCCCCGGCAGTGGCTGCCCGGGACATCACGGTGTACCTCGATGCGTCCGGAACGGTAAGCATCAACACGGCCGATATCAACAACGGCAGCTCGGATGCGTGCGGCATTGCGACCATCACGCTTAACCGGACCGGCTTCGATCGTAGCCATTTGGGCGATAACACCGTGACGTTGACGGTCACCGATGTGAATGGCAACCGGGCGAGCGCTGATGCCACGGTGACCGTGGTAGACAACATCGCTCCGGTGGTGACTTCGGTGGGTGTGCCGGCCGGCGGTTATTACCGCGAAGGGGACATGATGGACTTCACGGTGAGTTTCAGCAAAATGGTAACGGTTGATGAAAACGCGGGCACACCTTATATGGAGCTCACTGTGGGGACGGCTACCGTGCGGGCAGCCTATGCCGGTGGCTCGGGCAGCGATGCCCTGCAATTCAGCTACACGGTACGTGCGGGCGATCATGATATGGACGGCATCGCCGTGGGCGGTTCCATCGTGCCGGACGGCGGCACGATACGGGATGTGGCAGGCAACGATGCGGTGACGGAACTGAATAACGTGGGCAATACCGGCGGGGTGCTGGTCAATACGACGCAGCCAAGTGTTGTACTGGCCACCGAGGCGGTATCGCCGGTGACTGCGCCGTTCGTGGTAATAGCCACTTTCAGCGAGGTGGTGACCGGGTTTGCGCTGGATGATATCACCGTGGCGAATGCCACATTGGGAGAATTCCAGACGACAGACAATATAACTTATACGTTCCTTGCGACACCGGCAGCCGGAGGTGCGGTGCTGGTTTCGGTTCCGGCCAATGCGGCCTTCAATATCGCCGGCAATGGAAACGGTGCATCCAATGTGTTGGATATACAGTATAACCAGACGATCACGGGTATCACGCTTTCGGACGGCGGCTTCGTCTATGACGGCACGGCCAAATCATTGGCCGTCGTGGGCCCGCTGCCCGTGGGCGCGTCAGTGAGCTATGCGGGCAACAGCCGCACGGACGTCGGTACGCAGGACGTGACGGCTACCATCAGCGGCGATAACTATGAGACGCTGGTGCTGACCGCTACACTGCGGATCACGCCGGCGACACGGACGCTGGCTTTCCCGGTATTTTCAGCGAAAACCTACGGGGATTCTGACTTCGCCGCCGGGGCGAGCGCCAGCAGCGGTGAGGAAATACAGTACGCAAGCAGCAATACCGCAGTGGCGGAGATCACGGCCGGTGGGCTGATCCGCATCAATGGCGCGGGTGAGGCGATGATCACGGCGACGGTGCCGGAGAACGGCAACTACAGCAACCGGCCGGAGGTCGGCCAGGTACTGACGGTGCATCAGGCACGGCAGTCGATCACCTTCAACGCGCCGGCTTCGGTAAACCGCGATGCGGGCAGCCTTTCGCTGGATGTTTCGGCCTCAAGCGGCCTGCCGGTAAGCCTGGCCGTCGATGACGGGCAGGTGGCCACGCTGGAGGGCACGGCGCTGCACATCCACCGCCTGGGCACGGTGACCATCACGGCCACGCAGGCGGGTGATGCCAACCATGAGGCGGCGGAACCGGTGACGGTGACGCTACGGGTCAAGGACCCTTCGTCGGACTTCCCGGTGCGCGTGCACCCGGCGGTATCGCCCAACGGCGACGGCATCAACGAGTTCCTGATGATCGAGGGCATCCGGGATTATCCGGACAACAAGGTGACGCTGCTGAACCGCAACGGCACCATCGTGTGGGAGGCCATCGGCTACGACAACGACCGGCTGGCGTTCCGCGGTATCGGCACGGGGCAGCAGCGGCTGCCGGCCGGCACGTACTTCTATGTGGTGGAGCTGCGCTCGGGTGGCAGCACGGAATACCGGAAGGGGTACTTTGTGCTGAGGTATTAGTGGTGGTGGAAGGGTTTTACGCCTGTTGCTCCACGTCTGGATCCGGGGCGCTGTGCTTCCGTCTCCCAGGCCGTGTCTGCAACAGTCGTAAAACCGAGGGGGTGGAAGATTGGTTTTGGGTGGTGGTGGAAGGGTTTTACGCCTGTTGCTCCACGTCTGGATCCGGGGCGCTGTGCTTCCGTCTCCTAGGCCGTGTCTGCAA
>NZ_JBHRTA010000028.1:0-7470 GCF_042646065.1 Parapedobacter deserti
TGGAGTATTACAACAACGAACGCAGACATACTTCCATCGGCAAGGAAACGCCCAACAGCAAATTCAATGATAACTCAAAAAAAGTGTCTTAAATAAATTTAACTTGGGACGAAAGTTGTCTAACAACTGGGGAGTATCGCACAATATCTTCAAAGCCGGAATATCGAAAACAGCGAAATTTTGTTTGGTTTAGCGTTTAGAGATGGGAATACCTTTAATTGTTGGCGCGGATACCAAGCCATCTATGAATTTCAAGGCGATAGCCTTTTTCTTGTAGACATGATCGGTTGCGGAGAACTTCGAATCGCAAAAGAAGTCAGGAAAGCGTCGCTGAATAAAATGAGAGCTGTTTTCGGGGAGAAATTGATTGAAGGGAAGGTTTTTATTGATTGGTACAGCGGACTCCTCAACATTCCGCTGACGGACGAAGTCATAAGGTGGGATGGTGTATTTTACAAAATTTTTGAAAAGGAACGGATCTTGACGGTCGATCGTGGTCGCCTATTTAAAAATGAAGTAGTAGATAATTACGTTGATGACCCGAAGGGAATCGATCGAAAAGATAAATATAAAGTTTCCGATATTTTTTTCCGTAAACTTAAAAGGGAGAAATGGAAAAATCCAGATGCGTTTGACTGTTCTGAAGGATATTTAGTAACAATTGATGTCGACGGAAGGGTATCAAAAGTACGAATGAATTTATCGGATGAAGAAATTAGTGAGTTTTATGAAGCCGAAGAATATAACTTCTGCATAGGCAAAATTTACAATGCACTGAGCTCTTTGAAATTTAACATCTTAAAGGATAAAGGAATACCGGTAGCCGAAGATATATTTATTGAGATATGGGTTGAGGATAATGGAAAAATTGAAAATTGGACCGATTAATAAACGGGGAATTACTTCTGCAAAAGATGCCTTTGCCAATGCTGATTTTCCCAGACCGTACCGCCATTTTCAATTGTTTGGACAGGACCAGATCATCAACGGACCCGGCGACGCGGAGCCGTCGGTGGAGCGGGTGACTTGAATATTTTGGATATTGGGTTTTAACTTCTTACTTTAGCTTTACCAATGTGATCTAGACCTGTAGTAAGCGAAAGTTGGTTTTAATGATACATTATGAAAAGTTTGGTCAATACAAACCCACTTGTCGTTTTCTTCCTGGTGATCATCGGTGCCCGGCTCATCAACTTTACCAGCGTGGATAGCCCAACAGTGACCACCATAATCCGAATTATTGGCGCGGCTATGTGTGCCGCCTATCCCCTGTCGCTCCAGCAGGTGATACAGGACTATGTACCTAAGAAAGTAACCGTGAACGAAAATTTTTACCTCATTAACGGGTTTGTGTGGTTTGCTGCGGTAGCCATCATATCGACACTTAATGTTGACGGAGAGATAAGCCTAACTGGCTGGAAAGTCCTGCCTGCCTTGTACGTAGCATTTGCGTATGTTTATTTTGTGACATACCCTGCTAAGCTTTTATTAAGCGCACGGTGGCGACGGGAGGTGCGGCTCGGAGAGTACATCGGCGATGCCCTGCTTATGCTAATCCTGCCCATCGGGATCTGGTTTAACCAGCCCAAGGTAAAGCGTGTAGTGCATCGGGAATTGGACGAAGAGGGCGAGATTGTAACACCTAATGAAATAACATGAGGATTACACTATTACTTCCAGCCATAGGGATCGTTTGACAGCAGCATGCTAAAGCGCACAACTGACTTAGGATAAGCATTTATATAGTATAAATAGGACTATTGCAACGGAATATTTAAAAGCAATGCTAAGAAAAAATATCACGTTGATTACATGGATACTGGCTTCCTTATCGCAACTGGGAGGTTGCCAAAATGGCTCGAAGCTTGAAAAGCAGGGAACAAAAATCATACAGATAGGCCCTTACGCCTTTGATTTCCCCTTAAACTTCGAAAAACGCGACTTTCAGGGTGGTTTCGATTCATATGTGGGTGTAATCGAATCGGAACATGAAACGGTGCATTTCGACTATGGCTTTTATGCCAATCCGTTGACGGCAAACCGCAGCCGAGTTTCTAGCAGAGGGCTGGTGGAGATTTGAACCTGCGAGGAAGTTTATGCTGCCCAACATCACCTATGATAAAAACAACACGCCTAAGGTGGAAATCTTGAGTATTAGGAAGGCGGTAGCGACAGACAGCACACTGGCAAAGGGATGCGATTTTGTAGCGTCGTGCCAACATAAGGATTCGGTGTTCGATTATCCGGTTTTTCTGCCCCAGGAAATTAAGCAGACCGCCATTGAAATAGATACCACTGACAATTTCGTCAGAAAAATTGTGTATTCAAAGGTGGATACCGTTTTCTTCGCGGGCATCAATGCCAAGGTGTTAAACGAGCCTCAAATAAACAATCCGAATATGGAAGTAAGTGTAACGCTTTACGCAGAAAACCTGACTAGTAACCTACAGGATGGTCTTGTTGATGTGTTCAGAACTATACGGCTTATTGAGAGATGAATCTGCTAAAAAATGCTCAGCGCCCAATTTGGATCTCTTATTCATTTTTAAATTGAAAAATGGGTAGCCAAAGAGTCATTCAAAATCAAGCGATTCGGCTTAGATGGTTAGGTAATTATCTATTATTGGGTGGAGTAGCAGGCCTGGGGATCGCCATGTGGTCTTTTGCACATATTATACAACCGACCGGTGTGGTTTTACTGTTGTATGCCCTAATTTTCGGATTTTGTGTCCACACCATCTTCTGCGCACGGTTACTGCTCAAGGGATTGCTTGAAAATGGCTTATGGAACACTAAACTTAATCTGATCCTCCAAACACTCCAATTTTCAGTAATGGGATACACTTGGGAGGTTTGCGCGGGACTCGGAGTGATACTGGGATATGATTTCAACACCTACAAGCCTACATTCGCTACCATCATCCCGAATTTTTCAATAGTGTTAAATGGTGGAAACGATGATTTAACGATAGGAATTAACGTCATTGCCCTTTTAGCATTCATTTATGTAGACCGATTTGAACGGCAATTGGAACGGGAACTGAGCGTTTTTGAAAATTGAATCGAATTTAAAAATAGCAAACGCAGAGTAGGATGAAACAATCGCATTTTACTGATAAAACGGTGTACTGGGCAGTTATCTCAATAATCGGCGGACTGCTCCTTTGGAATCTTTACGCAACCGTAACTACCGGACGATTGGTAGGTTTACTACCGATAACGATTCAGTCGATTTTATTAGGGCTTATTTTCACGAAACATCAATACGCCAGAATGGCGATAAAAATCTGGGCAATTGTATTTCTTGTTATAGCGTCTGGATTGCAGTTTTTCGGTAGATTTCTGGAAGATGCTGTAAAACGGCTTTCCGGATGTTGACTGGCAACACTATTTGATAAAATTGGTAACCGGTCTGATCGGTATTGTTTTAGTTATTTATGTCAATAGGACGGTCCAGGTGATGGAGTGTCGTCGTAACGAAATTGAGTAAAAAGTTAGCAATCAATGAAAACGCATTAAAGAACGATATCATTAGAAAGCGAGTGGACGCTAGCTTCGAACTGATTCCAACGAAAGAGGAATTGCTTTGGATCGCCTTGATATTTGTTGGATTGGCATTTATTTCGTTCTTCATACAGCGGGCAAGACTTCGCTTTAAGGTATTCGATATTGAATGCAATGATGAACAATTCGAAAATGCACTGAAAATGACACGTGAAGAGCTAAAGTGGAGCATCCTAACGAAACAAAAATCATATGTAAGGGCCGCCAGACGTTGGGACTGGTCTTTAAGCTGGGGTGAATCGATAACAATCAAACGGAAAGGTCGATGATTGCATGCACTTCCTCGGATGTGTCAGAACATGTCAAACTATGAAATCTCCCAATGGCCGCCTTTTGATCCCACCCTGCTAATTCGGTTGGTTTCTCGCAGTATTTTTAGATGATACTCTACCCCTCGAACCGACAACCCCGTTTCATCAGCCAACTGCTCCCGCGTGATTTGTGGATTTGATTTTATGGAATCAAAAATTTCAGCAGTTTTCCCCACAGTTTTCCCCACAGTTTTCCCCACAGTTTTCCCCACAGTTTTCCCCACAGTTTTCCTTGATGTTTTATCGATGTCGGTTGTCGTCTCAGCATACACGATAACACGGAATCCATGTTGGAAATTCTCGAATTTAGGCGCTTTCAGCCCATACTGTTCAAATGCTTCATGGATACGACGGATTCCAGAACCATACTTCTCAATAAGTTGGGCCTCCTTAAAGGTAGCAGCAACTTTCCGGTTACGGGCGTAGGAAGAATAGTCATCGGCAAGCAGTTGCTCGATGGTAATCGTATCCGGTAGGTGGCCGGGATTGAAAAATTCGATATATTCGTCAAAAATTTTCACCGATGAATCGCCGCTATTCATATAATCACGGTGGACAACCATATTGGTGACGATTTCACGCAATGCCTGCATCGGATATTGCCAGCGCTCCTCCCGCTGCGGATCGCCGGTAATGATGTATTCCTTGTTGATGTGTTTACGGATGAACCCCAACACCTCTTCCACTTCGGTAAACAGATCACTACGGACGGTCAATCCATCCTTGATGCTGGTAGGCGTAGAGAAACGGCCTAATTCAATGGCCGCCTGAAAGACATCGTTCTTTGCAAACAGTAAAAATCCGGCATTGGTCACCTGTGTATCCCTGATCAACTCAAACTTGGTCAATACCGTCAATGGATCGTCGGTGAGCGGCATTTCCTTACCTTGATTGCTCTTTTCGATAAACTTTACGACCTTATCCAGCGATAGGTCATCAAGTGTCCGATCCGGATTGATGTAGCTGTCCCAACTGGTATTGAAAGACCGCAGGTGCAGGTCGGCGATTTCTGTCAACGACAGTTGGTGGTTGGCATTGTTTACCCGTTTGTAATACCGGCCTTTGAATGCCACGGGTTTGACCGGAAATTCCTTTACCGATAGAACGCCGACTTTGGTTCCGGCTAAGTCCATTTCATCGGCATCGGGGATAATACTGGGTTGGGTTTTGTTCTTGATATCATTTACCCACTTCTGCAAAGACTCGCTACCCAACGTAAAACCCTTTACCGGCTTGCCGCCATCATCAACACCCACCAGTACCCGGCCGCCACTGCTATTGGCAAAAGCCGTAAGCGACTCAACGACCGCATCGGTAAAGGAGCTTTTGAATTCAGTGTGTTGGTCTTCTCGTAATTTGGTTTTTGGCATATCCGTCTGGTCTATAGCGTCGTCCGTGGGACGGCCAAAGATAGCTATTATGAATTAAAATCGCGATAAGCTTCTGCTGGTTTGGTTTAACCATTCTTGGAAAAGTTCAATACCTCATCGAACAGAAAAATAGCAATGCCGATGACATCTTGCTATTGTCATTTACCAAAAAAACGGCTGAAGAACTAAACGAAAGGTTAACAAAAATTGGAGTTGCCACCAAAGCAACAACCTTTCACAAACTGGGCTATGATACCATAAAAAAACACCGTGCGGACATGCCGGCTGTCACCAATGAAAACACCTTGAGCGGCGTGATCAAAGTTTCTTGTCCTGACTTTTATCTGAAGAAGTATGATATCTATCTGGAGCATTTTGGGGTGGATGAGGCTTATGATTGGACAGGGGGCTTCATTGAATTACCTAATCCCTTTGGCTATTGATTTCTTAGAAAAAGACCTGTTAACGGAAGGCGACCTCTACCCCGGCGACTTACTTAAAAGTGTACAATCAGTGGATGAGGCATTTTGGGTAAGCAATCCGAAATTGCGTAAAGAGTTGGATGGATTGATGGTAACCGAAAGCCAATTTCGGAATCGCTGCAATCTCGTATCACATTTTTGTAGTTGGCAATCATTTCGTATCTTACTAAAATGAATAGTCCAAACATGCAAACTTTGATTGTCCAACCAGAAAACAAGGAACAACTTCTTGCTGTTGAATCCGTATTGAAGCTACTTAAGATTAATTTCGTTATCGAAGAAGACGAAGCTTTACCTACGTATGTGGCGGATGGGACGAAGGAGTCGATGCTGGAAGCACAAGCCGGCAAATTGACGCCATTCACTTCAATTCGAGAAATGCTAGATGTAAAATGAGTCTCGAAATTCATTATACTCCTAAAGCCAAGAAATCCCTTCAATTTTTATACGCATTCATCAAAACGATTCTCCTACTAAAGGAGCAACCATATCTCTTTAAGAAAAGTGAATTGGGGGAACATATCCGGCTAGGCCTAATTAGTCGGTACACTTCATTCCTGTACGAGGTAACAAATACTCGCATCATTCTACATTTCTTTTGGGATAATCGGCAAGAACCTTTTTACGATTAATCTTTACAACAACTTCTTATTCGGCTAATAATCGTGTTAAAGCTCAGCAACCATCTGCTTGGCTTTCCCAACAAAATGACGGATGATCCCCTCCTATCGCCTTTGCTAAGTGATAACGAAGCATACCGGTTTGCAGAGGAGCGTAGGTTGTTTTATGTGGCGCTGACGAGAACTAAAAATGAGGTGGTATTACTTGCTCCATCAGAGGCGTCGTTGTTTGTGGAGGATCTGCTAAAAGACAATAATTATTTATTAACCACGACTGATGGGGCTGTGAACGCGACAGCGTGCCCGTACTGTAAGACCGGGAAACTGGTGATCAGGCAGCATACGGCTAATGGCACTCAATTTTTGGGATGCTCGCACTACCCCAGTTGTAACCAGACGTTTAAAAACGTGGAAATTTTATCGGACAGTATGTTATGTCCGGGTTGCCAAAGTGGCTTTATGATTAAAAGGAACGGTAGATTTGGCGACTTTTGGGGGTGTACCAATTATCCTGGATGTAGGAATACGATAAAGTTGAAATGATACGCATGCGTATACAATTGACGTTGGCGCGCGTAGGTGTAATCTTCTTTGAAATTCACTACACTTGGAATTGAAGACCGGACACTGCTGCGTTATCCGCATCCACCATAAAAGTCGCAAAAAAGCAAAGCCCCGAAACGGGGAGAATCGGGGCTTGCTAACTAACCAATTATAAACCTAAATTATGAACCCGACATGATTTAAATAATTATTAAATCACGAAGGGATAAGAATTATTTTAAATCATCAAAGGCTCCATCTGACCATTAAACAATCAAATCAACCAACAGATAAAAAGACAAATTTTACTAACTGATTATATAACGCATTCCTGCCCCGCTTTGTTACAGCAGGATTGTTAAGATATGTTAAAAAGACAATAGGGTGATAAAAAAAGAAACCCGTTACCTAAAAGATAACGGGAATCCGCCCCAGTGGGATTAGGGGCTATCATGTGCTGTCTGCACTTCGCTCAAGGGAGTGTAAAACAAACTGTGTCAGGGGTTGAGCATCGGCCCCGCGGGGCCGATGCTCAACCCCTGCTGCTCAAGGCAAATCTAACACCATTCTCCCGGGAAAC
>NZ_JBHRTA010000029.1:0-61872 GCF_042646065.1 Parapedobacter deserti
GTAAACATGTACTCTCTACGCTCCTTCATAATCATATTATTTGTGGGCGTAAAACTACAGCCGATCAGTTAATCAGAAAATATGTACTTGGTAGGCCGGATACATGAGGACACATCATTCACCGCAAATTATCAAGACAAATGGAATTACATCTACGAGTTCTATCAACCGAACAAAAAGGGGTATACACCTACTTGGGACCGGATTTCGATATCGAAGACCGGAAACGCGCTGACGTATGAACGGATTCTTGATTGAATACGCTACCCGGTTGAAATGTAAACACAAACGCCCTTTATACAGGTGGACTATATTACCTATGAACCTCAATGTATTCGCCTTTTGACTTAAGACAAAGCCGATAGCCATTAAAAGCACATAGCAACAATCCCAGCACACATGAAATAAGCGGCAAAAGATAACGGAATTTGGCGCTGTATGTTTTATTCCGTAAAGGGACAAACGCTGACAATGCGGCGGGTACTGCAGCAAAACCCAAAAGTAATGCCATTCCGACAAGTGCATCCACGACACGCAAAAGTATCTTCGTATTGCTATCGGTTACTCCGGAAAATGACACGAAAAATTGATTCAAAGCTTCTGCTATAGAAAGGAGAATCAGCACAATAAACCACAGGTTTCTAGGTTACTTTAACATACGTTTAGTAATGATACTTAGTCGCCATGACTCGCCTCCATTGGTGAGTTCCACCAGGCGGAGATTGAGCTAAATCAAAGATAATCTTTTTGCAGACATAATAATTCGGTTTCCTTACCTTTACTCCATAACCTTGATGATGTTTGGAATGCTTAAGAAATCTGCCCTACAGGATCGACCGCTGGATGCGGAGATGGGGGAATCGCATTCAACAAGGAATCTATTGGTATTTATGCAACTCCATTGAAGATGGCGACCGCACCAGAAACCCATAAAAAACCTGTAGGCTTCGATATGCTAGCGGGACTATCCGCTATCGGGATGATCGGCTGGATAATCACCAGCTATTTTGGAGGAATGGTATTGTTCCTTCTCGCTTACGGGTTCATCATTGTGCCTATCATCATTTTGTACGTTGTATCATTTATTGAGACGCTGATCTCGCTAATTAGAAATGGAAAAGCAACGAGCAAGACGAAACTGATCGCTCACGGAGCCGTGATATCACTCGTTATCCTATTAAATGTTGCCGAATCGGATTTGCTGAAGTCCAAACGGGTGATGACGGCTATTTTGAAAGATGACCTTTTTCATTATAAACTCGTATTCCGCAAAAACGGCCGGGTGGAAAACCAGGTTTATGGCATGTTTGGATACGCAACAACCTACCATGGCCGGTATAAGCTGAAAGACAGTTTAATCGTTTTCAGCAAAAGACCTTACGACAACGACTTCATTCCGGATACCGTACTTTTGGATAAGACTCAGCATGCGATTTTCATCAATAGAAACAAAGACGGTGGGTTTGACGTCGAAAAAGAGTGGCTGAATCACTTTGAGATAATAGAGTAAGCAGCCGACATTGCAGTGTAATCTGCATTCGCTATAAAATCCTAAAAGGCAAAGCCCCGAAACGGGCGGATCGGGGTGACGCATTCCGGCCCCACTTTGTTACAGCGGGACTATCTATATTATTGGACGTCAAAAACTAAACACCTATATTTACCTCAAGTAGATTATCCGTCTTGAGGTCACAATTTGTGACCTCAAGACTAAACAACCAACTTATGACAAAAACTGAATCAACACAAACCGAAGTTATATTGCTAGAGGCGGATGTTCAAAACCAGATTTACAACATCAGAGGATTAAACGTAATGATAGACAGTGACTTGGCCACACTTTACGAATTAGAAACCAAGGCACTGAACCAAGCCGTAAGACGTAATATTGAGCGATTTCCCAACGATTTCATGTTTCAATTGACTAAGGAAGAGTGGGCTAACTTGCGGTCACAAATTGTGACCGCAAGTTGGGGAGGTCGGCGAAACGAGCCCTTTGTGTTTACTGAGTACGGGGTACTAATGCTATCAAGTGTCCTCAACAGCCAACGAGCCATCCAAGTCAACATACGGATCATGCGGATATTTAACCAACTCCGAACAGCTATCATGAGCGAAACTGATATCCGCCTCGAAATTGAAAAGATAAAACGATCGCTTGATAACCACGACAAAAATATTGAGTTAGTATTTCACTACCTCGATGAGTTGAACGATAAGATTAAGCGACCGCCACTGTTACCGGATAGGGAGATGGTGGGCTATAAGATTGGGGAAGGAAAAGACAAAAATTAGCTAAAAAACACGACGCAGAAAAACATGGGAGCTTGGGGAACAGCAATATCATCTAACGACACTTACGCGGACATTTATGGTGAGTTTTTCGACCTTTACAATGAGGGACTTGACATTGCAGAGATTTCAAAAAAACTACTTACTGACAACCAAGAAATAATAAAGGACAAAGACGATAGTAACAATTTTTGGTTCGCATTGGCAAAAGCACAATGGGAATGTAAGCAGCTTGACAAAGAGCTATTTGAGCGAGTAAAAACTATTATTAAAACAGGCGCTGACCTTGAAGTTTGGAGACGACTTGAAGCAGGCGAAAAAGATATTAAGAAGCGCAAAATTGTACTTGATAAATTTTTAGCAGACCTAACAACCGAAAGACCAAGGGCAAGGAAGAGAAAAAAGAAAACAATTCGTCAACCAGTTTTTGAGAAAGGTGATTGCCTGACCTTTAAACTCCAAAATGGAAATTATGGTGGCGCAGTTGTTCTGGAAGCGATTAAAGACAGTGAATACGGATATAACCTTATCGCCTCGACAAGAATGAACCAACAAAATAAACCGACAAAAAAAGACTTCGAAAATGCCGAAGTACTTGTGGTGAATTATGCCAATTGGCAAAACGAACCCAATGTTAGGTGGTACCTTCCAATTCGACACAAACAAATAGCTCATTTAATTGAAAAGGTTGATAATTTAGAAGTTAAGATAAATTACGACGTAACTAACTCAATGCTTGGTTTTTTTGCAGACTTCGACAACTGGATAATTGAAGTGACTAATGAGCAGCTAAAATCTGAAGAAACAAAACCCCGTCCGACGGTAAAACAAACCATTAACGAGCTGACAAAGAAAAGTAATTGGTGATATCCTCAAAGCCGTGATAGTCTTGGTAAGTTTGATTATCACCTAAACGCCGCCACCGATTCTCAATAAAATGCTGCTACCCAAATGTATCCTCCCTACAAACTGCATATTTTCTGAATAATTGATCCGTTGTGGTTTTACGCCCAAATATTATTGATAGGAAAGAGCGTAGAGACTTAAGCCCCGTCCGTATCTTTATACACCGTGACCATGAACCCTTTGCCCTTCTCCACCAGCGGCCAATTGAACCGTTGAATGACGAAGAGGTAGGCACCCTCTTGGAGGGCTTGCCTGAGAACGGCATCGGTGAACGGAACGAAGGGGTTGTACATGGGCTATTTGCATTACAGACAAACAAATATACAAAGCATCATTCACTCCGTGGATCATTCTTCAGCGGCATCCTGCCGCAGCGGGTTACCTCCAGCGAGGGGCAGCCGAACTCGACGACGACCTTGCCCTCGATGAGGTACAGCCCCGCGCCGCGAAGGGCATAGCGCTGCAGCGTCTGCGGGAAGTGCACCGTATCGAAGAACGCCCCTTCGGCATCGAAGAAAGTGCCGAACTTCATGAAGTCACCGCGCTTGGTCTTGACGGTCTTCTCGGCCACGAAATCGCCCACCATGCGCACCGTTTTGCCCTCGTGCTGCAGGAGATCGGCCGCCATGACGTCGCCGCGGTAGTCGCTCCGGGCCAGATCAAACAGGCTGCCCGATACGGCAAAGCCGATGAGCTCCATCTCGTCGTAGAGGTCCTCCACCGGTGAGGTCTCCAGCGGGGGCAGGACGAGCTTGGTGCTGAACGACTCGAACAAGGCCGGGCCGGCCGCCCGGCCCGCGCGCTTATCGGACGACAGCAGCAGGTGGGCTTCCCACAGCAGCTCTTTCTTGCCCGTACCGGTGAATCGCAGCGCACCCGTGCGGATGAGGATGACGAGCTGCTCCAGCATGGCGCCGGTGCGCCGGGTGAAATTCTCCAGGCCGGTGTAGTCGCCGTTCCGCTGCCGCTCTTCGGGGATGGTACGGGCCAACCCCTCCTCCAGATTGAGGAGGCAGTCGAAGCCGAGGTGGATGTCGCTGCCGCAGATGGTGGCCTGGTAGCCGCTGCGGTTTACGCAGGGCAGGTGAACCTTCGCCCCTGCCCTTTTGGCCTCGTTGACGTACACCTTGCGGTTGTAGAAGCCGCCGTAGTTGTTGAGCACGGCCACCATGAACTCCTTGGGGAAATAGGTTTTAAGGTAAAGACTCTGGTAACTCTCCACGGCGAAGCTGGCCGAGTGGGCCTTGTTGAAGCTGTAGCCGGCGAAGCTTTCCATCTGCCGCCAGATTTCGCGGCTGACCTGCTCGTCGTAGCCGCGTGCCCGGCAGTTGCTGAAAAACTTATCCTCGATCTCAATGAGGTGGTCCCGGCTGCGGTACTTGCCGCTCATCATGCGCCTTAAGACGTCGGCATCGGCCATATCGAGCCCGCCGTAGGCGTTGGCGATTTTCATCACGTCTTCCTGGTACACCATCACGCCGTAGGTTTCCGCCAGCTGCTCCCGGAACACGGGGTGCGGGTAGGTGACCGCGGCGGGGTCGTGGTGACGGCGGATGTACTCGGCCATCATGCCGCTGCTGGCCACGCCGGGCCGGATGATGGACGAGGCGGCCACCAGCGTGAGGTAATCGCCGCACCGCAGCTTGGTGAGCAGCTGCCGCATGGCGGGGCTCTCGATGTAGAAGCAGCCGATGGTGTTGGCGCTTTTGAGCTGGGCGGCGACCCGCGGGTCGGTGAAGAACCGCTTGGGATTGTCGGTGCTGATGGTCTCGCCGCGGTTCTGCTGCACGATTTCGCGGCAGTCCTTGATGTGGCCGATGCCCCGCTGGCTGAGGATGTCGAACTTCTCGAAGCCGATATCTTCGGCCACGTACATGTCGAACTGCATGGTGGGCAGCCCCTTGGGCGGGTAGTCCATGGCCGAATAGTGGGTGAGCGGCAGCTCGGAAATGAGCACGCCGCTGGCGTGGATGGTGCGCTGGTTGGGGAAGTCGGCCATGCGGTTGTATACCGACAGGATGGTATTGGTGACCTCGTTCTTGTTGAGCAGGTGTTCGGGCTCGTTGACAAGCCTATCGATATCGCCCTTGGGCAGGCCGTACACCTTGCCCAGCTCGCGCAGGATGCTGCGGCTGCGGAACGTGCCCATGGCACCCATCAGGGCGGTGTGGCCCGACTGGTAGCGGTTGAAGATGTAGTCGTACATCTCGTCGCGCTCGTTCCAGCTGAAGTCGATATCGAAATCGGGGGGCGACTGCCGCTTGGGGTTGAGGAAGCGCTCGAAGGGCAGGTGCAGCGCGATGGGATCGACATCGGTGATGCCCAGGCAATAGGCAACAGCGCTATTGGCGCCGCTGCCCCGCCCTACGTAGTGGAAATCGCGGCCGCGGGCGTACCGGCAGATATCATCCGTGATGAGAAAGTAGCTGGAAAAATTGAGCTGCTCGATGATTTCCAGCTCGCGCGCTACGCGCGTATGGGCCTCCCTGTCGTTTTTTCCGTACCGGCGGGCCAGGCCGTCGTTGGTGTACTTGATGAGCAGCTGCCGGTCGTTGTAGCGGTTGCCGGTGAAGGTCTGCTTGTTTTTCATCGTATGGAAGTCGAACTCGAAGCTGCACTGCCCCAGCAGCCGGTTGGTGTTGCGGATGAGCTGCGGAAAATCACGGTACAGCGCCATGAGCTGCGTACGGGGAATGAACACCTCGTCTTCCGGGGCCACCATCTGCGGCTCCAGCTGCGAATAGAGCAGGTTGTGGTCGATGGCGCGCAGCTGCCGGTGCAGCCTGTAATCCTGCGGGGCGAAGGTGACGGGCGCGAGGATGACATACCGCTCCAGGTGGGCGGCGGGCTCCATGCGGATGCGGTTGCGGTGGTGCGGACGGATGCCGATGTATTCGTTATCGCGGAGATCTGCGGGTGGCACCGCCCCGTAGGGGTACACGACGAAGGTATCGCCCAGTTCGGGGGGCCGCGTGGGCAGCGGCCTTCCATCGCGGTTGTGGCGCGTACGGAATTCGTTGAGCGCACGGAAGCCGTCGTTGTTGCGCGCGATGCCGATGTACAGCAGCGCGTCGCCGTTGCGGAATTCCATCCCCGCCAGGGCGGTGAGCCCCGCCGCTCGGGCCTGTCTCAGGAAATCAAGCGACCCGGTGGTGGTGTTGATGTCGGTGAGCACGGCCGTGTCGTATCCATGGTGCATCATGCCGTGGATGAGGTCATCCAGCGAGAGCGTGCCGTACCGGAGCGAATAATAACTATGGACGTTGAGCAGCACGGCGCCCTCCTTTCGTCGGTTTGGCCGGCATCCCATCGGGCAGGCAGATGCCCTTCACGATGGCCTCCGTGCCGTAGCGCAGCCGGATGCGGTCCATCGCCTGCATGAGGCTCACCTCTTCGAGCGTGTCGTTGAACAGGTCTACCTGGTAGGCACCGTGGATGAGGTGCGAGAACCTGACCCCGATGAGCCGGATGAGCATGCGGCGGCTGTAAAGCTTTTTGAACAGCTCGCCGACCCTGGCGGTAAGCGTGCGGTCGGAGTTGGTGTACGGGATGCGCAGCTGCTGGGTGTGGGTATCGAAATTGCTGTACCGTATCTTGAGGGTGACGCAGCCGGTGAGCTTCTTTTCGCGCCGCAGTTCGAACGCCAGGGCATCGACCATGCCGGCGAGCACCCGCCGCAGCATATCTACATCGATGGTATCCTGCTGGAAGGTAGTCTCTTTGCTCATGGACTTCTGCTCGCGGAAGGGCACCACGGGTGCATCGTCCAGCCCGTTGGCCCTGCGCCAGATGGTGACGCCGTTTTCGCCGAGCACGCGCCGCATGGTGGGCGCTTCCATCTGCTGCACCGTGCCGATGCGGTGGATGCCCATGTTGCGCAGCAGCGTATAGGACTTCTCGCCCACCATGGGGATTTTGCGGATGGACAGCGGGGCGAGGAAGGGCCGCTCGGCACCGCCCTGCACTTCCCTTTCGCCGCAGGGCTTGGCCTCGCCGGTGGCGATCTTGCTCACCGTTTTGTTGACCGACAGGCCGAACGAGATGGGCAGCCCGGTTTCTTTGATGATGCGTTGCCGCAATTCCTGTGTCCATTTCCAGCAGCCGAAGTAGCGGTCCATGCCGGTGATATCGAGGTAGTGCTCGTCGATGCTGGCCTTCTCGACCACGGGGGTGACCTCCTCGATGATTTCGGTGACGATGCCCGAGTAGCGGCTGTACAGGTCGTGGTCGCCCCGCACCACCACCGCCTCGGGGCACAGCCGCAGGGCCAGCCGCATGGGCATGGCGCTGTGGATGCCGAACCGCCGGGCCTCGTAACTGCACGAGGCCACTACCCCCCTGTCGCTGCCGCCCCCGATCAACACCGGCCTGCCCACCAGGCTGCTGTTCAGCAGCCGCTCTACCGATACGAAGAACGTATCCAGATCGCAATGTACCACGTGACGTCCCATCCCTATCTTCGTATTACTAATTATTTTAGTTTGCAATATTCGTTATAACTGTTTAAATTAGCAAGTGAAGGGCGGGCTTTGGCAGGGTAATACATTGGTTTACTGCGAAAAAAAAGGATCATTATAAAGAAGTGGTGTTTCGGGTTAAAGGGCGACAGGACGAACCCAAGTAACCCAGAATATTTAAGTGTATCCAACGCATTCCCAAGTTTACGTTGTAACTTAGTTACTTCATGCTCGTCGTACATTGCCAACCGCCCATAGCGGGTATGACGAAACAAGGCCGTCAGCCGCTGTAAATCCAGGCGCATGATGTTGAGCGCCTCAGCTTCCGCTGGCGCCACGAAGGCTGGAAGTTCTAAGAGCGCAACGAGCGATCGGTCTTTCGGTGTATAAGCCAACGACCGGTGTGCCATACCGCGGAGCACGTGTTTTTAATACTCCTGTATCCAACGGAATTCCGTATTTATCAAATTGAAGGATTTTAGATCACGTTCGCGTAAGGTAATCTTCACTGAATCAGAACCAATCGTCCCTTCGAGTTGGAGGGACTTTAAAAGCCGTTTATACGCAAATATTGATTTTTCATTAGGGTGTCCTGGAGAAAGCACGATTTTTCTGTCTCGGATGTTCCACTGTATTGGGCAATATACTACAGAATCGTTCATAAATTTAATATGGGCATGGTCTGGAAAATCCATAATTAGCTGCTGCCAACGCTTACTGTCAGTCGTTATCGGTGCGAGAGTATCGCCGTTTAAAATAAATCGCTCTGTGTCGTAGATCCCGTACAAAGGCGACACCGCTCGATTTTTACCATGCTTCTGTACCCGTTCAAAACAGCTTGCTATATTCCCAATCAACACGGATGCGATAAAAACAATTTTGACAACTAATGCTGTAATTCGCTGCCATCTTGCAATTAAGTACTCCCGATATAGCCTCGGTTGTGCAAGCTTATTCAAGAGTAATACACGCGTTAAACGGTCCATGTCGGGCTGTATCAGGAATATTGCCATTAAAAGCAGTAGCGAAGAGTAAAGTTTTACCGGTATTTCAAACGCTAAGTTCATCACTACTACATTGAGCATTACCGTCGCAACAACTAGCGCACCGAGTGTGCTTGTCTTCCTGAAAAAAAGTAACAAGCCGCCAAGCAATTCTACCCAACCTACAAAAGCGCTGAAGCCTGCCGAAAATCCAATATAGGACCAGGCTAATCCCATAGGGGTTTTGTCGCCGAACGGCTGCACCAATTCGAACAAAGTTGGTGGTGGCATTTGCAAATGAAATATCTTTGCTGTTCCGTAGAATACCATAGCCGTCGCCAGATAATACCTGACTATCACCAGGAGCCAGTGCCGTACGATTTCATGCTTAGCATTTTTTCTGTCCAAAATACTCCATATCGTTGCGGTCAAAAGTGAAATTAAGGTCACCGTGAATAGGAAAACGAAATCAAAAACCTTATCTCCGATATCGCTGTCAAACAAAACAATAGGTTTTGACAGGAGCAAGACATGATCAGCTACCCAAACCACAAGTGATTTACAACCGTCTGAATATAGTTGTGTAATTGGCTCAAAGGCCGAAATCAGTGTCAATGGGAACGGAAAAATATAAAGGATAAAGAATATTGTAACCGAGCGAAAGCCGATAGCTTTGACAAGAAGCCATGGATTTCTGGACGACTTTTCTATCATATCAATTGCATAATATTGGTTGAGTGTAGTTTCCGTCTCTTATCGAAACAGCAAAAGTTTATCGAGTCCAATTTGGCGTTTTCCATATTCAAACGTCTTTTCCCTCGGGAAAAGAGACGACCCCCAATGCCGAGCAGATTCTGGCATATGGTATTGATTAACTTTTCAAACGAGCCGCTATCTAGTTCTTCTAAAGGATAATTCATAGGCAATAGGATGATGGTGTTTTGGCTATTTCATCGATGGCTAACCTCGGTTATTGATTGGTTTACGATGCTAAGATAAAGAAACGTTTCAAAATACTGAATTTTTAGCTTTCTTTTTCGGGCTAAGAAAGTATAACCTGATCATGTTTTATTGAAGCTGGGATAACTCATAAAAAGACCACCGTAAACCGTTTTGATAATCGTACCCTAAATTTGTAATCTTCCCAGAGTTCAGCTACGCGCACAATTGAAAAACGTTGCGTTATACGCCATAAAAGCGGCAAAATGCAAAGCCCCGAAACGGGGAGAATCGGGGCTTGCTAACTAACCAATTATAAACCTAAATTATGAACCCGACATGATTTAAATAGTTATTAAATCACGAAGGGATAAGAATTATTTAAATCATCAAAGGCTCCATCTGACCATTAAAAAATCAAATCAACGAACAGATGAAAAGACAAATTTTACTAACTGACTATATAACGCACCCAGACCCCGCTTTGTTACATTTGGATTGTTAAAGCTATGTTAAAAAGACAATAGCGTGATAAAAAGAAACCCGTTACCTGAAAGATAACGGGAATCCGCCCCAATGGGATTAGGGGCTATCAACCTAAACCTGTTTTAATAACGGGAAAGCGAAACGTTTATTTCGTGAGTGCCCAAATTTTCCGAAGTTTCCCTACTTTTGCAGTTAGTAACAAGCTCGCAATTGCACAGCTGAAGCAAAAGGACCTCGCTACATTAACCGTTATCCCTTGACAGTACACCGCATACTCACGTATTTCATCGCTGCAATATGGCTGGCAAACGGCCTTGCTTGTAAAGTACTGGGCTTGGTGCCGAGGCACGAACAGATCGTAGCCCGAATTTTGGGTGATGATTTCGCCAAACCGCTGACCATACTGATCGGGACGGCTGAGATGGGGATGGCAGTATGGATACTAACAAGGTGGGTACCGAGATCTAATGCCATTGTTCAAATGGTACTTGTGGCATCCATGAATATACTGGAATTTTTCATGGCACCCGACTTGCTGCTTTGGGGCCGGATAAATGTGCTATTCGCGGTGTTATTCATCGGGCTTATTTATTATTGGGAATTCGTGCTTAGAAATGACATTTAAAAACCATCCGTTTGCTGTTAATGCGTTCTTCGAGCATTCGCTGGTGTTAACATTTGCTATCCCAAAAGCACAAGTGGCTGGCGTAATTCCCGAATGCCTCGAATTAGACCTACTGCGGAACGAATGGGCCTTCCTTGCGGTTGCCATGGTGCAAACAAAGAACCTGCGGCCTGCTGGTTTTCCGGAATGGATGGGCAACGATTTTTTCTTAATCGGCTACCGAATCTTTGTCCGATACCGGACCAGTTCCGGAAAACATCTACGGGGGTTGTACATCCTCCAGTCCGAAACAGATAGCCATCAAATGACCTTCCTCGGAAATATCTTTACGCACTATACGTACTCGACCACGGATATAAGCGTCATGGTAGACGACAAATCGAGAACGGTACGTTCACGTAAATCGGCATTTGAGATTGCTATTGAGCATTGCCCCGAGGACGTGCCGCTACCTGCCGATTCTCCTTTTGCCGATTGGAAGGAAGCACGGAAGTTCGCCGGCCCTATGCCATATACGTTTGGCTACGATAAGACAAAAAAGGAGGTGGTGATCGTTGAAGGTGTGAGGAAAAGCTGGAAGCCTGTCCCAGTTATGGTCAACAGTTACTCAGTGGGGTTCTTCGACCAGCTACACTTGTCGGATGCGGTATTGGCAAGCGCCTTTGAGGTTTCGAATATCCCCTACCACTGGAAAAAAGGAAGAGTAGAGAAATGGATATAAAGCGGAAAGCGTACCAGGGCGTGGCAAACATCGTCCGTTTCAACTGGCATTTCTACGCAATGGCCGGTATGGCCATTGCTACGGCATGGATATGGACAGGTGTCTTCCCGAACGGCATTCAGCACTTAGTAATAATTGCCATTACCTTAGCTACTTTAATCATTATTGTTTCGTTGATGGTGTCTTTTTACATTTACGATCTTTCCGGCCTTTACCGGATGAGATGGCTTGATTGTATCAGCATACCAGAAGGCCAGCCGCATATTCTGAATATCCATTCGGGATTCGACGAAACGAGCGGAATACTTAAGCAAAAGTATGGCGAATCGGCCGTGACGATCTGCGATTTCTATAATTCCGAAACGCATACCGAGGTTTCGATCAAACGGGCAAGAAAAGCCTATCCGCCCGATAGAAAAACCATTCCGGCAGCAACGGATAATCTGCCTTTTTCTGATGGAGCGTTTGATCTGGTGGTGGTGATGCTTGCTGCTCACGAAATCCGCGACCGCGGGGAGCGGATACGGTTTTTCAGGGAAATTAACCGGATAATCTCGACTACGGGAAACGTGGCCGTAACCGAACATCTGCGCGACTTGAACAATTTCTTGGCGTTTTCGATAGGTTTTTTCCATTTTTACCCACGAACATCGTGGCTACAGACGTTTCGGGCGGCAGGTTTGAACGTAAAGCAGGAAATCAGGTCGACACCCTTTATACGGACATTTATACTGGAAAAACATGGCTCTGCATCTTAAAATCACGGGCGTCCTATTGATGACATTGGCTTTCATCCATTTATTTTTTCCCAGGTATTTCAACTGGCGGGAAGCGCTGAGACCGCTGAACCTGATTAATCGGCAAATGATGCTGGTACATGTATTCTTCATTGCGCTGACCGTTTTCATGATGGGCTTGCTATGCGTAATGCATGCGGAGGACCTTATCACAACCAGCTTGGGCAAGACAATTTCCTTGGGATTGGGTGTTTTTTGGCTAATCCGGCTGTTGATCCAGTTTTTTGGGTACGCCTCAGAGCTCTGGCGTGGGAAGGTGTTCGAAACAACCGTGCATGTGATGTTTAGCTTATTGTGGATGTATTTAAGCACGGTGTTTCTTTTGGTCGGGATTGCCAATTGATGGACTGTGCTTTGACGTTTCAAGCAATCAGCCGTTTACACATGGCTCCAAATGGCTCTTCCTATTATCGGAGAATGGCGCTGTCTTAGATAGATCCAGGCTAATCATCGTCCGCTCTTCATCCTTTAAAATGTTCGGCCTTGAAACGTTGTATCTCGTCATAGTCGTTAATACCTAGCAATTCCAGGCCGCGGAGCAACGGCATTTTGCCAAGCACGGTAGCTTGCTTAATAATCGGATAAAGTTCCTGGGAACCGTTTGCACTGAACAGCTTGAAATAATATTGATGTTCCTTTCCAATGGCATCAGTAAACTTGATATAATTGTTTACGCCTTGTGACAACCGGGGATTCAATGTATGGCGCATCGGCGGATTATGGCCGTAATAATCTCCGACGAAAAAGTCGATTGATGTGATGTCGGTTAGTGCATAATAGTGATCGTTTACATGAATTCCATCGGCCGCAAGCACGATGTCGCCTTGCAGCTTGCCGCGCAAGGGCTCATAGCGGAAATGGAAGGCTATCAGCAAAAACAGGCTGACGCAAACAAGGGATATACCGTATACCATGCCGATTAGCGAGCCTTTGGAAAAAAGCAAACCTTCAAAACCCCAAAATATAGTGAAATACACCAGCCACAGGACAACGACAACCCCGTCAACGGTGATAAAGTGCTGCTGCTTGTTAGGTATGAAAAGCTGAAAAATCATCCGGCAGGTGTGTATTGAAAATAGATGCCCCCTCCTATCAATACCAAACCAAGCAATAGAAAAAGGATATCCGTACGCTGCTGGCCTTCGACAATGAAATCTTCAGGACGATCCGATTGGTAATAAACTGTCACTTCATCGCCCTTCCTGTATGCTGCCGGCATACTTCCGTCGGAATATTTGTATCGCACATGCTCGCCATCGGCAAGCGTAAAACGGATAATAGGATAATAGAATATCCCCCGCCCCGCACGGCTTTCGGAAACAATCTCGACCACTCTGCCTTTGGTCGCTGTTCCGTAATGTTGAATCTTGCGCCGCTTTGAATAACGTATGACATAAAATAGCAGGAAGGCAACTCCCGCGATAAAACAGATCAATGACTTGTATTCCATAACTTGCACTAAAATTATGGAAAAAAGGTTTGATTTCCAATGTGCTAAAACGAAGAGCGTATTTCTTAAATTTGAAACGATATCTAACTTCCCGAATATGCTTGGGCATTTCTTTAAATTTGAATGAGAACCTTATGATTGGACAGGGGCTTCATTGAATTACCTAATCCCTTTGGCTATTGATTTCTTAGAAAAAGACCTGTTAACGGAAGGCGACCTCTACGCCGGCGACTTACTTAAAAGTGTACAATCAGTGGATGAGGCATTTTGGGTAAGCAATCCGAAATTGCGTAAAGAGTTGGATGGATTGATGGTAACCGAAAGCCAATTTCGGAATCGCTGCAATCTCGTATCACATTTTTGTAGTTGGCAATTATTTCGTATTTTTACAAAAATGAATGGTCCAAACATGCAAACTTTGATTGTCCAACCAGAAAACAAGGAACAACTTCTTGCTGTTGAAGCCGTATTGAAGCTACTTAAGATTAATTTCGTTGTCGAAGAAGACGAAGCTTTACCTACATATGTCGCGGATGGGACGAAGGAGTCGATGCTGGAAGCACAAGCCGGCAAATTGACGCCATTCACTTCAATTCGAGAAATGCTAGATGTAAAATGAGTCTCGAAATTCATTATACACCCAAGGCCAAGAAATCCCTTCAATTTTTATACGCATTCATCACGGAAAAATTCGGTAAGAGACGCGCTGATAAATTTATCAGGGAAGCTGAAAAAACGATTCTCCTACTAAAGGAGCAACCATATCTCTTTAAGAAAAGTGAATTGGGGGAACATATCCGGCTAGGCCTAATTAGTCGGTACACTTCATTCCTGTACGAGGTAACAAATACTCGCATCATTCTACATTTCTTTTGGGATAATCGGCAAGAACCTTTTTACGATTAATCTTTACAACAACTTCTTATTCGGCTAATAATCGTGTTAAAACTCAGCAACCATTTGCTCGGCTTTCCCAACAAAATGACGGATGACCCCCTCCTATCGCTTTTGCTAAGTGATAACGAAGCATACCGGTTTGCCGAGGAGCGCAGGTTGTTTTATGTGGCTTGCTCCATCAGAGGCGTCGTTGTTTGTAGAAGAGCTGCTAAAAGACAACAATTATGTATTAACCGCGACTGATGGGGTTGTGAACGCCACAGCGTGTCCATATTGTAAACCGGGAAACTGGTGATCAGGCAGAACCCTTCTAATGGCAGTCAATTTTTAGGATGCTCGCACTACCCCAGTTGTAACCAGACGTTTAAAAACGTGGAAATTTTATCGGACAGTATGTTATGTCCGGGTTGTCAAAGTGGCTTTGTGATTAAACGAAATGGTAGGTTCGGCGACTTTTTGGGGTGTACCAATTATCCCGGATGCAAGAATACGATAACGTTGAAATGATATAGTATCCATCGTATCGTTCATAAACCCGAAATCAAAAAAGTAAATTTTTTAGCATTTTTCATCTATATTATTGGACGTAAAAAACTAAACACCTATATTTACCTCAAGTAGATTATCTATCTTGAGGTCACAATTTGTGACTTCAAGACCAAACGACCAACTTATGACAAAAACTGAATCAACACAAACCGAAGTTATATTACTAGAGGCAGATGTTCAGAATCAAATCTATCATATCAGAGGATTAAATGTAATGATAGACAGCGACTTGGCAACACTTTACGGGTTAGAAACTAAGGCGTTGAACCAGTCTGTAAGACGCAATATTGAGCGTTTTCCCAACGATTTCATGTTTCAACTAACTAAGGAGGAGTGGGCCAACTTGCGGTCACAAATTGTGACCGCAAGTTGGGGAGGTCGGCGAAACGAGCCTTTTGCGTTTACTGAGTACGGGGTACTAATGCTATCGAGCGTCCTCAACAGCCAACGAGCCATCCAAGTCAACATACGAATCATGCGGATATTTAATCAGCTCCGGACTGCCATAATGAGCGAAACAGACATCCGCCTAGAAATTGAGAAGATAAAACGATCGCTTGATAACCAAGATAAAAATATCGAACTAGTATTTCAGTACCTCGATGAACTGAACGATAAAATCAAACGGCCGCCGTTACTGCCGGACAGGGAGATGGTGGGATATAAGATTGGGGAATAAAACAATGACCTTAAGCTGCGATGGAAACAGCACTCTTCATTTTCGGGCTAATTGGCGTTATTGCTAGTTTATATGCAATCTCTGCTTATCGAAAGGAGCATGTGGATAACGAAATGGCAGGTTTCATACAGCGAAAAAATAGACACAGAGAAAGGTATTGATTTACAAACCTTAGGCTAACCAAAACCTAAATATCCGCCGATGGCGTTCACCGACCGGCCGGTAGGCGATGGCACCACAGTGGAAAACATATTGAGTCTAGCCAATCCCGACGACATGCGGCTGGTGTTAAACGGCATGATTGACCATGGATTTTTCAATGAGCCGAATTCGTCAGTCTTCCGCTCCTCCGCCTAAAGCTCTATATAGATTGGTTACCGCAATCAATTTCTCTTTTTTAATAGAAATTGCATCCAACTCGTTTTGAAGAGCGTTGCTCTGTGCCGTTATCACTTCAAGGTAATTGGCCATTGCGCTCTTATAGAGTAGTACAGCATCGTTCGACGCCTTGGTCAGCGATTGATTTTTTTGCTCTACCAGCAGCAGTCGCTTTTCTGTTTGCCGAATAGCAGCTAAGGCATCAGAGACTTCGCCGACCGCCACCATTACGGTCTGGCCGAATTGAGTAACCGATTTTTCCTGCTCTAAAGCCGCAATTTCATAAGCTGTTTTCAACGCTTTCTTGCGGAATATAGGCTGAGTCATGTTGGCAGCAATGTTTTTCACCAGCGATCCCGGGAGATCAAACCAGTTATTAAATCTGAACGAGTTGGTTCCAGCAAAGGCGGTCAGACTAAAAGCGGGAATGAAATTAAATCTGCCAAACGAATGAAGAAAAAGAAGATGCAAAGGAGGGTATAGCACACTTGTTTTTGTAATTTTACACAAATCATAATTAGATATAATAAAACCGTTATTTTAAGGCGATTAACATTGAAAAATACCGAGACCACATTTAAAGAATTCACAAAGACATATATCAGGAATTTTCCTGATAAGTTTCGGTATTTAGAAACGCTTGTGCAAATCTATAATGTAGATGATTTATTTACTAAAAACATCATCACGCCGACACCGCTGTTAAAAGCTAATTTCAATTTTATTGTATTCCCTACAAACGGAAATTTTGAACAGCGAGTTGGAAATGAAATAAAGAAAGTGTCGGCAAATCAGGCTTTGTTAGTAATGCAAGGCGAAGTAACATCGCTATTGCGACAGTCGAAAAATGTCAAAGGCTATTACATCACCTTTGATGATATAATATTACAGCAGTTCAAAGACCAAAGTTACTTTATAAAGCTATTTACTATCGCCCCAATCATTCAGCTACACAGCAACGACAGTGAATTTTTGGAACAGGTTTGCAAACTCATCATTCAGGAATTGGAAACGCAAAAACCTGATGAACAAATTGTCCTCTATCTTTTTCAATCGTTATTACTGAAGCTCTTAAAATCTTCGGAGCTGAAAAAAGGCTTGTCGAGGCAGTTTGATATTGCGATTTCTTTTAGGGAATTAGTGTATAAGCACTATTCAGAGCATTACAGTATAAACGATTATGCTGAGCTTCTAAATATTTCATCTAACTATTTAAATCGTTGTATTCAAAATGTTTGGAACAAATCAGCCAAGCAGTTTACACAGGAGTTTATTATTATCCAATCCCAAAAATATCTACAGGATTTTTCCGAACCTATATCGGGTATTGCCTATCATTTGAACTTTAGCGACCCCTCTTATTTCGGTAGGTTGTTTAAAAAAATCATCGGCGTTTCGCCACAGGAATACCGCTCAAAGCCGATGCACGATTTGTCCGAGTAATGGAACTGTCAATCCTTACCTGTTTGCATCAAAATAGTCAATTTTGCACTATTAACTAAAACAAAAAGGCAAGATGAAAAATACATTGGTTTACATTTCGACAATCGCATTATTAGGACTTTTTGCAGGTGGCAGTATCACAATCCTGTTTATCATTGTTCCGTTTTGGCACTCTTTGGCCCCAAACGAACTAATGCTTTGGTTTAATCATTATGGGGCAAGAGTGGGGATTACAATGTTACCAATGCAGATTATTCCGCTTATCCTTTCAATATACGCTTATATTTCAGCCAGAAAAAGAAAAGAAGACGGAAAGGGTTTGTGGTTTTGGGTAAATGTTTCAAACATCGTTATTCTGATTATGCTTTTAGCATATTTTCTACCTATCAATTTTCAGTTTGTAAATCAAACAATGAACCCTAACGAAGTTCCGTCAGAACTAATACGTTGGGAAATTATTCACATAGCAAGAACTATCCTTACTGTTTTAAGTGCGGTTTTGGCAATCATCGCGTATTTCAAACTTATACGAAACTTCATTTATATCAATATGAAACCAGGCCATACACTATAACTTAATTTTTCTGTACACAATATGAACATCCTTCTATTCGTGTAATCTCCCCAGACTTCCGCTACGCCCAAAAATCGAAAACTCGGCATCGCAGGATATCTCTACTCACCATAAAGTCACTAATGAAATAGACTGGACTTTCCTACCCAGCTGAATATCCAATAAACAAAGCCCTGAAACGAGGAGAATCGGCGACAAATTTTTTATTGTCAAAATGATTGACAAAATTTTTATTGTCAGCAATCAACCACCGTTCTTAGTATTTTTTGTAAACCCCCATTCGAAGTGGTCTGATTTTGAACTTCAACACTTAGGTTATCACTTTTAGCTAAACCAATGCGATATAGACTTATGCCTGGTGTAATTTTCCGAGATCGCGGCGTCCAAAAATCGAAAACTCGGCATTGCAGTATTGTATATATCACAATAGAAGCCGCAAAATGCAAGGCCCCGAAACGGGGAGAATCGGGGCTTGCTAACTAACCAATTATAAACCTAAATTATGAAAAGACAAATCTTAACTGATTATATAACGCACCCCGGCCCTGCTTTGTTACAGCAGGATTGTTAAGATATGTTAAAAAGACAATGAAGTGATAAAAAAAGAAACCCGTTACCTAAAAGATAACGGGAATCCGCCCCAATGGGATTAGGGGCTATCAACCTAAACCTGAGAGAAAGATAAGAATTACCTTGATAAACTCAAAATGTAATTTTCCCCTAGCTAGCTACACTCAAAACTAAAGAATTCCAATCAATTTGGGAACGTTCCCACAATAAGGGAACGTTCCCAGGCTGAAAACTACTCTTTAATATACGCTTAAAAACGTTCAATTATTTATACTTGTTCCCAAGTATTGATGCGTTAAGTTGCATCATCAAAAAGTATAAGAATTTGTTCTTTGGCATTTTAACTTTTGATCCCGAGCGATTAACTTATTGGGTGGTGTCAACGCTGTCCACAGATCGATGTTGACGTTGCTTTCAACAACAGAAACGTCCATGAAAGTTTTAGCCCTAGGAGACAATGTTCCCCTGAGATCCAAGAAAGCATGTCCTTGACTGCTCGTATCTGTCAGCAAATTGCAGCAACTGCGCAGGAACCCGGTTCACTGAATGATAGCCGCATTTCTCAGCGGCAAATCTATGGGTCAAATTACAAAAAAACACAAAGAACAATTCCAATTATAATACATACACAAGCTTTACAATGGTTTGAAAACTAAACACATCGTAATAGTAAACCTCAAAATTATAAACCACTGGCAGACACAAACCAGTTTACGCTATATTATAAACTCAAGCACTGCTTTGTGAAGCAAAGGAGTAAAAAGCTGCATGTAAGATTGTTGATTATAAGCGATAGATTATGAAATCTTCAACTGAAATTAGTGAAAAAGTTTTAAACGATGAGGCTTTGGTCTTACGTCTACGTAACGGAGACCGTAATGCGTTTAATGCTATCTATAAAAACTATGAAGTTAAACTTTATCTGTATGCCTTCAGTGTCTTGAAAGATGTTGATCTTAGTAAAGATATTGTTCAGGAAGTCATGGTACAGCTATGGATTAGGAAAAAAGAATCTAATATTCAGTCTTTACGCAGCTATTTATTTCAGGCAGTAAGATTCAGGGTTCTTACAGCAATCAAGGCATGTAATAAGAAAGTCGTTCTGGATGAGTGTGCTTTGGAAGAAATTGGTGGAACTGAAGAGGCAGAAGATCGTCTGGCTAAACAAGAAATAAGCAACCTTTTAAGAAAAGGAATAGCGGAGCTTCCCAAAAAATGCCGTGAAGCATTTGTTTTAAGTAGGCAACAATATCTTTCGAATAAAGAAATAGCTGAGAAAATGGGAGTAGCCGTTAAAACCGTAGAAAATCAAATGACGATAGCTTTAAGGCGATTGAAAATTGCATTAGAAGATTATTTACCTTGACCGTAGCTTTCCATATGGGGACCGCTCATCGGAATGAAACCCGCCTTCCCGCTCGGTTGTTCCATGTGTTGATCTGCGTGGGATGGACCTCGTATTTGGCGGCCAGTTCATGGATCGTCTGTTGCTCCCTGATCTGTGAGATTCGATGGCCACTTTAAGCAGCTGTCCAGTTTTCGAAAAGTATTATACTAATTATTATGTTTCAGTTTTACTGTAGACTGTCGAATCACTAAGTTAGTTTTAAGCATTTTGGTTACAGCTTTCCATTCAGACACATCTCTATCTATTTGTTCAATAAGCATTTTGGCAGCGGTTGCTCCAATAAGTTCAATGGGTTGTGCGACTGTTGTAAGCGGCGGGTCAATTAGCGCAGATGCATAATCATCACTAAAGCCTACCACAGCAACATCCTCTGGTATTCTTAATCCTTTGCGTTTGAGAAGTTGTATAACTTCTATCGCAGTGGTATCGTTAATTACAAAAATTGCGTCAGGTGGACTTTGTAAGCTTAAAAAATATTGTAAGTAAATATTGATTTTTTCAAAGGATAAATCGAAGGAAACAATCAGTTCTTCGTCAATTGGAATTTGATGCTTTTTTAAAGCATCTTTATAGCCATTTAATCTGTGCCTACTAATAGCAAGGGATGGCGGCCCGCCAAGATGAGCAATACGCCTTTTATTTGTTTCGATTAAATGTTCTACAGCTAGAAATGCTCCCTCATAATCATCCACAATAACCTTTGGTACAATCATTTTTTCACATATTCTATTAAAAAAGACCACTGGAATCCCTTTTCTCAGAAAAATTTCAAGGTGATCGTAATTGCGGGTTTCTTTAGTTAGCGAAATCAGAAGGCCGTCTACTTGATATGCAAGCATAAGCTTTGCGTTTTCAACCTCATCTTTATAACATTCATTGCACTGGCTAATAATTATATTATATCCCGCTTTTATAGCCTCTTTTTGCGCACTTATAATCATTTGAGGGAAATATGAACCTATTAATTCCGGAACAATAATGCCTATTGTATTGCTTTTCCTGTTCAACAAACTCAGCGCATGGAGGTTCCTTCGATAGTCCATCTCATTGGCCAAATCAAGTACGGCTTTTCGGGTCTTCTGGCTTACATTCGGATGATTTTGAAGTGCCCTCGAAACGGTTGATTTAGAAATGTGAAGTTTTTTTGCGATATCTGTTATTGTTGTCTGACGCTTTTTCATGGTCATTAATTTCCATTTTATTTTCCAAATAGCCCAGACGAATTTTAATCAAGATGCTTTTTTATCAAATTATTCTTGGGCAAGCTCTTTTTTAACAATCTCAAACCGATGAGGGATTGGCTCATTGGCTTGATATATTAAATGATGTAGTTTCTCCATCCTTGCTAAAGTTTTTGACCAATCCATTTTGGCAGGCACATAATTATCCTGAAGATCTAATAACTCTTTATAGCTCTTTTTAGTAGTATCTTTCTCCGATGCCTTTGCCTTAGCGATATAACTACTAACTTCTTGTAAACTCTCAATGCCTAGCGGCTTTAGGCGGTTTATTTCTGTACTGCGCACATATCGGATAACGGCTTCGAGTTCCCAATATTCTTCAAACAATTTTAAGACCTTTTGTGCTTGTTGCTGCTGGGGAGTCGTTGCTATAGAAGCAATATTAACGCCCGTAGCTAATTCTGCAGCAGTATAATTTGCAATAGAGATTCCATCAATCTTCAATGTGTAAATACCCTTTGTCAAACCTTTTACCATTAGCAACTCCTGATTAAGCTCTTTCTCAAACGGTACAAAATCAAGAACTTCGCTGACACCTTTTGGCATAGGAAACGGTAAAGATTTTTCCAGAACATTAAAGCTAACGCCATTATCATTACCAAAAGAATCAAAGATTTTTGCATTTGACCTCACAATTCTCATCCGCTTCCTGTTAGCTTTTACTTTGATTGAAAAAACATGCGGATCTGCCTTTGTTGTTTTCAAAAACTGATAGGCCATTACGAAGTGCCCTTGCGGAGTGGGGTGTGTACGGTCACCAACCACTAACGATGCTGTAGGCTTTATTTTCTGCATTCGTTTTGTAACGTCCATCATTACTTGCCAATAGTCAACTACTGGAAGGTTATACTGCTTTGCTAGATCTTTAACATATTTGCCAGCTTCTTTGAGGCCAACATTTCTTCCTATCACACCTTTAAGATGTGGCAGATATACGGTCTCGTCATATATAGTGGGCGTTTGCAAGATTAATTTCGCTTTACTGCTCAAGAGGTTATGAACAATTTTTTCATAATTTTGCTTATAGGTTTCCATCATCTCTTTCCGTTCCTTGTCAATTGTCGGGCGAGCATAAGCAGAGTCAGTATACATAAGCTTTGCAACATCATTCATCCCCAATTTAAGCACTACCCAATTTGGTTGATGTATAAGTGCATCATCGTGCATTCGAGCCAACACATGCTCTGTTTTATCACCGCCTATCCCGCTATTTATAATTTCTATTTTCTGATTAGGATACCGTGTTGCATAAAACAACGCTAGGTAATGATGAAAGCCACCATGTTTGGTAATACTATTTCCTAGGAAACATACTTTGTCCCCATCTTTAAAAAGCTTTTGAGCTTTAGAAGGATAAATCAAACTTAAAACTAAAGCAAACGTTGATACCACTATTAGTCTTAAGGATGAACTTTTCACACAAGTGCTGGCGAATGAATTCAAAACGTGAGCTTACTATAGGTTAATATTAATTACGGTATAGGCTGTATTAAGCTGGAAACAGTAACGGGTCGGTCATCAGATATGCTTGCAAACCAGTCATATTTTATTCCTTCCGAAACCGGAATAGTAGCAATATATTTTCCATCCAAATTCAATTCTGCACGCACACTTACCCAGTTGCGCTTTGTCCACTCGTCTGCGCTATTACTGTACCAGACTAATGCCTGCGTAACAGGAGTGCTTGTTTTAACCGAGAATTGAACCTTACTCTCCCCACTGGGACTTTTGCCATTGACAACGGCATTTCGTATTTCCGGGAAAGGCTTGCCGGAACCTTTCAGCCAGTAGTCAAACCAGGTTCGTTCCATAACCAACCAGCCTGGTGTATCTGTTGACTTTCTGTCATTCCCACCCGGAACAGAAATCTTGTGGTTCTCATTTGGAGCAAATAATTGATTTGCTGAACCCCTCTTAGCTTTAACTGTTTCCATTACGGCAGGAGGAAAGAAAAAAGCATCATTAGTGGCGGCAGCTAAAAAATAAGGAGTTCTTGAAGAAGATATTCTTCTTCCTGCATCGAGATATTGCAACCATATCTTTTTCTCTTCTGGAGACATCTTCTCTATTTCCTTTTTGAACGAAGTTCCATAATCGTAAAATCCCGACCCAAAAACAGAAAACGAAGCTCGAATTTTATCACCTAGCAAGCCTGTTAACATAGTTGTTAGATATCCGCCCCACGAAATCCCAACTACCCCTATCTTTTCTTTGACAACATCAGGCTGCGTAGCTAGTAGATGGAATCCTTGTATCCCTACTACAACACCATCATATATAGTACTGGTTGTAATATCAGGTTTTGCAGTAAACCTGGATTTTCCGTAGGAAAACGATTTCCAGTGTCCATCGGAGTGTTGTACTTTTTCCGGGTTAGTTATTCCAGGTTCATCCAAGGCCAGCGTTATATACCCTAATTTTGCCCAAGCTATGGCTTTTTCTGTTTCAGCAGTTCCCCCTCCTCCATGTAGGACCAGTAGACCCGGATATTTTCCAGGTTTGTCCGGACGAGCGATGACTGCGAAAATTGTTGAAGGAACCGTTTTCTCATCTATGAAAACATCTCTTGAGTGAAATACAACTTTTTTAACGCTTACACCATCGTGCGTTTCATTTCCCAATTCCTTTATAATTTTTGGTGGCGAGTCATTCAAATATTTTTGAAACGGGTCTTTACCTTGTGCATAGACAGTTACCCCGAAACTGCAACAAAAGAAAAGAAGTAATAGCAAATCTTTAATCATAATTTTTGTCATTATTATCTCAATGAGTTGACTTAAGATGTTTAATCCAGGTAGATGTGGTAAATAATTGGTCTGTCCAGCTTGTATTCCTATCTGTCATACTTGCATACCAGTCGACGCCTGACGGAAACGCAGCGTTTGCTACCGATGCCGAAAAAATACCGTCATTTTCTCTTTTAGCTTCAACTTGTATCCATTTGCGTTCTGTCGTCTTTACAGATGGATCACTGTAAAATATGTTTACCATTTCTGGCTTCGCTGCATTTTGTGTGACGAGTTTTACATGTAGATTTCCATTTTTATCCAGATGCGATTCAGATTCAATAACTTTCGGAATAGGTGGCCCTGCATTCTTAAGATAATAATTAAAAAATTCCATCATTTTCCAGCTTCCCGGGTAACTGATTTTATGGTCCTCGTTAGGGGCATAGGATACGAACGTTTCTCCCTTCATTTTAGACAATGTCTTTTGCACCGCCATCCATGACCAATGCTTATCATTCGTGGCTGTGATGATACCAAATGGCTTTGTTATATTAGCAGCTCTCTGGCCGGGATCCAAATATTTTATCCATTCAAATCTATCATAATCAGACATTTTATTAAGCATCTGCATTCCAAAAGATCCGGCCATAAAATTACCTGTTCCATAAACCGACCAGGTAGCCGCAAGATCATCATCAAGCATAGCCGCCAGCATGGTAGCTATATAACCGCCCCATGATCCTCCCGCAATTCCAATTTTATTTTTATCGATATCTGGCTGAGCTTTTAGCAGGTAAAATGCCTGTAGAGAAGCTACTATACCGGTAAACAACGCACCATGCGTTATGTCTGGTGTTACACCGTAGGTTTCCTGCTTAGGCCATGAGGTTTCAGGGTGGTGATTTCCGCCATAGTGAGATATTCCAGGAATATCCAGAACCATAGCTACATATCCGTCCTGCGCTAAAGACTCCGCTACATTTATATCAGCCTTTCCCCCTCCTCCATGAAGTCGGAGCACACCCGGAAAAGGACCTGTACCTTTGGGGTGTGCAATTGCAGCAAAAACACTAACTTCTGCCTTACCGTCTGCCGACGTTATATCGCGGGAATGAAAAACAAGTTTATCTACTATTATACCGCTATTGGTTGTGTCTATTCCCAGTTTTTTAATAATAGCAGGTGCCTTTCCCGTCCTGTAAGCAGCAAAAGGGTCGTTATCGATCTCCTGGCTGCTGACGTTAAAACCAATTGAAACGATGAACAACAAAACAAAACTGATTTGCAGCAATTTCATGTTTTTGAAACTTTAGAAACAATTTTGAATACGTATACCGGCTGTCCTGAGGTTGCCCTTCTGAAACTGCTGGGTAAGTTCAGGTTTGTACCACCCGAACTATTCACAGAATGGTCTATTTTACGAGAATTGCCAAGCAATGTCAGCACATCATTATTTCCAACAATACCGTCGGGCAGAAGTAGCCTTTCAGGAAGTATTTGTTCATCCTCAGAAGGCAAATAAAAAGCATAATATACATTGTTCTTTTGCGTAAAAGCCCATTTTCCATGCCGGTAAGGAGCCAGAGGTCTACTTTCATACAATGCTTCGTGATTGACCTTCATCCACGACCCTATTTGCTCCAGACACGCTTTAGCTTTCGGGTCCCAGTCTCCATTCTGATCCGGCCCTATATTCAGTAGCAAATTCCCGTTCTTGGCAACTATGTCAACCAACGTGTGTAAGACACTACGGGCCGACTTGTACTGATCATTTGGTTTATAGGACCAGGATTCACCCAGTGTCATACATGTTTCCCAAGGTATAGGGATAAAACTTTCAGGAACTTCTTGTTCCGGTGTTAAATAATTTTCAAGCTCTGCAGGGCCTTTACGATCTACAAAGAGAATACCTGGTTGATGCGATCTGGCCATCCTGGCAATATTCGCCATGTTTAGATCTTGATTTTGTATTGCTGGCCGAACCCATGAGCCATCAAACCATAAGACATCGACTTTGCCGTAGTTTTTCATCAATTCCTCTACCTGACGATAGCTAAAATCTCGGAACCTCTGCCAACGTTCAGGGTATTTTGTAACGTCGTAACTCGCATTGCGGTCTTTTGGAGGAAAATATGACCACCAAAAATCCTGAGAGTGCCAGTCTGGTTTCGAAAAATAAGCTCCAATCATGAAGCCTTTGTCTCTGAAAGCGGAGAAAATCTCCTTAGTGATGTCAATCTTTGTGTTTTTGTAAAAAGCGCCAGAAGGCGAGGTGATCTTATAATCTGTTTCTTTTGTGTCATACATGCAAAAACCATCATGGTGCTTAGTTGTAAACACCATGTATCGCATACCAGCGTTTTCCGCCGCTGCAGCCCAGCGTGAAGGATCAAAATTTTTGGGATTAAACGTTTGGCCCAGTTTTTCATAAGCAATTTTATACTGGTACCAATCATGGCCATAAGGACCGGTTCGTTTTATAAAATCACGGTCTTCAGGACAAAGTGTCCATGATTCCACCACACCCCACTGACTATATGGTCCCCAATGAATAAATAGACCGAATTTAAGACCGTGCCAGGTTTCCAAATTTTTTCGGACCAAAGGATCCTCGGGAGCTTTATACTGGTCTGTTGATATCTTTTCATGCTGACCATAGGCAATAGAAAAAGGGAAAACAAATAGGATTAATCCCTTTATGATCGTGCTGTTGCTTAACATTTGTTGCGTAAAATTAGTTATTGAATTTCTAGATTAATCTCGCGTACCTGAGACCTTTCTCCGTAGACTGTATGATTAATTCCTACAAAAGTGACCGTATATTTCCCCGGAGTCGAAAACTGATATGAAAAGCTGTTGCTGCGAGTTGTCATATCCCGTACAAGTGTAGCTCTATCGGGGGTAATATTCCGGAGGCCAACTGCTGAGCTTATTATCCAATCCTCGTTGTCCGGAGTGTTTACAGGCCCACCATTTATTGACAACTGCGTTGCTGAAGGGGTTGCCCAGCCAACTGCTGGGTTCAGTACATTTACAGCTAACCAGTTAGGAGCGCTGATATTTGCAAAAATCGGGTAAACCGTTCCGTCCGTCAGGTTGTTGTGCAAGGTAAAATTCCTAATTGTCCATTGCCTTTGAGGAGAAGTAGATGAGGCCTCTCCTGTAAACTTAAAAGCAATATATACCTGATCTTCCGATGCAAAGTCAGAAATATCGACATCACCAGATTTCACATTGGCAGTTCCCATAGAAAGCGTTGCCCTACTGGTGATATCTGTCCAGGTAGCAGATTTTACCCCTTGTGCATTATAGGTTCCACTAAAATCACTTGATATCATTAATGCAAGTGAATTTACCTGGTTGCCATTTTGGGCTGATGTTTCAAAATTTATGATCTGTTGTCCATCAGCTTTCGTTCGATTGGCATTTTCATACTTCTTTCCGTTTTCCCCAGAGTAAAAGATTACAAAATTAGGATTGCCAGACAATAGAAATTCGACTGGCTCATCGACAATGAAGACGTTTTTTTCTGTTTTAACGTCAAAGTCGGTTGGCCATTCTACCTCATCTTTGGTACAGCTAACGGAGAATCCTATAGCCGAAAAGATTAGGGCTATGTATTTAAATTTAGAAATAGTCATATTGTTCATGTTAGAATCCATTATTTTGTACCAGCAAATTATTTAGCGCCAATTCACTTAACGGAATAGGTAAATAAATATATTTGTCAGTTACATTATTCCCAGCATCGGCAGCATTTCTGAGTGATGTAGGCGCATTTAACGTGATATGGTTCGCTACAGCTTTCAATGTTGGCACAAAAATTCCCCAGCGAATCAGATCCATTCTTCTCAAACCCTCAAAGCACAACTCGCGGGAGCGCTCATCCTGAATAACTTTTCGAAAGTCGGACAAATCTGCAGGTGTTAAATCAGAATCATCAGTGGAGCTTAGATTTGCTGTAATAATAGCTCCGTTGCCATCACCTCCCGTAAGCGTAACTGTAGGTGTTCCTGTGTAAAATGTCCCCCTCGAAATGATTTCAACGGCGGTAACACGACCATCCTGGACAACGGCAGTAGCTTTTACAGGGTCTATCCCTACTGCATCTACACCTCCTGATACAGTGATAATTGGAGCGGTTGTATAACCAGCCCCCCCGTTAATAATTGTGAAAGATTTAATCGTTTTGCCACTTCCATAAGCTCTTTGACGAACTTCGTTTACGCATTTTTTAGCAAATTCGCTTGGGTTCTGTTGCGCCTCTGCCTCGTATTCCGCTTCTGCTGCCATCAATAAGACATCTGAATACCGTATAACAGGATAGTTGGTTGAATTATAATTATTTATCTTATTAGTGGTTAGCTCGTATTCACGTCTGAATTTCCCAATACGACGCTCATACAGCTGATTTGGAGTCCACGGAACTTTTATTAATGTATTATTGCCTTGATAACTATATGGAGCAATAGCCCAATCTCGTCTCAAATCAGCATCATCGTATTTGTTAAATAATATAGCTTGAGCGCCATAACTACCCGGGGAAAAGCCTAATTGTATATTATTTTGCCTGATTCCAAAACCAACTCCAACTCCACCCGTCTTACCATGGGGATCAGTATTTCCTATTGAGTAAAACTCTACTTCCCATATGTTTTCCTCAATATTATACCTATCCTGAATAAGATCAACATATAATTTTGAATAGTCAGGAACTAAACTGTGTATTTTTGAATCGATTACTTTGTTTGCCCATTTCAACGCTTCTGCATATTTGCTAGCGTCGTTGTGCGGATACCCCGCATTGTATAAACATACACGCGCTAAAATTGCCTGAACTGCAGATTTGCTTACTCTACCAGAATGCCCATATTCTGTAATTGGCAAAACCATTCCTTCTGCCATTGTCATTTCATCAATTATAAACTGATACACCTCTTTGGCAGGGGTACGGGCAGCGTAAACATCTTTTACCGATTCGGTCGGCTTCGTTCTTAACGGGACATCTCCAAAATTACTAACCAATAAAAAATAGTAATAAGCTCTTAAAAACCTGGCTTGGCCTTCAATTACTCTACGCCTGCTTTCATCCATTTGAGGCTTATTAATGTTTGCCAGCAGCATATTAGATTTTTCTACGCCTATATACAAGGTCCTCCAAATATCATAAACGCCTCTAAAGCTGGAAGTATAGTCATACTTTTGTGCAATCCCCGTTGCCGAAGCGGAATAGGATACGTCATCAGTGATTTCAAACGCTGTAAACAAGCTATTTCCGGAAGACCTGTAGATAACCTCACGGCCAAGTACTTCGTAAACTCCATTTAAGGCCGTATTGAGCTGTTCTTCGTTATTATAATAATATTCTGCAGCTATAAAGTCTGTAGGTCTAATTTCGAGTGCTTTATTACAGGAAATCAAAACGTTGCAAATCGCTACTGCCAAAAGGATTTTAATGATCAGTGATTTCATGATAATCATTTTTATAATGTTAATTGTAAGCCAAAAACCAATGTTTTTGCTCTTGGATAAGAAGAGAAATCTAACCCCGTAGTTAGAGCCGAGTGACGCGTTGAAACTTCGGGATCAGGTCCCGAATATCCAGTTATCGTAAGCAAGTTTTGGGCTGATGAATAGAAACGCATAGTGCTAACCCCGACAGATTTTGTTAATTTAGCAGGCAAAGTATAACCCAGTGAAACCGTCTTTAACCGTAAATACGACCCATCCTCTATTGTTCTGTTAGAATAATAGGGCTGGCCCACAGCGCCGGCCCTGCTCGGTATTGTTGTATTCGTATTAGAAGGAGTCCAACGATTTGCGTATGTTGCATACATATTAGTATTAAGGTTTACAAGATTTGCCCCCTCCATAACTATTCTATTTGCATTCATGATATCATTTCCATAGGAAAACTGAAAAAAGACATTTAGGTCAAAACCCTTGTAAAAAAAGTTATTTGTAAAACCACCTATGAAATCTGGATTTGGGTTTCCGATCACTGTAAAGTCAGTTGCTGTTACATTACCGTCATTATTAAGATCCCTATATTTCAAAAATCCAGGTTGTATGATATTTCTTGCCAGCCCATTCGCAGGTACTTCGTCTTTTAAGACATACCTGCCATTTGCAAGCTGATTGAAGTCTTCATATTGGTACAATCCATCGCTTAATACACCATAAAACATGGCTATTGGCTGACCGATTTTTGCAATCCATAAAGGCGTGGTATTAAAAAGCCCCCCAACTGCTGTAGTAATCGATTCCTGACCTCTGGTTAAGGCCAGCACCTTATTTCGGTTAAAAGCAATATTAAAATTAGAATTCCATCTGAAATTTTCTGTTGATATGTTATCCGAGCTTATTGACAGCTCGAAACCACTATTGCTTACTTTTCCAATATTTTCAAAGGCAGAGGTATACCCTGTCATGGTCGGCAATTGTGCATTCAATAGTAAATTTGAAGTAACCTTTTTATAGTAATCTGCCGTTAACCTGATCTTATCTTCTATGAAACCTACATCAATTCCAAAGTCGACTTCATTGGTTGTTTCCCATTTAAGGGTTGGATTGCCTAAAGTAACCGGCCCGCCACCCACACTGGGTGTAGAATTACCGAAAGAATAAAAGAATCCAACCGGAAATGCAATAGATGATAAACTTGCAAAATCATTGACCCGATTGTTTCCAATAGACCCGTAGTTGATTCTCAGTTTTGCGTCTGACAGGAACGAAAGATCTTTGATAAATTCTTCCTCGCTCAGGCGGTAACTCACACCCAGGGAAGAAAAGTAAGACCAGCGGTTTCCCGCAGCAAATTTAGAAGACCCATCGGTACGCAGACTGGCTGATAAAGCGTATTTCGATTTGTATCTATAATTTACACGTCCAAGCACAGACTGTAATGCCCACGCGGATGACGCAGCAGTAATAGACCGTGGTGTACCCTCATCAATCCCGCTAATGCCTAAAGACTCGTTCGGCACCTGTACTGCAGTGGCGCCTGAAGAATAGGATTCGCTCCTTTGTTGACTATAATCGACAACAAAATCCAAGTGATGCTGACCGAATTTACGGTTATAAATCAGCATGTTTTCGTTACTCAAATTGGTGGTGCCAAAGAGAATGCGCCCTCCATTTACGCCCAATGACTGGGGGTTGCGGGGGCTTCCTTGTCTGGTTGACGAATTATAGAATGAAATTGCCTCCCGGCCCGAGCGGTTCATTGCCCCGGTAACTCTCAACTTCAGATGTTTATTAAACTTGTATTCTGCAAATACATTGCTCAACAAACTCGTTGACGCGGATTGACGCAATTCGTTCTTTGCCTGCATATACGGATTTACCCTGTAATCGGTATTAGGGTCTATAGAAGGGTCAAATAATTCGTTTTCGAAATCAAGATTAGCAACATCCCCTGCGGTTGGTCTAAAACTCCAAACGGCGTACATAAAAGATGCTGAAGGCAAGCTGTTATTATTGGTAACAATTGTGCCATAGCTATTTATATCACTATAATTTGCAGATATCCCGACCTTTAGCTTGTCGTTGACATTTTGATCTAGTGTCACCCTGCCTTGATATCTCTTGAATCCAGAATTTACCAAGATCCCATCCTGATTTGTGATAGATCCTGAAACAGTATACCGGGTTTTGTTATCGCCGCCTGACATTGAAATATGATGATTTCCGAAAGGGGCAGTGTTAAACACTTTATCCTGCCAGTCTATTCCTTTTATCTCCCTGTATGATTCGATTGTTTTACCATCATTCAGATAGTTCGCGATCGTATAGTTACTATCTATTTCAAATTGAAGCTTCACGAATTCGTAAGGATCGAGCACTGGTATTGCCTTACTTATGGTTTGGAAACCCTGATAGCCATCATAGTTTATTCTCGGTGCTCCAGCCTTTCCCCTTTTCGTAGTGATCATAATTACGCCGTTAGATCCTCTGGAACCATATATCGAAGTTGATGCAGCGTCCTTTAACACATCTATTGACTCAATGTCAGCTGGATTGATAGCTGGGTTTTCATTATCTTCTATCGGGAACCCGTCTATCACATACAATGGCGAGTTGTCTTGAGTGATGGAATTTGCACCACGTATAACAATGTTGATAGCGGATCCTGGCTGACCGTCCACGGAGCTTACCTGAACCCCAGCAACACGACCGGCCAAAGCCTGATCAAAACTCACAACAGGTGCCTTATTAAGGTCTTCCATATTTACTTTTCCTACAGATCCCACCAAATCTTTTCTGTCTATTGGATCTCCATAGCCCGTTACCACTACCTCATCAAACCTGCTACTGGATGATTTTAAAATTATGTTAATCGTTTTTCTGGCTCCCACCATTTCCTCCACCGTCTCTGATCCAATGTAGGAGAAAACTAAAATACTTGTCCTGTCCGGTACACTTATGCTATACTTTCCATTTACATCACTTGTGGTACCCTTTTCAGAATTTTTGATTTTGATACTGACACCTGGTAAAGGTTCGCCTACCTCATCAGTTATTACTCCAACTATTAATATCGGAGCAGCCTTTTTTGATGCAGCAACATTTATAACAATCGTTTGACCGACTGCCTTATATTCCAAATTGTGAGGAGTCAAAATTGAATTTAACACCGCTGACAGCTTTTGTTCTTTGAACGAAGCTTTAACTGGACCGGCCCCCGAAATTTTACTCCCAGTAAACGAGAAGTTTGCACCGGTAAGTTTAGCCAGCTTGTCTAAAGCTTCAGGCACATTTTTCTCTTCCAATTGGATTGTGACAACTTTTTCAAGCGTTTGTGACACGCCAGCCCAACTTGCGAAAGGAATTACTAAATTTAGACAACAAACCAGTTTAAATGCCGTGACTAATCGCGACGGATTGGGCCCGGAGAACTTAATTCTCCATTGTAAAAATACACTCATATTGTTAGATTTATAATTAGTTTATGAAGCCGAGTAATGAAAGCGAATTTTGTGATTTATCTACTTATTGTGCTTTCCAAAACTATTTATATGGTTAAATCTTAATTTTTCATACATCAATCCTTAACCGTATTGCCAAGTAGGGTTCATTACATCACTTAAATGAGTTACTCACAAGTCTTTCCGTCTAGGAAAAAATGGCCACTTTCCTTAATTACCCTTCCATTAAGTGACAATGCCAGTATTTGCAAAACGTTATCCGGGGACTCCCCTTTAAAGTCAGCGAATACAGGGCAATTTTTAATTTCATTATTGTACTTAATCGTTATTTGGTAATGGCGTTCTAAACTTGCCAAAACTTTGAATAAGGGAACACCAACGAATTTTAGAAGGCCTTCTTTCCACAAGATATCATCAGCAGCTTTAGTATCATGCTTTGCTAGCTTTTGCGTGATTTTACTAAAAACAACTTTCTGATCTTTTTCAAGAAATATGGCTTCAGCTCTTTTTATCTCACTTTGGAGCAGTGTCTCGATTCGAACTTTTCCGCTGAGTACGGTAACCTCACCTGTTTCCTCATCTGGATAGGACCGTATGTTAAATGAAGTACCCAGTACAGTTGTCTCCAAATCGCCCGACTTGATTACGAATTGCTGATTATCAGAATGCTTAACTTCAAAAAAGGCTTCTCCCACCAATTCGACATAACGTGGACCACTTGATTTAAACTCTTCGGGGTAATACAAAGTAGAACCCGAATTGAGCCAGACTTTGGTTCCGTCTTTTAGTTCGATTTCTTTAACCTCTCCTGCAGTAGCAAGGATATTCATTTGCGTTGGACTCAAAAAATCCGAGATCGTACTACGGGACTTATAAATTAAAAGCAGCGGCGTCAACACAACTAAAATTAATGCTGCTAATTTTACAAATTGCCCTTTTCGCTGATATTTTTTTAGCTTTGCTATGCTTTTGTAATGCATCTCATCTTTGAAAGAGTCTAAATCTCCATGAATTTCATCGTCCCATGTTAGTTCACATTCTTCCAATTCCTTTAATAGATGCATCAATTCATCTGTCTCTTCAGGAGATAGCTGGCCATCTGAATACCTGTTAATAAGTTCATTAAACCGTTGAATATTCATGATGTCTCCTTGTTTATGTTGATGTGCTTATTTATTTTTATAAATACGTCTATCGCATTTATTGTTCAGCTATTGGAAAGACAGTAACCCTAAGTCTTGTACTGCCGTAAGGAACAAGGGTAATCATCTCCCGCTTACTGTCCACCTCAAAACCATTAGCCAGGGGCAAAGGTGGCGTGAAACGACCTTGTTCAAGTGTCCAATCGTTTACTTTTCTGGCCGGAACCCTTATTACAACGGGAGCATTTCCGGGATCAAGAGGGTAACCCGTCTTTTTTGTTTTAACTACCTTTATTTTCTTCGAAAAATCGGTGCTGTCCATATCCAAAGCGTAATTCCAATTTCCTTTTGGCCTAATGTCTAATGCCGGAAATGCTGGATCATTTGACCTTTTACCGTCCAACCTGGGATAAGTGGCTGTATCTATGGTTATCGCTTCCGGCACAGCATAAGCGTACAGAAGAGGGCCTCTTTCGACAAGTCCTCCCCATCGGCCCCATTTTACCATCTTCGCTTCCATAGGGAAATTCAAACTAATCCTATCTCCATTTTTAAATTCACGGTCGATAGTTATAAATGAGCCCTTTTTTAGATTTCCTTTATAGGCTTTACCGTTAATCAAAACCTGTGGCTTGTCACACCAAACAGGAATTCTGAATTTAAACGGCATTTTTACTGGAGATGAAACCTCAAAACTAAAATCAATTTTTTCGGAGAATGGATAAGAAGTTGTTTCCTTAATCGTCATTTCCGTTCCGTTGCTTAACTTCACTTTTTCCAGGGACGGGCCATACAGCGTTGCTACCGGGTTACCTGCTGAATCTCTCATCCACATACGTGTAATATAATTTGGCATAAACCTGTGAACATTACCTGCACAACATTCGGTTTCGTGGCAAGGCCAGTATGCCATCCAGGTGGTACCATGTTTGTATGGGTTATGATTAGAGATTCCGGTAGCAATTACCTGATTTACACTTGAAAAATACTGTAAATTCTTAAAATCTTTAGAGACAGCACCTGGCCCTGCATTGAACACAGCCCTTTCAATATTATCTGCCCAGTGAGCGTCTCCGGTGGCCATCAGCAAGTAACCAAGAGCCCATGTATAATCAGTAATATCACAAGTTTCATGACTGACCAATGGATCTTTACCAGAAAGAAATTCACTTGAACTTGGCACCCCGTCCGGCAACATGTGGTCCCGCTCCAACTTTTTCATTGCATTTACAGCAGCGTCTAAATAGAGCTGTTTATTAGTATATGTATAAAGAATAGCCGGTAGTTTAGCCATTTCCATATAAGTAACACCATGAATACTATCCTTTTCTGAAGACAAACATTTTTCCAGATTCAATTCAAAACCACCAATAGCGTAAGATTTCTCTGCAAGCTCTAGAAGACGTTGGTCCCCGGTTTTGCCATAAGTCCATAATGCTCCTTCAATATTTACAATTGCTCTTTTAGCATCTCCTAATTCCTTAGGTGTATAACTAAGATAATGCCTATGGAGAGCTTCAACAATACGTGGATCTTTTGTTACCGAATACTCTGCTTCCAGTACTCGAAAAAAGACAGCTATGGGCCATTGGCTAGTAAAAAAAGAAGGACCAAGCCGTCCATTATCCTGAGGACGATCCAATGTATATTTGATACCCTCTTTAGATTTTTGGATGAGACTATCGTTTCCTAATAAGTACCCTAACCTTATTAAGCCGTCAGTATAATACGCAGTTTGTTCATACCTCCACCAGTCTGCACCACGCTTGTCGCCAATGCGGTCAATTACACCTCCCCAGAGTGATGTATTGAAAGGATAAGAAAGTACATCCGGACGTCCGGTTAGGCCTGATTGTTGACGCCGAAGAAACTCTAACAACCATCCTTCCGGTTTTGTATTAAGCGGTATATCTCTAAACTGGTCATAACGAGTTACTTCATTAGTATTTATGACTTGTCCTATGCTTTCTTTATTATTACTTAAGCAAAGAAATGTTAAAGAAATACTCAGGATCCAAATTCTTTTTTTCATAGAATTACAGTATTAAAATAAGTTTATCTTGGTGAGGAATGATTTCTGAATCCTCTAAACATTGCTGATAAAACCATTTTTGCTGATGATTTAGTCTGCCGCTTTAGTAATATGTCTTTTTAAAACTGCTCCGCCCCCAAAAAATAAAATATCAAAACAGAGCAGACAGCAATACCCTATGGTAAAGAATATGATTAGCGATCGATGGTTAACGCATCGCTCATGAATAAACTTCTTATAATGATATGCACTTTCTCGTATTTCCAGACGTTTTCTATGCAACATTTAGGGGATGTAGGCGTTTGAAAGTACTAATAATAAGAAGGCTTTAGTTATACCGTATCTAATCTTATTTTATAAAAAGGGATCGTTGATCTTAGTGCACCAAAATTTCCTCTTATAGCTTTATAATACACCCTAAAACATATATGAATCGTAAGTTCATTTTCTTTTGTCTAATCAACTTTTCAGCTACTCTTTCTACGTTGGCGACTGGTAGCATCTCACACGAAGGTGATTCTTCATTTTCGTTGTCATCCGAGCAATTAAAAGTGACATGGCAGAAAAAACAGCAAGGCTGGTATATCAGTGAGATCATTACAGGTATGAAGAAAGTTGCTCATCCTTCGGGCGCCTATACCATTTTATATAAGAAAGGAACTCCAGCAGGTGCTCGTGTTGATCTTGATATCGAGGGGCGGGGTTACACGTTTTTCCCGTCAGAAATAAAAAAAATGAAAGACGGTTCTCTATTATTTTCAGAAAAAAATGGCGTAGGTGAAGTAACCGCGCATTGGAAAACCGACTCCATTGATACTTCAGACCTTATAGTTGAAATCAGCCTGACTGCGGCAAACAATGGATATTATTCTATAGCAACCCCGACTATCGCTGTTCTTGATCCTGAAGAACTTGCCTGGGGAATGATACCTGGAGCATGGTACGGCCGTGAATTGGTTAATGACAGGTATTTGGCGGCACAATACAGCCAGGGACTACCATCTGTCCCCACACTGGCCAGAGAAAATTCTACCATGACGCTCAGCCCTTTGTTGAGTGGGAAAGATGGCATTACATTTACTGCTGTTCCGGAGCCTGGAACAGCAGCCGATCCATGGCCAAAAGATAGTATGTTAAGAAAAATTAATAAGGTTGGGATGTCAACGATGAACCGTCATAATGAGCTTTCTCCGGTAGTCTATGCTCCCGTACTTGGACAGGAAGGGTCTTACCTACAAGCCGGCGAGACATTTAAGTTCAAATTCCGCTACATTATTCAGGATGCAGACTGGTTTACCGTTTTTAATCATGTCGTAAACAATATTTACGAATTCAAAAACTTCCTAACATTGCAAAAGCAGCGAGTGTCACTTTCCGAAAGGTTACAAAACCTCGCTCAATTTCTCTCTGAAGATAAAAGGTCAGCCTGGACGACCTGGGATTTCAATAACTTGACTATTGGGGCAAACGGATCTAAAAATGCTGATATTGGTGCGCTGTATATGCTTGCCAAAAACGCAAACGATACCGTTATGCAGCGCCGCATTCCCTTTGTAAGAAATTATAAACTTGCACAACAGCAAACAAGTCCAGGTTTCTTCCAATACAGTGCGACCGGGGAATACCCTTCCAATCATGGCAATATAGAAGAAAACCCTGTGTTCTTTTCCGAAGTAGGAAATTGGATAGAGCCATTATACACTACATACTATACATTAATGGATATGGGGAACATGCTTCTGTTTAATCCTGAAGATAAGGAAATTCGCGAACGAATGCGTCTTGCTGCCGATAAGCTGATGAGCTGGCAAAAAGCCGATGGCGGTTGGGATGTTGCCTATGACAGATTAAGCAACAGGCTGGCATTTCCAGACCTAAAAGATCTACGTCCAACCTGGTACGGGCTTTTGGTAGCGTATAAGACCTTTGGCGACACACAATACCTGGATAGAGCTAAGAAAGGGGCCGATTGGTTAATTGTAAACGGAGTAGATAAAGGTTATTATTTAGGAGTTTGCGGTGATGCGAGAAATGTATGGGATTTTGCCACCGCACAGTGTGCTCAGGCCTTTTTAGACCTGTACGCCATAACAAAAGAAGATCGCTTTAAAAATGCTGCTATCGAAACTGCCCGGATATATGCAACCACTATTTATACACATCCAGTAGCTAACGGAAGCCCAAGATGGGTTAACGGGAAAGAATTTAAAGACTGGGAGATAAGCCAAGTAGGATTAAGCGTAGAACACATTAATGGCACTGCTTCTTCCGCCGGTCCAATTCTCATCTCCAGCTTTACAAGTTTGTTTGTTCGTATATATGAACTAACTGGCGAAAGCTTATTCTTGGATATGGCCAGAGCCGGGAGCCGTGGAAGACATGCTTTTATAGACCCCTACTCATCCATGACCACTTATTATTGGGATCGCTTGCCGACTCTTGGAGCAGGGGCTAGAGAGTTCCCTCATCATGCATATTGGCAAATAGGTTGGATAACTGATTATTTAATGGCTGAAATCCACTTACGTTCTGAAGGCAAGGTCAGCTTCCCTTCAGGCTATATGACACCCAAGGTAGGCCCTCATGTAAGTTATGGTTTTGCAGAAGGCACAGTATATGGCAAAAAAGCCGACCTGCTGATCACCAATGGAGGCTTCAGCAGTACAAACCCGTATTTCGAATATATTACTGCAAAAGATTCCAAAACAGGAAAAATTTACCTGATGATTCTTAGTCAAAGTCCAACTAAACAAACTGGAATTGTTAATATCAATACCTCAAAAATCTGTGGCAAGCACGTACAGCCAAAAACAGTAAAAATCATTGAAGGTAACGAAGCAACTTTAAATAAGGCGAAGGACGAAATAAACATTAGTTTACCCGCCTGGGGCTTCACCACAATAGAACTCAGCCTATAAAAAACCGGTATTATATAAATTCTTATAAAATAAATTAATATCATGCGTTTTAAACTTTTTGTTTGTCTATTCACGATGTTAGTCGTTGTTGCGAAGGCCCAACAAATGCCAAACGTCATATTTATTCTGGCGGATGATTTAGGGTACGGCGATTTGGGCTGTTATGGTCAAACGAAAATCGCCACTCCTCATATCGACAAGTTAGCTGCAGACGGTATGCGTTTTACACAGTTTTATGCAGGCACCAGCGTTTGTGCACCATCCCGGGCATCTTTAATGACAGGCTATCATACAGGTAAAACAGCTATAAGAGGAAATCATGAAATTGGCGAAGAGGGCCAGTTTCCCCTGCCAGATTCGGCATACACTATGCCTGAAATGTTCAAGGATGCCGGATATATTACAGGTGTTTTTGGAAAATGGGGACTTGGGTACCCTGGCTCGGAAGGGGACCCCACCCGGCAAGGCGCAGATCAGTTTTACGGATATAACTGTCAGCGTCAATCGCACAATTTCTTTCCGGGTCATTTATGGAGCAACACAAAGCGGATAGCGCTCAAGAACACTCCGCACAATCAAACTGAATATGCTCCGCAATTGATACAAAAGCAAGCTATTCGATTTATAGAAACTAATAAGGCAAATCCCTTCTTTGTATACCTTGCTTATACGCTTCCACATGCAGCCTTGCAACTACCCGCGGATGACCAAGCTTTCGAATATTACAAAAGAAAATTCAAAGAAGACTCTCGGAACATCCCAACAAGCTGGAATGGAAAGGGCTATCAGCCACAGGCGTACCCTCGCGCTGCTTATGCCGCAATGGTAACCAAACTGGATAACTATGTTGGTGAGATCGTAAACAAACTAAAGGCTTTAGGATTAGAAAAAAACACGTTGATCGTATTTACCAGCGACAACGGTCCTCACGCCGAAGGGGGAAATGAGCCCGAGTTTTTTAACAGCAGCGGGCAATTCAGAGGTATTAAAAGAAGTCTTTCTGAGGGCGGAATCAGGGTGTCTACGATAGCAACCTGGCCAGGAACCATCCGCCCGGGCCAAACTTCCAATCATATTGGTGCTTTCTGGGACTTTTTGCCAACATTCGCCGAATTAGCCGGTATAAACCTGCAAAACAGAACAGATGGTATTTCAATCTTACCAACGCTTTTGAATAAGCCAAAGCAAACTAAACACAAATTTTTGTACTGGGAATTCCATGAAGACGGAGGAAGACAGGCCGTGAGAATAGGCAATTGGAAAGGCATCAGAGAACAGGTCTTGCAAAACCCGAATGGGCCAATCGAACTTTACGACTTATCAAAAGACCCCGGAGAAAAGGATGACCTCGCTAAAACTAATCCCAAAATTGTAAAGCGTATAGAAAAAGTGATGTTGGAGCAGCATACAGAAAACGAACATTTTCCATTCCTGAAAAGAAATAGGTAATCAAAACACTCGTAATGCTAAAGATAAAAAAGACATAGAGCAAGGTATTACATAAAACATCGTTTTAGATGTAATAGCCACTACTTGATCTGACAGTCAGGGGTTTTAAAAAACTGTCAGTTGTTCTCTGCTAATATACTCATTTTCCTCAAACTCGACAGACTCATTTTGAGCCACGCCCTCTCTCTGTGGGGAGGAGGGCTTGGGCGCAAAATGGTCTTCGGTTAGTGTTTCCAACAACTTTTCGTGCGCTAGCGGCATGCTCTGCAAAAAAGGTCTCCATCGGTGTCTTACCGTAACAGTATTTTCCCGTGTGGGTTCTTTCGCGGTTATATCACGTCATCCATTTATCGAGGTCACGCTGTAGCTCCTCAATTCCCCGGTACACTTTTTTGCGGAATGCCACCGCATAGAACTCGTCGTGGATGGTCCTGTGGAAACGTTCGCATATTCCATTGGTCCGGGGACTTTTAGCCTTTGTCCTGCTATGATCTATGTCCTACATGGCAAGATAGAGCTGGTACTCGTGGCGTTCCCTTGCGCCTCAGTATTCCGTGCCTCTATCGGTCAACACCCGAAGCAGCCTAAGGCCGTGTTCCTCATAAAAAGGTACTACACGGTCTCTTCCCTGGCACGTTCCAATGCGGCCAGCTGTGCTTCGGTCAGCACGATGCCTTCCTGTGCCGATTTGGCTTCCAGTGCTTTTAAACGAAGTTTGAAAGTATGGAGATCGTGACGCAGCTAGATACTCCTGACCTCGCCCGGGGAAATGACGATGCCCTTTTTCTTCAGTTCGTTGCTTGTCCTCAACTGGCCAAAGGCAGGTTGGTCGATGGCCATTTCAACCGCTGCACGTTCGACATGCTCCTCAACCCTGTTCTTCAGGATCGGCTTACGCCTCGAGATCTCCTGCAGGGCAAATTCGCCTCCTTGTTCATACAGTTCCTTGAAACGGTAAAAGCTGTCGCGGGAATAGCCCATCACTTTGCACGCCTTCGATACATTGCCCAGATGCTGTGCCAGCTCCAATACTCCTAACTTGTTCTTGATGATTTTTTGTTGTGTTGTCATATTACTTAACTGTTTAAAGTTACCTTCTAATCGTAACTGTCAGATTAAGTCGTAACTATTTCATTTTAGAAATCCTCTGCAAGCCTTTCAAATAACGTTAACCCAACAGCAGGATTTTATTAAGTATTTCATAATTTGTTTTCTAAATGGTTATAAATTACTTTATTATAAGGGTTTCTTATTATAAAAAACTATTGAACAAAATACGCAACATCCTATTTCTGATTTTTTGGTAAAACGGTAACAACCCCGCCTAAACCAACCTTTTTACCTTCGGGTGCTTCTATTAGAATGTTTAAATTAACATTTTCAGATGCTGGAAAAGGGATCGCCAAATCTTCGGTAGTATGACTTTCCTTGTTTGCTAATAGTTGTCCATTTACCCAAACTTCGGCTTTTCCGGTTAGCCGCTTAATCGACAGGACCCCACCTTCGGCTTTTTGTGACTGGTAAGGCTCAAAGTTAGTACGGTAGATAAAATATCCGCTAGACTCATGCTGTCGCAAAACACCAGTTTTAATGGAAGTCCACGTGTTCATATCGTTAAGCGCCACGTTTTGGTTAGGGTTGGGCTTAACAACAGAAAACGGAGACACTTGCCAGTCCTGCAACTGGAAATTAGGGACTTCGGCTGCTATTGATTTTACAGCCGGAACCTGTTTAACAGGAATCACCACCTCACCGGCCTTTAACCGTCCAGATCGGGCAATCAAGACTATTGGATCATTTCCGCCTTCTTCCGATTGCACTATCACTTGTGCTAATCCATTAAACAGGCTTCTGCGGTTTCCTTTTTCCGGCTCGTGAGAGTTAGGGTTTCCGTTTCCATGCCCGATTATTTTGCCCGATCCTTTGATTTCAAAGGTAATATCTACATTTGCTGTTGATATGTGTCTACCCTTGCTATCAAGGGCTTCAACAGTTACAGGCATCGCATCCCAACCATTATTATCTATGGTTTTTCTATCCGGCAGTAACCTTAAACTTGCTGGCTCCCCCGTTGTTTCAACAACAAAATGAGAAATTTTCTTTCCCTTTTTAAAACCGAAGGCTTCCAAACGGCCCGGCTGATAAGGTACCATCCAGGTATTCATTTCATAGTAATCAGCCTTTTGTCCACCAATAAGCTTCTTGTTCAAATAGAGAGTTACGGAGTCCGCATTACTTAAGCACATTACCTTGATCTTTTTTCCAATTGAGTCTTTTGGCCAGTTCCAATGCGGAACCAACTGAAGAACATTTATATCTTCTCGCCACTGTGCTTGATGTATCCAGAAAGCCGTTTTAGGAAAGCCGCATACGTCCATAGCTCCAAAAAACGTACTTACAGAAGGCCAAACATAAGGAGTAGGTTCCCCTCTATAGTCAAAACCTGTCCAGAGAAAGCATCCGGCCAACCAGGGCCTTTGATGTATAGCTTTCCAGGCTTCACGGTGAGTAGCTCCCCAGGCTGCGCTTTGACTATCATATTGATCAATAATATTTCTTGTTGGATCCGTAACATATTCACCTCTTGTCATCAGGCCACAGCCATCTTCAGAACTGGTTAATTTCATATTAGGATTAGCTTCATGAAATTTATCGTAGGACCCCATCTGATAATTAAAGCCTACAACGTCTACCGCTTGTGACACATTGATGGGCGTAAATAGTCCTCCGTTCATAGCGGCAGTTACAGGACGGGTAGTATCTAAATTCTTAACCTTGGAAGTCATAAGTCTCACCATTTCATATCCGTTTTCTGTTCCCTGCATTGGCTCCTCGTTAAACACAGACCAAAGAATAATTGAGGGATGATTTCTATCCCGCCGGACCATCCACTCCAGCTGCCGGATGTAGTCTTCCCCGATATTGAAGTTTCTATTTTCGTTCATAACCAGCAAGCCCAAACTATCGCAGGCATCTAAAAACTCTGCTGCAGGAGGATTATGTGCACACCGGTACGCGTTTGCTCCCATATCCTTAAGGCGCTTAATTCTGAAGGCCCATAGCGCATCTGGTACGGCAACGCCTACACCTGCATGATCCTGATGGTTGCAAACCCCTTTTATTTTTACATGCTTTCCGTTTAGAAAAAATCCTGAATCGGAAGTAAACTCAATAGTTCTGAATCCACAGCGGGTGATTACTTCATCTGAAATATTGTTTGCCGACGCTTCAAGTCGTGTTCTTACCTGATACAGCACCGGATTCTCAAGCGTCCAAAGTTCGGGCTTATCTACTTCCAGGTTAATTTTCGCTACAGATCTCTTTAAAGCATCAACCGATATGTTAGTTTTGCCACTTGCCACTACTTTACCTGAAGGATGAATTACATCAATTTTTACAGAAGACTGTTCTGAATTTTTTCCTCTGTTTTCTACAGTTACTTCTGCAGGTATTACCCATTTGTTATCCATTTTAACCGGATGAGCATAGATACCGTCTGTAATGACATGCAATGGATTACGTTTTACCAGCCAGGTGTGCCTGTATATTCCGGCTCCTTCATACCACCAGCCTTCATGCTTTTCCGCATCAACTCTTACAGCTATAGTGTTTAAATTATCTCCGTATAGCAGTAATGAGCTAAGATCAATATAAATAGATGTGTACCCGCTCCAGTTATGTCCCACCTCGTGCCCATTTACCCATATGGTGCTATTTGTTGCTATCCCATCGAGTTGTAATTCTATATTTTTCCCTCTTTCACTCTCTTCCATTCTAAAAGAGCGACGGTACCATCCAATTCCTCTTTTTCGAAAGCCCTGAGACAAATTTTCCAAAGAATCAAAGGGATTCTCTACCGCCCAATCGTGAGGTAAGTTTACTGTTTTCCATCCCCTATCATCAAAATTTATAGCAGCAGGTCCAAGTGCCGCCCCAGCTTTTGAAGAATGATACGACATGGAGTGGCCTAAAACCTTGGGAAAAGGAATATCGCCCTGAAAAAAACGCCACCCTTTATCCAGGGATAACTTTTCGCGTACAGGTTGAGCTGATATAGAAAAACTTGAGGCTAAAAAAATGCAGAAAAAAAGTTTAAATAAATAGGTTGTTCTGTCCATTTTACTTCTTAATAAACACGTTGTGTTATCCAATTTTAAATTTACCTGATGCGAAAAGCTACAGGCTTTAAACTTCTGCCATCGGAACCGCCTCCTACCAAAAGTTCAAAATCTCCAGGAATCATTGACATCGATTGGCTTCCCTCGTCCCACCATTCCATCTGTTTAGGGCTAATTTTAAAAACAACTCGCTGCCTTTGTCCGGCTGCGAAATGTAGGGTCTTCTCCATAAGTTTCTTGCCCTCTTCCCCATCGCGGGTCTCTGAAAATATTGATATTAGGTGGCCAATGGGTCAAACCAAGATAAATCCCCCTCTTCCCTCTCCTTTGCAAATCGTTAAAAATCGCCCGCCCTTCTAAAGCGCAGTAGTTTGCCATAGTGTGCAAAGACAAGGTATCCCATGTGGCTGCCATGACAATTGCTTGTGGATAAGATGTTACAGGATAAGGACTACGGGCTACACCATGTAAGGTTTCGTTCCACCAGTTATAAGGCGGAACACCCAAACGTTCTATAGCGGGAGCATTATTTACCATTTGCATTACCTTCTCCTCCAGGGTCAGTAGTGAAACTAGATTATCAACCCTGTCTTCTATAGATAAATCGGGGTCTTGAAACGGATATTGATATTGTCTTGTTGGCTTACATCCATAAAATGAACACACAAGAATAAGCAAGCACAAACAACGTAAGGGTCTTTTCGCCATCTAACTTTTCTTTGGGGTTATAAATAGTATTTTAATAGATATCTACTCGAAGTATTATCAATTAAGGTTAAAACTTACCTGCACGCTCATTGATTTTGAGACTTAGGATACCACAAAACAGATTATTTCTCTTAAAATTTAAACTTTGGGTATCCCAGAGATCTGCAATGCGGCTACTCCATTGTTATACGCAGCTTATCAAAGGTTAAAGTGGCATCCACTCCCTTTTCAGCATGAAACATAATCGTATCACCTTTTTTCACGGAAACTCCGTTAAGGGCTTTCTTAAGCACCTTACCTTTTGAAAGTTTTTCACTATGTAACTTTTGGGGTACCCCTCTGGAGAAAATTTCAAACTGAATGTCCTTGTTGTCCGTTTTGCATACCACTTCAATGTCAACTTTTGCATCTACTGGACTCTTCCACGCAACTGCTGCCCCATTTTCAACTGTTGTATTTAATGTCAAATAATTTTGATTTTCCCTTGATAAGAAGCTAATGGAGGAAGTTGGCTTGCCAGGATCTCGTTGATCAGTACCGAACGGAAATTGGAAAACCGGGTATGGAAAAGATTTATGCGTCACCTCGCCTTTTCTTCTAGGAATGTAAGCCGTCAATTCATATCGGGAAAAAGAGGGTTTAGATCCGCCTGTGGACGCAAGATAATACCAAACATTGTTGTAGTTTGCGTCTGATTCCGGATTAAAACTCAGTGTTCGGGAGTTATCTGTAAGATCCCATTCGAATTGGCTGTTGTATGCTACAGGATCTTTACACGTTGGATCGGTCCTGTTTTGATACTCCTGCAAATTAGTAAAACCATCCTGATCGGGATCATCATCGGGACTAGCGCCTGTTGCTGTGCTAAAATCTCCGTATGTACCAAACCATAACATTTCAAACCAGTTTGGAAGTCCGTCATTGTCCTGATCGCCGTACCAGCTATTTATCACAACAGGGCTATCACCAAAATCTGCCTTCCAGTGTTTCTCATATTCTGTCGTAAAAGTAGTAGGCGTTGCCTGTTGCCTAAAGATCATCGAAGTAATTGGTTCAGGGCATTGCAGCAATTTCACCACTTTTTGTTCTCGTAAAACTTCTACCGAAACCGCGCCTGTTTCAGCTTTGATCTGCTTATAAAAGAATCCGGCAGGGGCCTTCCAGGAAATATTTCGCCCCGGTAAACGTACTACTGCCGGAGATTTCAAAATTGTAATCACCTCTATAGGCCTATCAAAATTAAGTACCCGGGTCACCTTAAAAGGATAGCTGTTTTCCTCTGCCCCTTTTGGGTATTTTGGATAGATAACATGAATTTTATCGTCATCAACTTGTGGGTCGCGGCCATCTTTCCATCTTTTCACAAACCATGCATTCAAGTCCAAAAATGTGTAATTCACCTCCTGAGACGGAGCCAACTGGGTATTCTCTGCATAATCGTTCCATGTAGTAAACTGCAGAAGCGTAGATCCTGTCTTTTCTATCATTTCCCATCTCTTCTGCATTTCCAATCCGGTTGCTCCAATGTGGATTCTTTCCCAAAGTTCATTGTCATATTGATAGCTCAGCGCTTCGCCCCATTCACAATTGTTCTTTCTGCAAATTTCAGACAGCTCAATGATTTGTTCGGGAGTCAGAAAAGTCGAAGGAAGGAATAAACCCAAAGAATTAAAACCGCTGGAAAGTATGTTTACAATTTCTTTTATTTTTTGATATCCTTCTTCACCACGGAATTGCGGCGAAGGAGCCCTCAATACAGAACTTAATTCAAATTGCATATGAAGCGGTGTTCCCCATTTTTCCTCATAGTGTCTGAATGTTTTAACGTGAGCAGCAAATGCTTTAGGATCCACTAAAAAATCGTTCATACTGTTAAGCTCTGGAAAAGCTAAGGTATCCCTGGGTAACTGAGGAAACCCTTTGAAATTAGTATCATTATGATAATATTCTGGAACTACCTGCTTACCAGTTCTTTTGCGTTCAAAATATTCTCTTGCATAGTTCTCCGCATCCCTCATAGAGTAATAACCAAAAAGTAATACCTTCCCATCTCTGCGGGCTAGCTTTGGACTATTACCATGATTGTCCAGCAAATATTTAATTGCCCCCGGATTTCTACTCGGGTTATCCAGACAAAAAGTGATAGCAAAAGGTAAATCATATTTTTCTGCCGCTGCGAACAATACATCTAATGTATGCAAACCAATCTCTTTGCCGGCTAAAACATCAACTGCAAATCCATCAAGGCCGGCCCTTATAGCTCTTCTTATATCCAATGCTGCAGCTTCAATCTCATCCAGCTGTTTACCTGCTTGTAAAATCGGGAAATTAACAATCTTGCCTCCTATTGCATTGGTATACACATTGAAGTCATACGGATTAACGCTGCTGAGTCTGGCGTTATATTTATCCAACGGATAACAGCCCATGTAATGGGCAAAAATTGTTTTTTCGAAAGAATTGGTATCCTTCGCCAGAGAACTAAAAGTTGGGGCCAAGAAAAAAGAAAGTGTAATGAAAGCTGATCGTAGTAGCATTTGCATATTGTTTAATTAAAATTTTGGCAGAAGATCAATATTTACTCCAGCCTTGCCATATTGACTTTTAATGTCTATCGTGGTTAAATCCCAGCTGGATTGACTGTCTTGCCGTGTAATCGACTTATATTCGGAAAAATCTTCTTTTGTAAATACTTTACCAAAAAGACTTATTGCAGACAATCCATATTGATTTTGATTTGCCTTCCATGTTGCGTCTTTCCTTATTTCTAACGAGACGCCTTTATCTCCTCCTATTACAGCATTTGTTAAGCTTGCTGTCCCTTCATTGATGAGTCCAATTCCGGATAATAAGGCTGCATTAATCTTTAATGTCCCTCCTACGGAAACCCGGATTGAAATGGGATCTCCATTGCGGATAACAAGAAGGTTGTCAAAGATCAGTGTAGAATAAAAGTTTAGATCTGGCTGAGCACCAACTGTAATTCCTTTTTGGGAAGACGATAAAACTACACAGTTGCGTATTACATTAACCCCACCCTGCGGAAAGAAAATGTCGTGGCCGATACAGTCTTTTATAAGAATATTGGCCATTTCAGAACTGCTATTATTAATGCTACACACCCCTGTGCTATTTCCGATGCTTGTAAAACCGTTTACCCTAACTAAACTATTTTCATGAGCACTGAAACCATCATCTCCACAATCCCTGGCAGTTATATTTTCGAAGTAAAGACCAACACAATCGCCATGAATATTAAACCCATCGTTAATCACCCGCATTGCAGTAATATTTTTAATAGTAACATAACTACAGCTGGTAAAAGAAACGCCATTAGACAGTATGGGAGCTGTGATTTTATAGGAAGTAAGCGAGGTCCCCGGCGCTGTTTTGATATAAAAAGCGCTCTCGCTTTCGCTATAAGTCCATTCCCCCTGTTTTAAACTTTCATATGGTTTAAATGGTGCTTTTATCCCTTTGGAGGTTCTTCCCATCCTGATCATTTCATTGTTAAAGAAAAAATTATAACGGCTGATATCAAATCCCTTAATCAGCGGCAACTTTGTGTTTTTGTATATCCCGTCCGGTAATTTTTCCCAACTGGAAAGAACCAACGGAACTGCGCCATCTATGATTGCACCATGCCCCTCAACCACAATGGGCTTGTCCGGCGTACCTGACTTATTGTTTCGAAATTCTAATGATTCCTGGTATACCATCGGATACAAATGGATCGTATCTCCGGGCATTACTACGCTCACCGCCTTTTTTAAGGTTCTAAAAGGTGCTGAAAAATCTCCCTTACTACTATCTGATCCATTTTGTGGATGCACATAGATGCTTTCCCCCAAGCAAGTGCTGGAGAAAACAGCGCATAAAGACAAAAGCATTAGAATGACCAATCGAATCTTCATATGTTTTCTTTTTATAGATTTTTTAGGTTCTCGCTTTATTATAAGTATTCCTAAACTAACCTACCCCCCAAAATAAGTCAGCTCCCGACCAATTTCGAGATCGCTTCCAGTAGGTCAACACCACATTCAAAAAACCAGGGAGCTTTGGGGGATGCATCCCTTCGAACATACCTATTATTATAAGCCCATCACACAGCTTTTTAGATTTAAACAGAACACGAATTATAAATACAAACAAAAATGACAGAAGCATTCAAGAGTATTTCCAGGTTTGCCATGCGTTTAACCGTATTGTTCACTATTTTATTAACAGACGACAAATCTTCTTTAGCACAACAGGAAAGCAGATGGCAAATGGATGAAGACGGTGGTATCATTTGGCATATTGATAAACGGGTGCCACATGAAGATCACCTGGAAATGAGCGGAGAGCATCTTTCGGTGATTGTTGATTATGGGGTAAATGCTGAAAACGCTTTCATGTTAAGCCGTACAATTATATGGCCAATGTTGAGGAAACACCCCAATAAAACACGCGATCACCTGAAACGTACCTTTAACTGGGATCCTTTAACATATATATATGTAAATGGAGCAAAACTAACCGGAGAAAAAGTAAAAACGATCTCGCTAAACGGTCTTTTTGTTTGTAATAGCGTGTTTGCGAATAACATCAGTTGCAAACGAACCTTTTTCCCCTCTGTAGATAAGCCTGTTTATTTAGAAGCATATGAATTGACAAACCACTCCAACCAGTCTGTATTCATCGAAATTCCTGCTTACGAATCAACATTTACCACAGATCCTGAGGTTGGAATTGAAGGAAAATATATCTTTTCTGAAAAACTAAAAGGCCCGGGCAGCAAACACCTGCAGCCAGGGGAGACGATACACTTCACTGCCAGTTTTCAGGCTGCCAGAACGAATGACAACCCATTAACGTTCGACACAGAAAATGAGCGCCTTCGAAGAATGCAATTGGTAAAACAATGGCATAATCAGCTACAATTAGAAACCCCCAATGAGGTGCTTAACCGCACTTTCGCCTTTGCTAAAGTAAGAGCATCAGAGAGCATTTATCGGACTAAAGGCGGGCTTATGCATGGCCCGGGCGGCGGCGAGTATTATGCTGCTGTTTGGGCAAACGATCAGGCGGAATACATAGCACCATTCTTCCCGTTTTTGGGTTACGCTTCTGGAAATGAAGCGTCATTAAATGCATACAGGCATTTCGCACGATTCATGAACAGTGATTTTGATCCCTTACCAAGTTCTATAACTTCGCAGGGAGATACATTTTGGCGTGGAGTCGGCGATCGTGGTGATGCTGCTATGGTTGCTTACGGAGCTACAAGATTTGCCCTGGCTCTGGGAAACAAAACAAAAGCCGAAGAACTTTGGCCGCTTATTGAATGGTGCTTAGAATATTGCAGACGCAAGCTAAATGAGGATGGTGTCGTTGCTTCCGACACCGACGAGCTTGAAAACCGCTTTCCGTCCGGAAAAGCTAACTTAAGTACATCCGCTCTCTATTACGATGCACTCATATCGGCAGGTTTTCTTGCTAAAGCACTATCCAAAAGCGCTTCACAAATAAAAGCTTATCACAACCAGGCAGGGAAATTACGCAAAGCAATTGAAGGCTATTTCGGAGCAAAAGTTGAAGGCTATGATACCTATCGCTATTATGAGGATAACGATGTTTTACGGGCTTGGATCTGTTTACCATTAACCGTTGATATTTTTGACCGCAAAAAGGGAACAATCGAAGCACTCTTTTCTCCAAGATTGTGGACAGCTGACGGACTTGCAACCGAAGCAGGCAAAGAGACATTCTGGGACAGATCTACCTTATACGCCTTACGTGGTGTTTTTGCTGCCGGAGAAAAAGAAAAGGCACTTAAATACCTAACTTACTATTCAAACCGCCGCCTGTTAGGCGAGCATGTGCCTTACGCTGTAGAAGCATACCCGGAAGGCAATCAGCGGCATCTTTCTGCAGAAAGCGGATTATACTGCCGCATTTATACAGAAGGCCTTTTAGGAATAAGGCCTACTGGCTTACGGTCATTTACAATCAGCCCATATTTACCAACAACCTGGAACAAAATGGCGCTCAGAAAAATACACGCATTTGAGAATCTGTTTGATATCGAGTTGAAAAGAGAAAAAAATCAGATACGTGTGAGTATCGTAAAAAATGGAGTACAGACATTTTCTAAACTGATAACAGAAGGTAAACCTTTAAACATTAATTTATAACTACAATGCTAAAATTTAAATCGATTTGCGCTGTTCTTTTGATCACTGTAACTCATATTATAGCCACTGCCCAGAAGAAAAATGACTTCTACATCCTGGATATGGTGCAAAATAATCCCGGAGAACCCTTAACAGAAACTATTTTTAACGACCCGGCCTTTTTGGCAAAAAATGGCTACACGGGCCAGGTAATTACTGATTTCACATTTGTACATGCAGCTATTACGTACGACAAGCTCAACCCAACTATATTCCCTGAAGGCTCCGAAGAACGAGCCTGGGTATTAGCTGCTGCAGAAAGAATACGAAATAATATAAAGAAAGCCCATAAGGCAGGTATCAAAATATATTATCAGACTGACATTATTATACTCCCAAAAAAATTAGTAGAAATATATAAAGACGAAATCATGGATAGCGAAGGCCGTATTTCTTTTGAACGACCAAAGACTATTGAAATTCACCGGGCAATGCTAAAAGAAGTGTTTGAAACATTTCCAGACTTAGACGGATTGATTATCAGAACCGGAGAAACATATTTGGATAACGTCCCCTATCATACCGGAAACGGACCTATTACCAATGCTGAAGAGAGTCATGTAAAGCTGATCAACCTGCTACGAGACGAAGTTTGCGTGAAGCGAAACAAAATGCTCTTTTACAGAACATGGTCTTTTGGCGGTATGCATGAAAATCCGGACTATTATTTAAACGTTACTAACCGAATCGAAAAACATCCTAATTTGGTGTTTTCTATCAAACATATCCGCGGAGATTATCGCAGGTTATATGATTTTAACCCTACTATAACTATTGGCAAACACCCACAGATTGTTGAGGTTCAATGTCAGCGTGAATATGAAGGAAAAGGCGCATATCCAAATTATGTTATGAATGGAGTAATTAATGGTTTTGAAGAATATTTTAGTATTGCCCCGCAAACCGGATTTAAAGGATTAAATGACATTAAAAACATGCCTAACTTTCGTGGAATATGGTCATGGTCAAGAGGTGGCGGTTGGGTTGGTCCCTATATTAAAAATGAGCTTTGGTGCCGTTTAAACGCATATGTTATCAGTCATTGGGCGCAAAATACCGATTTAACCGAAGAGCAGGTTTTTAATAACTTCATGGACGAGAGCGGAATTAAAGGCGAGTCAAGAAAAAAATTCCGCGAGTTATGTATGTTATCCTCACAAGCGGTATTAAGAGGACATGCTACAGCCAAAATAGAATCTTTCCAACGTGGATGGGTTTGGTGGACCAGAGATGAATTTTTGGGAGGAATTCATGGGAAAAAGATTCCTGATTCAAATGAACCTGTATTGTTAAGGGCTTTCGAACAGCTTTATAAAGACAAAAAACTTGATGAAGCGGTTGAAGAAAGATACGAAGCAATCAAAATATTCGATAAAATGGTGCAGCTGAGTAAGCAGATCACAATGTCTGACAAAGAAGACCAGCAATACCTATTTGTTTCTTCCAAGTATGGATTATTGCTACATAAAATTATCGCCGAAGGCTGGAAGGTAATGGCCTTGGGTTATACAGGGGATCAAAGTGGGACGTATGATAAAACCAACATGGCAGAATCTATTAAATTATACCATGCATATTGGGATGAGTATAAACAATTAGAAAAAGACTATCCAAGCTGTGCTACGCTCTACAAACCTTATGCATTTGTTTTTGAAGCGCCCAACTATCATGGTGCTGCAGGTATGGGTGCTTCGGTAGCGTACTATGAAAGCTTGATTCATCAATAAATCATCGCCTGGGGAGTTCAAACCGGTCTTTTTTAGCTACGGGATCAGCTTCATTTCTGGAAAATATGGAGTATTGCTTGGAATTGCTGTTTTTTTATTGTCCAGTTAGTACTTAATCTTAGGCTGTGGCTGCGACGATTAAGGCGACTACGTGATGCCGTCGATGGTCTGGAGCCTCGCGTCCGGTAGAAGCAGTATAATTGAGATCGTAGCATTCCAATAAGATTCCAGGTGCGTCCTGGTGGTTGTAAATGTCTCGATCAAGATCATTTAATGACACCACGGCCTTTCTCTGATATGATTGCAACGAGCGTTTATTCTTTTGTTTCCTCCGGCGGTATGCAGCAGCGGTTTTATATAATTGACAATGTTCATATGTCTGCATAAGCAAATTGTAACTCTCCCTAAAATCCAAACGTCCAAATTATCAAGAGAAAGGGGACCATAGCCCCTTGATAACCTTGGCTACATGACCCTTGCCGAGTGCTGCCAAGGCTGCTACGGCGGTGCCATGACCCCTTCTACGATCGGATTGTCTTGGCTGACGGGAGTTCCAGTGAGATTAAGGTCCTCGTCTGCAATAAGCAAAGGGGCCAGCGGAGTGGATGCGCTGATGCCTGTATCCACGATGGCAACAATAGGAGGATCTGCGGCGGGCATGAATACTTCAAAGCCATAAGAACGCACCGGTTGGGCGAATCTTCCCGGGCGGATGCGGGTGGATAGCGACGAGGTGACTTGTAGTGCGACGTCGTAGTTGCGGACGATTTCTATCAACTGGCCTTCGGATGCGCCGGAGATTTCAAGGTTGGCAATTTCATGGTCTAAAGAATAAGTCAGATTATTTCGGTCCAGATAGGTTTGCAGGGCAGCTAAAATCCTGTCGCGTTTTTCGCCTGCCAAAGGCAATTCGCTTAGTTGAAAATTAACCAGGGCGGCCGGCTTATAAAGCTGAAGAATATCTTCTGTGGTTAATAGCTTAAAGGATTTTATATAGAGAAGCAGTCTGGAGTATGTTGCATGAGCATTAGCGCCGGTTTCTTTCTCGATGAAATGGTTGACATCTCGGATAAAGCTGTTAAAGCACGCTGTCTGCATTGCGCTTTTGCCGCGGCCGCGAAACCAGCAGCCCGGTGCCCAGGAGTGTGGTGGCCAGGGATGTTGCCAGCACAATGGTTCTGCCGTGCGTAGCAAATAGTCCCAGCACAAAAATTATCAGACTGACTCCCAGCAAGGTCACGCCAATGGTCTTTGTCGCCAGTGCACTTTGGCGCTTGCCCCGTGATGAGCCCGCGTCAGTGTCTCTTGAACTATCCGGCACGGCAACATCTGGAACGCGATAGGCTTTGTTTCGGTAAATCACTTCGAAGACTACCAGTAGGAGTATGGGAAGAGACACACCCAGCACCGTCTCTTGCATTCTGTTTAGCGAAATATCGAACAGCAAAGGAGCACCAAACTTATAAAACAGGTTGACCGCCAAACTGGCAATGGTAGTAAACAAAACGGAAAAGCCGGTCTGCCGGTTTGAAAACAACGCCCACACAGCGGGGCCATACAGCGGCACCCCGGTAAGCGCACCGATGCTGAGCACAACCTGTACAATGCCGCCCATTGCGGGTACCATCAGGGCAACCAGAACGGTGATCATGCCAAACGTAAGCGTGGATAAGCGGGCCACCCACATCAACGACCGGTTGGTAGCCCCGGAATTTATCCGTTTATAGACATCATTGGTAAACACCGCAGACGATACGTTGAGCGATGCGTTCACTGAATCGGTAGTGGCAAAAATCATCCCGGTTATCATGAGCCCCATGAGGCCTGCCGGCAACACCTCCTTGCACATCATCAGGTAGGCGCCCTCATTCTCGAGGCCTGCCAGATCCACGTTTACCAATCGGTACAGCATGGGCGGCAGCATCCATATGACGGGACTGATCAGATACAGCAAGCCGAAGAGGTAGCCCACTTTTTTCGCTTCCTGCTTGGTGGGCACACTGGTGTACCGTTGTACATAAGCCCAATTGCCGCCGATGAACACCATGTTATAAAGGCCGAAAGCGGCGATAAACCATGGGGTGTATTCACCGCCCGTAAGGTTAAAAAATCCCTCGGGAGCCGCTTTTACGAAAGCGGATATGCCGCCTACCCGATCGAATGCCAGCGGCACGACGATGACCACCGCTGCGGTGAGCACCACGAATTGCAGCACATTGGTCACGATAACTGCCCATAGCCCGCCGGAAGTCGTGTAGAGCACGGCCATGAGACCGAAAAGCATGATCGCATAATGGGAAGGCAGTCCGGTTGACACATTCACCAATTTGGCCACCGGATAAAGGAAGGCCCCGTTGTATGCGAAGCTCATCAGGAGAAAAACGTACGTATAAAACTTATGGACACCACTGCCAAACCGCTGTTGCACGAATTCAGCTGCGGTAAGCACACCGGTTTGTCGCCATCGCGGTGCGATGAAACGACCGATCAGGAATCCGGCAATGGCCATCATCCACTGTATGGTAATGGCCACCCATCCCTGTTCATAGGCAATGGCACCCCATACCACAAAAGTGCCCGCAGAGAAAAACCCCATGTACAGGGACAAACCGCTCATCCACCAGGGCAAGGCTCCGCTTGCGCCGAAATAGGACTGCATATCGGGTTTGCGGTCGCTCATGGATAGTCCGGCAACCAGTATGCCGATGGAAAAAATTGCAATTACCCAGTAGTCCAGTGTCGTCATTGCATCCCCCCATAACATCTGATGGCAAACACGGCCGCGGGAACTTCTGCGGACGGATGTGCGACATGGATTGTGAACTTATCGGTCGTCACCGGTTCGTCCAAGACAATGGTATTCCTTGTCTGGTAGTTATCCGTCTTTCGGTAGATCACGTTCCCGGCCGCATCTTCTATTCTGTAATTCCGCACACAGAACGGCATCACCCGTTCGGGGTGAGTCATCAGTACGGACTCCATCGCGTGGTCTGCGTCGGTGTCAAACACCAGCACGATGCGGCTGATCGTTTGAGGCGTATCCCATTGCAACGAGACATATGGATCAGTGTCATTCGGGTCGGCCACCCAGGCGTTAGGCCCGGTAACCGGCCGGTCCACGCCGTTCCGGATATTGTCTGGTTCGAATGCCATCAGTGGATTAGCTAACGCAATGGCGATGTTCTGCCCTTCAGGGCGGCGTTGGGGGCACCAGAACTCAAACTCATCGACCCCCGAGCCGACGGGCGGCTGCTGGCAGCCATTGTTTGACACTTTCTTGTTTACACCATTAAACACCGAGAGCAGCCCTGTGATCCGCTGGTTGGTGTAAGGAAGCTGTACCTCCGGGTTTGCAAGGAAAGTCAGGAAGACATATTGTGCCTCCTCCAGCACAACCCCGAAATCAAGCTCCAGGTCAGTTATTCCAGGCGCAAGCGCAACAGATTCCGTGGCCAGCACCGTATCCGGCGTAAATCCGCCTTTCCGGCTGCTCACCCGCAGTTCTACGGTCAGTGCGGTATTGCCGCTGGCCTGAACGGGTAGGGAAAACACCGGCACGGCGCCGGCATGCAACGGCACCAACTGGGCAGCGCCGATGTCAAGCGATTTCCAGCGCAAATTTCCGCGCGAGAATCTCGAAAAAGCCAGGGTACTCGAAGCCACCAGCCGCGCATGTGCGACCAGGTCTGCATCATCGGTCAGCACAAGACCGGGAATATGCTGCCCGGTCTTCATCAATTCGCGCTGCAACTGGCCGATGTACCCCTGTTCGTAAAGTGCGCGTGGAAGCACACCCTGCCGTTTGCACAAGGCTGCCGCTACCGCTACCGCCTGCCCCACGTAGGCACTGGTGGCCATTACGCGTGTGGCGCCGAACGCCACGTGACTGACGCTGATGATCCGGCCGGCGAAGAACAGGTTTTGGATGTTCCGGCTGTATAGGCACCGATACGGAATCTGGAAAATGCCCTTGCTATGCCATTGATTGCAAGGCTGCCGTTCGCTGAACACCCCGTCGGCGGGATGCAGATCAATGGACCATCCGCCGTAGGCCACCGCATCTGGATGTGTACGCTTCTCGATCAGGTCACGCTGGCTCAGCATGTAGTCGCCCTCGAAACGGCGGCTCTCACGCTTGCCCGGAATCATCCCTACCCATTCAAGCGTCATGGTCCCGGCTTCCGGAAACTTACCGGAGTTTTTAATATAGTCCCAGATGCCGTACACCACGCGCCACAGCTCCCACTTGATACGCTCGGTATCATGTACGGTGTCCAGACGCCCTCCGTGCTCCACCCACCAGAGCTGGCAACCGTGCTCATTGGCCTTGAAATTGCGGAAACGCGGAACCTCCTTAGATACATCTATGGCAAATGAGGGCGCTGTAAACTTCACCGGCGTTCCGGTATCCTTGCTGTAGAAGTACAGCGAATGCCCGAGCAGCTCGCCATAGTCGGTGTCCGGCGCCATGGGCTCATCAAACGCTTCCCGCGCTTCAGCGCCCATGCGGAACGCTGCGCCAGCTAAAAAGCCTACGATACCGTCACCGGAAGCGTCGCAAAACAAGGGTGCTTCCAGGTGAAAGGCGATAGAATTCTGGCTACAAAAGGCCTTCAGACTCCGGATAGTATCGGGGCCGTCCTTTTCCACCTCAAATACCGCCGTATTGAGCAGCAGCGTAATATTCGGTTCCTGAAAGACCTTGTCGAGCAAAATCATGTCCAGAATGATTGGGTTGCCTTCGGGGTTCTGATAAGTATTTTCCACCAGCAGCTCGTCGATAACACCTCCCTCCCTGCTCCAACGATTGTTATTGCCCATGTGCGAGGTGGCCCCCAATATCCATAGGCGCACTTCACTCGAGGCGTTGCCGCCCAATACCGGCCGGTCCTGCACCAGCACCACTTTCAATCCCTGCCTCGCAGCGGTGATGGCTGCACACGTGCCGGACAAACCTCCGCCTGTAATCACCAAGTCTGCTGACAAGGTCACTGCCCGGGAATATCTTCTATCAATTTCCTCTTCTTGAATCATGTCTTAATAGGGGTACTGTAAAATCAATTCGTTTCGTTCAACGTCATGGTTTGCTGCAAGGCTACGTAACCTGTGGGCTTGACGACTTTCAGCAAAATATCCTTTTGGAATCCGGTGACAGGCAAGGTGATTTCCGAGCTTTCACCCGGTGCCAGGTCCGGTAAGCTCACCCGGGTATGTGGCGTTTCCAGCACATAGCCCCGTACCCTGTAGGCCGGGAAATCGGCCGGTGCACTTATTTTCACCGCAACCCATGCACACCTCTACCTCCGGGCTGAAAACCCGTTTTTTCCACGGTCAGTGGAGCCATTTCCTGTTGGTAAACGTGATAAGCCGGCCGGGCTGAGCGATCGGGGCCCAAGAGGCCCCACGGCCGGTAGCCGTTGGCATTGCTGCCGTAGTAGCGGCTTTGGTAATCGTTGCAGGTCCACCAGGCTGCGCCGGCCACGTAGGGGCGCTTCCGGAGTTCACCAGCAAAGACAAAGAACAATGTAAAAAAATCTATTCATGGCATATTCATATTCATAACTTGGTTAATTTCTTTAAGTCTGGTATGGTGTGGTATGGTAATTAAACCACATTGCAATTATACTACATTTAATTTTATATTTCTAAATATTTTTGGAAAAAAGGGCGTAACCAATTAGATAATGGAACAAACAGCCAGTGACACATCAAATATGGTTTGGTTTGCACTGGTATTTCCTTACTTTTGTATCCTACTATGCAGACAACCGCCATTGATAGCCTCGCAGCTCCTGCGAACCAACGCATGAAATACATGCAGTTGGTCGATCATATCAATCAATTAATCGAATCTGACAAACTCCATATCGGCGACCGGTTACCGTCTTTGAAGCAATTCGAAAAGGAACTGGGGATGAGTAAAGAAACGTTGTTGAAAGGGTTGAATCACCTCCTTGAGAAAGGAATTATCGAGTCGGTATACCGGAAAGGGTACTACGTGAAAAAAAAATCGGTAGGCCATACTTACCGCGTGTTCCTCCTGCTGGACAAGATGAACATCATGCGGGACCGATTCTACCATACCCTTTTTGATCAGTTGAAAGATGTTGCCGATGTAGACGTATACTTCCACCACCACAACCTCAAGGTGTTTGAAAACCTCATCTACGAAAACCTGAACAGCTACACACACTTTGTCATTGCCACCTTATTGAAGGAAGATCCCGCTGCGGTGCTGAACCTCATTCCGCCGCAAAAACGGATTATCATTGACTATAACCAGCCGCATCTGCAAGGCGAATACTCCTGCATATTTCAGGACTTTGAACACGACATTTACGACGGGCTGAACCAACTCCGGAAGCAATTGGCCAACTATAAAAAGCTCATTCTCGTTGCCCCTACTGCAGCCACCCATGCACGCCACGTGTTGGACGGTTTCCTGCGGTTTTGCACTGAGCATGAATTCCGCTACGCCATCGAGCACGAAGTTGAAGCCGACAGCTTCAGAAAAGGCAATACCTACATCACCTTCAGCCGCTACGACACTGATGATGTGGCGCTGATCAAACTGGCCCGCACCCAGGGTTATCAGCTGGGCAAAGACATCGGACTCATCTCATACAACGACACGGCAGTCAAAGAGGTCCTTGAAGACGGCATCACGGTGATTTCCACAGATTTCGAGGCGATGGGCAAGGCCGTCAGCGAGGCTATTATCAACAGGAAGACCGTCGTGGTCCGCAACCCTACACAGGTTATCGTGCGGCGTTCACTGTGATCCTTCAACGCATTCGCCAAGACCAAGAGAATGGACGTATTTTGAATGGTTTACATATATCACAAACGTGACTGAGATTGAGTGCAACTGCAAACTTGTCTTGACGGAACAAACGACATCGGTAAATATAGAGGATGATCTTAAACGACAAATAATTGAATACCTATCGGAAATATAACAGAACGATTTAAATCAGCACTGGATAAATCGCATGAAAATCCCAACGATAACTGGCGTGATAGACCGGCGCATACTGATAAACTACCGAGTGGATAAAGAGGTATTGCGGAAATACCTCCCCTATCCCTTCCGGCCCAAGCTTGTTGATGATGCCGGAATAGCTGGTATCTGCCTGATCCGTCTGAAGGAAATCAGGCCAAAGGGAATTCCCGCCGCCATTGGCATTTCTTCTGAAAACGGCTCACCGCATCGCTGTGGAATGGACGGAAAACGGGATGGTGAAGGAAGGTGTTTTCATACCCCGACGAGATACATCCTCGCACCTGAACGCGCTGGCAGGCGGACGGGTGTTCCCAGGTGAGCATCACCTTGAAGAGTTTACCGTAAACGAAGAATGTGGCCGCTATGAGGTGGCCTTCAAAAGCGCGGACGGAACTTCGCTAGCCGTAACGGCGCTGGAGACGGATTGCCTGGGCCCCGACAGTGCTTTCGGCTCATTGGAAGAAGCATCTGATTTTTTCAAGGCTGGCTCATCTGGCTTTTCGGGCTGCCGAAGGGTTTGATGATTGGCATTCAATACGAGCGTTTCAAAGGGTATGGCAATTTAAATCTATCTTTGGGTATGGTATTATGAACGAATCTTCGCCAAGGGATTGAAGGCTTGATTATCGTAAATAAACTTGTTATCTTTAAAGAGGCGTTTTGAACTTGGATTTAAATTATTATGAAAACAACCTGAATACAGCCTATACGAAGGTATATAAACATGATTAAAAAAAAGGCAGCCGATCGGATACAGCTAACGAAGCGGCAACTTTTCTGGCATTTTTCTGTGGTACCATTGTTACTCGTCCCTCCCATCGTGATACTAATCGATTTCGTTAGCATGTACCTCGATGACACCTACAAAACGGTTCCAACAAAAGCGGAGCTGCTTTGGAGCGCCATGATATTTATCGGATTGGCGCTTATTTCGTTCTTCGCGCAGCGAGCAAGACTTCGCTTTAAAGTATTCGAGATCCAATACAATGATGGGCAATTTGAGAATGCCTTGAAAATGACATGCGAGAACCTAAAGTGGAGAATCCTTATAAAACGGAAATCGTATGTGAGAGCCGGGAGGTATTGGAATTGGTCTTTAAGTTGGGGGGAATTGATAACGATCAAACGGAAGAAAGGCAAAATATTGATCAACAGTATCTGTGATCCGGATGCCATCCCATCGGTTATTTCGTATGGCTGGAACAGGCACAATGTCAAAACGTTTATGAGTAATCTAAAAAAGCAAAGTGAGACCGTCTCAGACATTTTATGATGGGTTATAAACAGTTGCTTATTGTTGTCATCTTGATGTGGGCATCAAAACTTAGTGCCAGCCCACAATCGCCTGACTACATTATTTACGGAAATGATACGGTAGCTACTTACAATCTAATCGTTGAGCAATGCGGTTTCCCCCAAATATTAGACAACTGAATTAATTTCTAAATTAGCAGTTGTAAAATGAAGAAGGAACGCAGAAAGTTTAGCGCAGCATTCAAGGCAAAAGTT
>NZ_JBHRTA010000030.1:0-485525 GCF_042646065.1 Parapedobacter deserti
CGGCAAGGAAACGCCCAACAGCAAATTCAATGATAACTCAAAAAAAGTGTCTTAAATAAATTTAACTTTGGACGAAAGTTGTCTAACAACTGGGGAGTATCGCACCTCGATCCGCTGCTGTTTATGCCCATCCTGCTGCAACTGGTGCTGTTGGAGCGGCGTACGGTTTTTAGGAAGGGCGATGCTTATGTGCTGCCCGTACTGCACATCGCTATCCTTTTCTTCGTGGTCAGCGTGTTTGCCGAATACCTGTTCCCCCGTTGGAGCGGTCGATTTACCGCCGATATCCGGGATGTAGGTTGCTACGCTCTCGGCGCCCTGGCTTTTGCATACCTGTGGAACAAGCCCTGTGGGAAGGATGGCAAATAAGCGGCCCAAGGACCGGGGTGACGCCTGTCGTTACTCTTCTATATGGTCAGTACCTTGCGCTTGCAGTTTTACCAATCCGTCTTTCATCGCTTTAATTTGCTCAGGTGAGTGTCCTTGCCAGGCAGTTACCTCCCCGACGACCTTAAATGGATGCGTTGACCGATAGGACAGGGTAGGGTTTCCCGGGAATTTTTTGTTTGTCACATTCGGGTCGTCCTCTATAGGGCCTAAGGCTTCTACTAAATAGATTCTTCCTCGCCCACTGCCCAAGGCAAGTTCTGCCCCCCAAATCGCGGCGCTTAACGTAGCGGCGACATAGACGTGTTTGAGTTTCCTATCGGTAAAGTTGGATGGGAACCCCGGTTTGATAAAGTCACCGATTTTCAGGTCGGCTTTCGTTCCGTGGAAAAAGGTCTGTGCAAAGGGGTTCGGAGCATGGCTCAAATGCAGCGGTGTTTTCATTTATTTTCCGTTTAAATGGTTAATGGTACTGTCCATTAATTTCAGGTATTTCAGAAAAAAGGTTTCCAGCACGCCCAGCTCTTCGGGAGAAAATGACGCCATCAGTCGCTCTGTGTCATCCTTAAACGTTTTATAAAGTGGTTCGAGTGTGCCCATGATCTTTTCGGTGTCCGGGACGATAATTGTCTTCCGCCTGTCGGTTCTGTCCGGGCGTCTTTTTACCAGGCCTTTCGTTTCGAGCCGGTCGATTAGGCTGGTTACCGCACCCGTTGTCAAGCCCGTCAATACAGCAAGCTGTCCCGCGGTCATTTGTCCTCTTTGTATAATAAATCCCAGGTACTTATGGTCTGTTCCGGACATCCCCGCGTTTCTGCCAATGGCTTCGTGCATCTGGATGGTGGTGTAAGCGCATTGCTGGCTGAGCTTTCTCAGTTTGATGATTTCTTCTGTGGACGGCATTATCTTGATTATTGATTATCTTGATCGTAAAGATAAGTGTGTTTGATGGATTATCAAAATTTCTTAAATAGCGCAGTTCGTGGGTGGGCCATGGGTCGGCAATAATTTAAGAATATTGAAACAATTTGCGAAATTTATGCTTGCGTTTATATTCGCAAGCCACCGCTTGCAAATCATGGGAGCCCAAAGAGCTGGAGTTTGTATTGGCTCAATCCAGTTAGGAATAAGTTTCCGGAGCGGTCCAAGTCTTAAAACGTTTGGCCGAAAATAATGCAATGCTGCTGTTTTTTGACAATATGTTAATCCAAGCTTAATTACGAGATAACAAGCAGGGCTTACTTTTGACACTATATATAACAGCATTCATTTTGTTAGGTTTGGTTAAATGGAAAGACCCCGCTGTGAAGCGGGGTTTTTTAGTAAAAACTACGTTGTTTTAAAAAAACAAATTACCTTTGGATAGACCAATATCATAAAAAACATGGAGATTAAAACATCAACTAAATTTGTGGCCGAGATGGTAGGTACCTTTGGCTTGGTACTCTTCGGCTGCGGAGCCGCCGCGGTAGCGGGAGCCGACACGATTGCAGGCCTTTCTGGGCTCGGCGTTCTGGGCATTTCGTTCGCCTTTGGCCTGGCGGTTGTAGTCTTCGCCTATGCCATCGGCGGTATCAGCGGGTGCCACATCAATCCGGCGATTACCATTGCAATGCTAATCAATGGCAAAATCTCAGTGACCAACGCCGTTGCTTACATCGTTGCCCAGCTTATCGGGGCGCTGTTGGGAGCTTTGGCGCTGCAGCAGATTCTCAGTGGCCAGGTAGCAGGCTTTACTGCCGGTGAATGGGCTTATGGTTCAAACGGATGGGGGCCGGGCTACCAAAGTGAGTACGGTGTGAAGTCGGCTTTCATAGCGGAAGCCATACTTACGTTTCTGTTTTTGTTCGTGATATTCGGCACAACCTCTAAGTGGGGCAACAGCACCATGGCTGGATTGGCCATTGGCTTTACCTTAGTGCTTATCCATTTGGTAGCTATTCCGATCACGGGCACCTCTGTAAATCCCGCACGCAGCTTCGGGCCGGCGGTTTTAGCTGGGGGGGCAGCACTTAGCCAGCTGTGGTTATTTATTGTTGCGCCCATCGTGGGGGCTGTAGCAGCAGCCGTGGTATGGCGGCTGTTGGAAAAACGTGATTAAAAAGATAGGAGTCCGAAAACAGCAGTCCGAAGCGGGAGACAGTATTACTACTGGCTCCGGTCTTCGGACTTTCACCGTTAAAATCCATATTTCAGGCCCAGGCTGAGCCACCTCCCTGGCATGGTCACTGCGGCTGCTTCGACATAGGTGACGTCCAAGATGTTTTGCACATCCATATACACATTTACGGCACGGAACCGATAAGCCACGCGCAAATCGCCCAGAAAGTAGCTCTTATAACTGGTGCGTTCGATAAACCGGGCAGCTGCGGTAGCCGAAAGGGAACCGGCGGTAACCTGCAGATGAGTGGCAAGCTGGTGCCGTAAGCTTTCAATGGCATATTTCGAAATCATAGTCGGCTGCGTGGTTGCGCCAATTGAAGGCGACAGCCAGGTATGGGATATGCCCGCCAGCCAGGTGATGGTTGCAGTGGGGTCGGAAAACCGGTAGGCCGCTGATGAAGAAATACCGTGGACGCGGTTCGCGGTAAAATTGAACGGTTGGTACGGTGTGTCCTGGTCCGGCCTTACCCAGTCGATAAAATCGTTGATATTACGGTAGAAGTAATTGGCATGGGCGAGCAGTCGTTGTCCGGCATACTTTACTCCGCCTTCGATGTGCCAGGCTTGTTCTGGCGTCACCGATGGATTACCCACGTTGCCCGGCCGTTGGTCAAGATACAGGTCGGTAAACGACGGAATCCGCTGCCCCGTGCCGGTATGGGCTACGAGCTTCCAGTTTTCATCCAGCTGGAAGCCGAGGTCGATGCCGGGGAACACCTGCCAACCGTAGTCGGAGTTATAGTTGAGATAGGCTCCGGCGTTAAGGAGCAGACGCTTAACGCTTTCGGTTTTAAATTCGGCATACATGCCGTAATTATCGCGTTTGTGATCGCCGATGTTGGAGCTGCGGATAGCCTCATTGCGCATTTCCAAACCCATGCCGACATCGCCGAATACGGTCCGCAGCGTGCCATTGATTTCTGCATTGACGGCGTGGCCATTGTGCTGGCTCCGTGCGCGACTGAGATCATGGCGGAAATACCGGTAATCATCATTCGTATAACGATAACTGATGCGTGGCGCAATCGAAAAGCGTTCGGAAAGGCTGATATGGTAGCCGATGGAAGCAAGCGCTGTTTTTACCACTTCTTCGGCTTCTTTGTCGCCCGGTGCTGCATAGAAGCCATTCGCTCCGAAGCCATTGTCGACATAACCGCCCATCAGGGAAACGCCCGAGCGTTCACCTGTCGGGATATCCCCTTGATAAAACAGCTTATGGTTACGGAATGCCGTGTTGTAGCGAAAGCCATTCCCTGACTCATGGCTGCCGTACAGCGAGTGGCGGCCGACCCTGCCTGCCAAGGTAGCACCCAGCTGTACGCCCCGTCCGTTGAACAGCTGTCCGGTGGCAGCTGTGTCTTTTTTGAATCCAGTACCGGCATATGCGTGGCTGAGGATTTCGGATTTTTCAGGTTTGCGGGTGACAATATTGACGGCTCCGGTGAGGCTGTTGATGCCGTAGATGCGTGCTGCGGGTCCGCGGATGATTTCAATGCGTTCAATGGCTTCCAGCGGGATGGGCAGGTTGAGGGCGTTGTGCGCTGTCTGCGCATCGAGCACCTTCACTCCGTTGACCAGCAGGAGCGTTTGCTCAAAGGTGCCGCCGTCAATTGCAAGGTCGGCCTGTGAGCCAAATGGCCCGCGTTGGCGGAGGTCTACGCCTGCCACATGCCCCAAAAGCTCGTTGAGCGACCGGGCGGGCAGCGCCTCGATCTGTGCCCGATCTATCAATTGGATGTTTCGGTTTTGTTTTGAAAATGGCGTTTGTAGTCGGTTTTCAGAGACAATCACTTCATTGAGTGGAATCGCAGCAGTATCCGGGTGATGCGTGAGCGTCTGTGCCTCAATCGCTCCGATAACAGTGAAGGCATTAGCCAAAGATAAAATCAGCGTCTTTTTCATGCGTCAAGCGTCTTTTACATATTGCAGGCAAAAGTCGTATCTTGCCGGCACATACTTATGTGCCAGTTTTTATTTTATGGATAGTCCGGTTTTCGTTCCGTATCGAAGTTTCATCCAAATCGACCGGCAGTCGGCCACTCCGGTATACCTTCAGGTGGCACATCAGCTGATCAATGCGATTCAGCGGGGATACCTGATGGACGGCCATAAACTTCCCGGCACGCGCCGGATGGGCGAGCTACTTGGCTTGCACCGTAATACAGTCGTGGCCAGCTACGCTGAACTGGAGACGCAGGGATGGATTGTAAATCATCCGAGCCGGGGCGCATTTGTCCGAAATGGAAACCTGGCTAAGCCGCGACGGTTCAACGCCGCAGCACTGGCCATCTATCCCCAACAGACCGGTTTCCATTTTAGGAAGTGGAATATACTGGATGACCCCTTCGACCATCTGCCCTCAAAGCTCCGCGTGGATGACGGACTTCCGGATCCGAGGCTATCTCATGTAGATTATCTGTCCCGATTGCTTCATACCAACATGAGGCGTAAGGGCAACCGGCCCAAACTTGGGTACGGCAATCTGATGGGCAGTTCATTTTATAAGGAAAATCTGGCGAACTTCCTGAACCTGACCCGGGGATTGCGCATTTCCGAAAAAAACATACTGGTGACACGCAGCTTGGAACTGAGCATATATATCGTAGTGGAGACGCTGATCTCTCCGGGCGACCGGGTGGTAGTGGGTGAACTCAGTTACTTTGCGACCAACATGATCTTGCAGAAAGCCGGTGCCAATGTTGTGACGGTGCCTGTTGACGCGGCGGGGCTCGACGTTTCCGCGATCCGTGAACTTTGCGAACGGCAACCTTTTCGAATGCTGTACATTACCCCGCATCACCACTATCCCACCACTGTAACATTCAGCGCGCAACGGCGGGTGGAACTGTTGGCACTGTCTGCTCAATATGGGTTCATTATTGTAGAAGACGACTATGACTTTGACTTTCACTACGGTGACAGCCCGCAATTACCGATGGCCAGTGGAGATACGGATGGAATGGTGGTTTATGTCGGTACTTTCGGCAGATCCCTGGCTCCGGGCTTCCGCTCGGGATTTATTGTCGCCCCCCACGGCCTGATTAACGAAATGAGTAAACTGCTAGGTATTATGGACCGGCACGGCGATGTGTTGACGGAGCTCGCACTTGGAGAGATGATTGCCGACGGGGAAATCCACCGTTATTTGAAGAAAGCAACATTGGCTTACAAACAACGCCGCGATAGTTTGGTGACCTTGTTGAATGAACACCTGGCAGCGTTTGTCGGTTTTAACGTGCCGGGCGGTGGCTTAGCGATCTGGACAGAATGGCCCCGCGATATGAACCTGGTGCGGATAAGGCACCTTTGCGCCCGGCATGACGTTCACCTGCCCCGTTACTTACTGTATCAGTCTAAGAGACACTGCGGAATCCGCATGGGGTTTGGCAGTCTCTCGACGGCGGAACTGGCCGACGCTGTAGCAGTTATAGCTGAGGCGGTCAATCGGGGCTGACATGGCCCGATTCTCGCCTGTCTGGTATTTCACGGCTTTCTTCCATCACCGGTGGTGTGCCGATCTCGGTTTCCGTGCTGTCGGCGCGCTTGATATCCGGTTGACCGGCGTCTACCCAAGCTGAATACCAAAAGCTGCCGACAGCATGGATGGCGCCGCGCATGCGCCGCTCTACCATTCCCTGCAACGCAGTATGGTAGGCGGCGGCATAGTCGTCTGAATAGGTGCGTACGAGCACGCTGTTGCGCTCCACATAACCGTATTTGCGGTCTGGTGGAAATTCACCGTTCAGTTGGGATTCTATATCCAGCACCGAATCAACCAACGCATGGCTTTCCTTGACAATCCGCCATGCTTCGTCTACGGGCGAGTCTACGTATCGCGCGCGGCCCACAATGAAATCATAACTATCGGAAAACAACTCGGGTAACCTGCTTTCCCAAAACGCATGGATGCCTATTTGGTTTGTTTTTTGACCGTTATAGTTGCTGGTAGTGTGCAACGGAACATGCGCATCGGCCAAATAATGACCAATATCTGAAGCATGTCTCAAGATACGCTGGACATCCTGTTTACTGAATGCTTCGACCAAGTTGCGGTAACATCGGTAGATCTGCCATGGGAGGATGCCTGATGCGAGCAGCCTGCGCTCGGAGAATTTCTCCGCAGCGGCGGTCCAGTGTATGGGAATGGAGTCGAACGGCTGTATACCGTAATCGTCGGCATCGATAAAATGCCGCGGTGACTCGGCGGTGTCTACGTAACATCGTTTATCGGCATCAACGGCATGCTCTGTCAGGTATCCAAGATGATCTTTATAAAAGCCAGCAACGTCCGTCGGCAGGGTGAACACCGCCATGCGGTTGATGAGCTTGTGCGCATGAAACCCCCACGACGAGAGCAGGACAACTGCTATTATGGCTAGGGGAAATAGGTAGATCCGGTTCATAAACTAAAGGTAAAATTAATCTCGAAATATCACAAATCCTTCAACTGTTTTTAACGCTGAGCTAACACGGGATGACGATATTCGTTAAAAGGTATAAGGAAAAAGCTACCATGAAAAAAATGATTAGTTGGTTTACAGGTTTGAAAAGCCGGATATTTTTGCGTTTTTTGGTGTCGGCATTCAGACATTAGCATGAAAATCCTCTATGCAGTGCAAGGTACGGGCAATGGGCACTTGAGCCGGGCAATGGATATCGTACCCTGCCTGAAACGACGCGCTGACGTTGACGTATTGGTGAGCGGCATCCAAGCTGACCTCGAGCTTCCGTTTCCGGTAAAATACCGGATGCATGGGCTTAGCTTTATTTTCGGAAAAAGAGGCGGTGTAGACCTGTGGAAAACGTTTATGAGTTCCACCGTCAGGCGGTTGATCCGCGAAGTAAACGCGTTGCCGGTCGAAGAATACGATCTGGTCATCAATGATTTTGAACCGATTTCTGCTTGGGCGTGCAACACCCGTGATAAAACCTGCATCGGCCTCAGTCATCAGGCAGCAGCGATGGACGCGCTGGCTCCCAAACCCAAGGAGCAGGATGTGCTGGGCAAACTGATCATGCGCTATTACGCACCTGCAACCGCGAATTACGGGTTTCATTTTAAGCGATACAGTGAACGGACCTTTACGCCGGTGATCCGGCAGCAGGTGCGACAACTGGAGGTCGCGGACCATGGGCATTATACGGTTTATCTACCGGCATACGATGATGCGAGGCTGCTCAAGCATTTGATGCGGTTTTCAGACATCCGGTGGGAAGTCTTTTCGAAACATAATAAAGCACCCTTCAAAATCCGCAATATCAGCGTTCAGCCAATTGCAAATGAGGGGTTCATCCGCAGCATGGCCACATCAGTAGGGGTGTTGTGCGGTGCCGGTTTTGAAACCCCTGCTGAGGCGCTGCACCTAAAGAAAAAATTGTTGGTCATCCCGATGAAAAATCAATATGAGCAGCACCTCAATGCAGCAGCATTGGAAGAAATGGGTATACAAGTGATCAAAAATCTGAAGCCTAAGCATGACGCCATTATTGAAGGATGGTTGAACGGTAAGCAAATCGTCCCGGTAGAATACCCGGATTGCACACAGGAAATTATAGATAACTTATTGCAGAAGCACTTATCAAAAGCGCTGGTCTAAATGGTTAGAAAAGACTTCGGTGACGATTTTAAGTGGGGGGTATCCAGCGCAGCTTTTCAGACAGAGGGGGCATGCGATGCCGATGGAAAGGGCCGGTCGATCTGGGATACTTTTACCGCGCGGAAAGGCAAAATAAAAAACGGGCATAATGCCCGGGAGGCATGCGGTTTTTACCGGCATTATCAGGAAGATATCGCGCTGATCCGTGAGATGTCTATCCCCAACTTCAGGTTTTCACTCTCCTGGTCACGGATTTTTCCCGAGGGGATTGGATATTGTAATACCAAAGGGCTAGACTTCTATGAGCGATTGATAGATCACTGCCTTGAGCAGGGGATTACACCATGGGTCACACTCTATCATTGGGACCTGCCCCAAGCGCTGCAGGATCGAGGAGGTTGGACCAATCGCGACATTCTTGATTGGCTGGAGGAATACTCGGGGTGTGTGGCGAGGCATTTGGGTGACCGGGTGAAGCATTGGATGGTGCTGAATGAGCCGACCGTTTTCACGGGCGCCGGGTACTTTTTCGGTCTTCATGCTCCCGGCCTCACGGGGATACGCAATTTTTTTCCGGCAGCACATCACGCCGCGCTGGCTATGGGAAGAGTCGGGCGATTGTTGCGATCGGAAGTGCCCGATGCCCAGATAGGCAGTACATTTTCCTGTTCCAGCATCCATCCCGCCAGTGAGCGACCCCGAGACATAGCCGCAGCAAAGCGTGCCGATGCGCTGATCAATAGAATGTTCATTGAGCCTGCGTTGGGCATGGGGTATCCGACCACCGACCTGAAGGCGCTGGGCGGCATAGAACGATGCATGATGGCAGGCGATGATGCACTTTTGCCTTTCGATTTCGATTTCGTGGGTATTCAGTGTTATACCAGAGAAGTTGTGGAATACTCGTTTTTTGTTCCCTATCTACAGGCGCGCTTGGTTCCTGCACGAAAGCGGAAGGTGCCGCTCGTTACCGCTATGGGATGGGAGGTGTATCCTGACGCTATCTACGAAATGATCCGTAAGTTCAGCGCTTATCCCAATATCCCCGACTTGTACATCACCGAAAACGGCGCTGCCTTTCCCGATGATCTGGTAGATGGCCGTGTGGACGACCAACTGCGCCTCCGCTACCTGCAAACGCACCTCGAACAGGTGCTCCGTGCGAAGCAGGAAGGGTTAGATGTACACGGTTATTTCGTTTGGACACTCACCGACAATTTCGAATGGGCCGAGGGTTACGATGCCCGGTTCGGTCTAGTGCATGTAGACTTCGAAACGCAACGGCGTGTGATCAAAGCTTCCGGTAGATGGTATGGAGATTTTTTAGCAAGCCATGGATGATGGCTGGGAGGCATATCACTACGTGGCTTCCACTGGCAGGCAAGTCCTTTGTCACCCCAATGACATTTCCGCCTTGTGTTTGTAATTACCCATGATCTTTCATTAATATGGCACGATTTTATACCACATCTTTCCAAGATTTGTTCGTTCCTTTGCATTTATTTTGGGAGTAATTTGTGGAAGCGTTTCTTGACTTATTGAATAATCTCACCAATCCGGACTGGATTGTTGCCCATGGAGGGCTTTATTTACTATTATTTATTGTATTTGCCGAGACGGGTATCCTAATAGGTTTTTTTCTGCCGGGTGATCCGATTCTGTTTATCGCAGGTATTATCATTGCGAACCTGACGCTTGGTCCGGTAGACTCGGTGATGACCCTCCTGTATTGGATTGCGCTGATCTCAGCAGCAGGCATTGCAGGAAATTTTCTGGGCTACTGGTGTGGCAAGTACTTCGGGCATCGCTTGCTTAAGATGAAAGACAATTGGCTTTTCAAGAAAGCGTATATCTACCGGGCACAGGAATTTTATCATAAGCGCGGAGGTGTGGCCATTATATTGGCCCGCTTCCTCCCCATCGTGCGTACCTTTGCGCCCATTGTGGCAGGTATAGTGGAGATGGATTTTAGAAAATTTGCCTTCTACAATGTCGTTGGCGGCATCATTTGGGTGGGCAGCTTGGTCACTTTAGGATACCTTCTTGGAGAAAATGAATGGGTTCAACGGAACTTAGAATACGTCATTATGGCCATTGTAATCGCTGCGACCGCACCGGTGGTGATTAAGATGGTCACCGGTCGGGGAAAGCGGACAGCCACTGTTTCTGAGCCGGAAATGCTGGAAGAGCAAGAGTAGCGTCATTTGAGAAAATCGGCCCGACTACCGGTCGGTTGGTTATGGTACTGACGTTAGCAGCGTTGATTTCAAGAAATTGAAGTGCTGGAGAATACCTTTATTTTGGTGTTTTCAATATTTGTTTTCTTAACTTTGCGTGAAGTTTCCATGTTGTATTCATGCGCAACGAAGCACCAGCTATCGGCAAACAAATATCGTCCACTATTTATCCTGTGCTGTTTGCAGTGAGTTTTTCACATTTGCTTAATGACACAATCCAGTCGTTGATCCCGGCTATTTACCCCATTGTAAAAGACTCATTTCACCTTAGTTTTTCGCAGATCGGGTTGATTACACTCGTTTTTCAGCTTTCCTCTTCCCTGCTGCAACCGTTGGTGGGTATGATCACGGACAGCCGGCCCTACCCTTACGCGTTACCGGTTGGAATGGGATTCAGTCTCACCGGGCTTGTAATGATGGCCTTGGCGCCGAATTACCACTGGATATTGGTATCCGTGGCGTTTGTGGGCGCGGGATCGTCCGTATTTCATCCAGAGGCTTCTCGTATGGCGTATGCAGCCTCAGGTGGAAGGCGTGGCTTTGCACAATCGCTGTTTCAAGTCGGAGGCAATGCAGGAAGTGCCATTGGGCCGTTGTTGGCCGCCATGCTTATCGCTCCATTCGGGCAGTTCAATGTGATCTGGTTTTCGTTTGCCGCCCTTGCGGCTATCGTCATTCTTTACCGTGTGGGACGGTGGTATAAGCCTAAGTCCATTCGTAACTATATCCTACGGAAAAATAAAATCAGGGTAACGGTACAACAATCCTTGCCGCGTACAACTGTAGTCATATCAATTGCGGTGCTGTTGGTGCTCATTTTTTCCAAGTATTTTTATTTCGCAAGTCTCACGAGCTACTACACCTTCTACCTGATGCATAAATTCGACGTGTCTGTGCAGCAATCGCAAATTTATTTGTTTATCTTTCTCTTTGCGGTTGCGGCGGGTACCATGATTGGCGGTCCGGTGGGCGACCGTATCGGACGTAAGTACGTCATCTGGTTGTCCATATTAGGAGCTTCGCCCTTTACCCTTGCACTTCCCTACGCCAACCTCAGCTGGACGATTGTTTTATCTTTCATTATCGGCGTGATAATAGCGTCCGCGTTTTCCGCTATTCTGGTTTATGCGCAGGAATTGTTGCCCGGCAACGTTGGTCTGGTGTCGGGCCTGTTTTTCGGCTTTGCATTTGGAATGGGTGGTGTCGGCTCGGCCGTACTGGGCAAGCTCGCGGATAACCAGGGTATCGATTATGTATACCATATATGTGCGTTTTTGCCACTCATCGGGATTGTCGCCGCTTTTCTGCCGAACTTAGCAAAGCGACCACATTGATCAGGCCCATTGATCCGTATTTTCCCGGAAAGATGCTCATTGGCGAATTAGCAAACGGAAATGTTATATCCTTTAGATTTATTGCATATAAAAGCGATTTTGTCTATGTTTGACACGCTGAGTAATTATTGTTATAAATTAGGTGGGATGAAATTCTCTTATGTTGTTGCCGGGGTCAGTTTGTTGCTGAATACGGGACTCGCCAGTGCCCAGCAAGTAGTTGGTGGCAGGGGCGCCACCCTGACCAGCCGCGCAGACTCCGTGGCCTATGCGTTCGGCGCCTCTATTGCCCGCGACCTTAAACAGGCGGGCGTTGCAGAAGTTAACGCAGTGGTGCTCGCTGCAGCCATAACCGACCTGTTTGCAGGAAAAGAATCCATTCTTGATGACGGGCAAGAACGGGAGCTGATCATGGGCACAATTACAGAAGCCCGTGAACGGATGAATGCTCAACTGAAAGACGCGGCGCATGCATTTATGGAGGAAAACAAGGCAAGGCAAGGAATTGTAACGACTGCTACTGGCCTTCAATATGAGGTTATCCGCGAAGGAGCGGGCGATAGGCCAACGACCGACGACACCGTAACCGTGCATTACAAGGGAAAGTTGAGTGATGGGAAAATGTTCGATAGCTCTTACGACCGAGGCGAACCGGCTACTTTTCCATTAGGACGCGTCATTCAGGGTTGGCAGGAAGGATTGCAATTAATGCGCTCGGGGGCGCATTACCGGATTTATGTGCCCTATGGATTGGGTTATGGCGAGCGGGGAATGGGACAAGATATCCCGCCTTACAGCCCGCTGATCTTTGATGTGGAACTCATTTCGATTCAGAAAGCAGTGAGAGAACCGGCTGAACCGGGACAACTGGAAGAGGCCAAATGAACCAATTAGGCAAATCTGATCTATACGTTAGTCCCGTCAGCTTCGGCTGCATGTCAATGGGTGAGGATGTTTCCGCCTATCGCGATCTGTTGCGGAAGGCTGTTGACAGGGGGATCAACTTTTTCGATACTGCTGATTTATACCAAAAGGGGTTGAACGAGGCGTATGTCGGTGATGCGCTCCAACCAGTCCGTAAAGAAGTAATCATAGCGACGAAAGTGGGCAATCAGTGGCGCGCAGATGGGAGCGGCTGGGACTGGAACCCGTGTAAAGCATACATCCTGAAAAGTGTGGAGCAGAGTCTGAAGCGACTAAAGACGGATTATATAGATCTGTACCAGTTGCATGGAGGAACGGTTGATGACCCTATCGATGAAACGATCGACGCCTTTGAGCTGTTAAAGCAACAGGGGAAGATACGCTGGTACGGCATTTCTTCAATCAGGCCCAAGGTGATTCGGGAATATGTGAAACGTTCAGGAATCGTCTCTGTGATGATGCAATACAGTTTGCTTGACCATCGGCCGGAAGAAGGGCTTCTGGATCTTTTACGACAGTACGGTATCAGTGCGATTTGCCGAGGAGCCATTGCGCAAGGGTTGTTGGTTGGGAAGCCGGCAGACAGTTACTTGCAGTTTACAGACGGTGAAGTCGCAAGCGCCGCGAAAGCGGTAATAAAGGCAGCCGAAAATCTGGCGCTTACCGCACTGGATGTAGCACTGGGGTATGTTTGGGGGCATCCCACGGTGGCTACCGCAGCGCTTGGGATACGGACACCGGCGCAGCTGGATGAAGCCATTCAAGCATTGCATCGTGCCGAGCCGCTGTCCACTGAACAGCGTAACCTGTTACGACGGGCGGTGCGGACGCTCCGCTATGAAGCGCATAGGTGACTATTATTTGAAATTAAAATTTATATCTACGACTAATTATAAACAACGGATGATGAAAAAAAAACTGAGACTTACAGCCTTAATGGGCGTCGCTGTGTTTGCAATGGGTATATCGATATTGAATGCCCAGCAACCGGAAAGAAAACTGGGCTGGCATCTGTCTGCTCAGACGTATACGTTTAACCGGTTCACTTTTTTTGAAGCTGTTGATAAAACGCTCAGTGCCGGCATGAATTCGGTGGAGGCATTCAACGGACAGGAGCTGGGAGGAGGCATCGAAGGGAAGATGGATTACAAAATGGACGCGGCGAAGCGGAAGGCCATCCTGAAAGCGCTGAAAAAGAAGAAAGTGAAATTGTGTGCTTTCGGTGTAGTAAAAGGCAAGACAGAAGAAGAATGGAGGCAGTTATTTGAATTTGCTGATGCGATGGGCATTAAGGTGATCAATTCGGAGCCTAATGAAGAGTTTCTGCCATTGATCGGGCAATTGGCTACGCAATACAAGATTAAAGTGGGCCTTCATAACCATCCTAAACCAACACATTATTGGAGTCCACAAGTGGTGTTGGATGCCATATCGAAAGCCAACAGCGCTTACGTTGGAGCCTGTGCTGATATTGGGCATTGGGTACGCTCAGGGTTGGACCCTGTCGAATGCCTGAAACAATACGAAGGGCATTTGACGAGCCTTCATTTCAAAGATCTGGCTGAGAAAGCCCGTAAAACCCATGACGTGCATTGGGGTACCGGTGTTTGCAACGTGGAAGGGGTGATCGCTGAGCTTAAGCGGCAGGGTTTCAAGGGCAATATTTCTGCCGAGTATGAGCACAATTGGGAAAACAATGTGGGGGATGTTGCGCAGAGCGTAAAAAATTTCAGGACTATAGTTGACAGTCTTTAACCGACGGGCGGTTATGTTTGCAGGCCCTTTGCCTCGGATGACATAGGGATAACGCTTGCATCGACTTACGACTGACGACTAACTTCTAAAATCCGTTTCAGATCTTCCGGCGTGTCCACTGCCATGGTTTCATGAGCAGTTTCTGCGGTTTGGATAGCATAGCCATTTTCTATCCAGCGCAGTTGTTCGAGTGCTTCGGCTTTTTCCAACGAGGATACAGGAAGTTTGGTCAGCCTGGCCAATATGTCGGTCCGATACCCGTAGATACCGATATGTTTGTAATAGGGGTGTAGATGCAGCCAATCCTGTGAAGGTGCATTTCGCTGAAAAGGGATGGTTTGGCGGCTGAAATAGATCGCCCGTCCTACGCGATCAACCACCACTTTTGGCATACTCGTATTGAATAACTCATCAGCCTTTGTAATCCGTTTAATTAATGTGGCGATCTGGACGTCTTTATTTTCGAAACAGGACACCAGCAAATCGATCTGTGTCGGTTCAATGTACGGTTCGTCCCCTTGAATATTTACGGCGACATTAAAATCGGTGTAAACCGTCAGGACTTCGGCGCAGCGGTCTGTGCCACTTTCGTGGGTGCCGGCTGTGATCATCACGTTCCCCCCGAAAGCACTAACATGATCAAAAATTCGTTTATCATCAGTGGCTACGACGACCTGATTGAGCGACCGGCTTTTCGACGCCTGTTCGTATACCCGCTGTATCATGCTTTTCCCAAAAATATCGGCCAACGGCTTTCCGGGAAAACGACTCGAAGCATAACGTGCTGGGATGATGCCGATGGTTTTTATGTTGGACATGTGTGTTTGTATTAGGTATCGCGTATTGAGATTTACGGCTTTCTCGAATTTTCGAACCGGTAACCAGGGCTTAAAACAAACCGAACAGTTCGGTCTCAATTTTTTGAAGTACAAAACCCATATCTTCTGGATTGTTTGCGAAATCGAGTTTATCCTTATCCAGGATAAGCAGTTTGCCGTCTTTATAGTTCTTGATCCACTTTTCGTACTTTGCGTTTAATTTGGAGAGGTAATCCAGCCGGATATTTGCTTCGTATTCGCGGCCACGCTTCTGTATGTTGTCAACCAACGTCGGAACCGAAGCCCTAAGATATATTAACAGGTCGGGCGGTTTGATATACGATACGATGCTTTCGAAGATACTGCTGTAATTTTCGAAATCGCGTGCGCTCATCAACCCCATATCATATAGGTTCTCCGCGAAGATGTAAGCGTCTTCATAAATTGTCCGGTCTTGGATGATGTTTATCTCTTTTTTTTGCAGCTGTACGATATGCCTAAACCTGCTGTTTAAAAAATAAATCTGTAGGTTAAATGCCCAGCGCTTCATATCGCTGTAAAAATCTTCCAAATAAGGGTTGTCATCGACAGCTTCGAACTGTGGCTCCCATTTGAGGTGATTGGCCAGCAGCTTGGTGAGCGTTGTTTTTCCTGCTCCGATGTTTCCGACGATGGCGATATGCATATAAAGAGGTTTAAGACATCAGGCAATTGCCAAGCATCTGTTGTCTGGTATTTTTATCTGGCGTCTAACGTTTGACATTAAAATTTCCTGAAACCGATAATTTCGCGTACATCCGCAATTGTTTTTCGGGCACTCTCACGTGCTTTTTCGTTGCCCCAGCGGATTACCTTGCTAATATACTCGTTATCCTTGGAAATTTCATCGATGCGTTTGCGAACGGTGTCGGTGGCGACGATCATGTCTTCGGCCAGTTGTTTTTTTAGATCGCCATAACGTATTTGGCAACTGTTGTAGCACTCATCGAAATGCTGTACCGTGTCTGGCGAAGAAACAGCCGCCAGTAAGGTGAAGAGATTCTGGATGGCTTCTGGCTTCTGCTGATTGGGCTCGGTTGGGCCGCTGTCGGTGACTGCACGCATCACCTTCTTACGGATCACTTCTGGTGTATCCGACAAATAGACCGCATTGGCTTCACCCTCTGATTTGCCCATTTTTCCTTTTCCGTCCAACCCCGGTATCTTGATCAGCTGCTTACTGAATGAGAATGCGTGCGGCTCAATGAAATAATCCGTCTGGTACATCCTGTTGAACCGGTTGGCAAATGTGCGTGCCATTTCAAGATGCTGCTCCTGATCTTTTCCCACCGGCACTTTCGTGGCGCGGTGCAATAGGATGTCGGCTGCCATCAAGACCGGATAGGTAAGCAATCCTGCATTTATATTGTCTGGATTCGCCCTTACTTTGTCTTTGAACGAAGTCGCCCGTTCAAGTTCACCTAAATACGCATTCATGTTGAGGTAGAGATAAAGCTCGGTTACCTCGGGTACGTCGGACTGGATGTATATCGTAGCTATCTCCGGGTCAATGCCCGCGGCGAGGTATTCGACCACCACTTGGCGCACGCTGGCATGTAGGTCGCCCGGAGTGGGATGAGTGGTAAGCGAATGTAAATCAGCGATAAAAAAGTAGCAATTATGTGCTTGTTGCATCTGCACAAAATTCTTAATCGCTCCATAATAGTTTCCTAAATGTAATTTTCCGGTACTGCGGATACCGCTCACAACTGTTTCCATATTCGCGGCGAAAATACGCAATTATCGGCGAACTTTGATGGGGATCCGGCAACGGTCGGTCATGATTTTGTCAAGGACGGAAATCATTTCGGTGTTTGCCGTGGCGGTTGTGGACGATTATACTTATTTTTGCCGTGCGCATATCATTCAATGAGCGGTTGATTATGGAAACACTTGTAAAACCAACATATAAAAAACCCGGGCCTGATGACTTTTTTAAGAAGCTCCAAAAGGAAGTACAGGAAAAAGTGTTGGGTGACAAGCGTATCCAACGACGGAATGTGATCAAGACATACTTTCTGTTGGCGCTTTATTTCGGGTTTTACGGCTGCATACTGTTATTCGGCAACCATACACCGTTGCTTTTTTTGTTTTATATCCTGTTGGGTTTTTCGATGATTATGTTGTTCATCAATGCGTTTCATGACGCAGCTCATGGGGCCGTTTTTAAAAAACGGAAAAACAATCAGCGGTTTATGTATGTGCTGGAGCTTTTCGGCAGCAATAGCTGGCTTTGGGGAAAAAGGCATAACGCGCTGCACCACCCATACCCTAATGTCCAGCACTGGGATACCGATATCAAACAAAGTGACTTGGTGCGGATATTTCCGGATAGCCCCCTGTTGAAACAACACCGTTATCAGCACATCTACATGTTCCTCTTGTATCCAATGTATACGATGAATTGGCTGTTCATCCGTGATTTCAAGGATTTTTTTGGTACAAAGGACAATTATGTGAAACGTGTTATGAAAATCCCGAAAATCGAATATTATAAGCTCTTTGCGGCTAAGTTATTCAATCTGTTCTATCTGGTCGGAATCCCGATCATCGTGCTGAGCCAGCCATGGTACGTTGTGCTTTTGGGATGGTTAACCATGCACATTTTTGGTAGTATGCTTGGGGTGATCGCGTTGATATCGACGCACGTCGACGAGACTGCGGTGTTCCCGCTGCCACCGGCCGATGGAAAGATGAATGTAACCTGGGCCGAGCACCAGATGATGGTAACGAAGGATTTTAGCGCTGACAATCCATTTGCGAATTTCCTGTTCGGGGGCTTTACGCACCATGTTGCCCACCACTTGTTTCCGCACGTTGCCCATACGTATTATCCTTACATTACGCCGATTATCAAAAGATACGCCAAGGAATACAATTTGCCGTATACATGTTATCCGGCGATAAAGGCCATACGTTCGCACTTCGTGCTGTTAAAGAAGCAGGGGGCAGGCGAAAGCTTGTTCCGTCACGGCGAACTATGATCGGCAGTGCTACTGTTTCTTTGCTTCTTCCCAAAAGACATCCATTTCCGCAAGCGTCATTTCTTTAAGATTTTTGCCGGCTTCCTTTGCGCGTGTTTCCAAATAGGAAAAGCGTTTAATAAATTTTTTATTTGTTCGCTCCAATGCATTTTCGGGATTGATTCCGACGAAACGGGCGTAATTGACTAATGAGAACAGCAGGTCGCCAAATTCAGCTTCAGCGCGCGCGCTATCGATAGGTTCGGCACTATTTACGTCGAACTCGTTTTTAAATTCAGCTAGTTCCTCTTCGACCTTTTGCCATACCTGGCGTTTTTCCTCCCAATCGAATCCGACTCCTCGCACTTTTTCTTGAATTCGGTACGCCTTTACAAGGGCAGGTAGCGATTGAGGGACACCCGAGAGTACTGATTTGTTGCCTTCTTTTAGCTTCAATTGCTCCCAATTGCGCTTCACGTCATCTTCATTACTGACATGGACATTGCCATAAATGTGCGGATGGCGGGCAATCAGCTTTTCGCAGACACTGTTGAGCACGTCTGTAATGTCGAAGGCATCTTGCTCTTGGGCGATCCGTGCATAGAACACGAGGTGCATCATAAGGTCGCCCAGTTCATTTTTTACTTCGCCCAGATTGTTGTCGAGGATAGCATCACCCAGTTCATACATCTCTTCGATGCTCAGGTGGCGTAGGGTTTCCATGGTTTGTTTCCTATCCCAGGGGCAATCGGTACGAAGCGTATGGAGAACATTCAGCAAGCGCTCGAAAGCTTTGGCTGGCGTGCTTTGCGCTGGTGGCGGGGTATGGGGCATATAACTTTTTTGTTCGCAAAGATAGCGAATTTTAAGCACCTACCGCTTTGGCACCGTGGAGTTGCAAGTGCTGCATGAAGGCTGCAAGTTGCGAGAGTGCGGTTGTAAACTCGGCTTCCGCAGGTAGTTCGCCGCTCCTTGCATCGATTTCCATCTTTCGGAGCTGGAAGGCAATTTTGTCGGCGCCAACCTGCGCAGTTCGCCCAGCCACCCGGTGGAGCAGCAATTCTATTTTTTCCAAATCTTTCTTTTCGTAGTATTTTCGCAGGTCTGCTACATCCGAACGGGTATCCCTGGTATATAACGCGATAATGTTTTTCGTCTGCATATCATCTCCTAGCGCAAAATGCCCCAAGCCGGATAAATCAACTCTTTCTCGATCCGGTTGGGCAGGCACAATCCCCAGCACCTGAAGCAGGTCTGCCTCCTTGAATGGTTTTAGGAGCAGTCCATCAAAACCTTGGGCGAGAATTTGTTCTTGTTCTTCAGGGAGCACCTGTGCGGTGCAGGCATAAATTCTCACCCCTTTGGTGTCAATTTTCTTTCGCAGCTCCCTGTTCAGCTGCATGCCATCCATTTCTGGCATCCTGATATCCATCAGGATGGTCTCAACCGCCGGATCCCATGCCGCGGATAATACCATGCTAGGCGATGTGAAGCAGCGATAGGTGATGCGATATTTATCGAGAATGTTTCGGCACAGACCCAGTATCAGCCGGTCATCATCAATAATCCATACGTTTTCTTCCAAAGCTGGCTGGGCTGCATCTGGAATGCGGTGTGCCGAGACTTCCGTGGCGATGGAGCTCGTCTTCAGCGGAAGATTGACCTTAAATACGGAACCAAACCCCTTCTTGCTCTCCACGCGGATTTGGCCTCCCATGCTCTCGCAAATGGCCTTTACAATGCTCAGTCCTAATCCGCTGCCGAAATAGATACCGGAATTGGCGTTTTCCGATTGTTCGAAGTCGTTGAATATGCGATCTAGGTCTTCCGTCGGTATGCCTTTTCCCGTATCTTTGACGACAATATTGAGTTCTGTTTTTTCTTCATAAACTACCGTGCTTACGAGGAGGGTAACCTTGCCACGTTCGGTGAATTTCACTGCGTTGCTCAACAGGTTGAAAAGGATCTGCTTGATGCGGAATGCGTCGCCCGATACATTTCCGGATCCTAGGATACGAGTATGGAGCTCCAATTCCAGCCCCTTGGCCTGGGCCTGTGTTTTCATCACTGAAACGACGTTAGCTACCAAGCCTGCTACGGCAAAAGGCTTTTCGTTCAACGTTATTTTGCCGGAGGTGATGCGGCTGTAGTCCAGGATTTCGTTAACAATCTGCAACAGGTGTTCGGAAGAGTGATAAATGGCATCGATTTTGGCGTTTTCACCGTCCTGTTCCTGTTTTAGCTGCTCGGAATAACCGATGATGGATTGCAGGGGCGTGCGCAGCTCATGGCTCATGTTAGCGAGAAACCGCTGTTTTGCTGCGGCATGGTATTCGGCTTCCTCTTTTGCGGCTTCCAGCGCAGCGCGGTATGCGTTGTTGCGGCGTATATCTGCGAGGATCAGGTAAACCATGATGGAGGTGATGACGAAAAAAACAAGGAAAATGATGCTTATACGCCACACGCTTTCGCTGACAACAGCCCGGGCTTGCTGGTTGTCCACTTCCATTTGTTGCATTGCTTCGTTTTCTACCGAATGAAGAATGCTCAGCATATTGCTTATCAGTGTATTACTCGCAATGGTCAGTTCCATTTCTCTGTTAACAAATTGCTCGCGCTGCTGCTGCTGGAGCATTTGGAAATGCTGTACCGCACTGTCAATGCGTGCAAGTGTACTGTCATGCTGAACCGCGCGAATGGTATCCACAATCGTTTCTAATTCCTCTTCTACCATTCGCCGTTCTTCGACTACCTGCCGTGATGGTTGCTCGGGCGGCTTTCGTCCAAAAAGGCGCTTAAGGAAACCTCGATCGTCATTATCAATGGGAACGGTAACGGCAGCGGTGGTATCGCCTGCGATCGTTGTGGTTCGTCGCTTCCTTTCGGTGGTGACAATCGTGCTGTCCGAGCTGGGTTCATAGATGACATCACTCAACGAACGTAGCTGGTCCAAAAATTCCTGACTGTCGACCACTTTCTCCCGGACCCTTACATAAGCGTTGAACAGTTTATCCCGTTGCCGGAGCAGGCGTTTTATTGAGTCGACGCGCGCCTGCTGTATGTCGCTCCCCTGATACAATTCCTTGAGCGAATCCAAGGATGCAAAGATGGTAGCTGACTCCTTAGTAAAGCTCTGGTAAGCAGTGTTGCCACTGAAAGCCTGCGAACGCTGGAGTTGATCGAGACGCATGATGTCACGGGATATCCCGCTGACCATTTCCAGTTTTGGGTCGGGGTTGGTGATGCTTTCTACGGTATCCATCATTTCCGTAAACGCCACCCGGCTGATACCCCATGCCAAGCCAAGCGCCACTGCACAGGAAAAAAAAACAAAGATCACTTTGCTCCGTACACTTTTCGTGGATTGTATTTTTTTGGAGGACATGGAAGACCTTGAACCTGTTGCTTTTGTAAAGTTACTAAAAATTGTGCTAAAATGGCAATCGGCTATCGGCGGTCAGCAATCAGCCCTTTTATATTGGGCGATACGCTTAGTCACAGAACCGATAGCCGACGCAATAGCCACAATTCGGCTACTGATTCAGAAACACAAACTTATTGTCAAACATATCCAGTTTGATATTGGCATTTCTATCTATTTTGCCGGCGAGAATTTCTTTTGACAGCTCGTTGAGAATGTGCTTTTGAATGACGCGCTTGAGCGGACGTGCTCCGAATTGGGGGTCATATCCCAATTGCGCTAACCAATCGAGCGCCTCCTCGCTAGCGGACAGGTTTATACCCATCTCGGCCAGCTGCTGTTGTACCCTGCTGAACTGTATCTGTACGATTTTACCCAGTTCTTCGCGGCTGAGCGGAGCGAACATGATCACCTCGTCTATTCTGTTAAGAAATTCAGGACGAATGGTTTTCTGTAGCAGCTCAAAAACCTCGTGCTGCGTTTTTGCTACGATTTCTTCCTTATTGGTTTCATCCAACTGGCTGAAATTTTCTTGGATAAGGTGCGATCCGATGTTGGATGTCATAATGATAATCGTGTTCTTGAAGTTCACCACACGCCCTTTATTGTCCGTCAGGTGGCCATCATCCAGCACCTGTAGCAGGATATTGAAGACATCGGGGTGAGCCTTTTCGATTTCATCGAGGAGCACCACGGCATACGGCCTGCGACGGATGGCTTCCGTAAGCTGTCCGCCTTCATCGTATCCAACGTAGCCTGGGGGCGCACCGATAAGCCGCGATACGGAGTGTCTTTCCTGATATTCGCTCATGTCGATGCGGACCATCGATTGCTCGTCGTTGAAAAGGAATTCTGCCAGCGCTTTGGCGAGCTCGGTTTTTCCCACGCCTGTTGTGCCCAAGAAGATAAATGAACCGATGGGCCGGCGCTCGTCGCTGAGCCCGGCACGCGACCGCCTGATGGCATCCGAAATGGCTTCAATGGCCTCTTCTTGTCCAGCCACGCGCTTGTGTAATTCTTCTTCAAGGTGTAGCAATTTATCGCGCTCGCTCTGCACCATCTTGGTCACAGGGATTCCCGTCCACCGGGATACCACGCCTGCGATATCCTCGGCCGTTACTTCTTCCTTAAGCATGCGGCTTTCACCCTGCTTTTCAGCCAGCTCCTTTTTGTGCGCTTCTACTTTGTCTTGCGACTCTTTGATGCGGCCGTAACGGATTTCGGCTACACGGCCGTAGTCGCCTGCGCGTTCAGCCTGGTCAGCTTCAATCTTATAATTTTCAATTTGCTCCAGCTCTTGGTTGATATTGTCCACAAGTGTTTTTTCGCTCTGCCATGCTGCCCGCAGGGAATCGCGTTCGGCGCTAAGGTTAGCAATTTCCTCGCTGAGCTCTGCTACCTTTTTGGTGTCATTTTCCCGTTTGATAGCCTCCCTTTCGATTTCCAGTTGCATAATGCGGCGTTCGATCTCGTCCACTGCTTCGGGAACGGAATCCATTTCCAGCCGCAACTTAGAGGCAGCCTCGTCCATTAGGTCGATTGCTTTATCAGGAAGAAAGCGGTCGGCAATGTACCGTTGCGACAGTTCCACGGCTGCAATGATCGCTTCGTCGAGAATGCGTACTTTGTGGTGTGTTTCGTAGCGCTCTTTAAGGCCTCGGAGGATGGAAATAGCGTCCTGTGTATCCGGTTCTTCAACCATCACCTTTTGGAAGCGGCGTTCCAGGGCTTTGTCTTTCTCGAAATACTTTTGGTATTCGTTGAGCGTAGTAGCCCCGATAGCCCGCAGCTCGCCCCGCGCAAGCGCCGGTTTAAGGATGTTGGCGGCATCCATTGCGCCTTCGCCTCCTCCGGCACCGACAAGCGTATGGATTTCATCGATAAATAGAATGATCTCTCCGTCGCTCTGCGTTACTTCCTTGACAACAGCTTTGAGCCGTTCTTCGAACTCGCCCTTGTACTTCGCCCCGGCAATCAAGGCGCCCATGTCCAGCGAATACACGGTCTTGGTTTTCAGGTTTTCCGGTACATCGCCCTTGATGATGCGGTGGGCGATACCCTCGGCGATCGCTGTTTTTCCCACGCCGGGTTCACCCACCAAAATCGGATTATTTTTCGTGCGCCGGGAAAGAATCTGGATTACCCTCCGGATTTCTTCGTCACGGCCGATTACAGGATCCAGCTTGCCGGACTCGGCGTCTCCATTTAGGTTCCGTGCATATTTGTTGAGCGCGTTGTATGTAGCTTCTGCGTTCGGATCGGTCACGCGTGCATTCCCACGGAGGTCAGTGATGGCTTTTTTCAGGTCCTTTTCCGTTACCCCTTGATCTTTAAGTAGCGCAGCCGTATTGCCGCCAGCACTTAGGATGCCGAGCAGCATGTGCTCAACGGAAACAAATTCGTCCTTAAATTCCTTCAGGTAAGATTGTGCCTTTTGCAGGGCACTATTGGCAGACGAAGAAAGATAGATATTGCTGCCGCTTACCTTCGGAAATGTCCCGATTTGTTTTTCAAGCCCGTCCTCCACGTGTTTAAGGTTTACGTTCAGCTTTTTCAACAGGTGTTCTACCACATTCTCATCTACCAATAACAGCGCCTTGAGCAGGTGTGCCGTTTCGATAGACTGCTGTTGGTTACCTACGGCTATTTCGGACGCTTTTTGGATCGCCTCCTGTGCTTTGATGGTATAGTTGTTAAAATTCATGATCTCGTCGTTTGAGCAGTGTTAATCAAAACAAATACCATCGAGTAAAAGATTGCCGAATCGGAAATTTTGTCGTTCAAACGTTAAGTTATACTGAATAAATGTCTGATCGATAATGGATTATGTGAAATAATTGCAGGTTAGCAGCATGTTGGCGGGTATCATGCTGTCGCATCCGCGTCGGGGGTGCTATCATCAAAAATTCGGTTTGAGCAGGTACTTATCATAGAACCGGAAAATATGCTCGGCAGCCTCTTCTGCTGTATCTACGAGACGATACAGGTTTAGATCTTCCGGACTAATGTTTCCTTCGCGCAGCATGGTGTTTTTTACCCAATCGAACAACCCACCATAGTATTCCGTGCCTACAAGTACAATCGGAAAGCGTGCGATTTTCCCGGTTTGAATGAGTGTAACCGCTTCAAAAAGCTCATCCATGGTGCCGAATCCGCCAGGGAGCACGATGAAACCCTGCGAATATTTCATGAACATCACCTTTCGGACAAAGAAGTAGTTGAATTGAAGTAGTTTGTCGCGGTCAATGTAAGGGTTGTGGAACTGTTCGAAAGGTAGTTCGATGTTGATGCCGACGGACTTACCACCCGCTTCATAAGCTCCCTTGTTGGCCGCTTCCATGATGCCAGGCCCCCCACCAGAAACTACACCATAGCCCCGCTCGGTAAGCAGCCGTGCGATGTCTTCGGCAAGTTGGTAATATTTGTGGTCCGGCGGGGTGCGTGCCGATCCGAAAATGGACACACATGGGCCTATCTTTGCGAGCTTTTCGAATCCATCTACAAATTCAGCCATGATTTTAAATATCTGCCAGGAGTCTTTTACTTTGATTTCCTGCCATGTCTTATTTTCAAAGGCTCGCATGATTTTGTCTTCCCGAGTTCTTGCCATAGTTGTTGTCTTGATCGTCGCTAAGATAGCCAATTTTTACGCTCAACTCCGTTTTAACGTGCAAAATATCAAGTTTATGTTTATTCCCGCAGCATTGCCACGTTACTTCAATTTGCAGGCTGTCAGCCTCTCGCATAGCCAGGACAACGCAAATAAAATCGCAGTCGCCACCGGAAACAGACTTCGTTGTAAATTTTTAGTTAGCCCCGCAAAAAGTTATCTTTGTTCCATGAATTTTTCTTCCAAACTGCTGGAACAAGCCGTTGCCGAATTCGGTCGCCTGCCAGGTGTAGGGCAGAAGACGGCGTTACGTCTCGTACTGCACCTGTTGAAGCAGCCCGAGGCTGATGTGTTGCGGTTTACCGATGTGTTCAGTCGCCTGAAGCGGGATATCCGGCATTGTTCAGTCTGTCACAATATTTCGGATAATGATGTTTGCGAGGTATGTGCCTCGCTAAAGCGTGATAAAGGATTGATATGTGTGGTGGAAGATACACGTGACGTCATGGCCATCGAAAATACTAATCAATACCATGGCGTATACCATGTGCTGGGTGGGCTGATTTCGCCGATGGATGGTGTCGGACCGTCAGACCTTCAGGTGGATAGCTTGGTCAAACGCCTCGAAGCAGTAGGAGCGCGCGAAGTTATCTTGGCGTTGAGCGCTACCATGGAAGGGGATACTACCATCTTTTATCTTTATAAGAAAATCAAGGATTTCGGGGTGCAGATCAGTACCATTGCCCGTGGTATTGCCTTCGGCGGTGAATTGGAATATGTGGATGAAGTAACTTTGGGGCGTTCTATTGTCACCCGTGTACCTTATGAGCGCAGTATTGCATCGTAAAACCGTCGTCATTACCGGAGCGTCTTCCGGTATTGGATTGGCCTGTGCGGAGGCATTTGCGCGACACGGTGCCAACCTGGTGTTGGGAGCGAGACGCTATGTCGAGCTGTGTAATATCGGAGAAACCCTGGAAAAGCAATTTGGCATCCGAGCCGTGGCGGTTTCGTGTGACGTTGCCAAGGAGGTGGACTGCCGTGCCCTTATCCAACAGGCAGAGACAGCCTTTGGGGGTATCGATATTCTAATCAACAATGCCGGCATCAGCATGCGGGCGCTGTTTTCCGATTTAGATCTTGGTGTGCTCCACCGGTTAATGAATGTCAATTTCTGGGGCGCCGTATACTGCACCAAATATGCCATGGCAGCGCTGCTTCGCAGCAAGGGTTCGGTGGTCGCCGTGTCTTCCATTGCGGGTTACCGGGGATTGCCCGGCCGTACGGGATATTCAGCATCAAAATTTGCCATCCATGGATTCATGGAATCGCTGCGCGTGGAAAATTTGAAGACGGGATTGCATGTCATGGTTGCCTGCCCCGGGTTTACCGCGTCCAATATCCGCCAAACGGCGCTCAACGCGTCGGGCGGAGAACATGGAGAAACCAGCATGGATGAAGGCAAGATGATGACGGCCGGAGAAGTTGCCGAGCGTATTGTGCAAGGGGTAATCCAGCGTAAACGCACATTGGTAATGACCCGGCAAGGTAAGCTGGCCGTATGGATGAATAAACTGCTGCCTGCCTGGGTGGATAGGCAGGTGTACCAACTGTTCGCCAAAGAGAAAAATCCGTTGGTAAAATAATAAGCGATAGTCTTTACATCCTTTTTACCACGACATAAAGCCCGGCGGCCGCTGCCATCAATGCAACCGCTGTGCCCAACCATAGGGTGTTAAACCCGTATCTGTCCGCTACGCTAGTGCCGAGGAACGGCGAAAATACATGAGCCGCCGAAAAGGCCAGGGCATTCAATCCCATGTACGCACCCTGCGTCTGCTTTGACGCTCGTTGCACGGCTACGGACGCCATGAACGGCATAGCCAGGATTTCGGAAATACTGAGCATAAAAATGGATGCATAGAGTACCCAGTGGCCCGTAGGGATGGGTAGCATGGCGAAAGATACGGCGCATAATACCGTGCCGATAAAAATACTGCCTGCGTAGGAAAGGCGGCGTTCAGCGATATGCACGAGCAGCATCTCGAACACGACTACCACGAAACCGCTAAACCCTAAGATGATACCCACCTGCCTTTCGTTGAGGCCATGCCCGTGCTGGTAGAAGAGGGGCAGGGTGCTCAGCAACTGGAAAAAGCAGATGGCGTATACGCAGCATAACAGGCTGAATACCAAGAATAGCCAGTCGCGGTAGGGGGAAACGGGATTTGGAGATACCTTGTCGTCTTTCTCCTGTGCCAACGTTGATCGGACAGTCCCCTTTCGTTTAGCGAAGAAAAAGATAAACACAAGAGCTGCGATGAAAGCAGCCATGGCGTTGCCGTAAAAAATCCAGTTGTACGAGATTGACGCCAGGAAGCCACCTAATGCCGGACCGACGGAAAACCCGAGGTTGATGGCCATCCGGTTGAGCGAAAAGGCACGCGTAATGTTTTCGGGCCGCGCATAGCGCGCTACCGAAACCGAGTTGGCTGGACGAAACGATTCGGTGGCCACGCTGAGAACGTAGATCATGACAGCGAGCCCTTCCGCGGATGTAAACAACGGGATCGCTATGAAAAATGGAACTGAGGCGAGCAAACTTAGGGTCTGTACCCAAAAATTGCCGAATCGGTCGGTCAGCCATCCGCCGAGCCATGATCCTGTAACTGCCCCGAGGCCGAAACAGGCCAGTACAACCCCTGCTTCGCGGATCGAGAAGTTTAGGGCCTGTGTCATGTAAATGCCCAGAAAAGGCAGCACCATGGCTCCGGTTCGGTTGACTAGCATGACGAGTGCTAGCATCCAGGCCGGCCGAGATAGCCCCCGATAGGAATCGATGTATATACGTATAAGCTCTTTCATGACTGAACCCGCATATCACAATTGAATGGAAAAGCGTAAATCTTTTTACTTTCGTAGTACCCCGGAATTCATCTTGATGTCACCCAACTGCGGCATGCACGTCATCCGAAACCTTATAGTTATGGGCCACCAATGACTTTTTCTCTCCCGAGCGGCGCTCGAACAAATAATCAAGCCGTCCAAGACTAATGCCGCCAAAACCTACTTGAGTGATGGTCGTTAGATCCCCGCAGCGGTTGCGAACATGCTCGGGCTTAGGCATAAACGTATGAGTATGTCCCCCAATGATCAGGTCAATATAGCCCGTATTTGCAGCCAGTACTTGATCTGACACCTGATTGTCTTCATAACGATAACCCAAATGCGATAAACATACGATGAGATTACACTTGTAATCATGCTTAAGCCGTTCAGCTATCCGATTACCTGTAGTGACCGGATCGAGGTAGCGAACATCCCGGTGATGGTTGGGATCTACCAATCCATCCAATTGGATGCCCAAGCCAAATACACCGATACGGAGCCCTTGTTTTTTGAAGATGACATAATCCCGGGTTTTTCCCTTTAGGCGGGTGTTGCCAAAATCATAATTGGCTGTCAAGAAGGGGAAATTGGCGTAAGGGAGCATCTTTTTCAGTCCTTCCAGCCCGTTGTCAAACTCATGGTTGCCTAATGTCGCTGCATCGTAACGCAACTTGCTCATCAGTTCAAGCTCAACCCTGCCGCCAAAGAGGTTGAAGTATGGAGTGCCCTGTACGATATCCCCGGCATCAAGCAGCAGCACGTTCCGTTGTTCCTTCCGTATTCGTTCCACCAATGTCGCGCGGCGTGCCACGCCGCCCAGCCCCTGGTTGCGCGATCCGTCCATCGGAAATGGCTCGATGCGGCTGTGTACGTCGTTGGTGTGCAGGATGGTGAGTGCGACATGTTCGTCTGTGGTAGCCAGCGCAGTATATGGCAAGCCGCCCATGGCTGAACATGAGGCAATGATGCCCGCTTGTTTCAGGAAGTGGCGTCTATCTAGCTTGTATGATGCGTCCATCGAGTTTCGGATTGATGTGTTTACCTTCTTGAGCAAGCCTGCTTACATAATCGATTAACGCATCACGGACTTTCTTGCCCAAATTGATTCGGTTTACCGGGTCGTTTAAGCCGCGTGAATTGTCTCCACCGTTGGCGAGGTAATCGTAAGTAACGAGCGTGTACGTGCGGGCAGTATCCAGCGGAGTGTTCCCGATAAGTATATCGGTTGCGCCGCTGTCGGCAATACGCATGCGCATCCCTGCCACGGGTTGTCCGCCAGTGCTGGCAATAAACTGGGCTAGCTCTGATATGCTTTTGCCCCGAAGCTCCAAGATGACCAATTCATTCTCGAATGGCATTAATTCAAAAAGGTGGCCCACGGTGATGTCACCGGGTTGAAGCTCGATTCGGAGGCCACCCTTTGTGCCAAAAGAAAATGCAGCATCAGGATACAGCTTGCGCCCCTCGGCCAGCAAAGCATCGGCGAAGAAGTTGCCAAGCAGTGTTTCCGGAGCATTAGCCGGCTTGGTCAACGCTACATTTGTTCGGCCTACAACCCGGTTCATTTCGGCTTCCAAACGGTCCTTATATGGAGCATACAGGCGGACATATGCCGGGTCGTCAGCGATGGTACTATCGATCTGAATTTTTGTAGATACACGCTGTTCACGTAGCGTTATAACGCTGTTGCATGATGCATTCACCAAGCCTACCGCCAAGGTAAGTAATGCGAGGCAGTTACGGAAGGTAAAATATTTCATGGGTGTAACTATTTTTCGGCACTGCTTTATCAGATGCAGTAAAGGTAGCCAACCGATGTTAATTTAAGAAAAAGTTTTTGTGTCGATATGCGGTAGTTTTGCTGCCGGCAATACTGATGTTGCCGTTATAGGTCACGGGCGGAATGTGGGTGCACACCGGGTTATCCACTATATTTGTCCAGGTGCTTTATCTGCCAGGCGCCCTCCGGCACGGACGGGTATCGATGCGCGTATTTTCGCGCGGATACGGGCTTTCTCACGTAAGCGTGCATACCTGTTTTTCCGCTTGGTGAACAGCGCGGATAAGTTATAGGAGTCCCAGTTGACCAGCAAGACGCTTAATAAAATCACCACCAACGCCGTAATCTGTGATGCCGTTACCGCCTCATTCGCAAACCAGGCTCCCAGCGCTACCGCAACGACGGGGTTGACATAGGTGTGGGTGCTCACCTGGGTGGCTGGTCGAACATGAAGAAGCCAGATATAGGAACTGTAAGCAACGATGGAGCCCATAACGATGAGATACGCCATCGCCCACCACGCGCCGAAAGGCACCGCTTCGATCCGGAAGCTGGCCGTTTCTCCGCGGAAAACCGCCGTTGCTGAAAAGACGATACCAGCGAGCAACATCTGCCAGCCGGTTCCCACCATGCTGTTGCCCCGCGTTGCCTCCTCGGATTTTCCGTAATACTTGGAGTACAATGAACCGATGGTCCATGCCATGGCTCCCAGCAGCAGTAGCACCATGCCCGTGATGTTTTCTTGTCGCTGATCGGCATCCATTGCTTGGGCTACGCGATCGCCGAAAAGCATAACCACACCGAAAAAGCCCATGAATACACCAAGGACTACCGGAAGGTTGCTGAAGTTGGCTTTCCAATTGGGCTTATCGAGTAAAATGAACCAAATGGCAACGGACGCTGTCATAATGGCAACCAGGCCGCTGGGCATAAACTGTTCCACCCATATGATAACCCCATTATCAATATAAAGTAGCAGCAATCCCATAAGACCCGCACGTAGGATCGTGGGTTTATGGAATATGCGATATCCCTTGAAATAGAAATAGGTGAGCAGGAGCAGCCCTGCGGTGGTGAATCGAACGGCTCCCAATAGGAAGGGGCCAAAGCCTGCCAGGGCTTTGTGAATGAAAAAGAATGTTGAGCCCCAAACCAAATAAATCATGGCAAAGGCGAAGACGACCTTCCATTGAAGTTGTTTATTCGTTGTACCGATTACTGCCATATTGATGTAGCTCCTTTGATTTTGTCCTTCATTTATCCTGTTGTTCCGTGGGAATCACCAGTTTCTGCTCTTCCTTTACCGTTTCCAAAACGATGGTGGTGCGCGTGGAAATGATGTTGGGTATTTTCGCGAATGAATTACGCATAAGCTCCACTAAAGCCGCCGAGTCTGCCGTCCTGACCTTGACCAGGTATCCATCATCGCCGGCAATGTCATGCACTTCCTGCACTTCAGGGATGGCCGCCAGCGCCTGTCCGGTAGTGGCGCATCCAATCCCATCAGCTGCCCGGATGAAAATGAACGAAAGTAACTTCTGTCCCAAAGCGACCGGGTTGATTTTGGCGTTGTATTGCACAATCACTTCCTTCTGTTCCAATTTTTTTACCCGTTCCAATATTGCCGATGGAGCCATCCCGAGTTCGCGGGCGATATCTGCGTTATTAATTCGTGCGTTTTCCTGCATCAGCCGCAATATGGTGTAGTCGATATGGTCCAAACTGTAAATTGAACTGCTCATCATTCTGATATCTCTTATTTTAAAGAATATTATTCAAATTATCGGCCAAATATACGAATAATATTCTTGAAACGGTGAAATAACGTTTGATGAAGTATTTGGATGGAGAGTGAATGTTGAAAAAAATATTTTGCGAATATTAACACCGTTAAGTATGTTTGCTGCGTTAAGAATTATTATGGGTATAAAGGAGCGAAAAGAACGGCACAAGGAGGACCTGAAAACCAGGATTCTCGAAGCGGCGAAGAAACTATTTGTGAAAGAAGGTTACGAGGCGACGTCTATCCGGAAAATCGCGGCAGAAATTGAGTTTAGTCCAACTACGATTTATTTGTATTATAAAGATAAAACCGATATAGCTTACGCTCTTCATCAAGAAGGATTTCGATTGTTACGGGAACGACTTGGAACGTTGGTCCATGTGGACGCCCCTTTTGAGCGTCTAAAGGCGATGGGTCGAGTTTACATGCAGTTTGCTGTAGACCATCCCGATTTTTATGAATTAATGTTTATCATGAAGGATCCGATGCAGTACCTGAAAGAACATCATCCCGAGGAGGAATGGCCGGACGGAGAGCGGGTGTTTGACGGGCTTATGCAGACTGTATCCGCTTGTCAAGCCAGTGGATATTTTTCCAATATGAATCCGGTAGAAGTGGCTATGCTCTCATGGAGCGTGGTGCATGGCCTTTCATCGCTGTATATTACCAGCCATTTCAAGCACATTGCCGATAAGTGCAGTTCATACGCGTTGCCGGATCAGGAGGCACTGCTGGAAAAAGCTTTCGGCGCCTACGTGCAGATGATGCAGCGCATGAAATAAAATATTTGTACTGTCATAAACACTGTTAATTATGAGAACGGTATTAATTTATCGAGTGATTTTAATTACGGTTACAGGTCTAATAGTGGCGCTTGGCACACGGGCACAGGACGTGTTGGAGGGCTACATTCATGAAGGTTTGGCTAGCAACCTGGTGCTGCAGCAACGTAACATATCACTCCGGCGCGCTGACTATGCACTGAAATCAGCGAAAAGCATGTATCTGCCATCGGTGGTGCTGCAAGCCGGATACCAGACTGCCGACGGCGGCCGCAACATTCCGCTGCCCATCGGTGATTTGCTCAATCCAGTATACAATACGTTAAACCAGATGACCCAATCCGCCCGATTTCCGCAGATAGCAAATGAAACCATTAATTTCTTGCCACGAAACTACTATGATGCGCATATCCGAACGACGATGCCGCTTCTCAATACGGCCATCGGACATAACAAGCGTATTCAGGAGGAGCAGGTAAGGCTGAGCCAACTGGAGGTAGAAGCCTATAAACGAGAACTGATAAAAGAAGTCAAAACGGCCTATTTTAACTACCTTAGTGCATTACAGACCGTGGGTGTATACCGTTCGGCGTTAGCATTGGCCAAAGAAGGGAGGCGCACCAACCAACGGCTGGTAGACAATGGTAAAGGGCTGCCGGCGTACGTACTGCGGGCAGACGGCGAAGTGGCCGTTGCGCAAGCCAAACTTACCGACGCAGCACTGCAGGTCCTCAACGCGCAGCGTTATTTCAACAGCCTGCTCAACAGGGGCGCTGATGCTGAGATTGACACCACGTTCAATCGGGAGCATGCTTTGCTGCAGGCCGCAGGCACCATTCAACACGGCGCTCGGCCGCATGGTGAACGGGAAGAGCTCAAATCGTTGTCCGCCGTCATAGGCATTCGAGAAACCGCCCTGAAAATGGACCAACAATTTGCGGTACCCAAGCTAAACGCGTTTCTGGATCTGGGCTCCCAATCGGAAGGTTTTCACTTCAATGACCAGACGCGCTACTATCTGTTAGGATTGCAATTGGAAGTTCCGCTGTTCAGCGGCGGGCGGAACAGGAATAAAATAGCGCAGTCAAGACTCGATGCACAGGAAGCGCGTTTGCAGCTGCAACAGGCCCAACAGCAGCTGGCATTAGCTAATTCAGCAGCGCTGCACCAGCTCCAGTCGGCCTGGCAAAATTACCAGTCTGCTAAAAGTCAGTTGGAGGCTGCCGATGCTTACCAGCGGCTCATTACGAGAGGATATCAGGCAGGGTCAAACAGTTATATCGAAACCGTTGACGCCCGCAATCAATATACATCGGCCAAACTAGCCCTCGTCATCAGCACTTATCAAGTACTTTCGGCAGCTGCGGCACTAGAACGCGAACAAGGCAGTTATCCGCTTACCCAATAACATCAAAACGAAATAGCATGAACATATTTGGTTACCTACCGGTTGGCTTGGCATTTTTACTGGCAATCGGTGCTTGCAGCCACAGGAAACAGTATGCGGACACACCAGCCGGTAAGGACCCGATACCGGTAACGTTGCTACCATTGGCCGCGACGGACACGACGCTTGCCATCATGGCTACAGGTGCATTTACCACCGACGATGAAACGGTGCTTGCCTTTAAAAATGGTGGCATTATCCAGCAAATCCATGTTAAGGAGGGCGACGCCTTCAAGAAAGGACAGCTCCTCGCTTCACTGGAACCAACGGAGATCCATACGGCGGTCAGGCAATCGGAGCTTGCCCTGGAAAAGGCCGAGCGCGATTACAAGCGAGCGCGACAGCTGTATATCGACAGTGTCGCTACACTTGAACAATTGGAAAATGCACAAACTGCCTTGGCGGCGGCTAAAGAGGACGCCAAGCGGGCGTCTTATAACCTTGGACATACGGCAATACGGGCAGCATTTGACGGGTATGTGCTCCAACGCCCAGCTAGCACCGGGCAGGTGGTAGGTCCGGGAACGCCGGTGCTGGTGGTCAGCGGCACAGGACGGCAGGGGTGGCTGCTCCGGGTCGGGGTGAGCGATCGGCAATGGGCGGCACTGCAGGTGGGCGACAGTGCGGCTGTGACCAGTGATGTAGCCTCCGAAGTGCCGATGAAAGCGGTAGTGCACCGGAAGTCTGAAGGTGTAGACCCGCAGTCGGGCACATTCGCCGTGTACTTAAAATTGTTGGACAGTAAGCTTCCCGGGCTGGCGTCAGGCATGTTCGGGAAAGCCCGTATCAAGCTGTCCCACACAATAGCGGGTTGGTCCATCCCGTATGAGGCAGTGCTGGATGGCGACGGGGGTAAGGCGTATGTATTCGTAACCGATGACGGTAAGATCGCCAGGCGGGTACAGGTGCAGGTCGGAGAAATTCAGAAGGGTCATGTCGTGGTAACGAGTGGACTTGAACAAGAAACATCGGTAATCGTAGCAGGGAGTCCATATCTGCGCGATGGTTCAGAAATTACGGTAAGATAAGTAGCTATGGACCTCATCAGATATCCCATCAAGAATTATCAGTTTACCCTGATTGTGGTGCTTATGGTGGTAGCCGTAGGCGTAAGCAGCATTTTAACCATGCCACGGGCGGAGGATCCTGAAATGCAGCCGCCCAATTTCCCGGTAGTGGTTGTTTACCCAGGAACCACCCCGAAAGACATGGAACAGTTGGTGGTGAAGCCCATGGAAACCCGGTTGTACGATCTGGATAATATGAAACGGATACGCACTACCATTGTCAATGGCCTGGCGGTGCTGTTTGTAGAGTATGAGCATGGCACAGACTACGATACTAAGTATCAGGAACTTATCCGTGAAGTAAGCGCCATGAGGTCCGCGCTTCCGGAAGACATTTACAGTATTGATGTGCAGCAGATTGATCCGACCGGGGTAAACGTGCTGCAGGTGGCGCTGGTCTCGGAAAATGCGTCGCGCAAAGTGATGAAGGACGTAGCCGAAAAGTTAAAGGAAGAACTGGAAAAGGTGAGGGCGCTGAAAAACGTAAAAATTACTGGTCTTGCCGATCAGCTTGTGAGGGTCGATGTAGAACCTGCGCGGCTTGCACAATTGGGCATCCCGCTCAATCAAGTGATGCAGGCGATCCAGAGTGAGGGCGCCAATATTCCGGGCGGCAGTGTACATGCAGGCGGCAAGGTATTCAGCATTAAAACAAGCGGCAACTACCAACATATAGAAGACATTAAAAACACGATCGTTTCGAGCGTGGGCGGAAAGAATATTCGCCTGGGTGACATCGCCAATGTGTATACCGGTTTCGCACCGGAGACGCATATCACCAGGCTAAATGGCTATCGGGCGGTCTTTGTAAATGCCGCCCAAAAGGCCGGGGAGAACATCAGCCATACCCAAGATACTTACCTAAAGGTGCTCGACCGGTTTGAACAACAGCTTCCCGAGAACGTCGCTTTGGTGCTGCACTTTGATCAGGGAGAGAACGTCAACAAACGCCTTAGTGGCCTGGGTATCGATTTCCTGATTGCCGTAACGTTGGTGCTGGTCACGCTGTTACCGCTTGGAATACGCGCCTCGCTGGTGGTAATGATAGCCGTACCGTTATCGTTGGCCATGGGCATTGTCACCCTCAATGCGTTCGGCTATTCGTTGAACCAGTTGAGCATCGTCGGTTTTGTGGTAGCATTGGGGCTGGTTGTGGATGACAGCATCGTAGTGGTCGAGAATATCGAGCGTTGGATGCGTGATGGGTTCTCGCGTGTAGAGGCTGCGATTCGCGGTACACGTCAGATCGCTTTGGCGGTGATTGGGTGTACCGTCACCTTAGCCATAGCCTTTATGCCGCTGATGTTTATGCCCGAGGTGGCAGGCGACTTCATCCGAAGCTTGCCCATGGCCGTTATCGGCTCGGTCATTGCTTCCATGTTGGTCGCCTTGCTTGTGGTACCTCTTTTGTCCAGCAGGCTTCTTAAGCCGCACGAAAACCCCGGGGGCAATGCCGTGCTGCGCTGGTTGCAACGGGGTATCCATAGCACTTATGCCGTATTGTTGGAAAAGGCATTACGTCGCCCATGGCAAACCGTGGTGATCGCTCTTGCCATCTTTCTTGGGGCACTGGCACTCGTTCCCGTTATCGGCTTCAGCTTATTCCCCGCTTCGGAAAAGCCACAGTTTCTTATCCGAATCAATGCCCCTTTGCAGGCCAATATTTACACTACGGACAGCATCGCCCGGCAGATAGAGCAGGAACTCGGCGCCATGCCTGAGGTACGGTATGTGGCTTCCAATGTAGGGAAGGGGAATCCGCGGGTGTATTACAACGTGGAGCAGGCCAATGAACGGGCCGACTTTGCTGAGCTGTTCGTGCAGTTACAGCCCGATACGTCGCCTGGGGAAAAGGAGGCGTTAATCGAACGGCTCCGCCGGCGGTGGACCCCGTATTTAGGTGCGAAGGTCGAGGTGAAGAACTTTGAGCAAGGCGTTCCGATTATCTCTCCGGTGGAAGTGCGCCTATTCGGTGAACATTTGGATACGCTGAAACAGCTGGCGGCCCATGTGGAGACCATGATGGAGCGCACACCCGGCGCGTTATATATAAACAATCCCGTGCGTAACGATAAAACGGATATTCAGGTAGCAATCGACCGGGAGAAAGCCTTGGCCCTGGGCGTGCCGACTGCCAATATCGACCGCACGGTACGGCTGGTACTGGCCGGCGTTGACGTAACCACTTATACTGACCCAGCATCGGACGACGATGACTACTTCGTGCGGGTAAGCGTTCCCCGTCCGGCTTACCCTGACCTATCGGTGTTTGATGAGGTTTACATAGACAACGCCGCCGGGCAGGGCATCCCGCTCAGCCAATTGGCCACACTGAAGCTGGTACCTTCTCCGCCCGCAATTTATCATATCAATAAGGAGCGAACCGTTTCGGTCAATTGTTTTGTGGATGCCGGTTATACGAATAGTGCTGTGATAAACGACGTTATCCGGCAAATGGATGGTATGCGCTTACCGGCAGGTTACCGGTATGAGATGGGAGGGGAGGTGGAAAGCCGGGAGCAATCGTTCGGCGGTTTCGGTACGGTCATTCTGATAACCGTGTTTCTATTCATTGCCGTGTTGGTGCTGGAGTTTAAAACCTTAAAAAGCACATTGATTGTGCTTTCCGTTATTCCGCTGGGTATCGTGGGAGCAGTGCTAGCCCTATTGGCAACGGGCAACACGCTTTCGTTTGTGGCGACAGTGGGGCTTGTTGCGCTGGCCGGCATTGAGGTGAAAAATACCATTTTGCTGGTTGACTTCACCAACCAGTTACGAAAGGAAGGGATGGCGCTCAACGACGCTATCGAAAAGGCGGGGGAGATGCGATTCCTGCCTATTATTCTTACCTCACTAACAGCCATCGGCGGTTTATTGCCTATCGCATGGTCGAGTAATCCGTTGATTTCACCCTTAGCTATTGTGATGATCGGAGGGCTGATCAGTTCGACATTACTGTCACGCGTGGTTACGCCTGTTATATATAAGCTGATGCCACCGAAAGTGTGATTCTATTTATCTTTTTTTATTTGCCGGTTTCGTACGCCTCCGGCGTTAGGCAAACCCTGGGCCCTTTTTTGCTTTTTCGTATCGGTAAATGCCTTGTCAGCAGTTGGGTTTCCCATTTCCTTATTCCTGCTTTTATCCTGTGCGGTTGTGATGTCTTTTCCTTTCATGATACTTTCTTTAGTTGTCTTTAGTGTAACAAACAGCGAGGCGTATTGTTCGGAAAAGGACGGTAGTTAGTCTTTGGCGGACGTGTCGCCGGTTTTGTTTTGCTTCTTTTTTTCCCGTGCTTCCAGTATTTCACGCAGGTTCCACCGTTTTAAGAGGATTTTGGTGGAGTATCGTTTGAGATGGTATTTCTCCGGTTCGCCAATCAAGAATCCGAATGCATTCATCGAAGGGACCGAATCGAAGATGACCTTAAGCGTGGCCGTGAGCGGTAGGGCAATGATCAATCCGGCTAAGCCGAAAAGCATACCGCCCAGTAAAATGGAGATAATGGCCATCAACGGGTTGATGCTGACTTTTCCACCCACAATGTTTGGTGTAATGACGTTGCCTTCCAGAAATTGCACTACTTGGAACCAGGCAATGACACCGATTGCGTACCACGAACTGTCTTTAGTTGCTAATGCAAAAAGGGCCGGCAAGATGGATCCAATGGCAATGCCAATGTATGGAAGAAGCATCAGCAGCGACGCCAGCGTGCCGAAGAACCACGCGTATTGGATGCCCATGATCCAAAGCCCTACCGTATTAAGTACCGCAACGATACCCATGACCGTGACTAGCCCGAGTAGGTAACTCTGGACCACGCTGTAAATCTTATTGAGTGTGTTGTGAACACGCTCCTGAGGTGTGGATTTAAATGCCCGGAAGAAAAATTCGCGGAAGAACACGCGGTAATACAACAGAAAGAAGGAAAATAACGGAACAAGTACTGTTCCCGCGAGTAAATTGCCGATAGATCCGAATGCTGAAGTGATATAAGAAGCTGCATTAGAAAGCAATTGGTTTGCTTGGCCCCGTAACCGTTCCGCCACTTCAGTGGGTTCGATCCCGAAACGGTCTTGCAACCAGTGTTGGATGGTGTCAAATATGGAGAGAAATTTCGACTGCATTTCAGCGCCATCCCTCCCGATGACGATGACCTGGTGTATAATGAACCAAACCAGTCCGGACAGTATGGCGATGGCCAGTAGGACCGAAAGCAGGGCTGATAACGCTTTGCCCAAGCGCAGACGTTCTAAGAAGATGGCAACGGGATACAGCGAGATTGCTATGAGGATGGAAAACATCAGCGGCAGCAACACACTTTGGAGTGTGTACATCAGCGCGATGATAAGGGCCAAGGAGATCAAGGTAGCAGCCAATTCCAAGGCATAGGGCCGTTTGATGGGAGTTTCTTGCATAGAATTCAGCTTATCTGTTTTGAATTGTTCCTTAATGATAAAGTTACGAAAAATAATCATGTCAGCCGCAAGCCGATATTTATCTTTCGAGTTAGGACACCAGCGTGAAATCGATCTGCCGCTTGGCTAAGTCCACTTTCTTCACCCGTATTTGGACCTCGTCACCAAGCTGATAGCGCTTTTTCTTACGCTGGCCAATAATGGCGTAGTTCTTTTCGTCTAGCGCGTAGAAATCGTCTGTTATGTCGCGCAGACGCACCATCCCTTCGCATTTGTTTTCTTCAATTTCTACGTACATGCCCCATTCGGTCACTCCAGAAATGATACCGATGTAATTTTCGCCTACCTGATCCTGCAGGTATTCGGCTTGCTTGTATTTTATCGACGCTCGTTCGGCATCGGCAGCTTTCTTTTCCATCTGGGATGCGTGTTCGCAGTGCTTTTCATACGCTTCTGCATTGACAGACCCGCCACCTTCAAGGTAGAACTCCAGCAACCGGTGTACCATCACATCGGGGTAACGGCGGATGGGAGAGGTGAAGTGCGTATAATAATCAAATGCCAGGCCATAGTGACTAGTTTTTTTGGTGGTATAGATTGCTTTGGCCATGGAGCGGATAGCAAGTGTGGTCAATACGTTTTGCTCCTTGGTACCTTCGACGCGTTCCATCAGTGCATTGAGCGAACGTGCGGTTTCGCGGTCAGATTTTGTGTTGAGCTTATACCCGAATCGTGCGGCAAACTGTGCAAAGCCGGCGATGGTCTCAGGATTCGGTGCGTCATGCACGCGGTAAACAAAGGTCTTTTTATCGCCGCCCTTGCCTTGCTTGCCGATGAATTCGGCTACACGTTTATTCGCAAGCAGCATATAATCTTCAATGAGTTTATGGGCGTCTTTCCGTTCTTTGACGTATACGCCCAGCGGCTTGCCGTTTTCGTCCAGTTGGAATTTTACTTCTGTAGTTTCGAAGCTGATGGCCCCGTGCTTAAATTTGCGTTCGCGCAGGATGTATGCCAGTTCATTAAGTGTGGTCAGCTCAGTGCTAAATTCGCCCTCCTTGTTTTCAAGTATTTCCTGTGCCTCTTCATAACTGAACCGCCGGTCCGAATGGATGATGCCCTTTCCGAACCATTCGTTGATCACGTTGGCGTTTTTGTCCATCTCGAATACGGCCGAAAACACCAGCCGGTCCTCGTGGGGTCTTAGCGAGCACAGATCGTTGGACAGCCGTTCGGGTAGCATAGGGATTACGCGGTCTACGAGGTATACGGAGGTCCCTCGCTCGAATGCTTCTTTATCCAGTGCCGAGTCAGGCTTGACGAAATGCGTGACATCGGCGATATGTACACCGATTTCATAATTCCCATTGGGTAATTGCTGGAAAGAGATGGCATCGTCGAAGTCTTTTGCGTCTGCTGGGTCAATCGTAAAGGTCGTAACGGAGCGGAAATCGCGTCGCCTTGAAAATTCCGATTCGGGTATGCCTATGGGGAAGGATTCTGCTTCCTTTTCCACTGCACTGGGAAACTCCAGCGGGAAGCCGAAATCGGCTAGAATAGCGTTCATCTCCGTATTATTTTCCCCTTTTTTACCCAGCACATGTTTTACCTTCCCAACCGGATTTTTGGAGTCCTGTGGCCATTCGGAGATCGCTACGACCACCTTTTCACCGTCTTGAGCGCCGTTGAGGTCAGCCAGGGGCACGAAGATGTCGTGCAGCATTTTACGGTCGTCGGCAATGAAGAACGCGAATCTTGGAGATATCGATATCGTACCTGTAAACTCCGTCCGTGCGCGCTCGATGATTTCAACCACCTCGCCTTCTTTACGTTTGCCTCGCCGTTTTTCGTAAGTATGCACTTTTACCCGGTCGCCATGCAACGCCTGACGCAGTTTGCGTGGGGCAATAAAGATATCGTCTTCAAACTCGTCCTCAGGCACGATGAAGGCCGACCCGTCGGCGGTCATATCCACGCGGCCGGTCACAAATGCTTTGAGCTCTTTGAGAACGTACTTTCCTTTCTCTACTTCTTTGAAAAGTCCGGCACGAGCCTCCTCCTGCAAGATGTCAAGAATGGCATTGCGCGATTCGGGATCCGTCAGGTTCAGTTTCGCAGCGACCTGTTTGTAATTGATTGGCTTATTGCCGGATTTCTCAATGACATCGGAAATCAACTGGGTAAGTATGTGCTTAAACGCCTCGGTTTTTTTGTTTGCCATAATGGTATTAGATATGAGATATCGACCTATCTGGTCTATTCTTGTTGCTTGGTTCCGCTGTTCGTTATTTGTTTGCCTTCAATCTCCGACAATCCTACCGATCGCCGGCGCCCTTATCGACCGTTGAATGCGCCGAAACAGTGACCGGCTATTCAAATCTCTACAAGATTTGTGCCGTGGTAATGACGACTTTCTCACCGTAGACCGAGCGATTGTTTCTCACACGGCTATTTCTGTAAAATTTCAAATCGCTGGCTCATGCGCGTACCGTAGTTATCCACCAAAGTAATGCGGTGTGGCCCTGCAGGCATATCCAGCGCCAATTGATGAAATGTTTCTGTTTCTCCAACGAACGCATCATCGAGGTGCCAGTAAATTTTGGCGCCTTGCTTACGGTGTGCTGCATTGAAGATCACCTGTCCGCGCTGGCCATCGATTTCCAAAGGTATATAAATCCGAGCATTATCCTTGGGATAAATCATTTCCATGACCTGGCCTTCTTCATTCATGCAGCCTTCAGCAAATGGTGGTAGTTCCCGGTAGCTGCTGTGTCTCGGCTTGTAATAATATTCCATTGCTGGCGGCAGTACAAACCACTTGGCCGCGACGATGTTTCCGGGCACGGTGCACTCGGCTGTCACCCGTAGCGTACCCGCTGCATTCAGGTGAATCGTCTGATGATAGGGACACACAGTTGAACGGTGGCCTTGTGCCGGAATGTAAACGGTGTCGGGATGAGTGCAATCAGGACCGGCCAGATGTCCGCTTTCCCGGCATACAGCAGTTTGTACCATATGATCAACGGGTGCCTCGAACCAACCGGAGACAGGCAACAGATCGAAAATATGGAACAGAATAGGAGCTGCCGTTTCGATGCCGGTGAGCCCCGGCCGGCCTTCACCATCGGCATTTCCCACCCAAACACATACCACGTGCGCGGGCGTCAGACCGATCGCCCAGCCATCGCGGAACCCAAAGCTGGTACCGGTTTTCCACGCGATCTTTTTGGACGAGGCAAATTGTTGCCAGAGCGCTTCCTCCCCTGGGCGCATTACCTCGTTCATGGCTTGAAATGTAAAGTAGAGCGATGAATAGTCGATAACGGAAGTTCTTTCGGTCGCCCTTATTTGAGGCGTAACGCTTTTTTTGAGGTATGATGGGGGATGGTAGTCCAAAGGGCTGTAGTTGGCATTAAAGCGGCGATAATGGTTTAGGGTACGCGCCATGCTGGCATAAGTGCCAGCCAATTCCCACGGAGTCACTTCACAGCCGCCGAGAATCATCGAAAGCCCATAGAAATCAGCCGGTCTGTTTAGAGAGTGGACGCCCACCCGTTTGAGGAACGGGTGGAAGCGCTGATAGCGGTATTGTTGCAGCATTTTAACGGCGGGTATGTTGAGGGAACGGCTCAGGGCGCGTGATGCCGGTATAGCCCCGTCGTATCCTAAATCATAATTCTGCGGGGTGTACCCACCGATCTGAGTCGGGATATCCTGGATCAGTGTGTGGGGAAGTATAAGCCCATCAGCCAGCATGGCGGCGTAAAGAAGGGGTTTCAGTGTGCTTCCGGGGCTACGCATCGCGTTTAGCATGTCGACATAACTTTCGGCTTCAGGTGTTTGGGGATTGTGCACATTACCGACATACGCCAGGGTATTGCCTGTTTCGACATCTAGGACCAAAGCGGCCGCGTTATGAATGCCATTTGCACTTAGGTTGCGGTGGTGACGGTCGATGATTTGGGCGACCTGCTGTTGGAGGTCAGTCTCTAACGACGTTTTGATGCGTGTAGCGCCAACATTCAAAAGTTGGCATTCTTTTTTAAAGCGTTCGAGTAGGTGGGGGGCATGCCTGGGTAGGGGATGAGGTTTGTCGGGTAGCGGTTCCAGCTTCGCCAGCGCGGCAGTGCTTTGGTCAATGGTGCCATTCTCCACAAGTTTGTCCAACAATCTATTCCGCTTGGTTAGCAGCATTTCGCGGTTCCGCCCCGGGTGTATCAGCGTAGGTGCGTTGGGCAATACGGCGAGCGTGGCGTTTTCCGCCCAGGAAAGCTGTTCCGGCGCCCGACCGTAATAACGCCATGCGGCGGCGTCAAGCCCTACTACGTTGCTTCCGAATGGGGCATTGGCAGCGTACAGGCGAAGGATGTGGGCTTTGCTGTAACCCGCCTCCAAGCGAAGGGCCAGAAAACTTTCCATAAATTTTTGCCAGAGCGTGCGCGGTTGATTGCGGCTCATCCGGATGACTTGCATGCTGATGGTGCTCCCCCCGCTGACGATACGTCCTTGTAATAAGTTTTGCCAGATGGCCCGACCTAAAGCTATGGGGTCGAGACCGGGGTGGGAAAAAAAGCGCTTGTCTTCGAAAGCGATGATACATCGGGTGAACTTTTCGGGGACTTCCCCAGCGCTTGGAAAACGCCATTGCCCGTCTGCGGCGATAGCAGCTGCCATGAGGTTGCCCTCGGCATCCTCAATCACGAATGAAGTTGGCGTGGAAAAAAGCGGTTCTGGAAGTGCAAAGTAGAAGCGAACAAATAGCAGTGCTATTGCTGTGAGCACGACTGCACCTCTTCTGGCAGTGAAAAGGGCACTCGCATCCAAAAACCTTTTTTTTGTGCCATATGCCATCCCGCTAAGATAAGAAATTTCACGTGCTGGACACCGGCTTGATCAATTAAGCAACCACAACACTCGAACTGCGTGAAGGAAATAATTAGTTTATATTGATTTGGCTTATTAACTGAAGTATAAGCTTTTGTGTGATATTTGCTAAAATTTTAGCCGGAAAGCCAGAGTATTACACGCTAAAAGGTCGGTCGGCGTGCTCCTAACGAATTTTTGTTTTTATTGCTAAAAAACTAGATTTAAATAAAAAATAAATGTATTAAGCATCAAATCACTGATTAAAAGTGCGGTATATCTATGTTTGCTAATTTTTTAGCCAGTTATTGAATATTGATTGAGCTCATGCAAAGTCCCTCGCAAAGAGCATGAAGGTGCGCCCCACCTATTTGCCGTCCCCATGCGGTGTCGTGATGAAATAGCCATGCTTCCGGTCAAAAAAATAGAGAAGGCTGGCGCCACGATAACCGGCGCAGCATATCAGGCCAGCGGGTCGGTCGTCTTCATCTGCGGATACGACGAATGCTAGAACCGGCCAAAGGCTACGGCAGCCGAAAACGGTTACATGAGGAAAGTTAGTGTGAAACAGTTTTGCACTGGGCACAAAGGCCCACCGCGTTGATGCCGATGGATTGAAGTCGATAATCCTTGGGTAGATTGATTTTCGGTAGCTTGATTTCGTCTAAACAATAGATGCTGTTGCAGGCCGAACAAATAAAATGTACATGCTCATCATGGTGGTGATGCTCGTCACATGCTGTCGAACATAGCGCGTATGTAGCTGTGCCATGAAGGTCGAATATTTTATGGAGGATTCCTTTTTCCTCATAAGTCGCCAACACCCGGTACAAGGTGACACGATCCACTGTGTCACCCAGCAGTTTTTCGAGTTCGGGCTGGGATATGGCTGTCTCCTTAGCGGATATGATCTGCAGTACGCTAAGCCTTGGCTGTGTAACCTTAAGTTTATTCCGCCGAAGCAGGTGGACAAACTTTTCGGCAGTTTCCTGCTGCGCTTTTCCCGTCTCTGTCACCTTCATGTATTCCTCAAATGCGCCCACGGCCATCTCATCAGGCCGCAGGCTGGATAATCAGTTATTTGCCGGCGGCTTTGGCGTGGTCAGCCAGAAATTGGGCAAGTCCATTATCGGTGAGCGGATGCTTAAGCAATCCCAATATCGCCGACAATGGTCCGGTCATTACATCAGCACCGATTTTCGCACATTCGATAATGTGTGTCACGTGGCGGATGGATGCTGCCAGGATCTGCGTTTCATAGTTATAGTTGTCGTAAATCAGCCGGATGTCTTCGATAAGGCCAAGGCCATCGGTTGAGACATCGTCCAGCCGTCCGATGAAGGGGGACACGTATGTGGCGCCCGCTTTGGCGGCTAGCAAAGCCTGTCCTGATGAAAATACCAGCGTGCAATTGGTCTTGATGCCTTGGCTGCTGAAGTGTTTTATAGCCTTCACCCCCTCTTTAATCATGGGCACTTTCACCACGATTTTGTCATTGAGCTTCGCCAATGCCTCACCTTCCCGGACGATGTTGTCGAAATCAGTAGAGATGACTTCCGCACTTACATCGCCGTCCACGATGTCACAGATAGCTTTATAGTGGTTAATAATGTTCGGTTCGCCGGTGATGCCTTCTTTGGCCATCAGGCTTGGATTTGTGGTCACACCGTCCAGAACGCCCAAATCTTGAGCTTCCTTGATTTGCTGGAGGTTGGCAGTATCAATGAAAAATTTCATATCTTGAATTTGATATTGGATTAAAAAGAAATATTGAATATCAGCATGTAAAATTAATGAAAATGTGGTAAATACCGAAATTTTTAAAGCGGTTTGAATGATTAGGGGGGTGGGGCATGGTATGACTTTTGATTGTCATGACAGGTGAGTCTCTTCCGCGCACTTAAGCATCGAAATTATCGGTTACATTTTACTGGACAGGCCATCTCCCTGATGGGGACATGGATGCAGCGTATTGCCGTGAGTTGGTTGGTTTATCGGCTAACGGAATCCGCACTTATCTTGGGGCTTGTGTCTTTCGTTGCGCTCATCCCGTCGCTGATTCTTTCTCCACTCATAGGAAGCTTTGTAGATAGGCATCAGAAATACCGAATAGTGCTGACTACCCAATTTGGACTGATGCTGCAGGCGGGGGCGCTTACCCTGATGGTCTTTTTGGGGCATCACAGTATATGGTGGATAGGCGTGTTGAGTTTCATCCAAGGGGTGATCAGCACCGTTGATGTGACTGCTCGTCAGTCGCTCATGGTTGAATTATTGGATGACAAGGCCGATCTGCCCAATGCCATTGCACTCAATTCGTCGGCTTTCAACGCGGCGAGAATGTTGGGGCCGGCGGTGGGAGGAGTACTGTTGAGCAACTATGGGGAGGCCGTTTGTTTCGGTGTCAATTTCGTTAGTTTCTTCGCGGTAATCGGCTCCCTGTTATCCATGCGGTTGACGAATAAACCTCTGTCGGCTAAACAGGAAAGCACATGGAAGGGCCTGAAAGAGGGATTCAACTATTTGCGGCATTCACCCCATCTTTTGTCCCTTATTCTGTTGCTTGCGGCATCAAGCCTCGTCATTATCCCCTACACGACACTGCTTCCAGTAATAGCGAGGGAAATGTTCAACGGCGATGCGACCACCTTTAGCTGGTTTGAGAGTGCCGCAGGCTTAGGTGCGATGGCGGGGGCTATTTATATGGCGAGAACACAGGTGGGCACCAATCTACGCTTCCGGGTAATGAAAGCTTCCGGACTGTTTGCATCTGGTATCCTGATACTTTCTTTCGCTTCGTGGCTGCCGCTTGCTTTGTTGAGCGTGTTGCTTGCCGCGATGGGAATGATGGTACAGAATTCCAGCATCAATACCTATATCCAAACACACGCCATGCCAGCGTATCGGGCCAGGGCAATCAGCTATTACATTATGGCATTCCAAGGGGTTTTTCCCCTTGGAAGCCTGTTTATTGGTGCTCTTGCAGAAACATGGGATATCCACTACACGCTGCTATTTCAGGGGATTGCTGGTGTACTCATCACGCTTAGCTTCGTCATCTACATATGGCAGCATATCAGCCGGAGGTACGCGCCGGTGTAATAGCGAGCAGTGTACTGACGGATGCCGGTTTCTTCACCCGGTTTTAGGAGGAGCAACACCGGCGGTCGCCATCTAGCCACTATCTATCCCAGAATGGAGGAGGTTCGATTCCCAATGAACGTAGGTATACATAACCTTGTGCTCGGTGATGCACTTCGTTGTCTATGAAATAAAACAGGTGCCACCAAACCGGTCCTTCCCATTGTCCGTAGGCGTTATCTGTTTCCTGTAACCGCGTGGAGACAACTTGTTGCCAGACGTTGTTGATGTAATCCGAGCTCCAGTCCCACAACTGCAGGATACCCTGTTGTGTTGTCGGGGAGCTTTCGATCTCTTCCGCGCCGGGCAAGTCTTTCAATTCTTTCCACTCACCAGTGGCGATGCCGTGGGCGCCTGGCGCGCCCATCCGGTTGAGTTCCATTGCCAATTCCGCGAACGCGCGCATGCCACCGACGGAGTGTGAGAAGAGCTTGTCTTCTGGAAATGCCTCGATGACCCGGCGGGTGAGCCCACGATGCCCTTGCCAGTGTGACAATAGTTGAGATAGGTTGATCGTGACGTTGTTCTGTAGTGTTTCCATAATGTTTTGTTTAAATACACCGTAAAGTTAGGTGTGAACACTGACAACGTTATGGCAGGGGCGGTTGTGCGGTGGGATTGAAAAATGCGGTGATGGCTTGCTGATCAGGCACCCATACCTTTGAGGGGTGCTTTTCAGCATACTCGTAAATCAATTGCATCATGTAGTAGTTGCTGTTGTGGCGTTTCAGCGCGTCTTTTACATCGTCAAGCACATGATAGTGTATATCATGGCTAAGGTAACCCATACCGTAAAGGCAACCGTTGTCTACCAGGATGCAACTTAGTTCACCCTCGCACCTGCCTTTTTCTACAATGGCAAACGTAGGAAGGTTGTGTGTAAGGTGGTCAAGGGCTCGATGCACGCGCGCGTTGTAGGCCGCCGGTGTCATTTCCGGCAGCGCATCGGTGGTGGGTCGGGCCGCTGGTTTTTGCAATCGTCCGACGTCCCGAGAGCGGACGCCAAAAACACAAAGCTCAGGGTAAAGGTTGAATTCCCTGATCAACCGATGGAGGAGATTGATGGCGTCCACTTGTCTGTGGAAGACATGGATGTGCTGCTGATTTCCATACTTTCCGACGGCCAGGCGCAGGTAGCTGTTGCGGTCTTCATAAGCGTATAGTGCATACTTTGGCTCGAAACGTTTCAAGGCGCGGTTATAGACCGGCCAATGATGCTTGATCTCCGCCGCCTCCAGCAAAAACGCCATTAGTTCAGTGCCACACCGTTCATATGAAATGGAGTGGATTTCCCGCAGGAAATGCTGGCGTTGACGATCGGGACTGTGGCCGCTGAAATGTTGCGTTACGCGGTTTCGGATGTCGCGTGCCTTGCCAATGTAGACGACCCTTCCACTTTTATTATGGAAGTAGTATACGCCAGGGCTATGAGGTAAATTCATGAATTGCTCCTTCGGCAGATTTGGAGGGAGCTGCTGATCCTTGGAAGTTTTCTTTACCATGTCCTGGATAGCACCGTCGACATCCCACTCTATCAATTTGGTGAATAAGATGGCGGTTGCCTCCGCATCACCGCTGGCACGGTGTCGGTTGACGATCGGAATACCCAACGCATCGCAGAGCCTGCCGAGGCTGTATGAGGAGAGACCGGGCCTGATTTTTCGGCTCAACCTAACGGTACAGAGTTTAGGTGAGGATAGGTGATATCCCGCCGTTGAGAGATGAAATTTCAAAAATGAATAGTCAAAATTTACATTGTGTGCGACAAAAATGCGGCCGTCCAATAATTGGTATATTTCGGAAGCCAATGCTTCAAACGGCGGACTGTCAGCTACCATCTCGTCAGTAATGCCCGTCATTGCCTGGATGGACAGTGGGATGGGCCGTAGCGGATTGATAAGCGACTCATACCGGTCGATCACCGACTTTCCATTGTGGATCAATATGGAAACCTCAGTTATGCCACTTCCTGAAGCGTATCCGCCTGTGGTCTCGATGTCTACAATGGCATACTGCAAAGTTTTGCCGGCGCGTTTCATACCGGCAAATATACTAAAATAGTTAGTCTGTCGGTGGTTGGTCTTTTTTTTGTTTGGCCTCTTGCATGTAGGTGTCGTCGGTTGTTGTACTAGCCCGTGTAGAACGTGTGCATGCCACCAAGAAATAAAAGCATGTCAAAAGCCAGGCAACCCAAGTTAGGTAACCCCCAACATGGAAGTTAGCCTTCATCAACCGATGAGAAGTTGTGGTGAAATCGATGTAGGTAAAATATGCACCGGTAAGTGCAACGAGTAAAAAGAACAAGATGATGGCAACAGAAAGCCGGCGGCCTGAAATCCGTCGGACCAGCCATAGGATGAAAATCAACGCGAGCTGGAGAGCAAACAGCAATAACGCCGTTTTCCACCATAATCTGAATAACCCGTACTCGCGGTAAATAAGACTAATACCCACTTTTCCCACAAACGACATTTGCGACATCAATACCCCTGATATGGTAGAGAGCAGCGCTTGCACAGCGATTAAAGTGCTCAAACCTTTCACACGTCTGATTATTACTTGGTGACAGACCAGCCGCTTTCGCTGTTAAAACGCAGGCTGTATGTTTTCTTGGCAAACGAAGCATTGTTGTCGGCTCCTTTTGGCGCGAAGTCTGCAAAATCCGTTTCAGCTTTCTTAAGAGTCACTGTCGCTTTAGCCCGGTTTTTGCCGGACTGTTCGACTCGTACCCCGCCGTCTTCGTCTAAGGTATACTCGGCTGTTTTGACTGTCGCTTTCCGGTCTGTTTTGTCAATGACAAAAGGAATGGACTTGTCGGTCAGCTTAACTAAGTATACGAATGTGCTGTCTTTAGATAAAAAGCGTTTCCGTGCCTCCAGGCGCTCCAAGGTTACGTAGCCGCCTTTTTCTAATTGACGGTAAGTAACCAGCAAATCTGCATCCGATTGTGTGTTGAACTTTACTTCCCCGTATCCCATGTTGGCTGTTTCATAAACCGGATTGGATTGCAGATAATGGGCCACCTCATTTAGCGCCACGCGCTCGCTAATTGTTCTGTCGCTTCCGCAGCTAACGGACGTGACGGCAAGGGCAAAAATCAATAGGCGGTGTACGTTTACGCTCATATATGCAATGTGTTTCAAATACATCAATTGCAAAAGTTATTCCAACATTTGTGGCGTCCTGCCAGCGCTGACTGTTATTGATAACCTAATAAGCGGAGCACTTGCTTGCTGTTTTGCTCTTCTCCGAACACTTCGAAATTGAATGTCTCGTCACGGTTTCTCCGGATCAACACATGCTTCGGGGAAGGGAGTAAACAGTGATGTATTCCTCCATATCCACTCAGCACCTCCTGGTATGCACCGGTGTGAAAGAACCCCAAGTACTGCAGCTTACGGGTTTTCGGCATGAACACGCTGTTAATATGGGCTTCCTGACTATAGTAATCCTGCCCGTCGCACGTGATGCCACCGAGATTTACGCGTTCGTATTCGGCATCCCAATTGTTTATAGGCAGCAAAATGTACTTTTGATTGAGTGCCCACACATCGGGTAAATTCGTGATAAAAGAGCCATCAAGCATCAGCCACTTCTCCCGGTCGTTTTGTTGTTTGCGCCCGATCACCTTATAAAGTATGCCGGAAGCCTCAGCAACGGTATATTTTCCGAACTCGGTGATGATATCCGGTTCCATTACCTCATTCTCGGCACAGATCTGTTTGATGCGGTTCACGATTTCATTGACCATATATTCATAGTCAAAGTCATGTACCAGGGAGTCTTTGAACGGCATACCACCACCGATATCCAAGGTATCCAGATCAGGATTGATTTTCTTGAATTTGCAGTAAAGCGTCACGTATTTCTCCAATTCGTTCCAATAATATGGCGTGTCAGAGATGCCCGAGTTGATAAAGAAGTGGAGTAGCTTGACCTTGAAATTGGGGTTGGGTGCAATTTTGTTATTGTAAAAATCGAGGATATCTTCCAACCGTATGCCCAGGCGTGAGGTATAGAATGGGGAATCGGGTTGCTCTTCAGCTGCAATTCTGATACCAAGGTTGCAGGGCTCTGCCAATTCGACCTCATCATCGTAGATATTGAACTCTTCCTTATTATCCAATACCGGAATGATGTTTCGGTAGCCGTCGTGCAGCATATCAAGGATATACTGTTTATACTGGTAAGTTTTGAATCCGTTGCAGATGACCGTGATGTCCTTTGTGACTACGCCTTTTTTCTCCAGCGTATCGATCATAGGCATATCGAAAGCAGATGAAGTCTCTAAGTGAATGTCGTTTTTAAGCGCTTCCTCTACCACATGTTTGAAGTGCGAACTTTTGGTGCAGTAGCAATATTTGTAGGTGCCGCGGTAATTGTGTTTTAATATCGCAGTCTGAAACAAGATTTTGGCTTGCTGAATCTTTTTGCTGATGATAGGTAGGTAGGTAAACCTAAGAGGAGTCCCGTACGTTTCTATCATTTCCATAAGGTTGAGGTCATGGAAATACAGCTCGTCGTCTATGATTTCAAACCCATCTTGGGGAAACCCTACACTTAGGTCAAGAAATTCTTGATAGCTCTGCATTTTTTACAATTTTCTTCTGATTAATCATCTGCTTTTCAATGGCAGACGACAACTATCCAAACATCCATTTGCATATGATGGCCTGTTTGTCTAAGTTTGGCAAAGATATGTTTTCGCGACGAAACGATATATATATCTAATGTAAATTTGCAATATCGGTCGCCGAAGCTAAATGACTAACGCTTAATACTTACATGACTAATACGATCCAACACCAACTCATTCATTATACGAAACAAGCGGTCGGTGAATTATACCAGGCAGACATACCAGAAAACCAAATTACCATTCAGGATACAAGGAAAGAATTTGAAGGTCAGTTGACCATTGTCGTATTCCCCATAACCCGGTACTCAAAGAAGCCTCCTGAAGAGACGGGAAATGAGCTTGGGGCCTATCTGCAAGAACGCATGGCTGAGCTGGCCTCCTTCAATACCATTAAAGGCTTTCTTAACCTGAGTCTGTCCGACTCTTATTGGGTTAACTTATTTACAACACAAGTAGCGCAGGAAAACTTTGGTGCATTTCCAGCAAACGGCCGAACGCTGATGGTCGAATATTCATCGCCGAATACCAACAAACCCTTGCACCTGGGGCATATCCGTAATAACCTTTTGGGGTATTCCGTTGCTGAGATTCTGAAAGCGTACGGTTATTCTGTGATTAAGGCAAACTTAGTAAACGACCGCGGTATACACATTTGTAAATCGATGCTGGCGTGGCAACGGTGGGGCAATGGGGAGACGCCCGAGAGCAGCGGCTTGAAAGGTGACCACCTGGTCGGCAAGTACTATGTGCTGTTTGACAAAGCGTACAAGCAGGAGGTCGATGAGTTGAAAGCGCGCGGCGTAGGTGAGGAGGAAGCTAAGAAGCAGGCGCCCATTATCCGCGAAGCCCAGCAGATGCTCCAACAATGGGAAGCCGGTGATGAACTGGTGATCGCGCTTTGGAAAACGATGAATAGTTGGGTATATGCCGGTTTTGAACAGACTTACGGTCGACTTGGCGTAGACTTTGATAAGTATTATTATGAATCGAATACGTACCTGTTAGGAAAAGATATCATTCAAGAGGGCTTGGACAAAGGAGTGTTCTTCCGGAAGCCTGACAACTCCGTGTGGATAGATCTTACGGAAGATGGCCTTGACGAGAAACTGGTGCTACGGGGTGATGGTACATCCGTCTACATCACACAGGATTTAGGTACCGCCCAGCTCAAATATGACGATTTCCAAATGGAAGAGTCTATATATGTTGTTGGTAATGAGCAAGACTATCATTTCAAGGTGCTTTTTCTAATCCTAAAAAAACTGGGCAAAACTTGGGCTGATGGATTGTTCCATTTGTCCTACGGCATGGTTGATCTGCCATCGGGCAAGATGAAGTCGCGCGAGGGTACGGTAGTAGATGCCGACGACCTGATGGACGAGATGTTGGCCACGGCCAGAAAACGTACCGAGGAATTGGGCAAAACCGAAGGGTTGTCTAACAGTGAAAAAGCGCACCTTTACCACATTATCGGGATGGGCGCGCTCAAATATTTCCTGCTAAAGGTGGAACCCAAGAAGCGGCTACTTTTTGACCCCAGCGAGTCCATCGATTTCCAAGGGCATACCGGACCGTTTATCCAGTATACCCACGCACGTATTAAATCGGTGCTCGCCAAGGGCAGCTATTCAAAAGAGGCCCATACCGCGGCGCCTGTGTCATTGACGGAAAGCGAACGGGATTTGATCAGACTCCTGAGCGACTATCCGGCGGCAATCGAAGCATCGGCTAAGGAATTCAGTCCAGCTCAACTGGCCAATTACTGCTATGACGTCGCTAAACAATACAATAAGTTTTACCACGAAGAGCCGATTTTAAAAGCAGCAGATACGATGGCACGAAACTTCCGGCTAAACTTATCAGCCGCTGCAGCCGATGTCATTGCCAACGCGATGAAGCTGCTGGGCATCGAAGTGCCGGAAAGAATGTAAACTTTTGCACGTAAGTCTGTTTTAACGTCTATGCTTAAAACATGTCTAAAAGAAGAATAAACGTTGGTCTAATTGGATTCGGCATGGCGGGGCAAGTTTTTCATGCACCGGTGATCACATCGGTCGAAGGACTGAAATTGCACAGGGTGAGCGCCCGGAGACAGGAGCAACGGGATGTCTTGCGCAGCCGGTACGCGGATGTGATTGCCGTGGACGATGTGAAAGCCATTGTCCATGCCGCAGACATCGATCTGGTCGTAATCGCGACATCCAATGTTGCGCATTATGCGTTGACGAGCGAAGCGTTGCTGGCTGGTAAGCACGTGGTGGTGGAAAAGCCCTTTACAATTACTGCGAAAGAGGCCAACGAGCTTATCGCGTTGGCCGAAGCTCAGAATTGTATACTCACCGTACATCATAATGCGCGCTGGAATAGCGACTACTTGACCGTGAAACGGATCATCGACAGCGGCAGGTTGGGCCGATTGGTGTCTTTTGAGGCCCGTTATGACCGTTTCCGGAATACCTTGCGGGAAAACGCATGGCGGGAAGCGGATTTGCCAGGATCGGGTATCTTGTATGATCTAGGCGCGCATCTGATCGATCAATCCATCCAGCTGTTCGGTTTCCCTAACGCGGTAAATGCTGACTTACGCATGCAGCGCCCGGGCGCCCGGGCCGTAGATGACTTCGAGTTGATCCTGAATTATCCGCAGCTTAAGGTGTCACTCAAAGGTGCTATGCTTGTAAAAGAGCCGTCGCCACGGTATGCTTTATATGGTTTAAACGGGACGTTTGTAAAATATGGCATCGACCCGCAGGAAGCGGCCCTCAAAGCGGGAGAGTCTCCGCGGGAGAACCCCGATTGGGGAAGGGAACCCAGGGAGATTTGGGGGAAACTGAACGTACTGTTGGACGGACAGGACCATATCGAACACGTAGAAAGTGAACGGGGTGATTACCCTGCCTTCTACCGGAACGTTTATGAAACCATTTGCGGAAGACAATCGTTGGCTGTAAAGCCGGAGGAAGCGCGAGATGTCATTTGCGTCATTGAAAGTGCCCAGCGAAGCTGGGATGAAAAGCGAACGGTTGCGTTGGACTTGCTTGCCTGCCGATAGGTAAGCGATTATACCGGAAAGTTTTGGACAATCAATACGATGCTATCATTATAGGGGGTGGAGCTTGTGGCCTGATGTGTGCTGTGCAAGCGGGAATGCGAGGTAGGCGCACGCTGACGCTTGAACGCAACGACCGTCCGGGAGCGAAAATCCTAATTTCGGGAGGAGGGAGGTGTAATTATACTAACCTTTATACCAGCACAGCAAACTTTGTTTCGGCCGATCCAACGTTCGCCAATCCCGCCTTCGAGCGGTGGGGCGTGTCCGATACCATTACGTTTTTTGAGCAGCATGGGATAGTGGGAAAGGAAAAAACACAGGGACAGCTTTTTCCCGTGAGTGACAACGCCAAAGACATTGTACGGATGTTCATTACATTGATGCGACGATATGGGCAACCGCTGAGCTTGAATAGCAAGGTGGTGTCGGTTGCCAAGTCATCGGATGGCGTGTTCGACGTAACCTATGAACATGAAGGCGTTTTAACAACAGCACGGGCAGGATCAGTAGTGATGGCAAGTGGAGGGCTGCCAGTCGCCAAGCTCGGGGCCAGTGACTTTGCATTGCGGATTGCTCGTCAGTTCGGTTTAGACGTGGTGCCGACCGCTCCAGCGCTTGTGCCGTTGACCATTACAGGCAAAGATGCGGATTGGTTTGCTGCGCTTTCTGGCAACAGTGTCTTTTGCCGGGTGTCCAATGCACGTATCTGCTTCGAAGAACATATTTTGTTTACTCACTGGGGGTTAAGCGGACCTGCTATTCTGCAGATTTCCTCGTACTGGCGGCCGGGAGAAACCATTACGATTGATCTGCTGCCAAATCAATCTATCGAGCAACTCATCAAAGCAGAAAGGGACGAGGGAGGAAAGAGGCTGGTTGGGCAGCTATTAGCTGATTTTTTTTCACGGAGATTAGTGGATTCGTTGGGTAAGCTTTTGCCAGTCAATGTTAAAATCGCTTCACTTGGAAAGGCCGACGCTAAGCGAATTGCCGAAACAATACATCGATTTAAAGTGAAGCCTGCCGGCGATAAGGGGTATAACAAGGCAGAGGTGATGCGGGGCGGCGTAGCTACAAACGGACTTGATCCGAAGACGCTGGAGGCGAGTTGTGTACGAGGGTTATATTTCGGCGGGGAGTGTGTGGATATGACCGGGTGGCTAGGCGGCTATAATTTTCAGTGGGCATGGGCCAGTGGTTACCTCATTGCACAAGCGATATAATTTCTCTTATTTTTTTGGTAAGCTAAAACGGTTTAATATATTTGGCCGCTCGTTATGCTGAAACGCTTGCGATTGACTGATTAAACCTTAACGAATGGAAAATTCAATATCACGGGCTGCGGCAGCAACGCCGTCGTCAAGTCAAAAATCGGCACCGCTCACCGAACGCAGGTACTGGCTCGTATTCGGTTTTGTCACCCTGTTGTTTTTGCTTTGGGGCGTCGCCATTACGATGGGAGACGTACTGAACAAGCACTTTCAGAATGTCCTTGGTGTCACTAGGGCCGAATCGGGGCTTGTGCAGTTCTCGATTTTCGGTGCGTATGCGGTTATGGGCATTCCAGCCGGCCTTTTCATGAAGCGTTTCGGATATAAAAAAGGCGTGCTTTTGGGACTGTCGCTTTATGCGATCGGTTCGTTTATGTTTGTTCCAGCAGCTGACGCGGAATCATTCACTTTTTTCCGGGTGGCTTTGTTTGTATTAGCTTGTGGTTTAGCTACGTTGGAAACCGTCGCGCATCCGTTTGTTGCGGCATTGGGTACACAGGCATCGAGCGACCGGCGTATCAATTTCGCGCAATCATTCAACGGACTGGGCACAATTATCGGCCCACTGTTGGGAAGCTACTTCATTTTGAGTGGTAATATCGGTGAGGTGGGCAGCCTCACGTCTATAAAAATGCTTTATGTTGGCATCGGCCTTACCATTTTCCTGGTGGCGGTAGCCTTCAGCTTGCTACGGGTACCTGTCTTACCTTTTGAAGGAAGTGATAGCCCAACCGGTGCACAATCTGGAGGGGCAGTATTGCCGAGGAAAAGTTTGTTCCAGCACCGACATTTTGTATGGGCCTTTGTCGCGCAATTCTTCAACGCTGCCGCGCAGGGCGGTACGTGGGCATTCTTTATCAACTACGGACACGAAAAGATGGGGTTGTCGGACGAGGTGGCAGGATATTATTTTGCGGTAAGTATGGTATTGATGACCGTTGGACGATTTGCTGGGACATTTTTGATGAAGTATGTGGCACCAAACAAACTGTTGGCTATCTTTGCTCTGTGCAACATTGTGATGTGTATCATTATCGGCCAGAGTTGGGGCTGGCCATCTTTCGTCGCGTTGCTGATGCTTAATTTCTTTTTCAGTATCATGTTTCCGACCATCTTCAGTCTCGGGCTGAAAGATCTCGGGCCGCATACACAGCAAGCATCTTCCTTTATTGTAATGGGGGTGGTTGGTGCAGCCATTTTCCCATTCATCATGGGAAGGGTGGCTGATTTCGATGTTGGAGTAGCCTATTATTTGCCTATAATCTGCTACTTCGTGATTTTTCTTTTTGGAGCAAGATTTTATAAAACAAGCGAGTAGCGACCGGCGGTCTCTCTAAAAAAACAGCTTACGGGTTTGGGGGTGATCCTACACTTTCAGTTTCCTGACTTATTGTTTATCTTTGTGCGGAAGCAAACCTGTTCTATCGCTCCGCTGCTAGGCAGGGGGAGGAAAGTCCGGACAACGCAGAGCGCCCCGCTTCCTAACGGGAAGGGTTCCGGTGAGTATCGGGATACGGAAAGTGCCACAGAAAATAAACCGCCCCGATAGGTGTCGGGGTAAGGGTGAAAACGTGGGGTAAGAGCCCACGGCTTTGTATGGCGACATACATCGCGGTAAACCCCGGGGGTTGCAAGGCCAAATAGGTTGTGGGCATCCGGAAGTTGCTCGCTTCCATTCTGCCGGTTGGCAGAAACCGCAACGGGTAGGCCGCTGGAGTCTGCCAGTGATGGCAGGCCAAGATAAATGATAGAAGCCCCGGCACGCTGGGGAAACAGAATCCGGCTTACAGGGTTTGCTTTTTTAAGTAAATATGACCAAGATATTAATCATAGATGACGAACGTGCCATACGGAGCACGTTGAGGGAAATCCTGGAGTACGAAGACTACAAAGTGATCGATACGGACAACGGTATCGACGGCTTGGCCATCATCAGGAAAGAGGATGTCGATCTTGTGCTGTGTGATATTAAAATGAGCAAGATGGATGGCATGGAAGTGCTCACAGAGGCCTTGGCTGTCAAGCCGGACCTGCCATTCATCATGATATCCGGTCACGGAACCATAGAAACAGCTGTTGAGGCAAGCAAGCGGGGCGCTTATGACTTTATCTCCAAACCACCCGACCTCAACCGATTGCTGATAACCGTACGCAATGCACTTGAGCGCGGTACGTTGGTGAGCGAAACGAAGGTGTTGAAACGCAAGGTGAGCAAGACACGCGATATCCTTGGCAATTCCGAAGCAATCCAACGCATCAAAGAAACGATTGAACGCGTGGCGCCCACAGACGCTAGGGTGCTTGTAACTGGAGCTAATGGCAGTGGCAAGGAGTTAGTGGCGAGATGGTTGCATGAGAAATCGCCACGTGCAAATGCTCCGCTTGTCGAAGTAAACTGTGCTGCAATTCCTTCGGAATTAATTGAAAGCGAGCTTTTTGGGCATGAAAAAGGCTCCTTTACTTCTGCCGTCAAGCAACGTATCGGAAAATTCGAACAGGCACATAATGGGACGTTGTTTTTGGACGAGATCGGCGACATGAGCCTTTCCGCACAAGCCAAGGTCCTTAGGGCTTTGCAGGAAAACAAGATCACTAGAGTCGGAGGCGAAAAGGAAATCACCGTAAACGTTCGGGTGATTGCCGCTACCAACAAAGATTTGCTGAAAGAAATTGATGCAGGCAACTTCCGTATGGACTTGTACCACCGCTTGAGTGTTATTATCATTCATGTGCCTAGACTGGTCGATCGTAAGGATGATATCCCGGTGTTGGCTGAGCATTTCTGTGAGGAAGTTTGTGCCGAGTACAACATGCCGGTCAAGCGAATCACGGATGAGGCGATGGATGTGTTGAAAGAACTGCCCTGGACGGGTAATATCCGTGAGCTCCGCAATATGGTAGAGCGCTTGATCATTTTGAGCGATAAAGCAATCACAGGAAGGGATGTGAGGGCGTTCGCCAATCCCGGATCGTTTGTAGCTGCGAAAGAAGAAGAACCCAAAACGGTGACCGTAACCGTGGAAGCGCCACCACCCGTCGGTGTGCAATCAATTGGACATAACACCAATTATGACGATTTTTCTTCTTTCCAGGATTTCAAGGATCATACTGAAAAAGAGTATATAAAATATAAGTTGGAAAAAAATGGCTGGAATGTATCAAAAACGGCGGATGAAATTGATATTCAACGAAGCCATCTATACAGTAAAATAGAAAAATACGGATTGAGGCGTGAAGCGTGACTGTCCGTTGCCCATGGCAAGCCTGCTGTGGGCAACGGCATCACTCATTGAATTTCCGGTACTGCCGTCGAATGAGTACCACAACTACAACGATCAGCACAGCTAAACCTAACGCGATATAACCGTACGTCTGCCAGGGATTTTCGGAAGTAGCGGTGTTGCTTTGCTGGGCGGCAACAAGGGTGCTAAAAACTGTAAATAATATCAGGGCAGGGACGCGAAGCATGGTACTGGATTTTGACTTTTTTGCTCAATATATAGTTTAATTATGCATAAGCAACGTTTATGTTTTTATTGTTTCACTTTTCGGTAATCGGGGAGTCGTTTACGCGATTTCGGCAATAAACACGCCTTTCCGATTAATAACATCTCTGTTAGCCAAAATGTTTCCGATGTTGATACGGCCGATTACATATTTGTAGTCGTGGGCATAGTACCGCTCGCTTATTGCGGCAAATCCGAGTTTTTCGATCAAAGTTTCCTCATCATACCGTAGATAGACCGTTATCTCCCAATCCGTGCTGTAGGTGAGCGCACCGGCCTCGATGTGCTTTTTGTATTCATATTTGTAGCCGTAGCGCAAGGCGGCGATATCCGACAACACAGCTGACCCGGTAGGATGGCCTCCGGCACCCTTTCCGTAAAAGAATTGCTCATCGGCAAATGCAGCTTTAACCAGCACGCCGTTGTTCTCGTTCTCAACAGCATAGAGGATGTTATCAGGCGCAACGAGTTTCGGCAGGACATACAAGATTACCGCTTCGTCACTGATCTCGCGAGCGGTGGGTACCAATTTGATTTTAAAGTTCTTTTCCCTGGCAAACTGGATGTCGGGCGTTTCAAGCGCGTCAATGCCGATGTTAAGAATCGCATCGGGGGACACATATAGGCCGTACGCATGGGACGCGACGATGGCCAGCTTGAATTTGGCGTCAAATCCGCCTACATCGAGCGAGGGATCAGTTTCTGCAAAACCCAGGTCCTGTGCCTGTTTTAACGCCGTGGCATATGCCAAGTTTTCATTGAATATTTTTGACAGGATATAATTGGAAGATCCATTAAAAATACCGGTGACGGAATGTAACAACTCATTGTCGTAATATTCTTCAAGATTTCTGATTATTGGGATGCTCCCGCATACGGCACCCTCGTAAAGTAGGCTGGTGCCGTGACGATGCTGAATGTCGACGAGTTCCTCTAAATGATTAGCGATCATCTTTTTATTGGCAGAAACCACATTTTTTCCCGATCGGAGTGCTTTGGACACGATTGCGAAAGCAGCGTCGGCGTCGTCAATCAATTCTACAACGGTGTTTATTTCGGAATCCTCTAGGACTGCGTTTGCGTCCGTGGTAAACAGTTCGGCAGGTAAGCTTCGCTTTTTTTCCGGATGTTTGATGACGAATCGCTTGATGGCGAGGTTCAGATTCTTGGTTTTAATGATATCGTGCAGTCCCTGTCCTACTACGCCGAACCCAAAAATTCCAAGTGTAAGTTTGTTGTTCATGTTTGCTGTATGGTGTAATATAAATAAGCTGATTATTATCCTGCCTGTTGATAGGTAGGCTTACGTTCTGATTTACCGTGATTATTAAAAAAACTGCTAAAAAAACTGCTGATTTCCGCTGCAATGCGTTTGGTTTCAATAAGGAAACCGTCGTGCCCGTAAAGTGAGCTGATTTCTTTGTAGCACGCATTAGGAATGTGATGAGCCAGGTACTTTTGCTCTGCCGAGGGAAATAACAAATCGGTGTTGACGCCGATTGCCAACGTTTTGGCTTTTACCAGACTGAGGGCTTCCGGTATGCCGGGACGGCCACGCCCTACGTTATGGCTGTCCATGGCTTTGCTGAGATACCAATAACTGTAAGCGTTGAATCGCTTCATCAGCTTTTCACCTTGGTAATTCTGGTATGACGATGCCTTGAAATCATCCAGTTTTTCGTTCGAGGTCTCCAATTGAGTAACGCCATAGGTATCATAACCGCGATAAGAAAGTAATGCGATACTGCGTGCGACCTTAAGTCCTTTGTCGCCTCCATTCGGCTTGTTGGCGTAAAACGTCCGGTCGGTAGCGATCGCCATTCGCTGACTTTCGTTGAACGCGATGCCCCAGGGTGAATGGGAAGCGTTCGTCGCAATCAATACCAGGCGATCGAAGCGCTCCGGGTCGGTAACAGCCCATTCCAGCATCTGTTGTCCGCCGAGCGATCCACCAATAGCGACCGACACCTTATCAACACCTAAGTGGTCTGCCAACAGCCGATGGGCAGCCACCACGTCCCGTACGGTAAACTGCGGGAAAGACAGATAATATGGTTGTCCGGTCACCGGATTGATACTGGTTGGATTTGTGCTTCCATAGGGAGATCCGATCATGTTTGCGCACACGATGAAATGTTCCCGTGGGTTAAAGAGATCATGCTCCCCAAACAATCCCGGCCACCATTCAAAAACATCGGAACTAGCGGTAAGTGCGTGGGAAACCCATATTACATTATCTTTCTTTGTATTCAGCTTGCCATAGGTATGATAGCAAATTTCGAGATGTTTGATGCGTCTTCCACTTTCAAGCTTGAATGTTTTTTGATAGTGAAATGTATGTATACCCATGTCGTTTGTTGTTTGGTGGCCGGGATCGGTGTTACTTGACCTTATCAAAAGCCTGTTGCAGATCGGCTTTAATATCGTCGATGTGCTCGATGCCGGCCGAAATCCGCAATAATCCCGGGAACACACCGGCATTTTGCTTGTCCGCCTCACTTAACTGTTGATGGGTAGTGGCGGCCGGATGTATGATGAGCGTTTTTGCGTCGCCGACGTTAGCCAAATGGCTTACCAATTGCAGCGCGTCAATGAATGCGTTTGCTTTTTCAGCACCTCCTTTAATTACGAATGACAGCACGCTGCCGAAGCCGTTTTTGAGGTATTTTTGCGCGTTTCCATGATACGGATGGGTTTTTAGGCCCGGATAGCTGACTTTTTCGACCTGTGGATGGCTTTCGAGCCAACGCGCTAGCTCCAAGGCATTATCCACATGGCGTTGCACGCGCAGGGAGAGGGTTTCCAAGCCTTGTAGCAAAAGGAAAGCGTTGAATGGAGACAGAGCGGGGCCAAAGTCCCGTAGCCCTTCTACACGCGCCCGGATTGCAAATTGGATGTTGCCAAATGGGCCGTTTGCCCCGAACACCTCGCTGAATATCAAACCGTGGTAGCCCTCCGATGGTTCACTGAACTGTCTGAATTTGCCGTTACCCCAGTTGTAATTGCCTCCATCCACGATTACACCGCCAATGCTGGTGCCATGACCGCCAATCCACTTGGTGGCCGACTCGACAACCACGTGGGCACCATGTTCCAGTGGCTTGAAGAGGTATCCGGCTGCGCCAAACGTATTGTCCACAATTAGCGGAAGGTCGTATTTTTGTGCGATACCTGCAATCCGCTCGAAATCCGGTATGCTGTAGCTGGGGTTTCCGATTGTTTCGACGTATATGGCTTTGGTTTTGTCATCGATGAGGACCTCAATATTCTCTGGGGAGTCGTCTTTTGCCAATCGCGCTTCAATGCCCAGTCGCTTGAATGATACCTTAAACTGGTTAAAAGTGCCGCCATAAAGGTTGGCGCCACTGACAAAATTGTCCCCGCTTTCAAGTATGTTGGTAAGCGCGATAAACTGCGCCGCCTGTCCCGAAGCCACCGCCAACGCTGCAACGCCGCCTTCCAGTGCTGCGATGCGCTTTTCGAAGACATCCGTGGTGGGGTTCATGATCCGCGTGTATATATTGCCGAATTCTTTCAACGCGAACAGATTAGCACCGTGTTCGGCATTGTTGAATACATACGAAGTCGTTTGATAAATGGGTACGGCCCGTGAGCCAGTTGTTGGATCAACTTCCTGCCCAGCATGTACTTGCAGGGTTTCAAATTTTAGATGATTAGCCATGATTAATTGATTTTTTATTAATGTTCTTGTTAAATGTTCTATGTTAGCGTGATGCCGCAATAAGGCGGCCGAAGCCAATGGCATCTAGTCATACATCAATCGTATGATGTGAGATTTAGTTGCAACAGTGCATGCACATCATCCTGTCACGCATTCGCATACGCTGGGTGGTAGTTATGCATAGCATGTAAGAATGCTTCGACCTTCCGAAGTAGGAACGATGATTGCTGCTTGATGAATAAGTAGTGTTCATTGTCTTATCAATTTATATGCTCCCGACCGGCGTTGGTCGGGACAGGAATTGGCACCTTTTCCACCGATTGCGGATGGTTGCCAGTGGGTCATTGAGCCAGTCTCTCGCCACTTCTTTATAAACCAAGACCTTTTTGACGAGGTATTGATTTGTGTGTGTTATGCACACAACGGGTGCAAATATAGTTGCTGCAATTTGCTTGTGCAAAGTTTTTTTGATTTTTTTGTTCCATGAAGATTACGTTCAATACCGCGGCATTACTTTTTCCTGCCATCAGTTTGATAATGTTGGCTTATACCAACCGTTTTTTGGCGCTGGCTGCGCTCGTCAGGAGCTTGCACGCCAAATACCTTGAACATAATAAGAGCGGTGTTTTACATGGGCAAATCAGAAATCTCCGTTACCGACTCAAATTGATCCGTCATATGCAGGCCATGGGGGTGCTGAGTTTTGTAACCTGTATTTTATGCATGTATTGCATCTATGTGGAGCATGATTTTCTTACGGAGCTGACGTTCGCACTCAGTTTACTTTTTTTTGCGGTTTCGCTGATAATTTCCTTGCTCGAGATACAAGTGAGTAACAAGGCACTGGAGTTGGAGCTAAGCGATATGGAGCAGAGCGATGAATCTTCGTTGGTAGGCTATATCAAGAAGAAGCTCGATAAGCGTAAATAAATATAAAAAGTGGCCCCGGTATCCGGGGCCACGAAATTTAAGTTTAGCGGAAGGTAAGTTTATCTTACGAACAGGAGCTCACGCAATTTGGGTAGCGGCCATTTGCGATCGTCGACGATCTGTTCTAATTTGTTGAGGTGATACCGGATTTTGTCAAAATATGGTTTAACTTTTTCATCGTATGCGATAGCTTTATCGCGGACATCTTCAAGTACATTGGCTTTTTTGCGCTCTTGCCGCATCGCCTCTGCGTCGAGGAGAATGGTGTTTATATGCTTGGAAATGCGTTCGATAAGGTTGGATTGCGATCCGTAAGCATCTGTTTCGAAGCCCAGTTCCTTAAGTCCCCTAACATTGGCAATCAAATCGTTTTGGTAACTAAAGGCGGCAGGTCCTATTAAACTGCTAACAATTTCCCCGATAACACGAGCTTCAATCTGGATTTTCTTATAGTAATTTTCCAACAAGATCTCATGGCGGGCTTCGCTTTCACGTTTGCTCAGAATACTGAGCTTTTCAAATAACGTTATGGTTTTTTCGTCTATATAAACATCCAAAGCTTTAGGTGTGGTTTTGATGTTGGAAAGGCCGCGCTTGTGTGCTTCCTCTTCCCACTCCTTGCTATATCCGTTGCCTTCGAATCGGATGGCTTTAGATTCTTTGATGTATTTTCGTACCACATTGAGCAAAGCCAGGTCTTTTTTCGTGCCCTTTTTGATCTGCTTGTCGACTTCCAACTTGAATTCCGTTAATTGGTTGGCCACAATCGCGCTGAGCACCGTCATCGGGCTGGCGCTGTTCGCGGAGGAACCGACGGCCCTGAATTCGAATTTATTTCCGGTAAATGCGAATGGCGATGTCCTGTTCCGATCGGTGTTGTCCAGGTGTAGCTCCGGAATTTTAGGAATGCCATGCCACAGAAGAGCCTCATTCTTCACTTTCTTGGCTATTCTTGCCGTTTCCACTTCGTCCAGCACCGCGTTCAGTTGGCTTCCAAGAAAGATGGAGATGATCGCAGGCGGCGCTTCGTTGGCTCCCAGTCGGTGGTCATTTGCCGCACTGGCAATTGAGGCGCGCAACAGATCAGCATGGTCGTGTACCGCTTTTATAACATTTACGAAGAATGACAGAAACATTAGGTTATTCTTCGGAGTTTTTCCAGGAGAAAGTAAGTTTACCCCGGTGTTTGTGATCATTGACCAGTTGTTATGTTTGCCCGAACCGTTGATCTCTGCATAAGGCTTTTCGTGAATCAACACTTTGAATTTATGCCGAAGCGCCACTTGCTCCATCACATTGAGCAACAGCTGATTATGGTCAATAGCCAAGTTGATTTCCTCAAACATAGGTGCGCACTCAAATTGTGAGGGGGCTACCTCGTTATGGCGAGTTTTCAATGGGATGCCCAGCTTCAGGGCTTCCTGTTCTAAGTCAACCATAAACGCTAATACCCGCTCCGGGATCGCACCAAAATAATGATCTTCTAGTTGCTGGCCTTTAGCCGACATGTGTCCGAATAGGGTGCGGCCGGTAAGCTGCAAGTCGGGTCGTGCGTTGAACAGTGCCAAGTCGACCAAAAAATATTCCTGTTCGATACCAAGTGAAGCGAATACTTTCGTGACGGATTTGTCGAAGAAATTTGCCACTTCAACTGCAGCCTTATCTAAGGCATTAACAGCCTTTAGTAAAGGCGCTTTGTAATCTAGCGCCTCACCTGTGTACGAGACAAAAATAGTAGGGATGCAAAGCGTTTTACTGCCCCCGGTTTCATAAATAAACGCGGGGGAGGACGGGTCCCATCCAGTATAACCACGTGCTTCGAAGGTATTCCGGATACCGCCACTGGGGAAGCTCGAAGCGTCAGGCTCCTGCTGCACCAGTGCGCTTGCCGTAAACTTATCGATAGCTGAACCGTCAGGAAGGGGTTCGAAAAACGCATCATGTTTTTCTGCCGTGGCGCCTGTGAGCGGTTGAAACCAATGGGTGTAATGGGTTACTCCGTTGCTGATCGCCCAACTTTTCATGGCCTGTGAAATGTGTTCTGCAAGATCGAGGCTGATCGCTTTGCCCTCATCTATGGTCTCAATCAATTCAGCATAAGCGTTTTTAGGAAGATATTCCTTCATCTTAGCTGTTGTAAACACATTTTTGCAATAGTAGGATGAAGGTTTGATCGTCTCGTGGGTTTTGTTGTTGTTTAATCGCGATATGGCAGTTTCAACTGCCTTAAATCTTAAACCTGACATTTATTTTCTAATTATTTGTTGATGCGTTGTTGATGTTGTTTTATTTGCGGTTCAATATTCGAAAAAAAAAATGACATTTCCTCGGTTTTTTATTGAAAATGTAAATTTTTACAGCGCAGATAGTAATAAATATTTGTTTTTTTGTTTAGTTGCTGCGGTTTTTGTGTCAATATACGGCGTCTTAACTGAGGAATAGCCGCTGTCGAGCCCAAAATATCGGTCAATAGCGGTGTCAGTAAGAGGTAGATCGCCGCTTTAGCTAGTTGTTTTGGTCGCCGAAACCCCAGTCAATGCCTTTTAATATAGCGGGAACTCCGTTCTCTATCCACGGGGCAGCAGATTTCCCTTTGAGGAAGTGATCAAAAAACTCCAATTGCCTGCGTTGGATATCTTTACGGTTTTGACGCTGCACGAGGTTATGAGCTTCCCCGTTGTAGTTAAGTAACCAAACGGGTTTTTGCAAGCGCCTCAACGCAGTAAACATTTCTATTCCCTGGTACCAAGGCACTGCCCCATCTTCGTCGTTATGCATGATGACTACCGGGGTAGAAACATTGGGTAAATGGAAGAGCGGCGAGTTTTCAATATACAGCTCGGGTTTCTCCCACAACGTCGCGCCAATTCGGCTTTGGGTGTGTTCATATTGGAACTGCCTGTTCATGCCGCTTTCCCAACGGATACCACCGTATGCCGACGTCATGTTCACAACAGGCGCACCCGCCCAGGCAGCAGCATACATATCCGTACGGGTAATTAAGTGAGCCACCTGGTAGCCACCCCAGCTTTGGCCCTGTATTGCCAGTTTGCCGCTGTCTACCCACGGTTGTTTTTTCAACTCCTCCATACCTGAATTGACATATTCTTCGGCGGAGCGGCCCGGATACCCGATTTCGTAGCGAATGTCCGGCGCGAGGACAATGTAGCCGTTACTGACAAAAAAGCTGATATTCAAGCGAGACGGGGTGGGCGTCGGCGGAACATAGTTATAGAGCCCGTCGGACAAAGTTTCATAGAAATAGGCGATTACCGGATACTTTTTATTGGGATCGAAATCCTCAGGCTTATAGAGGATGCCTTCCGCCGCATAGCCTTTAGGCGTAGTCCACCTAATCAATTCAGCGGTACCCCAGTTATACTGCTGTTGCTGAGGATTAATGCTGCTGAGTTTGGTTTCTTCCAAAAGATCTTTGGATAGGTATAAGTCAGGAGAAGACGCATAATTCTCCTTCGTATAGATATACTGGTCGACGTCCTCGGCGCGTTTGACTTGTCCATAGCGGTAGGGGCCCATGGTGATTTCCTTTGGGTCGCGGTTGTTCCGACCAAGTGTTGTATACCATCCGCTTTCCTTTGAGATGTGGTTGAATGCCGAGAGAATCGTTGGTTTTTTGGTGTCGATGACTGTCGGGCCACCGGCACGCCGGAACATCCTTCCGTTATCTTCGGTCAGGTCCCGGTACCGGAACGTGATCTTGTTACTTCGTCCGGCACCGTTGGTGATCAGTCGCCGTCCGGTTCCATCGACCCGGAATGCCCAGATATCGTATTTGTCGTTGATCAACACCTCCTCGTCACCTTCGCTCCATCCGGCTATTCCGTATCCGTTAGGTGCATCGGGCACATCATTGTCCTCGTCTGCGAAGCTTACGGGCAAATCCGTGTTTAACAGTACCGTTTTGTCTTGCCGAATGTCATGACTGTACCAATTGCTATCGGAACGGTTGAACCAGATAGCGTAGTTGCCGGTAGGCGAGAGGCTGATGCTACCCCTGATATTCTCTGCTATTTTCTTGCGAGTGCCGCTCAACGTGGAAACGAGGTAAATATCTTGGAATGCTCCGGTTTGCCACTGCGTTTCTATGCGTCTGCCCACATCGGTCGTGGCAAGTACGAACTCATTGTCTGCGTCTTCGGAGATCCGGGTATACGGCACTTGTTCGTCTGCCAAGGATATCACTTTCCGTCCTTTTGCAGGATAGGTAACGGCAAGGTAACTTCTGCTTTGCTCTCTCTTCAGATTGACCAACTGCTGGGTTTGCAGGTAATCGTCTTTCCAATGCCAGATGTCGACGTTGGCGTGCTCGAATTCAACCAGGGTAGTGTCTTTCACTCGTGGGGTAGGGGCGATGTTGAAATAGAGCTTTTCGCCGCTTTTACTGAATCGCACTTCGCCGGCTCTGCTGACTTCCCAGCCTGTCGGAATGCCCGCTGTGGCGCTGTGGGCGATAATAATTGCACTATCCTGCCCGGGTGTATAGTAATAGAGGTTGTAGTTCTTCTGAAGCGATTTCTCGTGGCTCTTGTCTGCTGTGAACGCCAACTGCGAGGCCGTTTTATCAAACGCTATATTTTTATATTCGCCTTTTCCGCGGCTGATTTGCTTCGACTCCAAAGTTGGTAAATTGAGGTGATACAAACCCGCATCCGCAAATATGCTGTCTTTTTCTTCTGGCGTGCGTATATATACAAGTGTTTTTCCATTGTCGCTGAAAAAATAGGAGTCTACCCGTTCGAACGTGATTTCCTCACTGCTTGTCAGATGACGGACATGCAATGTTGGCTGTGGTTTTTTACGAACGGACCTTTTTGCTTCGTTAGAATCCGCTGCAGTGCTGTCTTTCAGGGAGGGTGGTTCGGTGATGAACGCGATGTATTCACCCGCTTCGGCTGGAGATTTATAGGATTTCACGCGCGGGATTTTATAAAGCTCGGAGGTTTCCAATGCGAATATGGCAAGCGAATCTTTCGGCATTTCGTCCGGCTTTTTCTTTTTTATTTTTGCCTCCCTTATTTCGCTGTAAAAAGGCTTGATAAACGAGATGAGAAATTTACCGTCCGGAGAGAAGCTGGCGTTTGTGGCGCGTGCGATATGTACTAATTGCTCGTTTTGGGCGGTGGTAACCACTAATTCCGAGTCGCCCTCCTGAGGGGTGATGATATAATAAATAAAGCGCCCGTCCTTTGAAATAGCTGAGGCACTGATGCTTTGCCAGCCGTCGTAAGCACTGTTGTCGAGTGATTTTTTTTGTGCTGATGCCACGCAGGTAGCGCAAAAAAACAGTAGAAAAAACAAGACGCTCTTTGTTGTCATCGTGAAATGGAATTTATTGTGCAATATTGGTATAAAAAGCTGTGATTGCCATTCGCTGTAATATCTTTTTTACATGAATACTAATGTTGTAGTTACCGCGGGTCAGTCTGTAACAATATGCAAGGCAAATGGTCAAACCCTCTGTTTCAGGAAGATTAATCCGAATATCACTTTTTCTTCCGGAGTCAATTCGTTTATTTTACCGAAATGTTGGACTAATTGGATAGCAAGTGGCAGTTATTTTAAGCGTGACAGGCGTAGGCAAGACATATCAGAGTGCCGGAAAATCGCTGGCGGTTTTACAGCGTATCAGTTTCGAGGTCGAAACGGCTTCAACGGTTTCAATCGTTGGGCCGTCTGGCAGCGGAAAGACAACACTGCTGGGGCTTTGCGCTGGGTTGGACCGTGCAAGTGCTGGAGTCATTGTGTTAAACGGGGTAACCCTGAATGACCTCAATGAAGACGAACGGGCCAGGGTGCGCAACCGGTATGTGGGCTTTGTATTCCAGAACTTCCAGTTACTACCCACATTGACGGCGCTGGAAAATGTTATGGTCCCTTTGGAGCTACGCGGTGAACGGAACGTCAGGTCTATTGCGATGGAATTGCTCGACAAAGTCGGACTTGCTGATCGTGGCCATCATTATCCCTTGCAATTGTCTGGCGGTGAGCAGCAACGGGTATCCATTGCACGCGCATTTTCTAATTCGCCTAAAATCCTGTTTGCCGACGAGCCTACCGGCAATCTCGATGCCGAAACGAGTGAACACACCGAGAGCTTACTATTTGCGCTCAACAAAGACGCGGGAACGACGTTAGTGTTGGTAACCCATGATTTAGAGTTGGCTGCTAAGACGCAGCGCACCATCCGGATGAAGGGAGGGATCGTGATCTCCGATACGGCGGAACAAACTAAGGAGTCATAAGAATGCAGGTAAGTCGTGGCAAGATCGCTATAGGTTGGGTTTTCCGCATGGCGTGGCGGGATAGCAGGAGGAACCGTTCACGACTTTTCCTTTTCATTTCATCAATTATTGTCGGTATTGCTGCGTTGGTCGCTATCTATTCGTTCGGCTACAACTTAGCGAAAGATATCGATAACCAAGCAGCCACTTTAGTGGGGGCTGATCTCGTGGTGCATAGCAACCGGCAGCTGAGTGAGGAAGGGCAGGATATTATCGATTCCGTCCGGACATTGAGCAATGGATATGCCGAAGAACAGAGCTTTGCATCAATGGTACTTTTCACGAATAACGGAGGCACGCGGTTGGTACAGGTGCGAGCATTGGGTGGCGCGTTTCCTTATTACGGACGCTTGGAAACAGCGCCTGAAGCAGCTGGTACCACCTTTCAGGAGGGCCGCAGGGCACTGGTGGATAAGACACTGATGTTGCAGTTCGACGCCAAGGTGGGTGACTCGGTGAAGGTCGGTGAAGTGACGTTTGAAATCGCAGGCCTTCTTGAACAGGCGCCCGGACAAAGCGGTATTTCGGCAGCGGTTGCTCCCGCGGTATTCATCCCGCTGCACTATCTTGGCGCCACGGGCCTCAATCAAAAGGGCAGCCGGATCAACTATAACTATTACTTCCATTTAAACCCGAAAATGGACGCCGATGCACTTGCCGAAAGCTTGGATTCTTTATTGGAAGTGCAGCGTATGAGCTATGAAACCATTGCTTCACGGAAGCGGGAAACGGGGCGGTCGTTCGCCGATCTGAGTAAATTTTTATCATTGGTAGGATTCGTAGCGCTGTTGCTAGGTTGCGTTGGCGTGTCTAGCGCCATCCACATTTATATCAAGGAAAAATTAAATAGTATTGCGATTTTGCGCTGTTTGGGCGCGAGTTCAGGGCAGGCATTTCTGATCTACCTGATACAGGTGCTGGGTGTCGGGTTTATGGGCTCGGTGGCGGGAGCGTTGCTGGGTACGTTGATACAGCAACTTTTGCCTATTGTATTCAAGGATTTTGTGCCTGTGACCATCAGCAGTGAAGTCTCGTGGGATGCTATTTTCCAAGGTATTGGGTTGGGTATATGGATATCTTTGCTGTTTGCATTACTGCCACTCATTGGCATCCGGAATATTGCTCCCTTGAATACATTGCGCCTATCATTAGATAGACCAAGCCCCGTCAAAGACAAGTGGAGCTGGGTGGTATACGGTCTTATTGCGTTATTTATATTTGTGTATGCTTATCGGCAACTGGATGGTATGACGCAAACTCTAGCCTTTATCTTAGGGGTCGGCCTTGCGTCTGCGGTACTGTATGGCATAGCTCATCTGCTTATCTGGTTGGTAAGGCGGTTTTTTCCAGTTTCATGGAACTATTTATGGCGGCAGGGGCTATCCAACCTTTTCCGGCCCAACAACCAGACAGTGATCCTAATAGTCGCGGTCGGGTTGGGTACCGCGTTCATCGCCACATTATTGTTGGTGCAGGGGATGCTGATGGCGCGGGTGTCGTTGTCGGCCAGCGAGAACCAGCCCAACATGGTCCTGTTTGATATCCAATCGTCGCAGAAACGAGCTGTGTCAGAATTGGTCAGGGCGCAAGGACTGCCAGTTATCGATGAGGTCCCTATTGTGACAGTGCAATTGGAGGCTATCAATGGTATCAGCTCCGATGATGCACGGAAAGACAGTACACTTCAGGTGTCACGGCGGGCACTGGGCGGTGAACTGCGGACAACCTACCGTATGGAGCTCAGCGATTCGGAGAAAATTACTGCGGGAGAGTGGGTCGGTGAAACTGCGAACGGAGACACAGCGTACGTCTCGCTTGAGGAAGACTATGCGCGCCGTATACGTGTAGAAATAGGGGACGAATTGGTATTCAATGTACAGGGAGTACGGATACCGACTAAAGTCGGCAGTTTCCGGGAGGTCGACTGGAACCGGGTGCAGACCAATTTCAGGTTAATTTTCCCGTCGGGCGTGATTGACAATGCACCGCAATTCCATGTGTTGATGACCCGTGTGCCGGATGAAGCGATATCGGCCCGAATGCAGCAGGCAGTGGTGCGCCAGTTCCCCAACGTCTCTATTGTTGATCTGGGGTTGATCTTGTCGGTCTTAGACGAAATCCTTGAGAAGATTGGTTTTGTTATCCGTTTCATGGGAGGCTTCAGTATACTGACCGGTTTTGTGGTGCTGGTTGCTTCCGTCATGATCAGTAAGTACCAACGTATTAGAGAGAGTGTACTGCTCCGCACGATGGGTGCCTCAAGGCGTCAGATTCTTGTTATCACAGCACTTGAGTATCTCTTTTTGGGAGTAATAGCGGCTTTCACCGGTGTGATCCTTGCCCTGGGAGGAAGCTGGGCGCTGGCGGTGCTTACCTTTGAAGTACCGTTTTCACCCGACGTCTCCCTACTGCTGTGGCTCATATTATGCATCGCATCGCTTACGGTATCGATCGGGCTCGTCAACAGCCGGGGAATTACCCTGCGCCCGCCATTGGAGATCCTGCGGAAGGAAGCTTAGCGTACTTGAAGCAGTCTCCCGATCGGATAGCGTAAGTGTGTTTTTTCATAGTAAACCGATCGTTTATAGACCCAATCCAACTGTGCCCTTCCGCTATTGCGCAACTGCTCATTTTTTTCTTTGGCTTGCTTGAACGCTATTTGCAATTCACGGTTTTCATTCAGTATTTTAACGGCTTCATCTTCGAAAATATAAGCGGAGTAGTACTCCTTTCGGCTGAGTATGCTGTCGAAGAAGTTCCAGTTGAAGTATGAATCGGTTGCTTGTGGTTCCAGCACCTCTACGATGTACCGGTTGGCGGGTTGGTCGGTAATTACAATATAATCTCCCCTATAGCATTGAATTTGCTGAATTTCCGGACGGAGCGTTACATGGGTGTGCACGTAATGGCCTTCGTAAGGTGTGGATGCAGTCTGGTAATCCTCAATGTAATACAGTTGAAGGGTAAGCAGGGTATCCCGGTCCAAAATGTTTACGTCGACGCCGTTGAGCCGCAATAAATCTACCACGTTATGCCATGCTTGCGGAATGATATAGGCATATGGTTTTTCAATCACCACACCGGGTGTGTACCGATTGTAGTACGGGATCTGTTTCGAGAACGGTTTACTGCGGTCATAATACTGCCGAGGGAAGCCGCTAACGGTGCTCGGTTTTTCGCCGGATTCGTACCCTTTGAAGGTAATGTATTCGTATTGCGTGGTATCCAGCTTCCAGGTCAATACAAAACGCAGCTGTGTTTTCGACTGTGCCAATGCTGCCTGGCGCCGCCAGTATAAGTCGATGGCCCGCTCATCAGCTACCGCAATGAAGTGTCGTAGCAATGCGTAGGTAGACCGAACACGCTGTGGATAAGGTTTCCACATGTGGGTTTCCGGCATGTAGCCAAGTGTATGATGTAGCGCCGCATATCCGGTGGAATAACGGGGAGTCTCAAAGAACGATATCAATCCCGATTCGGGAGAATGCCCTTTAAAGTTGACGTATGGCACCATTTCATAACCGCTTTTAGCCATGCGCGCGTAAAGCTCAGCAGTAAACGAAGTGGCAGCGTCTTGCAGTTCGGGATGCAGCTTATCGACTTGCGTATCGATAAGTGTCATCACGTATTGGTAGTCCGCGCCGTTGCTTGTATGTGTATCCATGAAAACGTCAGGCTGCCAAGTCTGGAAGATTTCCTGAAACGCACGTGCATTGCGGGAATCCGTTTTGATAAAGTCCCTGTTGAGGTCCAGGTTGCGCGCATTGCCCCTAAACCCGTAGGCTTCCGGACCGTTCTGATTGGCACGCGAGGTACCCCTGTTCAGCATTCCGCCGATATTGTACACGGGAATAACGCATAGAACGGCGTTTTCAGGGATATTGTTTTTGCTGAGCAAATCGCGCATTAGCATCATTGAGGCGTCGATGCCTTCGGGTTCCCCGGGATGAATGCCGTTGTTTATGAGAATAACCGGCTTTTTTTTGTGGTGCAGCGCCTCAGGATCGAACTGTCTATCGGCTGAGATGACAAACAGGTGGAGCGGATTGCCCGAATCGGTGTAGCCACAAGTGAGTAAGGAGCAGGTAGCATACTGCCTGTCGAGCTCCTGATAGAAAGCAATGGTTTCACTGTAACTGGCCGTGGTATTGCTGTCTTGCTCAAAGGTTGTCCGCTGGGCCATCACGTACGAGCCATAGGCGAGCAAAGCGAATAAGGTAAGCTGTTTCATAAGCAACAGAATCGACACACTGGGTAGAAGCGGAATTACTGACTGTCGAGTATTTTTCTCATAATAGACGCGCCGATGGCATCCACCGATTCGGCCGTGTTGGAAAGCACAACTACCGCAATTTTTTTATCTGGAGTGAACGCCATGTAACTGCGGCTTCCAAATGTGCCGCCATTGTGCCAATAAACCAACTCGTCTCCCATAAGATTCATGTGCCATGCCAACCCGATGTCCGTATCAGGCGGGTTAAAGTAGGTGAATTGACGAGTAAGTGCAAGCGCATGTTCCAAATCGGTTTCGGGCATTTTGAAATGAGCTTTTGCGTAGGCTATGAGGTCAGGTACCGTGGATTTAAGTGATCCATGGGCGGAAAACGCATCGAACGTCCATATCGGGGTCTCCACACCCTTCTCATCATACACTTTCGCCACTTGTTGGCTGCTTTGATCGGGCCGTTCTGTTGTGTTTTTGAGGCCCAGCGGTTTGCAAATGAATTCCTGGACCATCTCGTCGTATGATTTCCCAGAGACGGTTGTAAGGATGTCGCCAAGCAGGCCGAAGCCGATGTTGCTGTATATGTATAATGAATCCGGTGGTACCGCTGCTTTATATGAGGTTAGGTATTCGTACAGATCTTTTCGGGTGTAACCTGCATACGGGTCTTGCGGATGTGACGCCGACGTCTTGCCGATATTGGCCGGCATGCGAGGCATCCCGGAGGTATGATTAGCCAATTGAAGTAACGTGATGTGCTGGAGATCTGCATTTTTCGCAACCGAATCGGGCAGGTATTGCGTAATGATGTCGCTGAGACGCAGTTGTTGCGTTTGGTCTAGGTACGCAAGCAACGTTGCGGTAAACGTTTTGGTGATGGAGCCGATTTCAAACAGCGTGTTCTCGTCGGGGAGGGATCTGTTTCCTTTTTCTGTTTCTCCATAGTAGTAGCTACTGGTCTTTCCCGCGTTGATAATGCCGACGGCAAGCGCATGTGTATGTTTCTTCCTGCTATACGACAGCGCCACCGAGTCGACGTAACGGTCAAACGTCTGCGCTTTTACCGGAGGATCGGATGGCTTGTCCGAAGTCGGATCACCAGCGTACGGTTGGAACAGTAAGGTTTCAACCTTGTTCAGGCGGTCAAGTTCCAAAACAACCTGTAGTGGGGTGCTTAAGAAATTTAATTTATAGATACCGATGCCTTTTTCATAACTTTTCAATTCAGCCGACTGGATCTGTCCCAAGGGATAAAGCTGTTGAGACATAACAGTCTGAAAAGCCTGTAATGACAGCGACTGCCTGAAAGTTGCGCCCGTGAGTGCATAAATGGAGTCTGTTTCTTGAAGATTAAAATGATATTCTATTTTATTGAATACTGCTTGGTTGATCCGTTTGGCATCCTCGTTTTGCTGGGCAGTGGCTGAAAATATTGGGACTATAATTAAGGTGCAGACAATTCTGATCATGATTCCAAACATCTGGCAAAATTACGTGAAACCCCTTTACATTCCTAATAATTGTTTTAGACGCGAATAGCCACTTTTGCTTACACTGATCCGCCTGCCGTCAGACAGCACGGCGATGTGGCTATCTTTCTCATGGGGATCGAGTCGGACGATATGGTCTATTTTGGCGATAAATGATCGGTGAACTCGGACGAACAGCTGAGGGTCAAGCTGTTCTTCAAACGAGGCCATGGTTTTGTTTTTCAGGAACGTGCCTTCGTCGGTATGTATTTTCACATAATCGTCGTCTGCTTCCAGGCAAACGATGCTTGTTGTTGGTATGATGTTGATTTTGCTTCCTGTTTTGACTACCACGCGCTCCAATCTACCGGGTGCGTGTGACGCTTGCTCAAGCAATTTACGGGTATTTTCCTTAGCGGTTTCCGCTTGATGGGCATCGAGGAGTTTGGCCATCGCTTGATCAAAGCGGGCTTTGGTAATGGGTTTCAGCAAGTAGTCGACCGCATGTTGCTCAAATGCCTTGATCGCATACTCATCGAATGCGGTCGTAAAAATCACAGCAGGTTGTTTGTCAACGATCTCAAGCATCTCGAAACCGTTAATTTTTGGCATTTGGATATCCAGGAATACAACATCCGGTTGGTGATGCATAATAGCTTTGGCGCCTTCGAACCCATCGTTACATTCGGCTACCACCGCTACGTGGGGATAGCTTTCTAAGTATTCCGCTACCATACTCCGCGCCAACGGTTCGTCATCAACCAATACAGCCTTAATCATAGTTGTGGGATCTTGATTATGCTGGTAAAGATATGCGTTGTAGCTTTAGTTTCCAACAGATCGGTACGACCGAACAACAGAAATAGCCGGCGCTGTACCCCTCGGAGCCCAAAGCCGGTGCCTCTCCTTGGCTTATTACTCTGGCTGTCATAGGGGTTTTCGATCTGTATTTCGAGTAGGTGGTCACTGCATGTGCAGACAACACTGATCGTAACGTTTTCGGTGGTGTCGTATAAGCCATATTTTATGGCGTTTTCAACCAACGGTTGCATGATCATAGCAGGCAATGTCATGTTTAGGCACGCATCATCATAGGTTACCTGAGTTTCAAGCCGATGGCCGAAACGAACTTTTTCGATTTCCAGATAAAGCTGGAGGTGCTCCAACTCATCTTTCAATGCGATGAGTTGCTGGTCATCCTTGCGCAGTGTTCCCCGGAGGAAATCCGAAAGTTGGAAAGTCATATTCCTTGCTTCATCTGGCTTCCGGCCAATGAGCGCAATGATGGAATTGAGGCTATTGAAGAGGAAATGGGGCTGCAACTGTTGGCGGAGGTTGTATAATTCGGCCTCCCGGGCTAGCCGCTCTGCATCGGCTTTCCGTTGTTCATTCTCCTTATATTCCTGCTGGATGTTCCAAAGAATATTAACGATAGCCACCCAAGCGATCAGCAGTGAATTGATAAAAAACCGCAGCGGCAGCGAAATGTCGATATGATCAAGGTAAGTTTGCTCCTGGATGATATATTGAAGGATCCATCGGTCTGCTGACACGCTGATGGCAGCCAACACCAATCCCCAGATCACAATGTAGACGTAACCCTTCCGGCGTGGCAGATAGTGGTTGAGTGCATTGGCAATAACATAGCAACATAGGGTAATAACCGTAGCGCTCACCAAACTGTCATTTAGCGCTAAGTTGAAATCCACATCAAACCACCATAGCAGTGCGGTCTGGATAAACGCATAAGAAATCCAGATGATAAAGCAACTGATGTTTATCAGCCGTTGTTTGGATGAGGTATACGATGTTGCGCTCACAAAAGATAATGTTTATTAGTCGTGATTGCAGTTGTTTTTATCGGTCAAATATTTTTGATCGTGATCCCCCCGAAAATCGAGGTTCCCCTGATATACACGACCTGCTGTTCATCTTGGGATACTCCTTGAATAAAACGTTTGTCGTCCACTTCTCCAAATACAGATACGACTTCCGACTGGATTTTCCAGTGTGCCGGGACGATAATTTTCATGCCGGCGAATAGCTGGAACACATCAATGACGATGGGATGATGGATATCTGCTTGGATGAGGTTTATATCGGTACCTCCGAAAATATTGACAATCTCTCCCCCCTGAAAGCGCTTGGAAATTACCGTTTTCTTGACGTCGCTGAAAACAGAAGTTGACTTGATGTAATCGTCGCGGGTGAATGCATTAGCATAGCTGCCTCCGTTGCCGGTGGTGGTTTCATCAAATGCGGTAGCCCCGCCAGATCCGGGGCTAGTTTCTTCGGTGCCACTGTTGTCCGCTACTCGTTTATCCCATTCATAATCTCCAGCTTCCCTGTGGGACATGCTGTCGCCGCCCCTTGGCCTTGGGGCACCTGGCCCCGTTCGCCCCTTTCCAAGTAAAAGCCACAGACCGATGCAGATGATAATGGCAGGCCAAAGCAGCGGACCGATGTTGAAATGAGTAATGTTCTTTGCAAGGAAAAATGTGCCCAAGCCAAGCAAGATATAGGATGCAGGGCTTCTGAAATTGGAGTTGCCGCCAACAATTAAGCCCACGACGATAAGTATCATCGGCCACATGTTGCGCCAGCTGAATAGCCAGTTTGGAAGAAGCCATCCGAGCCCTAGTTTTCCCGCAAGCAGTATCGCACCTATGCATACAATGATAATACCCGCCCACATCCTGCCCGAGTTGGTGTCGCATGGTGTCCGATGATGATGTCTATTCATATTGCCACTCTGATTAACATTCTTAATTTAAACGTGTCGTCCTAAAGATACAATCCAAAGGTATGCCGAATATACGCGTTATGCAACAGCGATTAGGTAATGTTCGGCTTTTTTTCGGTGAATTGCCGGTTTATTCCGGTGAAGCTCGTAAAGGGTTGCCCTTTCCGTGTTCTCACCGCTGGAGAGGTGGCGTTAACTATTTTTACTCATCATCATCCAAAATAAAATTATCGGTATTGAAATTATTTTTTTTACAATTTATTGCAAACATTTGCATTAATCAACCAAATTCTTTTATATTTATCCCGATTCTGAGAATAAAATAAAAAGCTTAACAATGGGAGATTTTGACAACAAGGAGCGTGAAGAGGTTTTTTCAAAAAAGGTAAGGGCAGGTAAGCGCACTTATTTTTTCGACGTAAAGGCGACCCGTTCCAATGATTACTACATTACCATCACCGAAAGCAAAAAGCGATTTGAAGATGGCGTATTCATCAAACATAAGATATTCTTGTACAAAGAGGATTTTGAAAAGTTTGCCGAAGGGCTACAAGACGTGGTAGGCTATATCAAGGCTCATCAGGAAGTTGTGGAAAAACGTTATGAACCCGGATTCGAAGGCAACGGTGTTGGAGTTGCTGAAGACGTGGAGTCTAAAGACAACTATTCCTTTTAATCCGCGACAAGCCAAAAGACATCATGACGAGCCTTACATCCCAGTGAGGCTTTTTTTGTGGGCAGGCTGATGCAATTTATCCCACCAACAGGTTGCACCCCCTTATATCGCTATGGTCGAAGCGCCCCAACACCTCGAAGCGGCCATCGGGTCGTATCCTTCCCAAATCATGGGTAGCAATGAATGAACAAGAAAAAACATTGGCTAAGTCAATGAGGCTGATGGCGCCGGTACGCTCCATGGGCAGCAAACTAAACGGATCATTGGTATCCCGTATAACCACTTTCATCCATGGTGGGCATTGGAATAGCCCGCCGCCCGCTGAATAAGCTTGAGATAACAATTCAGTCATGCCATATTCCGAGTGAATACACTGGACATTAAACCCCTCACATAGCCGTTCGTGCACCTCTTCTCTGACCATTTCGCGCCTCCGGCCTTTCATGCCGCCTGTTTCCATGACGAGCAGGTCTGGAAAGTCAAGCTGATAGTTTTCCGCGAAATCCAGAAGTGCATAGGTGACGCCGATGAGCAACGTTTTAACATCGGTGGCTTTCAGGTGCTGTAATGTGTCATACAGCTGGCTATGATTGTACAGAAAATACCCACTCATTGGATGCTTGCTTTGCCGGATGAGATCGTCGACCATGTAGATAAGCGAAGAACCCTCCCGCTCGGAATAGGAGGGGAGGAGCGCTAATACAGCCAGTTTGCTGGGCGGGCCATAAGCCTTTTCGAATGCCGCACGAAAACTTCGCTCATAAAGAGCTACATCAGCAACATAGTGCTTGCTTGGTATGGTGCCCGTAGTGCCAGAGCTGCTGAACACAAGCTGGGGTGGTTTGCCGGATGAGATGACCTGTTGCGTTTTAAAAAATTCGATCGGCAAGAAAGGGATATCAGCGACGCAGGCAACATCATGCACCTTAACGTTGAGCAACGCCAAATAGTTGGCATACACTGTGCAATTACGCGCTTGCAATGCAAAGACGTCCAAGCAATGCGCCTCGAATTCCTGAGGCGAGCTGATGGAAGTTATGCGGTCAGCCCATGTCATCTGCCGATCTTAAAGCATTCCACCGCACACCGACAGCACTTGTCCATTGATGTAGGATGAAAGGTCGGATGCCAGGAAAAGGCAGGCATTGGCCACATCGTCGGTCTGGCCTGCGCGTTTTAGCGGTATACCTTGTTCCCAACTTTCCACTACCTTGGGATCAAGCACTTCTGTCATTTCCGTGCGGATGAAACCCGGGGCGATAACGTTGGTACGGATGTTTCTTGAGCCTAATTCTTTGGCTACGGATTTGGAGAAACCGATGATTCCCGCTTTTGACGCAGCGTAATTGGCTTGCCCAGCATTGCCTTGTATACCTACCACTGAACTCATATTTATAAATACCCCACTGCGTTTTTTCATCATAATTTTGGAAGCAGCCTTGGTGACATTGAATACCGACTTTAGGTTAATATCAAGCACGTCATCCCATTGCTCTTCGGTCATACGCAGCAAGAGTCCGTCTTTAGTGATTCCAGCATTGTTAACAATAATGTCTACCGTGCCGAACTCGGAAACGATATCATCGATGAGTTTTTCAGCTTCGTCATACTTGGAGGCATCCGAGCGATATCCTTTTATCTTTGTTCCATACGCTTGCAGCTCTGTTTCAAGGGCTTCGCCTTTTTCGACAGAAGACAGGTAAGTAAATGCCACACTTGCTCCTTGTTCCGCAAATTTTTCGGCGATTTTTCGGCCAATCCCTTTGGATGCACCAGTGATCAGGGCCGTTTTTCCTTCAAGTAACTTCATGTTCGCTAGTTCTATACAATTAAGGTTTTGCTGCAAACTTAATTAAAATGCGTGGTATTCTGTAATCGCTTTTGTGCTGTTTGGCCTTTCTTGGTTACAAATAAGTTCAATTATTGTAATAATCGAACGATATAGTTGCCAACATGCGAATAATTTGTTTCCTTAGTTGAATATATAATACAGCAAACGATGAACGATGCATTCCTTAACCATCTCCATGACAAACAGCGGGGGATAATGAATGTGCCGCCCAACAATGTTATCGCGGCATGGGCATTGGGCTTGTTGGACTTACTATTCCCGGAGCGGCAGACGCATCCGGACCGGACCGTAGCTGAGCTGAAGGCGCAGTTTGTCCATTCAGAACGGGAGTTGGTGGGCATCCTCAACCGAACGAAAGCCTGCGAAGATTGTAACAATGGACTGGTGGCCAAACAATTTTTCGGCTCGCTTCCCGAATTGCGGCGAATAATGTACACGGATGCGGCAGCGATCTTTTCAGGCGATCCCGCTGCGGTAAGTGAGTTTGAGGTCATTCGCACTTATCCCGGATTTCTGGCTATCGCCTTGTATCGCTTGGCACATGCGCTGATCATACTGGAGGTGCCTTTATTGCCAAGGATTCTTACCGAATTCGGGCACTCACAAACCGGTATTGATATTCATCCCGGTGCAGTTATCGGGGAGCATTTTTGTATCGATCACGGCACTGGAGTGGTCATCGGCGAAACGGCGGTGATTGGCAATCACGTGAAGGTATATCAAGGTGTAACCTTAGGAGCGATGAGTGTCGAAAAATTTTTAGCAAACCGGAAGCGGCATCCTACCATTGAGGACGGGGTGGTAATCTACGCCGGGGCGACTATTTTAGGTGGCGATACGGTCATTGGCCATGACAGTGTGATTGGGGGAAATGTATGGTTGACTTCCAGTATTCCGCCATATTCGACGGTATATCACCAACCTACCATGAAGATTGTAGACTCAAAGACAGCGCATTAAGTCATGAAATCTTTAATCGATTGCGTGGGGGACACCCCTTTGATGGAAATTGCTAGGCTCAATCCGAACCCAAGGGTTAAGCTGTACGCTAAATTGGAAGGTAACAACCCCGGGGGAAGTGTTAAGGACCGGGCAGCACTGAATATGATCCGCAGTGCCATGGAGCGTGGGGATATCCAGCCCGGTATGAAACTCATTGAAGCGACCAGTGGCAATACGGGAATCGCCTTGGCGATGATTGCTCGGATCTTCGACTTGGACATCGAATTGGTTATGCCCGCTAGTTCCACGCGGGAGCGTACACTCACCATGGAAGCACTTGGCGCTACGGTAACGTTGCTGGATTCCATCGAGACTTGCCGGGACTATGCGGAGGAAAAAGGGAAACGGGATGACTACTTTATCCTCAACCAATTTGCCAATCCGGACAATTACCTAGCCCACTATAAGACGACCGGACCTGAAATTTGGCGCGATACACAGGGGCAAATCACCCACTTCGTCAGCGCTATGGGAACGACCGGCAGTATTATGGGCAACTCGATGTTCTTAAAAGAGCGAAATCCTGCGGTGCAGATTGTAGGATGCCAGCCTACAGACGAATCATCAATTCCGGGCATCCGCCGTTGGCCGCCGGAATACCTTCCAAAAATCTATGATCCCAGCCGAGTGGACCGTATCATGGACGTTTCGCATGAAGACGCAACGGAAATGACGAGGCAGTTGGCGCGGAAGGAGGGCCTTTTCGTGGGCATGAGCACGGGCGGTGCCTTGGCATGTGCCGTGCGGTTAGCAATGGAGATGGATAAAGGTCTTATCGTTTTTATTGCATGTGATCGGGGAGACCGTTACCTGTCCAGCGATTTGTTTGGGTAACCGCCTGTAGAACCGCGCGGCGAACACAGATCTAACTGATGGCACCATCTCTATATCAGGAGCCGAACTTGTTTTTCAGGGCGGCCAGCTTCGAGGCCATATCGCTTTCTCCTCGCACGGGGTGTTTCTGCTTGCGGTCGTTCGACTTTTCTGCTTTCGGGGCGCTAGTTGCTGGGCTCCTCTCAACACGCTTGTCACCTGACGCTTCGTTCTTCATTGAAAGGCTGATTCTGTTGCGTTTTTCATCGATGTCTGTAACGGTCACCATCACCTTTTGTTGCACCTTTACCACCTCGTTCGGGTTTTTTACAAAGCGGTTAGCCAACTGGCTCAGGTGTACCAGCCCATCTTGATGCACCCCAATATCGACAAATGCACCAAAATTTGTAATATTAGTAACGATGCCGGGTAAGCGCATGCCGATTCGTAGGTCAGAAAGGGTGTTTACGCCTTCAGTAAACGAAAACTGCTCGAATTGTTCTCGCGGGTCGCGTCCCGGTTTTGCCAGCTCGGCAAGGATATCCCGAAGGGTTGGTATACCCACATCTCCACTGATGTACCTTTTCAGGTCAATTTGCTTGCGTAGCTTTTCGTCGCGCAACAAATCGACTACCCCGCAACCGAGGTCAGCGGCCATTTGTTCGACCAGGGGATAGCGTTCAGGATGGACAGCGCTAGCGTCGAGCGGATTATCCGCATTCCTTATCCGCAAAAAGCCAGCGGCCTGCTCAAATGCTTTTTCACCTAACCGCGGCACCCGTTTGAGCGATTCACGGTTTCGGAAAGCGCCGTGTGTATTCCGGTAGTTGACGATTTGCTGCGCCAGCGACGGGCCCAGTCCGGATACGTAGGATAGGATTTGCTTGGAGGCCGTATTCAGTTCAACGCCTACGGCGTTTACACAGCTGACCACCGTGTCGTCTAATGCCGTTTGTAACTTGGTTTGGTCGACGTCATGTTGGTATTGCCCCACGCCAATGGATTTGGGATCTATCTTGACCAGTTCTGCCAACGGGTCCATCAGTCTGCGACCAATAGATACCGCTCCGCGCACCGTCACATCCTGATTGGGAAATTCTTCCCGGGCTACATTGGAGGCAGAATAAATTGATGCGCCGCTTTCGTTCACCATGACGATGATCACGCCGGTCAACGTCAACTTACGGACGAAGTCCTCGGTTTCACGGCCGGCGGTACCGTTGCCGATTGCAATGGCCTGTATGCGGTGCTTATCAACGAGAAGACGGACTGTTTTGGCTGCCTCGTCTGCCTTGGCAGCGCCAGTATGCGGATAGATGGTGGTGTTTTCGAGCAGCGATCCTTGCTCGTCTAAGCACACTGTTTTGCAGCCCGTTCGGAATCCTGGGTCGATAGCCATGACCCGTCTTTGGCCCATCGGCGCTGCAAGCAATAACTGCCGGGCATTTTCGGCAAAAACTCGTATAGCTTCCTCGTCAGCCCGTTGGCGCGTAAACATGCGCACTTCGGTTTCCATCGATGGTTTCAACAGCCGCTTATACCCATCCAGCATCGCCAAGCGAACTTGAGTACTAGCCTCGCCTGAACCTTTTACATACGCGTTGTCCAATATCGGAAGTACTTCGCTTTCTGGCACGTCAATATCGAGGTAAAGCATTTCCTCTTTTTCACCCCTGCGCATGGCCAGTACCCGGTGGGAAGGGGCTGTTTTCAGCGGCTCAGACCATTCGTAATAATCTTTATACTTGATTGCAGCTTCTTCCTTTCCCGGTACAACGCGGGATACAAAATGCCCTTTTTCGATAAAGACTTGCCGGGCCTGGGCCCTAATGAACGCATCTTCAGCGATAGTTTCGGCGATTATGTCCCGTGCGCCGGCGATAGCCTCTTCACCGTCGGCTACTCCTTTGTCCTTGTCCACGAACCGTTGTGAGGCTTCCTTTATATCGGTGCCGTCTTGTGCGAGTATTAGCTGCGCTAGTGGCTCCAACCCCTTTTCGCGTGCTACGCTTGCCCGGGTCTTGCGTTTTGGCTTGTATGGAAGATAGACGTCTTCGAGGCTGGCCATGGTTTCAGCTTCGTTCACTTGTTGTTCCAGGTCCGGTGTCAGCTTTCCCTGCTCTTCCAATGATTTGAGGATGGCCTCCCGGCGTTTATCAAGTTCGCGCAATTGCTGAAGCCGATCGCGAATTTCGGTGAGTTGTACCTCATCGAGGCTGCCCGTTATCTCTTTGCGATACCGAGAAATAAACGGAATCGTGGCGCCTTCCTCAAGAAGGGATATTACCGTGCTTACCTGCCGTGCAGACAAAGCAAGCTCATTTGAAATGCGTATTTCGTAGTTCATGCGGGTGAAGGTGAACCTGGAGCTAACTAAGCGTTTTTTTCATCGCTTACACTTGCAGTGCGCGATGAAGAATCTGGGGATTGTTCGTTGCCACCATCGTCGCTTTCTTGGTCAACGCTTGTTGCAGGTGTACCAGCATTTTGGTAGCTGTCATTGTAGTAGGGGCCCTGGCTGCCGTAATAATCTGGTTCCCTGCCAGGGTTGTGTTCATAAGTGCCAGCGGGTGCCGAAGGCGTCGTTGTAGTCAGCTTCTTAGGTTCTTCCTCCACGATGACGTCTTTCACGTCCAAATCCTTTTCAAAATTATTTATCTGGTCGCTGATATCCCGTTTGATACTTTCTGAGGCATCTTTAAACTCCCGGATGCCCCGGCCAAGCCCCCTAGCTAACTCAGGTAGTTTTTTGCCGCCGAATAGCAACAACGCCGCAAATACGATGAGCATCATCTCACTCGTCCCGATGTTCAAGAATGCCAAAACTGTACTCAACATAACGATACTCCATTTTTGTAACCGCTAAGGTAGGGGTTAATTTTGTGAAATCCATGAGAAGGGTAAAAAAAGTGCCCTGCGATCACACCATCTGCAAGATCGTTTTGCGCCCAAGACCAGCCGCTTCTCAGCGGTTCCTCGCAGTCAGTCCCTGGGTATTGTTGCCTCTTTTCAGGATCCCCATAGCGCACATACCAGTCAGCTGCCAGCTACTTCAAGTCTCGTTAGCGCGAACAAGCAATCGGTGTCTGTATCCTTTTTATTGCGCCCATCCAGTGCGCCTCATTTAACGGTGTCGGTTATCTTGTACATATAATTGATTGAACAGCCATTTAAACGTGCCATGGGGCTGCGCGCGGAATGTAATTTCGGGGCCGAATGCGTAAAACGTACCCTTGCCGACAGGAGCTGTAAAGGCTACTATTCCGTTTTTGAGGTACTCAGGTCCCCATATCCACCCGCTGCGCAATGGATTCTCTTCACCGTACCACGCCAGCTTCACTAGTCCTGATGCAGCAGCGCTGCCGGTGAATTTGAACACCGGGCTATTGCTGGACAAGACATTCACCGTCGCGGGCATACCCCAACCTGCGGGGGATGCCGTATCGGCATAAACCTGATGGACACTGCCGGGTGCATAAAAGTTTTCACCACGCAGGGAACGTTCGCGTCCATTTGAATCGGGTTCTACAAGGGCGTTTTGCACGGGTAATTCCAAGTGGTAAGCCAAGGCTGTGCTGCTCCCGATGGTGAGAATGTTTCCACCTGCGTCCAGAAATGCTTTCAACTGGGGGATGGACGCCTCTCGGGTGATGTTGCCCAGCATATGGTGGTATTGTGTCGGTATCTCCTCCGGAGATGGACTGTTGCTTCGTTGCCGGCCGGATCCTTCGACCGGTGGGATGCCGCTTCCGATAAAAAGGATGATGTCATACTTGTTTTTAAGCCTGCCTGCATCGATATCTTTCGGGTAAACCACGGTGAAATTTGTAAAGTGGTACTGTTCCATCAACCACCTGGCCCATCCGGATGGCATGGATCCTCCATAGTGGTCAAATAGCGCAATCCGGCTCGGTATGATCTTTTGCATCGCTTTCGGCGGTTCAGCTAACGCCAATGGAACAATTCCTAACGTATCAGCTGCGTTTCGAAGGATGCAATGCCCTTTTGCGGGCACATAGAATGAGCCTGCGGGCAACCCGGCTGTAGGTACGGTCACCCGTGACAAATATATGCCAGCGGCAAGCAGATCATTGGCTGCGATAAACGCATTATTGACCCTTGTGTCCAGCAGGTATCCGGCAGACGACTCCGTGACCGTTTGGCTTGGTGGCGTTTGCCTTTCACCGTAAGGGAGCGCCTTAAATGGACCGTCGAATTCATCAAGTATGCGGTCAAACGAAATCCCGAACTGGAACGCGAGTGTCCAGCCTGCGGCGTCATAGGGCCGTACTGGGGGACCGCCAGGATATTGAAAATCATTCGGGTGATCTTGCGGTTCAAACATATCGATCACATGCGGGCGGAATGCCTGTGCCGTTTTGACGATGTAAGACCCTGCAGGGTACCTTTTGCCATTTAGTGAGAAATCGGCGGTAGCCTGATGAATCTGTATGCCCGACTTAATCAAAGCATTAATAAAGTGCACCGCTCTGGGGAAATCCGGTTGGTTCGCCGGGATGACGAATCCCCGCGGGTCGCGCAAAGCAGGATTACTGAATACCTCGTTATAATATTTGACAGGCAACCTGGCCTGGCTGCTTCCGGACTCGTTTCGGGTTCCTTCGGCCGCGTATAAGGCCTTGATACGATCAATATAACTCGGTTTCAACGTCCAATAGTCCCGGCTTCCTCGCTCAATGGAGTTGCGCCCCATGCGATACGCATTGTACAGAAGTTTGTCACCGAAGCGTCTGGCATAATCTAGGATAGCATAATTTAATGAAACGGAGTAGTCTATAGCCTCCCTGAACCGCCATAATCTAGGTGTGATGGGATTCGGAGTAGCGTTGTTGGGCACCAACCGATCAGGTATCAGCGGTATGGACATAGGAGTAGGGTCACCCACGACTTCGGTAAGTATGCCGATGCTGTTGTGGTAGTAGGGAGTCGTGCGAAGGCCACCGTTCCACCATGTGGAAAACACGGACCCGCTAAGCCGTGTGTAGCCGGGCTTTCCTTCGGTATGCAGGCGATTTATCATGGCTGCGGCTACACCGTCGATTCCGGAGATAAGCAAGGGATCAAACACATAGTTGAAGGGATCCCGATACGGCGGGCCGGCAACGATGCTCCCCGGAGGCCCCGATTGGTGGTGGTTATAGATGATCTGAGGCATCCACTCAATATATTGGAGGTGTGATATGGTGGCACTCTCCACCAGGTTGTTCATATAAAAATCCCGGTTGTTGTCGTGCCCTGCATACTTGTGGTACATAACCGGAATGTTCTTTGCCCGTTTAGCCGTGTCGTCGTGTTGCATATACCAGTTGGAGACCAGTTCGTGACCATCCGGGTTGCAATGAAACAGGAGGATGATCACATCATCAAGAATGTGCCTTGTTTCGCCATCATCACGGCTTACCAATTGGTAAAACGTTTCGATAAGCTGTTGCGTCGCCACTGTTTCCGTGGAATGTAATCCGCCGTCTATCCATACCACAGGTTTTCCGATAGCAGCTAATTTGCGGGCCTCGGTTTCCGCAATTTCCGCACGGGCAAGTTTTTGGGAAATGGTCTTAAAGCTGTCGATGTTTACTAGATTATCCGGTGAGGAGACCATAATCAAATACTGGTTTCGCCCTTCGGAAGTCTTTCCGGCGAATTCCATTTTAACCCTATCTGATGCGGCCGCCACCTTTTTGAAATACAATTCAGTTTCTGTGTAGTTAGCGAGTGTATAGTCGTCGCCGATGTTGAAACCGAAGTGTTCTTTGGGCGAGGGAATTCCCTGTGCCGTGGCCTGTGCAGTAAACAGAACCAAAGCCAGCACCATAATCATAGAAGTTTGATGAGAGCGCATAATTCGTTTATTAATAACCGTTAGCGCCAACCGAGTTGTACCGCCCGACATGGCATTCGCAAACTTAAAAAAAAACGGCGTTCCAGCCCCTCTGTATCTAAATCGATACTTAGCCTGCGCTATGTTGCCGTGTGAGCATTACTGGCAGCCCGGACGACAATGCTATCAATAACACTCATGCCCTGACTTGGGTAGGTAGGTAACCGAAGTGCTTTTTAAATGCAGCAGTAAAATGAGTAGCATGTTTATACCCTACACGCTGGGCCACCGTGGCTATCTTTTCATTTTGTTCCAGCAATATTTCTTTTGCTAGTCGCATGCGGACGTCGGTGAGGTAATGAAAGACCGTAGTGCCGAATACCTGTTTGAACTGTTTTTTCAATGTAGCGTCATTCGTTCCTACCCGATGGGCGAGACTCAGTAAGGTATGGTCATTGGCGGGTTCCGCATGTAAGATATCCCTCACCTCATAAATACGTTGCAATTCATCATCGCGCAGTGTGGGCATACGCTGGTAAGTGGATTTCCATTGCTGCTCCGCTTGAAGCAACATCAGTTCGATGATTTTCGCTTTGATGTATGAGGGTTTGGAAAATTGAGGACGTTTACAATGCGCTATAGCTTGGATCAGGGAAATCATTTCCGGACCTAAAGGAAGGCTTGCACTGCTCAAGGCAGATAATTCGCTCTGATTTATCCGTTCGTTTAATGGTGTGAATGCGTGATGGTCTAATGGGAAATATTGCCGGAACGCGTTTAACTTCAGATCGACAATCAGTAGTTCCTGAGGCAGCGTAAAATCATACTCCGTAACAATTTGGATGTCTGCAGGTATGAAACAAAGGTTGTGGCTGTTGGCAGGCAGATGAATAGTAGTTGCAGCGTTTTGCTGACCTGTGCCGATGCTAAGTTTACCCTGCCTACAGCAAATAATTCTAATAAGTGGTTCAGAACCGCATAGGGCTATATGGCCCGTTGGCGTGTCACGACTTGCCGGAGCCTTGCCATAGAAGCAGCAAAAGTCAACAGCCCGAAATTCAATCCAGGTAAAGTGGGCGAAGGGGCCGCTGATTTTTCCGTTTTGCGTTACCGCTGTTCCGTTTACCGTCATGCTCATTTCGGTTTGGAATGTATCTTTGCGCCAAAATTAATAATTATTTAGACTTTGTTTAAATAAGTTTAAGAAAATCGTCACTTAATCGATATGATAATAAAGCAACATATTCTATTATACTTCTTCACGCTCACGGTAGGGGTTTGGGCAGGCGTTGCTCCATTATTTGCGCAAGAGCACGTCACCTTGCGCGGTCGCATAATCGATCAGGAAACTTCGCAGCCTATAGCCGGAGCAACGATTTCCATCAAGGAAAATGAGCGTTCAGGCAGTGCGCTTAGTGGTTCCGAAGGTGGCTTTACCATCCGTGCGCATGTAAACCAGACCATTGTCGTCACAAACATCGGATATTTGCCGAAAGCGGTGAAGGTAACCGGTGGACAGGAGACCCTATTAATTTCATTGGTACAGGATAGCCGGGAGTTGTCTGAGGTGGTAGTTACCGGTGCGTTGGGGATCAAGCGTTCGGCACGGGAGTTAGGGACTTCAGCCCAAACGGTTGACAACGCACACCTCAATCAAGGTCATGTTTTCAATCCTTTATTGGCATTAGCCAGTAAGGTGTCCAGTCTGCGTATCAACGCCAGTGACGCCACATCCGGGAAAACCGACCCTACCGTGCAGGTGAGGCTACGGGGCACACGGTCATTCAACCGTTCGCAAAATGACCCTATTTACGTAGTGGATGGTGTGCCTATTCCCGAAATCGGACGGCTGAATCCTAATGACATTGAAAGCGTCACCGTATTGAAAGGCGCCAATGCAGCCGCCCTGTATGGTTCGGAAGGTGTAAACGGAGCTATCATGATCACCACAAAATCAGGAACCCGAGGACGAGGTGCCGTGCAGTTCAACAATGCTACGACATTTTCCGATGTGTTCTTGTTGCCTCCGGCGCAGACGGAATTTGGGCAGGGTCAAAACGGGCAATATTCTCCGACAACTGCTGAGTCATGGGGGCCCAGGTTTGACGGGACAATGCGGCCTTTCGGTACGCCAATCAACGGTGTCCAACCGGAGATCCGATATTCAGCCCCAGGCAGAGACAACCGCTTGGATTTCTTTGATACCGGTGTGACAACGCAAAACGATGTTTCCTTTTCTGGAGGCGACGAAAAGTCGACCTACTTTCTATCTGTGCAGGACATACGGATCAAGGGCGTAATTCCGGGCGATAAGTCGGCTCGCACGGGCGCACGTTTCAACGGCTCCCGTAATTTCGGAAAGCTGAATACCGCGTATTCGGTTAATTACATTCACTTCGATCGGAACACAACCCCCGACGGACCCTGGGCTTCGGTATACACGCAGCCGGCTAACCTGGATTGGAACCAATTTCGCAACTGGGAAGATCCGGACAGTCCGGCGCATCCGCTTAACTGGTACAATACCGTTTCCGGTACCAAGAATCCGTTTTTTATGGCAGGCAACACGCGTAATACGGCGCAGCAGCAAACGCTGACCGGACGGATTGAGCTGGACTATCAGTTTACAGACTGGTTCAAGGCCATTTACAGGTTGGGTTATTACAGTACCAACGAGGACACCCGTGCTACGACCGGGAAAATGTATTCACCTGTGGGTGCCCGCAACGTGAATGGTTCGGTAAATGATGGCAGCGAAAGTTTTCGGCGCTTAAATAATGACTTGATCCTGCGTTTCAATAAAGATTTTGGTCCGTTGAGCACGCGCTTGCTTGTCGGTCAGAATGTACGGATGGACGATACGAAGGCTATTGGTGTTTCCGCTTCAAATTTATTGCTGGATGGACTATTCAACCCGGGAAGTAGGATCGGTGAGCTTGATGGAAGCGCCAGCATTACCCAGTACCGGTCGCTGGGTACATACGGCGAATTTACCGCCGGCTATCAGAACTACCTGTTTTTGACACTGACCGGCAGGTATGATCAGGTATCGGTGCTGAGCAAAGCCAACAGAGGATATTTCTATCCCGGAGTCAGCACGTCGTTTGTCTTTACCGACGCAATTCGCAGCCTAAGCGGTAGCCGGGTAATCAACTATGGCAAAGTATATGCCTCCTTTAACCGGACAGGCAACGTTACGCTATCGCCTTACAGCCTCAACAACGCGTATAGCCAGTCCGGGGGATTCCCGTACGGGGCGCTCGTCGGCTTTCTCCCATCGCTGACCAATCCCAACGAAAACATCGAGCCGGAGTTCGTAACCTCGTATGAAGCGGGCTTCCAATTGGGGTTGTTCGACAGCCGGTTGAACATCGACGCAGCGTATGTATATTCCGATTCGGATGGACAGATCTTTACGGCGTTATCGTCGAGTGCTACCGGATATAACAATTCTATCGTGAATGCAGGCCGGTTAACCAACAGCATCATCGAATTGTCGGTAAACGGCGAAGTGGTTCGCAATAACCAAGTTAGGTGGAATATCGGCTTTAATTTCTCTTACACAGACAACCAGGTAAAGGAGCTGTACTCCGGCAGCGAATTCCGGATTTTCCGGCAGTCCTATGCGATTATTGGTCAGCCGTATCCGACATTGAAGGTGAGTGATTACGCGAGGGATCCGCAAGGCCGCATAATTGTAGATGAGAACGGAAACACCAGCACGGTTGATGACAATACTATTCTCGGAACAATGGTGCCGCCATACCTGATAGGGCTCAATTCTTCGATAGATTATAAAGGTTTTCAACTGGGCTTGCAATTTGATGCACGCCTTGGCGGATGGATTTATTCCGAGACTGTTCCCCGCATGTACACCGCCGGTACCCATCCGGCCACGGTAGCCTATGGCAGGGAGCCGTTTGTGATGCCCAATACGGTGGTGGACAACGGAGACGGTACTTATAGCCCCAATACGTCCATCGAGTCGAGGGGCGACAAAGCGTTTTGGCAATCACAGGGTAATGTGCAGATCAATACGGCTGCCAAGGGTGACTATGTGAAGCTCAGGGAATTAAACCTTTCCTATACTTTTCCCCGGTCATGGCTGGCCAATCAGCGGGTCATCAGCGGAGCGAGAATAGGGGTCATTGCCAATAATTTGTTCATCATCAGGCATAGTTCAAATACATTGGGAGACGCCGAGTCATTGTATAACCAAACGGATGGATACCTGAGCTTCCGGCAGATTCCTCCTTCGCGTACGTATGGGTTTAATGTAAATGTAACATTCTGACGAGCGCTTTTAAGGAATCGCTTAGGCAAAGCTTCACTGCAATAAAGAAACAAATTATCAAATGAAAAATATTTTTAAAATAGTGGTTTTATCAAGCTTGTCCGTTCTTGCGGCGTCCTGCGAAAGTTTTTTGGACGTGAACGTGAACCCGAATGCCCCGGTAAACGAAAACCTCACATTGAGCGCGAAACTTCCGGCAGCGTTAAACAGCACGGCTGCTCAAGAAGCGGTACAGCTTAATCAATTGGGAGCGTTCTGGGGAGGGTACTGGGGAACTACCAGTGAGGCGCTTGCATTATTCAATGATATAAAATATTACGATGGTGTAGGTATTCGCGGCTCAAGGGACGGCATCCAAATCTGGGAAAATACCTATAACATCTTGTTATATTATAAATTAATAAAGGATCAAGCAGAAGCCGAACAATCGCCTTTCTATGCAGGTATTTCCAAGATCATGATGGGGTGGCACTTTATCCGGCTGGTTGATATTTATAACAATGTGCCATTTGACGGAGCATTACAAGGCACAAATGTGCCTCAACCGGTTTATCAACCGGGCGCGGAAGTTTACCGAAAATCAATTGACTTGATCACCGAAGGGATTCAGGACATCCGGTCGGCGTCGGTGGCGCCGGCCAATGACGATATCTTTTTTGGTGGAAACAAAACGCTTTGGGCAAAATTCGGTAATACCGTCAAGCTGCGGGCGTTGCTGCAGCAATCTGAAGTGTCTTCGCAAAGCGGTTATATCGCCGCTGAAATCCAGAATATTGTGCAGGAGGGCTCCGGTTTCCTGGGAGTTGGCGAAAATGCATACTCAAATCCCGGCTATCTAAATACTTCCGGTAAATTGAACCCCTTCTACGAAACGTTCTACCGCAACGCGGGTGGTGCAACTGTAGCCAACCACACCAACATCAGACCAACGGAATACCTGATCCATAAATATGGAACGCTGAACGACCCTAGGTTGGAAAAGATATATCAGACAGCAAACGGTGTGTTCAAAGGTGTAAAGTTTGGTAACCTGGTGGCAAGCGAGGAATATAACACAGAGAACACATCGGCATTGAAGGGGCCGGCGGAAAATAGCAATCAGCCTGCTGGATTGCTTAAGTCATTCGACCAGCCAGCCGTTATTCTGTCTTCGTTCGAAAGCCTTTTTCTGCAAGCGGAGGCTGCTGAGCGGGGGTGGATCGGCGGTGATGCGGCAACCTATTACAACCAAGCAATAGCCGCGTCATTCGTCTATATCGGTCTTGATGGTGAGCAAGCAACGATATATATCGCACAGCCCGCAGTTTCATTAGGCGAGGCGGGCAATAGGATTGCCCGTATTATCGAGCAGAAATGGCTGGCTATTAACAGCGTAAATAGCTTTCAGGCGTGGAATGATTTTCGGAGGCTGGGGTTGCCTGATTTTCCCAACTCCGAAAGTGCGCCATCTGCCACTGCGCGTCCATTGCGGTTGATGTATCCGGAAACCGAGCTCCAAACAAACAGAGAAGAGGTCAATAAGCAAGGGGGTGATGATATTACTAAAAATCGCGTATGGTGGGATCCGGAATAGAAACTTATAACATCATAACGTCACCGAGAATCACCTGTATTAGGTCAGGTGGTTTCCACGTTAAAATAGCTTACTAATTAAACAAACAATGAAAAGGCAACTGACAACATGGGCAAGAGTTCGTAAATTCTTCAACGACTTACACTTGTGGCTCGGGTTAGCAAGCGGCATTGTAGTCATCGTTGTGTGTCTCAGTGGCACCATCTATACCTATAATACCGAGCTTCGGGAGATGGCGGCTAAGCACCTCCATAAGGTAGAGGTGCCCGTTGCGGGGCAGCGACTCCCGGCCGATTCGCTGACGGCTGTCGTCGCCCAATCATCGGGTGGGCGTGTCACTGCTGTGGCCATTCCGGCAGACTTGGGGCGTAGTTTTGAATATACTGTACGCACGGAAGGCGACAAGAGCCGGTTTGGGACCACCTATTACGTAAATCCTTACACCGGTGAACTCCTGGGTACTTCAAAGGAGGAGACGCGTGTTGGCAAGTTCATGGGGTATATGTTCAGTTTGCACCGCTGGCTGTTGCTTGATAAAGTAGAGCAGCCCATCTTCGGTGAGCTGCCCAATCGGCAATTGGGTAGCTATATAACGGGTGCTGCAACCATCTTGTTTACGTTGGGCGTCATTACCGGATTGATTATCTGGTTCCCCCGTAAGCTGCGCACGTGGCGCCAAGGGCTGAAAATAAAATGGACCGGCGGTTGGAAACGCCTGAATCATGACTTGCATAACACATTAGCATTCTACTCGCTAATTTTCCTGTTTTTGATGGGCGTCACCGGTCCGCAATGGTCTTTCCCTTGGTACCGCGAGGGGCTGCAAAAGACGTTGGGCACTTACCGGGAGGCACCGGCGGGCAGCCGCGGCGGATCAGCGGGCAGCGCGCAGCAGAGTAGCGGCCGGGATGGCGCTGAAAGCAGCGGCAGGCAGGCCGGAAACCGTGCGGAAAAAGCGGCGGTGACTTTGTTGCCTATCGCGCAGTACCTAGCAGCTGCTGATGAAGCATTACCATACCGCGGTGACTACCGCATCATGTTTCCGGCCGAGGGAGATTCGATACTTAGTATCACCAAAAACCGGGTGGGTTTCTTTGCACCGGCCGCGGGTGATCAACTGAAGATAGACGCTGCCACAGCTTCGGTTAAGGACATAACAATCTTCAGGGACAAACCGTTCAATGAGCGTATTGCCGGCTCAATTAAGGCGCTGCACATCGGCAATCTATATGGCCAGTTCACCAAGCTGCTGTATTTTTTAGCCTGCCTTATCGCAACGTCCTTGCCCATTACTGGCACGTTGATCTGGCTGAACAAGATGAAAAAGAAGCCGTCATCACGGAAACGTAAAATACCTGAGCTTGTTGCTGACTAGTATTTGTATTTAAGTACCTTTGGCGCGCCTGTATCAAACTGAGAGGAAGACGTGCGCCAAACGTTCAAGACATATAAGCCCTATTACGTTAGCACGCTGGCATTGGCCGTGCCAGTGATCATTTCCCAGTTGGGGCATATGCTGGTACAGACGGCAGACAGTATTGTGGTCGGTCACTTTGCAGGTACCATCCCCCTTGCAGCCGTTTCGTTGGTGCATAGCGTGTTTATGATCGTAATGGTGATGGGTATCGGTATTGCTTACGGGTTAACGCCGCTGATTGCTCAGGAGAACGGGCGGAAGAACTTTGATGAATGCGGTGCGCTCCTGTCCAATAGCTTATGGATAAACGCCGTTACCGGTATATCCCTCCTTTGCTTGATTTATTTCGGGTCGATGGCTATAATTGATCATCTTGATCAGGATCCCGCAGTAGTGCGGGAGGCTAAGCCTTACTTGCTCATCCTCAGTTTATCCATCGTACCGTTGATGATGTTTAATGCATTCAAGCAATTTGCCGAGGGACTAGGATTTACACGGCAGGCGATGAACATCACGATCTGGGGAAACGTGCTGAATATTGTTTTATCGATTGTTTTGGTAAAAGGAATGTTCGGCATGGAGCCGATGGGTGTAAGGGGAGTGGGGTATGCTACGTTGATAGACCGCTGTCTGATGGCCATTGTCATGGGCGTTTATATTTTCTGCTCTGTTGACTTTAAGCCGTATCTGAAACGGTTTAATGTGTTACACGTAGGCGTCGCACGATGCCTGTCTATCTTGCGAATCGGGGCACCCGTAGCGATGCAGTTTGTTTTTGAGGTCGGTGCTTTTGCCGCAGCGGCTGTCATCGCGGGTACAATCGGTGCCAATGAGCAGGCTGCACATCAAGTAGCCATCACGCTCGCTGCCACGACGTACATGATGGCCAGTGGTGTTGCCGCCGCCGCGACCATTAAGACAGGCAACAGTTATGGAAAGCGGAATCTTCCACGCCTGATGCGTTTTGCGTCTTCCAGTTACTTGATCGTGCTGTGCTTCATGGGAGCCATGGCGCTAATCTTCGTTGTATTCAACGATTATTTGCCATGGATTTTTACCAGGGATCGCACGGTTATTGTTATTGCTGCACAACTGCTGATTATTGCGGGAATATTCCAGTTGTTTGATGGAACCCAAGTGGTTGGCCTTGGAATTTTACGGGGCATGGGGGATGTAAACGTCCCCACGGCCATCGCCTTTGTGGCTTATTGGGTTGTGGGGTTGCCCGTAGCCTATTTGTTTGGCATCGTGCTTGATTTCGGCGTGGAAGGGATATGGTATGGCCTGACCCTTGGCCTGCTTACGTCGTCTTTGCTGTTGTATCTGCGGTACCGAAGGGTAGTGTGTAAATTGAGCAAAGATAGACAGCCCGAAGCGCAAGGATGAAAGGGATCTACGACGCCTAGATCTCCCTATTCACGTCCCAATTCTCCAGGTAGTCGGCTACGCGTTTGACAAACCTCCCGCCCAGGGCACCGTCTACAACACGGTGGTCGTAAGATAGTGAAAGATACATCATGTGGCGTATTCCAATCATATCACCGTATTCCGTTTCGATGACGGCGGGCTTTTTGGTAATGGTACCCACAGCAAGTATGGCCACTTGTGGTTGATTGATGATCGGCGTGCCCATGATATTGCCAAATGCTCCGATGTTGGTGAGTGTAAATGTGCCACCCTGCGTATCATCCGGCTGTAGTTTGTTGCCCCGCGCGCGATTGGCAAGGTCGTTTACCGCCTTGCTCAATCCCACAAGGCTGAGCTGATCGGCGTTTCTGATGACGGGTACGATGAGGTTTCCCGAGGGCAGTGCGGCAGCCATGCCGATGTTGATGTTGCGCTTTTTGATGATCTGGGTACCGTTTACGGACACATTTACCATCGGGAAATCTTTCAATGCCTTGCTCACTGCCTCGATGAAAATCGGGGTGAAAGTTATTTTTTCGCCTTCGCGTTTCTCGTAGGCGTCCTTTACTTTGTTACGCCAATTGACCAGGGTGGTTACATCGGCTTCAACGAAAGAACACACGTGAGGTGAGGTCTGTACACTTCGCACCATGTGGTCGGCGATCAATCGTCGCATGCGGTCCATTTCGATAATTTCGTCCTGCGGAGATATTGCGGCGGCTGGCGGAGCTGCCACAAATTTTTCTGCTTTCGGGATCATAGGCTGGGCTACTTCGCGTCCGGCCTCGCTGACAGGTGGTTTCGCGCCTTTTGTCGTTTGGTGGGCGCTGTCATCTGGCTTGCTCGCCCTAGCTTCCAAATACTGGAAAATATCCTGTTTGGTGACCCTGCCTTCCACACCTGTGCCCGGAATGCGCTCCAGTTCTTCCGGTGTAATTCCTTCCTCTGTTGCGATGTTTTTGACCAATGGTGAATAAAAGCGGGATTCTGTTCCTTTTTTAGTTGACTGCTCGGTTTCCCGGTCAGTTAGTTGTCCTATGCCGGGAATATCGTTTATTGCCGTCTCCTGGTTGCCTATTGGTTCAGACGCATGTGAGGGCGGCTCGACAGCTGACGTGTTGTTTTCGCCGGCCACCTCAATAAAGGCGATTACATCGCCTACCTGAGCTATAGAGTTTTCCGCAAACAGCTGTTCCTTAAGAACGCCAGATACCGGAGACGGAACGTCAGAATCGACCTTGTCAGTCGCGATTTCCAATACAGGTTCGTCTTCTTCGATGCGTTCGCCCGGTTGCTTCAGCCATTTAACCACGGTTGCTTCAGATACGCTTTCGCCCATACGGGGCAGTTGTAAGTTGTATGTCGCCATAATGATTAATGATCTGTTCAGTACTACTGATGAAACCGGTCTAAGTTACATAAATAATTGATCAAAAAATAAACAACAGAATTAAATTTTGTTATGGCTTTTATATGCGAGTTTTAATTCGGTAAAAACGATGCTGAAGAGTAAACCTATGGGCGGGCACGCTCGTCTAATTCCGCGGTCAATAGCCGCCAAAGCATCAACAGTGCTGCGATTGACGATCGTTCAATATTGATTGCGCGGTCTTGCCCGAACACGTGCTTGCGGGCTATCACACTTTTTTTCCCTGCGACGGCTATCCAAACTAAGCCGACCGGTTTTTCGGGCGTACCCCCATCCGGCCCAGCAATACCGCTCACTGCAATCGCATAATCGACGTTAAAGTAGGCCTGCGCCCTGGCTGCCATTTCACGAACGGTCTCTTCACTCACTGCCCCATGTGTGTCGAGGGTATCCCGTTTGACGCTGAGCAGTTTCATCTTCATCGCGTTGGAATAGGTGACAGCTCCCCCTTCAAACATCGAGCTGCTTCCTGGAAGGGAAGTAATCAGACGAGCGATGTTTCCTCCGGTACAACTTTCCGCAGTGGCCAACACCAGCTTTTGCTGTTTCATGAGGTCGCGGATCAACACTTCAAGGGTTGTATCTTCATCGGCGAGGAAGTGGTCGCCAATACGTTCTTTTATTTTTTGGGAGATTGTTGCTGTTTCCGTTTTCAGTGTTTCCAACGCGTCTCCGGTAGCGGTGAGTCTCAGCCTCACGATCCCCGGTTTTGGGAGGTATGCCAAGCGGATGTGGGGAGGCAGGGCGGCTTCGATATCAGCGATTTTTTCGGCAAGAAAGGATTCTCCAAGGCCTCCTGTCAGTACGGTGTGGTGCCACAACGGCGTTCGTCCGCTGAGTTGCCGGAGCCGGGGCAACACCCGTTCCTGCATGACATGTTTCATTTCAAACGGTACGCCCGGCATAATGATGTACCGTTTGTGCTGATGCTCGACCCACATGCCCGGAGCGGTGCCCACCTGGTTGAACAGCACTTCGCTTTTATCAAGCACATCGGCCTGCCTGCGGTTTTTTTCGAGCATCGGCCGGTTGCTGCGCTGGAAAATAGATTCGACATGGGCCAGCACTTCAGGATCAAGGTGAAGGCCGCAATCAAAGTATGCCGAGAGCGTCTGTTTGGTGACATCGTCCTTAGTTGGTCCCAATCCGCCGGTGATGACGACAATGTCTGCACGTCCCGAAGCTAGCATAAGTGCCACGGTGATGTCTGCCGGGTTGTCGGCTATCGAACTTACCTGTTTCACATGAATTCCTATTGCGTTCAGCTGCTGCGCTATCCAGGCGGAGTTGGTGTCAATGATCTGACCGATCAGTATCTCGTCGCCGATTGTGATGATTTCTGCTTGCATACCGCGCTTAAATTCCTCCGAAATTATCGTTTCGTTTGGTCAGTTTCAAGTCCTGCAATATGGACGCTTTAGCCCGGATGGTAACGTTGTAGCTTTGGAAGCGTCCGAAAGGCATCCAGCCGAATGACATATCCCAGCAATGTAGGTCTCGATAGATGCTGAATCGCGTTAGGGATACTTCTTTTTGCCGGAAGTCATACCCCGAGTTGAATTGGACTTTCCATTTAGGTGTAAAACTGAAATCGCCATGGATATTCAGCGTTGCGGTGACAGTCGAGCGGTTGCCCGGGTTTGAATACTGGAAACTGAAAGACCCCGCCAGGTTCCAAGGAACGTTGAAGTCGACAAACGCATTGGGGTCCGAACTGATCCGAGCGAGTGCCTGCCGTTGTTCGGGAGTCATATTTGTCTTCTGGTTGTCCAGCGAGTCGAGTCCCTGCTGCCTGCTTTCGTTGGCTTTTGGATTGAAGCTGTAGTCAAAGGAGAGTCCAAAATTTGTGAGCCGGGCCAGGTTACCCTCTTGTAGGGCAAAGCGATTGACGCGCCTTCCCTGGTCACTGTCGAAAACATAAGGATCGAACGTTCCGTTGAAATTGAGGTTAATTTTTTGGTTAAACAGTGCCGTACGTCCCGAAAAATTGATATTTGACAACTTGAAAGAGTCGGCAACGAAATTATAATTTCCGCTGAACGTAAGCCCTTGAAGTATGGGGATTTTCTTTATCCCGCCATCGGTCGTGTCTTTCGCACTTCTGATCTTTGCTTCTATGTTGTTGTCAACGGAAAACCCGATACCCATGGAGCGTCCGCTGCCGGGGGATCCATAGCGGCTGCCTTGGAAAATGGAATAGAGCGTTTCGTTTCCCTGTGCATCAATAAACCGGCGATAAAAGCCATACATGTCATCCGAAAAATCCGGCCGGTAGTTCAGGTTTACCGAGGGGGTAATGACGTGCCGCATCGCCTGTATTTTTCCTATCCTCGGGTACATGCCGTAGATTTTGGTAGATAACCCCGAAGATACGGAGTAGTCGTATGACCTCCGGAACCCTCGTATCGTATCGCGCACGGTTTCAAACCCCGCAGGGGTGTTTTCCAGCCGCTGCCGGAAGGTTTGGAAGTGCCATCCTTCGTTGTAGTTGACGCTGGTATTGAATTGGAAGTACCTCAGCGCATTGAGGGACAGGCTCACCGGGATGCTATGTCGGAAACCGTGCTGAAACTGATTCAGCGTCTCCCGCGTGAAGAGACCGGTTTCTCTTGCGTTAAGTGTATTGTCTCCGGTGAGTGAATAGCTTACGTTGATGCGCTGATACCATTTTTGCTCGCCGATGCGGTCTTTCGAATCGAACGGATTGAATGAACTCACGCTCAGTGAAAATACAGGCAGGTCTAACGTCAGTGTCTCGTTGGCCATGTCCTGAGAATGTCTCATGCTAGCCGTGAAATTCACGCGGCCATCGGCAAACATCCGACCATAGCTGATACTCGAGTTCATGGAGTTCCGTGTGATCTCGTCATAGTTATAAGATGCATTGGCAGCTGTGTTGTGAGCATACGAGCTCGTTCCGAACATCACATTTGCGCTGAAGGTAGTTCCTGGATTCGCTTGTTGCAATTGCGTGTGGTTCCAGTTTACCCGAAAGTCGTGCCTAGCACGGTAATCGGCGGTGCCTTCCACACCGCTCTTTGTGTTGGCGAAGTTGATGTTAAATCCACCGTTATATTTGTAGTTGACACGGTATCGCGTCAGTACGGCCGTTTCCCACGATCCTTTCGAATATAGGGTGCCGCGGAGTTCGCTGTCCCAGTAGTCGTTAAAAGCAAGGTACCACCCAATGTCACGCATGAAGAACCCCCTGTTGAGCTCCTCGCCAAATGTGGGAAACAAAAAGCCTGAGGTACGTTTATTCGGTTTAGGAAAAAAGCCGAAAGGAATGGTTATGAAACGCAGGGGGATACCTTCCATGACGAGGTATGCCGGCCCGGAAATGATCTGATTTTCAGTAACAATGCCTTTACTGATCTGAATGCCGAAGTGCGTATGTGGTTCGGGCAGGTTACATGTGCTGTACATGCCGTGGTAAAGCGACATTTCATTGTACTGATTTTTACGTACCCTGCTCGCTTGGATGAAGCCGCCCTCCACCTCGGTGAATATTCCCCAGGTGTCGCCACGCTCCGTTTCGAAATTGTAGACCAACGAATCAACCGATTTCGGGGTTTCATTGGGAAAAATGACCACGGGCCGTCCTACATACCTATTGTTGTGGTCAAACCGCCCACTGGCAAAAACTTCGTTCGTTGTTTGATTTACCCGGATATAATCGGCAGAAAGTTCGAAACCTTCGTATTTTACCTTCGCATCTCCGTACAGGTGAAGAATATTTTCTCGCAGGTCAGTATATTGAGAATCTTGTGCTACCCAGCTGACCATCGCTTGCAGCCCATCGGGCTGCGCTTGGCCGCTGGTGTCTTGCCTGTTCTTATTCAGGGAGTCGAGCATCAGGGTGTCCGCGGGCACCTTGGTTGTGTCTGATAGGAAATTGGCCTGTTTGAGCGAGTCTATCCGGGTACTATCCGGTAGCGGATTTTCCTGGCCGTATGTTGTCGCCACCGGAAATACCGTCAAAGACAATAAAATAAAAGAAAAAAAACCAGCAACAGACCTCAAATTTGACAACGAATATTATTTTTGCAATAAATCAGAATTGCGCACAAAATTAATTAAAAATAGTTAGGATTCTGGTGTATTACATCGATATGATTAAACATCCCACAACATATATTTTTTATTTCTTATCCGCTCTTCTATTTATTCCAACGGCTTCTTCCGCAAATAAGTATCGCGACTCGGTGTATACCGTGAAGACCGTCGTGCTTGATGCCGGACACGGGGGACCGATATCGGGGGCACCGGGGGCGACCTCAATGGAAAAAGACATCGCCTTGCAAGTGGTCCTCAAGCTGGGAAAAGCTATTGAACGCGAAATGCCCGGCGTCAAGGTGTTATATACCCGTACCACCGATGTAAATGTAGAACTATATAAACGAATTGAGCTAGCCAATAAGAACAAGGCTGATCTGTTCATTTCTGTTCATTGCAACGCAACACCTGCAACCCGGGTAAGGAGGCGAAATAGCAAAGGAAAGTACTATTATACAACGGTCCAGAACAAGTCAACCCGGGGCACAGAGACATTTGTCTCGGGGTTTCATCGACTGGGCGAGCAGGATGCCGCGATCCGGGAAAATGCCGATATTTTACTTGAGGATAATTATCAGGAGAACTATCAAGGGTTCGATCCCAATGATCCGGCAAGTTATATCGTGTTTTCCCTGATGAAAAACCAATTCCGCGGGCAAAGCATCAAGCTGGCTTCATTAATTCAAGAGCAATATGCCAAGTCGGGCAGGGAAGACCGTGGGGTGAAGGAGCTGGGCCTTGCCGTGCTGGCTGCTGCGGGGATGCCTGCTGTATTAACTGAAATCGGTTTTATCAGCAATCCAGACGAAGAGACCTATATGAAGTCGGAGCGGGGACAAGCTGAAATCGTGAAAAACCTTTTGGATGCCATCAAGGCATACAAAAGGCAGGTGGAACACTAACAGCGGCGCGCCTAAACAAATTCGGCACTAAACTTGTTCTGTGGGGGGAACGAGTGATCTTGTGAAAAGGTGGATGGCTAGTCAGCCAGACAGGAATAAGCAATTATTAGTTTAACTCAGCAAAACAGCGAAGTGTGAAAATAGCAAACGAAACCAAAGTTGGTATATTGGCCATTGTCGCCATCGCAATATTAATTGTAGGCTATAGCTTTCTCAAAGGAAACGATGTGTTTAGCAGCGATTATACATTTTACGCAATATATGACCGGGTCGATGGGCTCACGGAGTCAAAACCTGTTCTCGTAAACGGTTATCAGATAGGTCGCGTATCGCACATGCAGTTGCAAGCCGATGGTCAGATCAGGACGGAATTTAAAGTGAAACGCAGCTACGCTATTCCGGCTAACACGGTGGCGCGTCTCGCCAGTACGGATCTGCTGGGCGGAAAAGCCATCGTATTTGAATTGGGGGACAGCCCGCAATATGCCGTGGATGGCCAAGAATTGGATGCAGGTATACAAAGAAACATCATGGAGCAGGTAGAGCCTATCCAGCGAAAGGCCGAAAATATCGCTGCAGTGCTTGATTCGGTATTAAATTCGATAAATAATACGATTGACAAGGATTTCCAGCGCGATTTCAGCCGGAGTATCAACAGCATCGCCAACTCCTTGCAGAACCTTGAAGGAATCACAAGCCAGTTGGACGGAATGGTCGTATCCGAACGGACTAGAATTAGCAGCATCATTGGAAACGTGGAATCGATCACGGCTAATTTTAAAAGCAATAATGAACGGATCGGCCACGTGCTTGCAAATTTGGACAGCATCACTGACCAGGTGGCTAAAGCCAACTTCGCACAGACGATCAACAGCGCAAATAAGGCCATGGCTGACTTCCAGTCGATCACGGATCGCATAAACCAAGGGCAAGGGTCCATTGGTATGCTGTTGAGTGACGAGCAATTGTATAATAACTTAAACCAGGCATCGCAAAACCTGGAAGAGTTGATTGCAGACATGAAAGCGCGGCCGGGCAGGTATGTGCACTTCTCGGTCTTCGGCCGGCGGAACGATTAAAAAAACAAATTCGTTTGCCATTTTGGAGAATAAGCGTTATTTTTGCAGTCCAAAATAGAAAGTCCTATGCGGAAGTGGCGTAATTGGTAGCCGCACCAGACTTAGGATCTGGCGCCGAAAGGCGTGGGGGTTCGAGTCCCTTCTTCCGCACTTGGATCCCCCCGAGGAATCGGGGGGATTTTTTATATGAATGAATGCGATAACGCTTAAAATTTAGTATGAACATTTCACACGAAAACATCGACGAAATCAATGCCGTCATTACCGTAAACCTTGCTCCCGAGGATTACAACCCCCAAGTGGATAAAGCGATCAAAGAACAAGCCAAGAAGGCTAAACTGCCGGGCTTCCGCCCTGGAATGGTGCCAGTTTCGCATATCAGGCGTACCTATGGAAAGGCGATCTTGCTTGATGAAGTGAACCGATTGGTGAGCGATCAAATTAACCAATATATCAGTGATAATAAATTGGACATCCTGGGGCAACCACTGCCTAAGGAAGACGATCAAAACGATTATAACTGGGATTTCAACGACACGTTTTCATTCAGCTATGAAATCGGGCTGGCACCGAAATTCGAAGTGCCTTTCACCGAAAAAACAAAATTCACTGAATATGTTATCAAGGCAGATGAAGCAACCTTGGAATCGCGTATCAAAAATCTGCGCCGCAGTTATGGCAAAATGACCAATCCCGAAGTTTCCGAGGGCGGAGATGTGTTATATGCCGAGCTTAAGCAGGTAAATGCCGAGGGAAACGAGGTCGAAGGCGGTATTGCCAATACAGCATCGGTACGTACTGATTTGGTTGACGACAAAAAAATCAAAAATTCCCTCATCGGCTTGAAGAAAGATGACGAGGTGACGATCGACGTCAAACGCGCATTTAAAGATAATGCAGATATCGCACGAATTCTCGGGATAAAAGAGGAGGAGGTGGCCGGTTTGGAGCCTAGCGTCTTTAAACTAATTGTGAAAAACGTAAACCGATTGGCCGAAGCGGACTTAGATCAATCATTCTACGACAAGCTTTTTGGCGAAGGCGTAGTAACCACCGAAGAAGAATTTCGGGAAAAAGTAAGGGGAGAGGTGGAAAGTATGCTGGTGCAAAATGCAAATCAAAAGCTTCAGAATGATATCTACCTAAAGGGTTTGGAAGCCATAAATGTGGATTTTCCCGAGGCGTTCCTGAAAAAGTGGTTGAAAGCCACCAATCCGGAAATCAAGGATGATGAGCTGGAAGAAGGGTTTGCCGATTTCCTGAAAAACTTGAAATGGACGCTTATTGAAAACCGGATTATCACCCAAAACGGACTAGAGGTGAAGTATGAAGAGGTGCTGTCACTGGCAAAGGAGCGCATCGCAGCACAGATTAAGATGTACACGCCGGGGCAAGAACCAACCGATCAGGAATTGGCGCAATACGCTGTTCGGTTGCTCGGTGACAAAGAACAAGCCAATCGCTTGTTTGACGAAGTAAAAGCTTTGAAAGTGTTTGATTATCTCAAAGGATTGGTGAAATTGGAGACTAAGGAGATTGAGTATGATAAGTTTTTGGAATTGAAATAATGCTGCGACTCGTCACAAAAAAGAGGCTTCATCACACTGTGAGCCTCTTTTTTGTTGGGTGCTATTTTTGCACTGCTGTGAATTTAGCCAACGGCGCCATTCGCGCGCGAAACAATTGAAGCGTGTCCCCTTGCAGGTGATAGCTGTCGGCAGACTCCAACGCGCGCTTCAATCCATTTTCTGTTTCCATATTTTCGCAGGCCATCATGGTGCCGATGAGCTGGGAAAATTTTACGCGGTTCGGATTGGACAACTCGTATGTGCCGCCTAAACCGTTACAGCCACCATTAGCCTCTATCCTGTTATTCTCGCTGTTTAATCGGATGTAGGGTTCCTTCTGTGTCGAACCGTCAGCTACGTGTTCTCCATTAATTTCGATCAGTTTCCAATATGTGTCGGTGAGCGCAGCGTCGGTTGCCTTACTTAGGATGTAATGTTCAGCTAAGTTGCCGGTAATGCGGTTGCCGTGCATATCCAAATGGAATAGCCGGTTTTCTCCCACCTGGAATTTTTCGTTCCGTTCGGTTAGCGTGATCCGGCTTCCATCCTGGTCCCAATTAAATTTGCCTGTTTCGGTAAATACCGAGTCTCCTTTATCCAGGTACAGCGTGTTCAGGTGGTATGTGCCGTCGTCCTGCAAGGTCAGCGTATACCGGATGCCCGGGCAGTCGGCGCAGGGTAATGTACCGGTATATGTTCCCCTCCAATCCAGCGAATTCCGGCTGTTGTGTGCGGTATCTGCTTGGCTTGAGCTGCTTTTTTTGGTTTGGCAGCCTCCAGCGGCCAGCACGAGTGCCATAAAGCCGCCGAAAATCCGCATAGATGTGCTGGTTCTCATCATATGTTTTTTTATTTGAAGCATAAAGTGTACCAAACACGGCGGTTTCAAATATGTTTGGTAATAAGGAAAGATATTTGCATGTTGTTTTAGCTATGAAGCATTACGAGACCTTGAGCATTCCCGAGGCGACCTGCTTGCAGCGTCAGTTGCGTGAACGGTTGGATATTGAGGAACGCGAGCTGTCCGTTCGCTTGATCGGGGGAGCCGATATTTCATTAAATCTGTATAGCAGTACCATTTACGCTGGGATCATTTTACTTTCCTTTCCGCAGCTTCAGCCGGTCGGGTGGTCATTGGTCCAGGCGGAGACCCGTTTTCCATACGTGCCGGGTTATTTGGCTTTCCGGGAGGTGCCCGCTTTGGTGGATGCATGGCGCCAACTGGCAGTGAAGCCGGATGTATTGGTGATCGATGGACATGGCATCGCGCATCCACGCCGGCTGGGCATTGCCGCTCATTTCGGGGTGGAGACCGGCCAGCCCAGTATAGGCTGTGCCAAAAAACTGCTTACAGGCCAGTACCACGAGCCTGGCTTGCTCGTTGGTGACCATACCCCGATCATGGCAGGGACGGAGCAGATTGGCCACGCTTTCCGGAGCAAAAGCAAAGTGGCTCCGGTATTCGTGTCACCGGGCAACTTGGTCGGCCTGAACAATAGTTTGGAAATTATTCAGCAATGTAAGGGAAGATACCGAATACCTGAACCTACACGGCTGGCACATGAACTGGTCAATCGGTTCCGAAGAGGTGAGGTTGCTGCCGGGACGCAATAACCTCACCTCTTCGGAACGGCTCAACTGACATTACGGCACTGCGATTTCAGGAGGTGGTTAATGTACAGGTCTGTTGCCGAGTGAGGCCTATCGTTAATTCTCAAATTTACCGTAGATTTTGCATATCCTGAACAACACAGCTTGGATGTCACGGCTCTGAAGAAAAATACTGGTTTGGAGCAGTGCCTGTTTACTGCCAATGTTTTTGCGACGAATGATATCCAGCTCGTTTCCGAAATTGGTGTTTATGAACGCCCGGATTTCATTACGGTTTTGACGGAGCAAGGGTACATTGGGCCCTTCTTCTTCTTTCAGTTCACTTATGGCCAGACTAAAGAACCTGTCCATTTTGACCCCCAGATTTTCCAACGTGGCGATAAATCCATCTGCGAGGGGTTCATGCAAGTTTTCAATGTACTGAAGGCTTTCTGCGCTCAAGAACTTTGCTGATTGAAGCATATCCTGTATGAGGTCGGCACCGTATACGATTACTTCGGCCGAGCGTCGGTCGGCAGCACCAAGCTGCCGGATAGCCCTGAGACTGTTCCGTTTCAGCTTATAGGAATAGTTTATTAATTCCAAAAGTTCTTTGTCTGCTTTCTTAATTGCTGGCGCATCGTTACTGCGTATACCATTCAAAATTGTGCTATAGTGGCCCGACGTTTCAATTATCATGGCTATCAGCATATTCTTGCTGCGGATGTAGACATCCAGATCCGGCTCTCCTAACAAGCTCAATCTGCTTTTTTCCTTCTTTGATTGACGCTCTTTGTGAGCAAACTTTATATTAGATATGATGATATAGGTGACGACAATTCCTAACAGCACACCCGTTGCCACCATCCCTTGGTAAATCACGAATGCAAAGAAAGCGGCGACTGAAAATGCAAACAGGGCGGTAATAAACCATCCGCCTACCACACTGAGTACCCCTGTCACCCTATACACGGCCGATTCACGGCCCCAAGCTCTATCGGCAAGCGATGTGCCCATGGCCACCATAAAGGTTACGTACGTGGTAGACAGCGGCAGTTTCAATGACGTCGCCCACGCGATCAGTATACTTGCAAGCACAAGATTAGTTCCTGCCCTGATCAGATCAAACGCGGGTGCATCCTGGTCCACTGCCGTTGCTTTGCTTAACTTATCCCGTTCGAAACTAAGGTTATACCGTCTTTTTACATTTCGGGGAATGACCGTATCGAATACATTGCCCAGTAGCATGGCTGTTTTAACAACCCGTCTGGATATATTATTGGGCTTGAAACGATCGTCACTTCCGTCTTCGTCCTGCTTACCCAGGCTGATTTCTGTTTCCGTTACTTTTCTAGCTTTAGCACTCAACCAAATGGTTAATGCCATAATGAACCCGGCAATTCCCAGCATGTAAGTGGGTACGATGACGTCGCTTGTTGCCAGGTAATCCTGATACAGGGCATCAGCGGCCACTCCGCTTTCTGCCCAGTTTTGGTATGCCATTAATCCTGCGATGGGAACACCGATAAAATTGACCAAGTCATTGCCTGCAAATGCCATTGCTAGGGAAAAGGTTCCAGCGATCACCACAATCTTGATGGGGTTCAGGCGAAATTGGCGCTGCAACCAGAAGCAAATCGCCGTAGTAGCGACAAGGACAAGCAGCATAAAAACGATAAGGTTGTCATTCAATATCTTTACCCATTCCTCCTGAGCCAGCGTTGTACCCTTAAGGCCTTTAATCAAAAGGAAATAGATGATCACGGTAATGCCCATTCCCGAAAAAGGCGCTCCCAACACGTTTAGCCTTTTTTCGTACTGGAAGGTAAAGGCCGATCGGATGAAATACTGCACCGCCACCCCTGCGGTAAATGCTATTAAAATGGAAAGAAAAATGCCCGAAATGATGGAAAATGTGCTCTCTACATTAATGTATTTCATCGCTTCGCCGATCGATTCTCCTTTTTCGGCGGCAAACAAAAAACCCACGATTGCTGCGGCTCCCAGCAATTCGAAGACAATGGATACCGTTGTGGACGTGGGCAGACCGAGCGCGTTAAAAATGTCAAACAGCACAATGTCGGCGAGCATGACCGCCAGAAATATCCACATTACCTTGTCAAACGTAAAATGTTGGGGCTGGAAAATTCCTTTGCGTGCAATCTCCATCATCCCGCTGGAGAAAAAACATCCGGCTAGTATGCCCACGGCGGCGATGAGGATGATATTCCGGTAGGTGGTGACTTTACTGCCTATTGCCGAGTTCAGAAAATTGACGGCATCGTTGCTGACACCGACAATCAGGTCCGCGATAGCCAGGACAAGAAGGAGAGCAACGATAAACAACATGTAATCCATAACGCTTCAGCTGTGAAGAGCCCAAAGATGTAAACTTTGTGTTGGTTAACTGTTATTTGTATGTTAAGTTTATGTTAACAACCGAATTTACTTCTCTAGCGCTTGAAAGGCGGCTAAGTTGGCCAATGATTTTCTATCTTTGAGGCGAAACAAAACTTATTTATACAGCCAGTTAACATGTTTGATGCCGGGGGGTTAATTCAGGTCGGAGGGCTGCTGCTCGTTATCTTAGCGGTTTATGGGCAGACAGGGCTGTTCTTCTGCTTTTTTCTTCCAAGCGGGTCGCTCCTTTTCATGGCGGGCGTATTGATAGCCAACGGTCTGTTCGGTCACACCCTTTTTACGACATGCAGCTTAGGCGTAGCGGCTTCCGTATTGGGCAATGTTACCGGATATGTCATCGGTTATAAGACGGGACCGCTTTTACACCGTAGATCGGACACGAAATTTTTCAAGAAACAGCATTTGACGGCTGCAGAAAATTTCTATAGTAAATATGGTGCCCTCGCGCTGTCCCTTGGTGTGTTTTTTCCCTTGATTCGCACATTTGGCCCTATCGCCGCCGGTATCATCCAACTAAGATTCAGCCGTTTCTTAGCGTTTGTTTTCATAGGGTCGGTTGGCTGGATAGTATCGCTTGTATTTGCCGGTTACTTCATTGGAAACATGCCTTTTTTACAGCCGTACCTAAATTATGCAGTTGCCCTCATAATCACGGCAGTTACCGTGCCGGTAGTCATCAAAATCGTTCGAGCTGTCAGAGAGAAATAGCCAGAGCGCTTGTTAACGGCAGTAATAATGGTCGGTTGCCGTCCAGGTAACGTTGCTGCCCGTTAGAAAGCAGGATAGTTCTACGGTTTCTTTTTTAGGTAGCTGATTTTTACTGTCCTGAAATTTCTTCATACGTCGGTCCATAAAGACCTGGCACTCGATTTCCGGTAGCTCGCAGGTAAACGATCATTTCACCACGATGGTGGTAAAGATGATTATAAAGAAAGCTGCGGGCAACTATTCCTCTTGGTGATGGACCAAGTACCGTACGATCGCCGACTTTCATGGTCCACATGTCTTCTAAACTGTCTTCGGTTGTAGCGTTCAGCGCTTCCCTGGCCTTTTCCACGTTCCGTTCGAAAAAGTCGAGTGTAGCTTCGATGTCTCCCGGTTTTCCACGCTCAAGACGATCGGCCGCTAAATCGTATACGTCTTTGGAGAGTGTTCCCACATACCAGTGATATATCGTGGCAATATGCTGTGCAAGCTCACCCATCGTCCATGAAATAGGGGACGGTTTATAATCAATGTCTTTCTCAGGCACCGCTTGCAATAACATTCTCGTGCCTTTTACTTCTTGTTCAAATTCCCGTAGTAAAGCTTCTATCATCATAGCGAGGCGTTCTTTGTAGCAAATATAATTACGTGGCGCTAATTTACAATTGCTTTCATTTGCCATACGCAACCTCCCCTGTACAAAACGCCATGCTATCGAGCGATACGCTTATTTACTGTGTACCGGAGTACCTTTTTGATATTTTATGTAAGTTTGAACCGGAATGGAAGTGTCGAAAAGGATTGAAGTGGTATTGATGCTGCTGGTTATGGTGCTCATGATCGGGCACGATACGGTTCCGCACATACACCCGCATGAACATGCGTGGCACCATCACCATGATTACTTGGGCCATCATGGCTGTGAAAGAGGAATTCTGGACAGGTTATTAGAAAAACACTCCCATAGTGATCATTCCCATACTTATTCGGATACCCTAAGTGTATTGAGGTACCTCAAGGAGCAATCGTCCGAAGCCGAGCTAACGGCAGACGATTTAAGCCACCGCTATCCGTGCACCACCATTTTTTATCCACAGCATCTCCGTCATCCCAAACCTTTTAATACCAACGTCCATCTACATGCAAACGGGCTTCGCGCTCCTCCATTCACTTTTTGCTAAACACGCAACAACCTTTTTTAACACCGATATGGTATTTCACTACGCGTGCGAAAACGCTTGGGACTGGTAATGCCTATTGCAAAGTGGTCAACGCCGGATTCAACTTTTGTACGTCTTGGTGCCGGATTCCGTGTCCTTCCGGCGGACGAACTAGCTTACTTAACTAAAATGAAGAATTTTTGGAACATCAAAGAGTTGATATTTGTCGTATATAAGCGAGATGACGGAGGCTTCACTGCGTTAGAAGCGAACGTGGGCCTCGCCGTGATGGCGGACGATGAAGCGTCGCTTACAACCGCCGCACGTCTTCGAGTGGCCGAGTTTTTTGAAGGGAAATTTTCCAGCACTGTGAGGTTGCGTTCGTTCAGGGACACTGTGTTTACAATCCAACCGAACAACACTTGAGGCATGCAACTATAAAACATTAATCGGCCTTCCTTGTTATTTTCACGTGTCCGCAGGATGGGCGCGTGAATTTTTCATTTTTTATTCAGTAACAGCCATGAACAAAGGCACCATTAAATTTTTCAACGAATCTAAAGGATTCGGCTTCATTACCGCCAACGATGGTAGCGGTGAGATTTTTGTACACGTATCCGGCCTTCGGGATGATGTCCGGGAGAAGGACACCGTGACCTATGATGTGGTGCAGGGTAAAAAGGGCATCAACGCAGTGAACGTTAAATTGGCCTAAGGGTTATCCAACCGTAACGAATGAAGCACCGGAGCAGCAGCCCGGTGCTTCGTTCGTTTAGCCGCTGCCCCATCTGCGAAAAGACCCGGTATTGCCAGCCCGTCCACCTCATCTTCAGTCCGGTTACGTTCGTGCCGATAAGTCATCAATTTTTTATCATTTGGTAATTGCTCACATAGCCGGTGACGATACTTTTGGCATGAGAAAAAAATAATAAGAAACTATGTCGAAAAGAATCAGCATTTACTCAATGGGCAACGAGTCGATCGAAGGACTGAGCTCCCTTAGGCGACATGAAAGGAACACCAATCAAACAAATAATTGCTAAAAATGGATCATACTTATTTTAAACTGGCGCATATGCTGGCATCGGTAGTGTTTCTGGGAAACATTATCACTGAATTGGCATGGATGAGAAATGCCATAAAAAGGCAAGACATCGGCATCCTATCATTTACCGTTGCGGGAATCATAAAAGGGGATAAGTATTTTACAATTCCAAGCGTGGTGCTAATCACCAGCAGTGGGGTTGCCAGCTCCGTTTCCGGGCATTTTTCGACCCTAGGCAACGGATGGATACTTTATTCCATCGTATTATTTGTCGCGTCGGGGATAATTTTTTCACTCCGCCTTGTGCCACTTCAGAACAAGATTTGCGCCCTTGCCGGGAACAAAAGCGTGTTCGTGAAGTCCGATTGGGTGGAAATTAACAAACTGTACAGGAATTGGAACTTTTGGGGAATCGTAGCCCTGATCACCCCCTTGCTTGCATTCATTATGATGACGCTGAAAATCCCGAGGTAGTACCATCTAATTTAACGACCGTAAAGATGAATAACAAAAACGTATTATTGACAGGCGCAAGCGGATTCTTAGGGACACATACCGTGATCCAGCTCTTGGAAAAGGGGTACCACGTGCTAGGGACGCTGCGAGAGATGGAGCGAGCATCGTCTATCCGAACTGTAATAGCGAAACATACCGACAAAATCGCCAATTTAAGCTTTGCAGAGGCAGATCTTGAAGACAGCCGCATATGGCCTGAGCTCACAGCAGGTGCTGACTATGTGATACACACAGCCTCTCCGTTTCCGCGGGAACTTCCCAGCCATGAAGACGAGCTAATTGTTCCTGCCGTGAACGGGGTGCTAAATGTACTTAAGGCCTCGGCTAATGCCGGGATAAAAAGGGTAGTCATCACATCATCCGCCGCGTCGATTATTTACGGCAAAATAAAGGAAAACCGTAATGGCACGTTCAGCGAAGATGACTGGACGGACGAAGCGCATGAAAAAGACCTGACACCTTACATCAAGAGTAAGACCCTCGCTGAGAAGGCCGCGTGGAATTTTGTTGAGAAAGACAACAGCGGTATGGAGCTTGTAACAATTTGTCCCGGAGCCATTTTAGGACCGGTCCTGGAAGATGATTTCGGCACTTCGGCCAATATCATTATCAAAACCCTTGACGGGAGCTCGCCGGCCCTGCCCGACATCGGCTTCGAAATCGTTGATGTCCGCTCAGTTGCCGCACTGCATATAAAGGCAATGGAACTTCCGGCCGCTGCCAACCAACGGTATATCGCAGCAAACGGTTACCTGAAATTCAAAGATGTCGCAGCGGTACTGAAAAGCGCCTATCCAGCTATGAAAATACCCAGGGCTGTAATGCCCAATGTCTTTGTCCGTTGGTTTTCACGGTTTGATACGGCATTGAAACCAATTTTGATCGATTTGGGGAAAACCCGGAAATTGGATAGCAGTAAAGCGAGAAAAGAATTAAATTGGACCCCGATATCTAATGAAAAGGCTATTCTCTCCTGTGCTAAAAGTGTACTGGAGCTGGGACTGATTAAACGATTCTAAAAATGCTGAATTTAAAAATGGCGTTAAGCTTCGGCGGGACATTGAACCAGGAGGAGGTCATCACGGTGTGCGCCGCGTTCAAGGAGTACCGATTTAAGCCGGGTGAGCAATTTCTTTCGATAGGTACCATCTCCAGAAAGATAGGTTTTCTGGATTCAGGCATATTGAGGGCTTACATTGTAGACACGAAGCTTAATGAAGTCACCACTTACTTCATCAGAGAAAACCAATTCGCAGTCGAGATAAAGAGCTTCTATGACAACGAACCTAGCCACTTGGCTTTTGAAGCAGTTACAGACTGTTGTGTGTTTGCGATAGACCGAATGGAATGGGTCAGGCTGAGCGAGAGGGTGCCAAAGTTGTACATCCTGACCAAAAGCCTGACGGAAGCGGCCCTATTAAACAAAATAAAGGATAACGAATTTTTGCATTTCGGTGCGGCAAAAGACAAATACCTTTTTTTTCTTGAAAATTATCCCGAATTAGCACTTCGCGTTCCGATGCAATATATTGCCTCCTATTTGAAGATTACGCCGCAATCATTAAGCCGAATACGCAAAGGGCTCGGCGAACAACAAAAAGCAACCAACGATTAAACTGCCACGCGCTATTGTGTAATACGCCAGCCTATGCAATGCACCACGCAATTTACAGCTGCGCTTCAAAACATGTCGTACCTGTTATTGTTGTCACAGAAAGTCATAGCTATAATATGCTTTATCCAGGTGGCAAAAAGAGAGTAATTATTACCAACGTATCTCCAAAGGTTGAAGAAGGTAGATTCCCCGCTAAGGCCGTTGTCGAACAAGACGTAATCATCGCAGCAGATATTTTTAGCGATGGACATGATGCCATCGCAGCCAGCGCATACATAAGAACTGCCGGCGAACGGCAGTGGGCCGAGTTGCCAATGCGGTTTGTGATCAATGATTATTGGCAAGCCGTCTTCAGGGCAACGCAAAAGGGGATGCATGAGTTTCGGGTCACTGCCTGGGTCGACCACTACACGACCTGGAAGAAAGGCGTGAAAAAAAAGTATGATGCCGGACAGGATGTACGGGTTGAGCTGCAGATCGGGGCCGAGCTGTTAAGGGATGCCGCGTCTAAGAACAAAGGCGAAGCGGACCGGTTAAATGCCTGGGCAGCTCAACTACTGGAGTTTACAGATCCAGGCCAGGGCGTGCTTCTGGCACTTAGCAATGATGTTGCGGCAGTAATGTACTGGCATCGCGACCGCGATACCATAACCGAATACCCTGTTACGTATCGCGTGGAGGTTGAGCGCAAGAAAGCGGGCTTTAGCACGTGGTACGAGTTGTTTCCTCGGTCCGCGTCTCCCGACGTCTCCCGACACGGGACCTTCCGGGATGTGGCTAAGTTATTACCCCGCATTGCTCGGATGGGGTTTGATGTGCTGTATTTCCCGCCCATACACCCCATCGGCGAGGTAAACCGAAAGGGGAAGAACAATTCACTGACCGCGAATCCTGGCGACCCCGGCTCGCCATGGGCAATAGGGAATCGGCTGGGGGGTCACAAAGCCATTCACCCCGAATTGGGCAGCTTGGCTGATTTCAAAGAGCTGATAAAAGCGGCTGGTGACCATGATATTGAAATCGCGATGGACATTGCCTATCAATGCGCACCTGACCACCCCTATGTGAAACAACACCCGCAATGGTTTACCTGGCGGCCGGACGGAACGGTGCAATATGCTGAAAACCCGCCAAAGAAATATGAAGACATATTGCCTTTCAATTTTGAGACCGACGATTGGGAAAACCTATGGAAGGAACTGAAGAGTGTGGTAGATTATTGGATAGATGCGGGTATACGAGTGTTTAGAATCGACAACCCCCACACCAAAGCGTTTGCTTTCTGGGAGTGGATGATCCGTGAGGTCAGAGAGCAATACCCCGATGTCATTTTTCTGGCAGAGGCCTTTACCCGCCCGCGTGTTATGGAGCGGTTGGCTAAGGCCGGCTTCAATCAATCGTATACCTATTTTACCTGGCGCAACACCAAGCATGAGATCGAACAATACATGACCGAACTGACGGGTACGGAAATGCGGCACTATTTCCGGCCCAACTTCTGGCCGAATACTCCGGACATCTTGCCGCCGATATTGACGCACGGTGGTGAAAATGCGCACATCATGCGCGTGGTCCTGGCTGCCACGCTTTCTTCGAATTACGGGCTTTACGGCCCCGTTTACGAATTCGGGATAAACACCCCGCACGGCGCTAAAGAGGAGTATTTGGATAATGAGAAATACGAAATCAAACATTGGGAATGGGATCAGTACACGCGTATAGGTGACATCATCACGCGGTTAAACCGCATACGGAGGGAAAATGCGGCATTGCAGTCAACGTGGAATATTCAGTTTGCGCAAACCAGTAACGACCAGATTACCTGTTATGTTAAAATAGATGCAGATGCGGATAACCAGCTGATTATTGTGGTAAACCTGGATGTGTACCATACGCAGGCCGCGCATGTAACCCTTCCTGTCGGCATGTTAGGCATCGGCCATCACGAGCCTTACATGGTGGTCGACTTATTAGGCGGCGGAAAATATCGCTGGGTCGGCGATATCAATTATGTAGAGCTGAATCCCTATCAGATGCCAGCGCATATCTTTAAAGTAGTAAAGCTGCAACAGCATGAGCAATAGCAACAAACTGGACGATAAATTACACTGGTATAAAGATGCCATTATCTATGAGCTTCACATCAAAGCTTTTCGCGATGGGAACGGCGATGGTATAGGGGACTTTGACGGGTTAATGGAAAAGCTCGACTACTTGCAGGACCTGGGTGTGACAGCAATCTGGTTGCTGCCCTTTTACCCATCGCCCTTGCGTGACGATGGCTACGACATTGCCGATTACTACACCATCAACCCATCATACGGAGACATTAAGCAGTTTAAGCGGTTTTTAAACGCGGCACACAAAAGGGGGCTTAAGGTGATTACCGAGCTGGTCATTAACCATACCTCTGATCAGCATCCCTGGTTTCAGCGGGCCCGAAGCGCACCTAGGGGATCAGACGAACGTAACTACTATGTATGGACCGATGATCCTCACCAATTCAAAGATGCGCGAATTATCTTCCAGGATTTCGAAACGTCTAACTGGACATGGGACCCGGTGGCACAGCAATATTATTGGCACCGGTTTTTCTTTCACCAGCCTGATCTGAATTACGACAGTCCGTTGGTTCAACAGGAAATAATCAAAATCCTGGATTATTGGTGCAAAATGGGAGTAGACGGTTTCAGGCTGGATGCCGTTCCGTACCTCTTCGAACGCGACGGTACCAATTGCGAAAACCTGCCCGAGACCCATGCCTTCCTGAAGAAGCTGCGAAAGCATGTTGATGAGCGTTACCCCGGAACGTTGCTGCTTGCTGAAGCCAATATGTGGCCGGAGGATTCAGCTGCTTATTTCGGAAATGGCGATGAATGTCAGATGAACTATCACTTTCCGGTGATGCCCCGCATGTTCATGGCCCTCCAAATGGAGGACAAATATCCGATTACCGATATTTTTGATCAGACGCCGGAAATTCCGGAAACCTGCCAATGGGCCATTTTCCTGCGCAATCATGACGAGTTGACGTTGGAAATGGTCACTGACGAGGAGCGTGATTACATGTATAAAGTTTATGTGAAGGACCCGAAAGCACGTATCAATCTTGGTATCAGACACCGATTGGCGCCGTTGCTCGACAACAACGGGAAGAAAATTGAACTACTCAATACGCTTCTGTTTTCGCTACCCGGAACACCCGTTATTTATTATGGCGATGAGATTGGCATGGGCGACAACTTTTACCTTGGAGACCGGGACGGGGTGCGCACACCGATGCAATGGCACTCGGGTCGTAACGCCGGCTTCTCAGAAGCCAACCCGCATCGCCTCTATCTTCCCTTGATCCTGGACCCTCAGTTTCACTACGAGTCGGTAAATGTAGAATTGCAATCGTACAACACCTCGTCACTGTTATGGTGGATGAAAAGAGCAATAAGCACACGGAAAAGGTATAAAGCGTTTAGCCGGGGGGATCTGAAGTTCGTGGAAAGCGAAAACGCAAAGGTGCTCGCTTTCACACGCACGTATGAAAGCCAGACGATGTTGGTCATCACCAACCTCTCCCGTTTCTCCCAGCCTGTTGAGCTGCAGTTAGGCGACTACAAGGGATATGTACCGGTAGAAATAGCCAGCCGTAACCGATTCCCTGTGATTCGGGACGATGTTCCGTACTTCGTGACTTTAGGCGCTTATGGAAGCCAGTTGTTTGTGCTAGAAAAAGTTCACCCGGAGATGGAAAATGAAGACCGCCTGCATACCTTTAGGCTGGAGAGATGGAGAGACTTGCTAAACAGGGCCGTGGTAGACGAGCTTGAAAACGAGGTGTTGCCAGATTATTTGATGCGCTTGCGCTGGTTTGGCGGAAAGAGCCGGGGATTGGAAAGTGTTCGCGTTGTAGACTACGCGAATGTACCGATAGACGAGGTTAGCACCTACATTTTGTTAGTGGAAGTTAGCTACCGTGATGGCCTGCCTGACCTGTATCAGTTGCCCGTCGCGTTCGCGAAAAGCCAGCTTGCTTACAAACTAAACACAAACTGTCCACAATCAGTCATCGCCTATGTCGTGCTGAACGGCGATGAAGGCATTTTGTACGACGCTATATACGGCTTACCCTTTCAACAGGGCATCATAAAAAACATGGCGGGGAGCCATAGTGTACCGCAGCCCGGCGGGGAAGTTCAATTTTCGGGCAGCCCTGCACTGAAGGAGTATGTCCGCGATAACCCTGAAATCAAACCAAGAGTGCTTTCGGGCGAGCAGAGCAACACCTCGCTGACGTATGATGGTAAGTTTTACCTGAAAATATACCGGAAGGTAGACCGGGCAATCAACCCCGATGTTGAGTTGACCAAGTTTTTGAGTCAGAAAGCCGGGTTTAAGAACATTCCCGGATACATCGGTTTGGTAACATGGAAATTCGGGAAAGAGGCCATGGTGTTGGGAATGATGCAGGAGATGGTGACAGGTGCCAGTGATGGCTGGGAATATATGCTCGATCGGCTTAATGACTATAATGAAGCACTTCTTTCTGATGCAAACGCCTCCGAACCGGGTGAGCTGATAGGTAGCCTGACTTCACCTGCAGCTTATGAAGAACTTCCCGAAGTATTGCAGCAGAAGCTGGAAGCAACGGTTGCCGAGCTTGTAGGCCTTTTGGGTGTGCGAACGGCCGAAATGCATCAAGCATTGGCTTCTGAACACAACGATCCTGCGTTTAGGCCGGAGGCATATTCGTTGCATTATCAGCGTTCCATTTTTTCCTCGTTGCAGTCCATGGTCCGGGCTGCTTTCCAAAGCCTGAGCCGAAACTTCGAAAAGCTGCCGCATGATGTACGAAAGGTGGCAAAGGAAGTGCTTGGTATGAAGGATGAGATTCTCGGCATCCTGAAACGGATTTACAGCCATAAGATTGATGTCACCAGAATACGCATCCACGGAGATTATCATTTAGGTCAAACGTTATACGCAGGCAACGACTTTTTTATCCTTGATTTTGAGGGCGAGCCTGCCCGAAGTTACAGCGAAAGGCGGTTGAAGTACTCGCCGATGCGCGATGTGGCAGGTATGATACGGTCATTTCATTATGCGGCATACGGAAGTCTGCTTCTTGATAATCAAATCAGACCTGAAGATGTAGATAAATTGATACCGCATATCGAGCAATGGTACCACTATATGTCCGGCTTCTTCATCAAAGCATATCTGGAGCGAGTGCAAGGTGCATCTTTTGTCCCTCGGGAAAGCGGCGATCTGGACATCCTGTTGCAGACTTTTATTCTGCAAAAAGCCATTTATGAGCTCAATTACGAACTTAATAATCGGCCTGGCTGGGTATTGGTTCCGTTGAGGGGCATTCAATCAATAGTGATGAAAAACAGGCTTGAAAAGGTCTAATAGGACGTAAAAATGGAAATAATGGTCGATTTACCTGAGCAGACGCATGGATCATCCGGTTGGTTTTCGCTGTTTTCTGACTTTGATATCGCGCTGTTCAAAGCAGGCAAGCACTACCAACTGTACAATAAGCTGGGCGCACATCAGGTCGAGCATCTGGGAGAAGCAGGGACATACTTTGCCGTTTGGGCACCGAATGCAGCATATGTGTCCGTCGTTGGCGACTTCAATGGATGGGACAGGCACAGTCATCCCATGCAAGTCAGGTGGGATGGTTCCGGCATATGGGAAATATTCTTAGCAGGTGTCGGCCTCGGACAATGTTATAAATATTTCATCAGGTCAAATAACGGATACCAAGTTGAAAAAGGCGATCCCTACGCCTATCAATGGGAGACGCCGCCGCAGACAGCTACAAAAACGGCAATGATCGACCACACATGGTCCGATGAAAACTGGATGGAGAGCCGGCGGACGTTGAATGCGTTGGAACAGCCGTTGTCCATATACGAGGTGCATGTCGGATCCTGGCGGAGGGTGGAAGACGCCGGGACGAGGTACATGACCTACCGGGAAATGGCCGTTGAACTTGTAGCCTATTGCAACGAGATGAAATTTACCCATGTAGAGTTCATGCCCATTATGGAACACCCATTTTTCGGCTCGTGGGGCTATCAGATAACCGGATACTTTGCGCCATCGAGCCGTTATGGTTCAGCACAGGATTTTATGTACCTCGTCGACCAACTCCATCAAGCAGGTGTTGGCGTGATCCTGGATTGGGTACCTTCTCATTTTCCAACGGATGAGCACGGGTTGGGCTATTTCGACGGGACCCACCTTTATGAGTATGCAGATCCGCGAAAAGGTTTTCACCCAGACTGGCAAAGCCTTATTTTTGACTATGGCCGAAATGAGGTCCGGGCCTTTTTAATATCAAACGCCCTGTATTGGCTGGATAAGTACCACATTGACGCGCTTCGAGTGGATGCGGTGGCGTCAATGCTTTACCTTGACTATTCACGTAGCGAAGGTGAATGGATTCCCAATCAATACGGAGGACGGGAAAACCTGGAGGCGATCAGTTTCTTAAAGGAGCTAAACGACGCCGTACACCACCATCATCCCGGAGTGATGACTATTGCAGAGGAATCAACGGCGTGGCCAGGTGTCACCCAGTCCACGGGCGGCGGTGGTTTGGGCTTTGATCTGAAATGGATGATGGGCTGGATGCACGACACGCTGGATTATTTTCAAAAGGACCCGCTTTACCGCAGTCACCACCAAAATCAATTGACGTTTAGTTTGGCCTATGCCTTTGCCGAGAAGTTTGTGCTTCCGTTGTCGCACGATGAGGTAGTTTACGGCAAGTACTCCCTAATCAACAAAATGCCCGGTGATACCTGGCAACAATTTGCCAACCTGCGGCTGCTCTACGGCTATATGTTTGGTCATCCAGGAGCAAAGATGATCTTCATGGGTGGTGAGTTTGCCCAGCGGCATGAATGGCGGCACGACTTTAGCCTAGATTGGCACGAATGCGATGACCCGGACCATCGGGGCCTGCAACGGTGGGTGCAGCAGCTGAATTCGTTTTATCAGGCGCAGCCCGCACTTTTTGAACAAAATTACTCGCCGGAAGGTTTTGAGTGGATAGATATCAATGATCACGTGAACTGTGTGATCTCGTGGATACGAAAAGGGCATCATAATGATGGAAATCTGATATTTGTGGCTAATTTTACGCCGGCAGTGAGAGAAAATTATCGCATAGGGGTGCCGGCTATGGGGAAATATATTGAATTGCTGAATTCGGATAGTCTGACCTATGGCGGGAGTGGCGTATCGAATACCGGCGAATTGGAAACATATCCCATTCCAGTGGCGGGAAAAAGCCACTCGTTGATTTTGACATTACCGCCATTGGCCATCATAGTTCTAAAGCTCCATGCCCAGGAAAGCGACCTGCCGCCCATTGATTAGCCTTTAGTTTTCGTGACAGGGGCTGGCTTTTCCGTTGGTGGTGGATTGGCATGTCAATAAAACGGAGATTAAGATGGATATAATTAAACTTATACAGCTGCGACACGCAACACTTGGCAGGCGGATAGCGCTCGTTGATGAGCCGATGGTCACGCTACTAGACAGTTCCGTCACGTCCAGTTATGACTTTGTGACGGAAGCGCTAGCTAGCGAAACAGCCATCCACGATTTTCTGATGGCACGTTTATCTGCGGAGTCCATGGCTTATGACCCGATTTACAACGGTGAATCTCCCTGGCAACTGCTTCCCGCGTTTGATCATCCAACAAATCCGTTCGCCTGCTTGGTGTCCGGGACAGGGCTTACCCATCACTCCAGCGCCAAAAGCCGGCAGCTGATGCACCTTAAAAATGTCGGCAACCTCACGGATAGTATGAAAATGTACCAGTGGGGGGTGGAGGGAGGCAATCCGCCTCTGGGAAGCATCGGCGTTCAACCGGAGTGGTTTTACAAAGGCAATGGATATATCCTAAAGGCTCATGGTGAGCCATTGGAAGTTCCGCCATATGCCGACGATGGTGGCGAAGAAGCAGAGCTAGCAGGCATTTACCTGGTCGACCAAGCCGGAACACCCGTGCGCATCGGATTCTGCAATGGCAACGAATTTTCGGACCACCTAATGGAGAGCAAAAACTACCTATATTTAGCTCCGTCAAAAATGCGCGAATGTGCCATTGGTCCGGAGCTTGTAATGGGGCTTGATTTCAATGAGTTTCGGGGGGAGGTAAGCGTTGTCCGCCAAGAAGAGATGATGTGGCGGAAACCTGTTAAAAGCGGCAGCGCCCATATGGCACATTCGCTTGCCAACCTCGAATATCATCATTTTAAATACCCCACCCATCGGATACCCGGTCAGGTGCATGTTCATTTTTATGGTGCGGATGCTTTTAGTTATGGAGAGCAGGTACGGCTAGCTGAGGGCGATAAGATGATTATCCATTGGGAAAAATTAGGAAGGCCGTTGATCAATACCATGAAGAGCGGTGCCAAAGTCGACGAATTGGTCGCGTTGAAGCAAATTTGCTGACATTGAGTGACCACTTCCCCTATCCCGAAATCGCATCGATGATATCGTATTGAGTGATGATGGCAATGTGGCCGTACTCATCTTCCACCAATACCGCTTGGTTGTCTTTATGAATGAGTGCCGATATTTTGTCTATAGAAGTTTGGAGGTCGACAAAAGGGAAGGGGGCGGTACATATTTCTGCGACCTTCGCCGATTTCAATGTGGGGTCTTCCAATAAGGCATGCAGGATGTCGGCTTCTGTGACTTTGCCAATCACCATCTCTTGCTGGGTCACGGGTATCTGTGATATATTGAGCGTTTTCATGATGCTGAACGTTTCCATCACAGACTGCTCCACATCTGCCGTGACGATGGGTACATCGCCGCGTTTCCTGAGGATCGCTTGTGCCGTTAGTTTCTCGTCGTTAAGAAAGCCACGCTCCCGGAGCCAGTCATCATTGTACATCTTGGCCATGTAGCGCGATCCATGGTCGTGCAGGATAACCACCACGACCGCGTCGTCGTGAAGCCTATCCTTAAGCTGTAAAAGTCCAGCGATGGCAGCTCCTGCGGAGTTGCCCGCAAAAATTCCTTCTTTACGGGCGATTTCACGGGTCATAAGAGCCGCATCCTTGTCGGTCACCTTTTCGAACAAATCAATGACGCTGAAATCCACATTTTTCGGCAAAAAGTCTTCGCCGATACCCTCTGTGATGTAGGGATGGATTTCGCTCTTGTCGAAAATTCCGGTCTCCTTGTACTTTTTGAAAACGGATCCGTAGGAATCAATGCCCCATACCTGTATCCCCGGGTTCTTTTCCTTGAGGTACCTGCCGGCACCGCTGATGGTACCACCGGTACCGACGCCCACAACGAGGTGGGTCACTCTGCCCTCGGTCTGCTCCCAAATTTCCGGCCCCGTTTGTTCGTAGTGCGCTTGCGTATTTGAAAGATTGTCGTATTGGTTAGCCTTCCATGAGTTGGGGATTTCCCGCGCCAACCGGCTCGATACAGCGTAGTACGACCGGGGATCTTCCGGATCAACGTTGGTAGGGCACACGATTACCTGTGCGCCGAATGCACGCAGAGCATCGATTTTTTCTTTCGATTGCTTGTCCGTTGTGGTGAAAATGCACTTATATCCTTTGATCACGGCTGCAATCGCCAACCCCATCCCCGTGTTGCCGGAAGTGCCCTCAATAATGGTTCCCCCTGGCTTGAGAAGGCCCGCCTTTTCGGCGTCCTCAACCATCTTTACGGCCATGCGGTCCTTAATGGAGTTGCCGGGATTGGTAGTTTCGACTTTTACTAAAATCGTACCCCTCACATCCTGGGTGATGTTGTTGAGCTTCACTAACGGCGTGTTGCCGATAGTTTCCAGTATGTTGTTATACCACATAGCACTACCCTCTAAAATTTCAGGTGCTTCACTGTCAACCCATTGTTGATGAGTTGCTTGAGTGAATCGATGCCGACTTTGAGGTGTGTTTCCACAAAATTGGCGGTCACACTGGAGTCGCTTTCCACTGTTTTCACCCCTTCCGGAATCATGGGCTGGTCCGAGACGAGCAACAGGGCACCCGTCGGAATTTTATTCGCAAAACCAACGGAAAATATGGTGGCGGTTTCCATATCGACCAGCATGGCCCGGATGCTTTTCAAGTATTTTTTAAACTCACGGTCGTGCTCCCATACCCGACGGTTGGTGGTGTACACCGTTCCGGTCCAGTAGTCCAGTGCGTGGTCGCGTATTGTCGTGGAAATTGCCTTTTGAAGCGCAAAAGCCGGCAACGCCGGGACCTCCGGCGGAAAGTAATCGTTTGATGTCCCTTCGCCGCGGATTGCAGCGATGGGAAGTACAAGGTCGCCGATCTTGTTTTTTTTCTTCAGCCCGCCGGCTTTGCCGAGAAATAGCACGGCTTTGGGGCTTATTGCAGACAGTAGGTCCATGGCCGTCGCGGCCATGGGGCTGCCCATGCCGAAATTGATGATGGTGATGCCCTGTGCAGTGACGCTTTGCATGGGTTTGTCGAGACCCATGATCGGGGCATTATCATGCATTTCGGAAAACAGCTTGACGTAGTGGGAAAAGTTGGTTAGCAGTATGTAATCCCCGAATCCGCTCAGTGGGCGGCCGGTATACCTCGGAAGCCAATTCCTGACGATTTCCGGCTTGGACTTCAATCCGGGTTCAATCGGACTCTGAACGGGTTTCGCTGGTTTCTGCTTAGCCATCTACTACGCTGCTTTCAACTTCTGTAAATCAGATTTTTCAAACTTATGTTTGGCATATTCGAGCGATATGTAGAGCTCTTTTTGTTCGTTTTTACTGCCCTTGGTTGAGGGAACTTCGAACATGGCATCAAGCAAGATGGCCTCGCAGATAGAACGCAGTCCGCGTGCCCCGAGTTTAAACTCGTCCGCCTTGTCGACGATGAACTTGAATACATCGGTTTCGAACTTAAGTTCTACGCCCTCATAGTCAAACAGTTTCTTATACTGCTTAACCAACGCATTTCTAGGTTCGGTAAGGATGCTCAGCAACGTTTCTTTGTCCAACGGATTGAGGTAGGTGAGCACCGGCAATCTACCGATCAACTCGGGAATGAGCCCGAAATTTTTCAGATCCTGCGGTGTGATGTATTTATACAGGTTGTTAAGATCGATATCCGTATCCTCTTTGTTGACCTTGTATCCGATCGTTTGCGTGCGCAGGCGGTTGGCGATTTTTTTCTGAATGCCATCGAATGCCCCCCCACAGATAAACAGGATGTTATTGGTGTTTACCGCAATCATTTTCTGGTCGGGGTGCTTACGGCCTCCTTGTGGCGGCACGTTGACTATGGTCCCTTCCAAAATCTTCAGCAGCGCCTGTTGTACGCCTTCACCCGATACATCCCGGGTGATGGAGGGATTATCGCTTTTACGGGCTATTTTGTCGATCTCATCAATGTAGATGATGCCCCTTTCTGCCGCGGCAACGTCATAGTCTGCCGCTTGCAGCAGGCGGGTAAGAATACTTTCGACATCTTCACCCACATAGCCCGCCTCCGTAAGTACGGTAGCATCGCATATGCAGAACGGCACGTTTAGAATCCTTGCGATGGTCTTGGCCAGCAGGGTTTTTCCGGTGCCGGTTTCGCCCACCATGATGATGTTCGACTTCTCAATTTCGATTTCGTCCTTTTCCACCTTCTGATTGAGCCGTTTGTAATGGTTATATACCGATACGGCCATCACCTTCTTGGCATCATCCTGCCCGATAACATATTGGTCGAGATGCTCTTTAATCTCGATGGGTCTGATCAGCTTCAGTGTAGTCTGCAGTGCCTTGCTTTTGCGGAGGTTCATCTCCTCAGCCAGTATCTCGCCGGCTTGGGTGATGCAGCGGTCACAGATATGCGCGCCATCGCCCGCGATAAGCATGAGCGCATCTTGTTTTCTAATGCCGCAAAATGAGCAGTTCACTTCCTTCATATTTTTTGCCATTTTATTTTTCCTTTTTGGCGGTCAGTACTTCGTCTACCATGCCATGCTCTTTCGCTTCGGATGACGTCATCCAGAAATCACGATCAGAGGCTTTTTCTACCCATTCATAAGGTTTCCCCGAATGGCTAGCGATAATTTCGTATAGCTCTTTCTTCAGTTTCAACATTTCACGGAGGTTGATTTCCATATCCGTAGCCACGCCCTGAGCACCTCCGGAGGGCTGGTGAATCATCACCCGCGAGTGGTTCAATGCCGCACGCTTTCCCTTGGCGCCGGCGCAAAGGAGCACTGCGCCCATAGAAGCCGCCATTCCGGTACATATGGTAGCCACATCGGGGGTGATATACTGCATGGTATCGTAGATGCCCAATCCAGCATACACGCTGCCACCCGGGGAGTTAATATAAATCTGGATGTCACGTTGCGCATCGGCCGATTGCAGGAACAGCAGCTGCGCTTGTATAATGTTGGCTACCTGGTCGCTCACCGCATCGCCGAGAAAGATGATTCGATCCATCATCAGCCGGGAGAAGACGTCCATCTGCGCGACGTTCAATTGCCGCTCTTCGATGATATACGGGGTGAGGGATGTAGGAATCTTGCGCTCTGCGCGCGATATGAAACCATCTACATGGTGGCTGCCGATCCGATGGTGTTTAATTGCATATTTCCGGAATTCGTTTTTATCTATACTCATGGTTTTTATCTATTAATTTGCTAATATATGTGATTTCGTTTAAATGTTGAAAAGCAGAATGTATTATCTCTGTCATTTCCGGTCGACAAACATCGAGCCACTGGGTGTCCATCAGGCGGTAGACTGCCAAAATGCCGTATACATTCGCCAGCCTGTCTGTATTTTCAGGTTGGGTTCAATGCGTATAATCGGGCAGGTCTGGTAAAAACTCAAAGGTGCCGAAATCAAAATGAATGCGGCAATAAAAATGTTGCATTCCGTTGCTTACCAATAAAAACGGAATGCGGTATACGGTATTATAGCGAGCTACCTGCTCAAACGCAGCTTGGGTGATCTTCACAGTCGGCGCCTTGAATTCGGCCAACAGTATCTTGTTTCCTGATGTGTCATAGATAACCAGGTCGCTTCTCCTGCGCATATCATTAACCGTAAGGCCGCCCTCTATTTTAATCAGGGAACGGGGGTACTTTTTCACGTGGATCAGGTGCTGCACCCAATGCTGGCGCACCCATTCCTCAGGGGTCAGCACCAACCGTTTTTTGCGCAGTTCATCAAAAATAAACAATTTAGCTCCCTCCCGTTGGATTTTGGCGGAATACGTAGGCAAATTGAGCGGAATGGGAGTAAACATATTGCAAACTTAGGCAACTTACCGGTAAATGACAAGCTGGAGATATCCCATCCGCCATTGAAAACTTCCCTTTGCGGATGACAACATAATGCTTAATTTGGCAACGCGAAAAGAAGGGACGTAGACGCCGTGATGTGACGGATTATTCGTTATCTGGGCTGTGATCCGTATGTTCCGTGCTCAATTGCTGTTAAGTTAGATGGATGCAAGTAAAATTATTGCCGATATAAAAGGAGGGAAGCTACAGCCAGTGTATCTGCTGCACGGCGAGGAGCCGTACTACATTGATCTGGTGAGCTACTGTATTGAGCACCAGGTGTTAGACGAGGCGCAGAAAGGGTTTGACCAAACGGTGTTGTATGGCAAGGACACCGATATTGTTACGATTGTGAATGCGGCCAAGCGCTATCCGATGATGAGCGATCATCAGGTTATCATTGTCAAGGAAGCCCAGAACCTAAAGTGGAAAGATGACGATCTCCTGCTTGCGTACCTGGAAAACCCCATGAAAAGCACCGTGCTGGTGCTCGCGCATAAGCACGGCAAGTTTGACAAGCGCAAGAAGCTTTATAAAGTGGCTCAGAAGGCAGGCGTAGTGCTTGAGTCGGCTAAATTGTATGACGACAAGGTGGCGCCATGGATCACTGCTTTTGTGAAAGACAGGGGGTGGAATATCCACCCGCAAGCGGCGGCGATGATGGCCGATTACCTCGGCGCTGATCTGTCCAAAGTAGTGAACGAGCTGGAGAAGCTTATGCTCAACGTACCACCCGGACAGGAAATATCGGCGGTGGAAATCGAGCGTAATATTGGTATTAGCAAGGATTTCAACGTATTCGAGCTCAATACCGCACTGGCAAAACGTGATGCGGCTAGGGCGTTCCAGATCGTAGCTTATTTCGCAGCCAATCCGCGCAGTAATCCCATACAGGTAATACTGGGAGCTATGGCGGGCTACTTCATTAAGATATTGAAGTACCACTACCTTACCGATAAGTCGCCGCAGGCCGTGGCGAGAGAGCTGGGCGTCCACCCGTTTTTTACAAAGGAGTACGACCAGGCTGCCCGCAGCTACAACCGCCGTAAAACCTTCGACATCGTGGCCGACCTCCGAGCATATGACCTCAAGTCGAAAGGGCTGAATGCCACGAATGTGGAGTCAGGCGACCTGCTCAAAGAATTGGTTTATAAAATCCTTAACTGATCACTATGTTTAGCTTTTTTCCCCGAGTTAAGTTTTCGCGCCGTTGCCTGACCTGCATTGTCACTACGGCCTTCGTCTGTTGTTTGATGCAAGCCAACGCTCAGCGGAGGGGTACATATACCGCGTTGCAGGCGGGCGGCATTTTCGGGCTGGCCAGCACGGGCATACAAGATCCGATGTCCGGTTATCAGTTTCAGTTTTCATTCGGCCGCAACTTTTACGACCGGATGTACCTCGGGCTGGGAATCAGCAATGATGTGTACCGGGGCAAGTCTACGCTGGCCGACGGTAGTCGGTCTACGCGCCGGGTAAATACATTACCTGTTTTCGCAGACTTCAAAGCCCCGTTTGCGCGGTTGTCACCCCTGGGTACGCTTGGCACGATGGTCAATGCCGGGTACGCGCCCAGTATCGGCAACGACTATTTCAAGGGGTTTGTCGGCAAGGCAGGTATCACCTATGGACACCTGCTTGTAGAAGGATCTGACCTGTTGTTCAGTGCAGGGTATAGCTTCCAGCAATTCGATTCGCGTTTTGCCAGCAACCCGTTCAGCCAGCATAACGTTTTCATCACTATAGGGCTGTTTGTACATTAACGGATATCGGGATGGCGAAGCAATACGTATGGCAGGGACTTTATTATCGTACAATGGAATACCTTTCCGTAGAGCAGCTTGCTTCTGGTTGGTGGATGCATGGCAAAATCGTTGGCGAAACCTCCGGAAAACCGATGAACATGCGATACAACATCTCGACGGATGCGGATTGGGTCACACAACAGGTGTCCGTTTGGGTCGATGGCGATCCCGTAGTTGAGTTGACCGTTCCGAACAAGGATTTCGGTGAATGTAAGGACGTGGACATCTCAATGACACCATTTACCAACACACTGACCATCAACCGAACAAAATTAACAGTCGGTGAAGTTACCGAAAACACGGTGCTGTATATCGATGTTGAAAATCGCCTCCGAAAACCAGTACGCCAACGGTATTCACGCGTGGATGCCGATTGGTACCGTTATGAAAACCTGGAGAGTGGCTTTGTGTCGATGATCAAAACCGATGCGGATGGCATTGTTATCCACTATCCCGGTATATTCGAGCGGGTATATCCAGCCAGCTGATGCCAAAACAGCCCGCGTCGCGGCTCAAAGCATGCAATTAAACCGTCTTCACGCATACATCGCTTCGCGTTGCTCCTTTACGGCCTCACTGTTGATGTAATCGTCATAGCTCATTAGCTTGTCGATAACGCCGTTTGGTGTGAGCTCGATGATGCGGTTGGCCACAGTCTGCGTAAGCTCGTGGTCACGCGAGGTGAAGAGGATGTTGCCCCGGAAGTCTTTCATGCCATTGTTGAGCGCCGTGATTGATTCAAGGTCGAGGTGGTTGGTAGGCTCGTCAAACAGCAACGTATTGGCCTGCTGCAGCATCATCCGTGAAAACATGCAGCGCATTTTTTCGCCGCCTGACAGTACGGAGCATTTTTTGAGCACTTCCTCTCCGGAAAACAGCATCTTGCCTAGGAATCCGCGGATAAACTGTTCATCCTTGTCCGTTGCGGAATACTCGCGCAACCAGTCAATGAGGTTTTCGTCCTTGCCATCGAAATACGAGCTGTTGTCCATCGGAATATCTGCGACGCTGATGGTAACCCCCCATTTGAAACTACCTTCGTAGTCTGTTTCGCGCCCGGTCATGATGTCATAAAACGCTGTAGTAGCTAAGCTGTTCTGCGAGAGCACGGCGATTTTGTCGCCCTTATTCACCATGAAACTGACATCCTTGAATAGCACTTCGCCGTTTAGGTCCTTGCCCAGCTTTTCCACCTGCAAGATTTGGTCGCCGGCCTCCCGTGCCATCGTGTTAAACATAATGGCGGGGTATTTCCGGTTGGACGGTTTGATATCTTCGAAATTGATTTTTTCAAGCGCCTTTTTACGGCTGGTGGCCTGCTTGGATTTGGAAGCATTGGCGCTGAACCGGCGGATGAATTCCTGTAGCTCCTTGACCTTGTCTTCCATTTTTTTATTCTGTTCGGCGCGCTGTTTCAGGGCAAGCTGGCTGGATTCATACCAGAACGTATAATTGCCGGTATAGATGGTCATCTTGCTGAAGTCGATATCAACCACATGTGTACAGACCGAGTCCAGGAAGTGCCTATCATGCGATACCACCAACACAATGGCTTCGTAACCGGCCAGAAAATCCTCCAGCCAGGCAATGGTATTGATGTCGAGGTCGTTGGTGGGCTCGTCCAGCAGCAGGATGTCCGGATTGCCGAACAGTGCTTGTGCAAGCAGAACCCGTACTTTCTGGTTTCCGTCCAGTTCCTTGACCAGTTTATAATGCAGGCCTTCATCTATGCCCAGGTTGCTGAGCAGTGTTGCGGCATCGCTCTCGGCATTCCAGCCGTCCATCTCCGCAAATTTTGCCTCCAGCTCGCCGGCACGCTCGCCGTCTGCATCAGAAAAGTCTTCCTTAGCGTATACGGCATCTTTTTCCTTCATGATGTCATAAAGCTCCTTGTGGCCCATCATGACCGTTTCGATAACCGAAAATTCGTCAAAGGCATAGTGGTCTTGTTTCAATACGGCCATCCGTTCACCAGGCGTAAAGCTTACCGAACCGGTGGTGGGATCCACATCGCCGGAAATGATTTTCAGAAAAGTGGATTTCCCTGCTCCGTTGGCACCGATGATGCCGTAGCAATTGCCTTGAGTGAATTTAAGGTTGACGTCTTCAAACAACACACGCTTACCATAGCGCAACGAAAGATTGGATACATTAATCATAAATGCAAAGGTACGGTTATTATATGAGGTACGGAATACAGAGGACGAGATAGGGGCACCCAAAGCCGGCTATCGCGAAATCAATTCCGTGCTTAATACAGTGTTCTCAAACTCATACACAGGATAATGGCTTTCGATGAGTTGGATAAGCATTTCCATGGCTACACGGCCCATTTCGAAGGCGGGTTGCCGGATGCACGTAAAGCCCGGCTGCAGGAGATCAAGTACATCCGAATTGGAAAAGCCTGCAACGGAGAGGTGCTCGTCTTCAGGGGCCAGTTTGTTGAAAGCGCTCAGGCAGCCCATGCTCAGGCGGTCGCTGGCTACAAAAATAGCATCGGGTTTTTCATCAAGGCTAAGGAAATAGCGTACAGCATCCTCGACCTCCTGTTGCACCCGGCCGCCGTGATGACAATAGCGGACGAGCGATTCGTCTAATGGAATGCCATGTTGCTTCAACGCAGTCTTATAGCCGTCCAGCCGTTCGGCGGTAATGGAAAGGTGCGGAGCGTTAGCCAGATGGGCGATTTTTCGAAAGCCACGGTCAATCAGTGATTGGGTACCCATACGGGCGCCCTCGCGATTGTTTGAGGTAACCGTGTGTGTCTCGAACGAGTCAATGATGCGATCAAAGAATACAATGGGCAAGCCATGTCCATGCAGGTTGGCGATATGCGAGAAATCCTTTGTTTCGGCCGACATCGAAATGAGCAAGCCGTCGACCGCCCGGTTAGCCAGGTGCTGGATGTTGACCACCTCACGCTCATAGGAGTCATGGCTCTGCGATATGATCACATGATAGCCTTTGCCGTAAGCTACCGATTCGATGCCGTCGATGGCCTGAGAAAAAAAACTATTGGCCACTTCGCAAACCACCACGCCGATGGAATAGCTGCGCCCATGGCGCAAGCTGGAAGCCATAGGGTTGCGACGGTAATTGTGCTTCTCGGCGTATTCGATGATACGCTTTTTGGTTTCCTCGTTGATCTCGTAACTGTCGCTCAATGCCCGCGAAACCGTTGATGGGGACAGTTCAAGCGCTTGCGCGATGTCTTTTATGGTGATGGGTTTGAACACGGTTTAAACTTAGTTTATACAAAACTAAGAAAAATCATCGGGTTCCGCAATCGATACCGGTATCGATTGCGTAGATTCCGTTAATTGCCAAATTTTATACTTATCATGCTTATAATGTATGATTTATGCTATTTTATAAGCTGTCCGGTCAGGACGCAGCAGGATGCCAAAACTCGATTCTACTAATAATATTGCATGAGCTGACCAAGCAAAAAGTGAGTTATAAACCAAATTTGATAATTCGTTATGTTTAGTTTCTATTTACAAACGCTCTTCATTTTTCGAGTAACCACGTGTCCATATTTCTGTTGACGATTGCCGGCGGAAGGTATTATGGCCGGTTTATGAGCGCTGATGAATTGAATAGGCTTGAAGCAATGAATACTTCCAATATTTAGAAAGGAGACGAGACGATGGTTATCAACATCATCAATAGAAGACGTTTTTTGACAGCAGCCGGACTGCTGTCGCTCGGCCTGACCTCGGTGCCACGTGCTAACGGTCTGTGGAATGCCCCAGAGCCTTCGACGTTCAGCAAGCGTTTGCGGCCGGTGGGGCGGGCCTTGGAGTCGGAGGGATATTATGTTTGGTGCAACAGCCCCATCTTTGGAGAGGATGGGAAGGTTCATCTATTCTATTCCCGCTGGCCGGCCGACAAAGGCATGAGCGGATGGATCAGCAAATCGGAAATAACCCATGCCGTGGCAGACAGCCCTGAAGGGCCCTTCGAATACGTCGGTACGGTGCTGGCCCCACGGCCGGGATACTGGGACGCCACCACGTGCCATAACCCGCTGATTAAGCAGGTGAACGGAAGGTATTGCCTGTTCTATATGGGCAATTCCAATGGCAAAACGAATACCAAGCGCATCGGACTGGCTACTGCCGACTCCCTATATGGTCCCTGGAAACGGGGTGACGCACCGTTGTTGGAGGCCGGTGAGCCGGGGGCGTGGGACGACCATTGCACCACCAATCCGGCTTTTGTGGAGGCGCCCGACGGAACCTGCCAGCTTTTTTACAAGTCGTGGAGTACGTACGAATACGAGCATAGCGTTCACCCCTCCATCCGGGGCAACCGGAAATACGGCCTGGCGACTGCCGCTGACGCGCACGGGCCGTATACTCGGCATCCCGCCAACCCGGTAATCGATTTTTCCGGCAGGGGCGGCAATGCCCAGTTTGAGGATGCCTTTATATGGCGGGAGAACGGCACGTACTTTCTTATCGCCCGGGATATGGGGGTGTTTAACCATGAGGTAGGCCTGATTATGGAATCAGCCGATGGCATCCATTGGTCTGAGCCGCTCATTGCCTACCATGAATTGGCGCATTACGTGAATGAGCCGCCGGCCCCCGCTCATCTGAAGCGTTACGGCCGGCTTGAGCGACCGATGTTGCTGATGCAGGATGGAAAGCCGGCTTACCTCTTTTGTGCTGCGCAAGGCGGGGAGTATAACACGTCCAGTGCGTTTGTGTTGCGTTGTGAAGGAAAATAAGAGTATATGAGCATATAACTACAAAACCATGTGGCCTGATTTTAAAACGCTCCTGTTCCGGAGGCTAACCAATCATGAACGGTAGCGGCCTGATTGACATCGCCTGCAATTGCGCGGGTGGGGCAATAGTCTTGTGAACATTTGTTTGTCCGGGAGCGGACTATACCTAATTAAACCAATTGAAGTATGATGCATAAACCTATTTGTAGATTTTTATGGGCCTGTTTTCTGCCCTTGTTCTTCTGGCAATGCCAGAAACAGCCTTGGGAGGAACATTACGAACGGCCCGACTGGCTGCGCGGAAATGCGTGGGAAGTGCTGGAAGAAAGGGGAAATTTCGGCATGTTTCTCGAGGCGGCGGAGCGCGCCGGCTTTAAAGACGTGCTCACGGGCAAGGTCATCGCCACGGTGATGGCACCCGATGATGCGGCTATGCAGCAGTATTTGCAGAAACACAGCATCACGTCCATAACCGGCATGCCGATAACGGAGCTGCGCAGATTGATAGGCTTCCACCTCATTTACTATGCGTATGATCAGCAAAAGCTGGCGAACTATCAACCGTTCGGTTTTGGTCTGGAAATCCCGGACAACGCGGGCCTGTACTACAAGCACCGCACGCGCAGCCGAGACACCGTCTCCGTGTGGCGTGACCCGGCCACGCAGCTCAACCGCACCGTGTTTCATAAGGATCGCTTCCTGCCCGTATTTTCCCAACGGCATTTCATGACCAAGGGTATCGACGCGCAGCGCAACTACGAATATTTCTATCCGCAAAGCGCCTGGAGTGCCGGAACGGATGGATTCCACGTTGGTAATGCCGCCGTGTCCGAATATGCCATACCCACGGACAACGGCTATGTATACGTCATCGACGAGGTGTTGGAGCCCCTGGAAACGGTACACAGCCTGTTGAAGAACGAGCCGGATTACAGCACATTCATGGCCATCTATGACCGGTTTGTCGACTTTTGGTATGACGAAAACACAAGCACTCAATACAGTGGCCTGGCCGATTCGCTGTACATCGTCACACACGGCTCATTGCCGCAGATTGCATCGGAGTGGTCGTACAACGGCGAGTCGGGCATGCCGGACTATGCCAACCTGCCGGAATTGACTTACCGGGCATTTAACGTGTTCGCGCCGAACAACCAGGCACTCAACGATTTCTTCCAATACTATTGGAGCAACCATTATTCGTCCATTGATGAGGTCAACCTGCTGCCGTTGTCCCTGCTGCTAACCAACCACGTTTACCAAGGCAATATCGTGTTCCCCGACGAAGTTGTGCAGGGCGATAAAATCACCAGCACGTTCGGCAACCCGATTACCTTCGATCCCTATACGGAGGTAGCAGGCCGAGGCATCGCAACCAACGGGGTATATTATGGGCTCAATAAAGTAGTTGTGCCAGGGATGTTCTACAGCGTAACGGGGCCATTGCTGCAAAACCCAAATTATAAAATGTTCCTGCACATGGCCGTCCAATCCAATGTGATGGCACCATTGATGAGCCAGGTGTTAGCCTATACGCTGTTCGTTCCGTCCGATCAGGTACTGCTCAATACGCTGGTGGGCGAAAGCTACCTGTTCTGGAACGAAGGCCATCCACTGCGCTTCGGCGATGAAGCGGTGGAGATAGAAAACAACGACGGCATCCGGGTCCCGCTGGGGGTGGGTACAATGAATCAGCTGGTTTCTAATCATATCGTCTCGGGCCGCATCACGCAATTTTCGGGGAAGCAGGTGTTCCGCACGCGCAATCCATTCAGCTATATCTACGTAACGGACCAAGGCGTCGCTTCATCGGCAACCTACAATAGCGGCAGGTTCTTGCCCGTGCGGGAAATCACGGGCAATTGGACCAACGGGGTGGTTTATGCCGTCGATGAGGCATTACAGCGCGAAGTGGGCAGTATCAAGTTCTTAATCGCCGGGGCGTCGTCTACTACCAGTCCGCTGCATGAGTTTTCCGAGTTTGCCATGCTGCTCAACCGCGCCGGGTTGCTACCCTCGGGGGCACCATTGTCTTTCCTGCTGGGTGAGCGCTTTTTACTGTTTGCCCCTACGAACGAAGCCATCCGCGCGGCCTTGCAAGCGGGCGGCATTATCCCCGAAGACAACGCCGCATTGGCGGAGTACCTCAAGTATTATTTTGTACCCATCAACGAAAATTCGCTGAGCGATTACCCGTTTCCGGGGTTTGGCGTGCAGGGGCAGTGGAATACGGCCCACATGGCTCAGGGCGGCCGGTCGAGGCTCACCGTGATGGACCAGGGTACCGGGCTGTCGGTTCAGGACGCCACCGGGCAGACGGCGACGGTCGTCAGCGAATTTCCCAAAACGTTTACCGACGGAGCAATTTACCAAATCGACGGGTTACTTACTGCAAATTAATAGAGAATGAAAGGAAAAATAATCATATTGTGCTGGTTGTTGCTGTGGTCGGGATGGTCAATAGCGCAGCAGTCCAATATTCTTCGGGGCGGCATTTCAGATGAGCAGGGGAGCCCGTTGGCGGGCGCAACCGTGTTCATTGAAAATCAAGATAAACGGAACCTCAGGGGATCCTCTACAGACGCCAACGGGCTCTTCCAGTTGGAGGTGCCCAACCAGCCTGATTTGACCATCGTCTTTTCGTGCATCGGTTTTCAGACGCAACGGATACCCTACAGCGGCCAGCGGGCTTTGCAGATACGCTTGAAGATGGCCGACCTGCAAATCGATGAAGTTACCATCGAAGCCCGTGGCAAAAAGCAAATCAACAGCATGGGCATATCTTACCGGGATCAGGTGTCTTCCACCGAACGGTTTGACCTGAAGGAAGTGGAAACCATGCCCTTCACGTCCATCGAAGAGGGCCTACAGGGGCGTATGGCCAACGTAGACATCGTTACCAGCGCCGATCCGGGCGCCCGCAACTCCATCCGTATCCGGGGTACCTCCTCGCTCAATGCCAACGCCGATCCGCTCATCGTCATCGATGGGGTGCCTTATCCCACGACCGTACAGGAGGGGTTTGATTTCGCGACGGCCAACGATGAGGATTTCGGCGCATTGGTCAATATTTCACCCAACGATATCGAATCCATCGAAGTGCTCAAGGATGCGGCCGCAACGGCAATATGGGGGTCGCAGGGCGCCAACGGGGTGCTGCTGTTTACCACCAAGCGGGGGCGTTCGGGCAAAACCCGCATATCGTTTTCCAGCAAACTGGACATGCGCCGCGAGCCGGCCACGATCCCGCTGCTCGACGGCAACCAGTATGTCAGCCTAGTCCAGGATGCCGTATGGAATTCGGTGAATGACCTCGGATATGCAGCCGGATCCGGTTACCTTGACCTGCTCTACAATACCAATGAGATTAACTTTAACCCCGACTGGGTATATTTCGATGAGTACAACCAGAATACCCGGTGGATCGACCAAGTCAATCGGTTGGGCTACTTTGTGGATAATTCGCTCTCGATAAGCGGTGGGGGCGATAAGGCCACTTACCGGCTTTCGCTGGGCTACCTGAACGATGTGGGTACGACCATCGGCACCGACCTCAACCGGTATAACGCCCTGCTGGCGGTAAACTACCGGTTTTCGAACAAGCTGGAGGTGATGGCGGATATGGCTTACACCCGGAGCAACCAGAATAATTTCTGGACGGCCAACAACTTGCCGACACCCCGGGGCATTGCCATGACGCGCATGCCCAATATGAGCCCCTGGGTCATCGGCGCGAACGGGCAGCCCACCAATGAATATTTTACGCCGCGGGTGAACTTCCAGGGTGGATTTGAAGAAGGAAGTATGGGAAGCAAAGTGTTCAACCCTGTGGCGATGGTGCACGAGTCGGTCAACCGGACAAATAGTGAGAATGCCCGGGCCAACTTCCGTCTCCGGTACGATGTTTTGCCCAGCCTGCAATATCACGGCATGGTCGGGTTTGACATGCGGTCGAGCAAAAACCGGAGGTTCCTGCCGCAGTCCGTTACCGGGGTGTCGTGGGTGAATGAATTTTTTAACCAGGCGTCAGACCGCATCACGGATGCACTAAACCTGACCACTGAGAACCGCTTTCTGTATAATAAGCTATTCGGGGAAGACCATCACCTGATAGGCAATGCCATCCTCCGCACTACCGAAGAACTGAGTTACCCCTATAGCAGCGAAACATCGGGCAATGCATCATCGGGGATGTCCGACCCAGCGCTGGGCGGCAATGTCGTTGGTATGGCTTCAGATTTCAGTGCCATCCGCCGGATTGCAACCATTGCCAACGTGTTTTATTCCTATAAGGGCAAATACAACCTCAACGGCGGGTATACCTGGGAAGCCAATAACAGCATCGGCCGGGAGCACCGTTGGGGCGGGTTTCCAGCCGTGGGGGCTGCGTGGCTATTCGGCGATGAGCCGTTCATGCAGCGGTTGAAATTTTTTGATCTGGCCAAAATCCGCTATAGCTGGGGGCGCACGGGCAATGCGCCCAGCGGAGCCTGGCGCTACCTCGGCACGTTCTCCCCGCTGGTACCCGGTTATATGGATATGCCGGCTATCCGGCCGGAGCGCATGCAGCTGGAAAACCTGCGATGGGAAACGATTACCCAGTCGAACTTTGGCCTCGAACTGGCCATGCTGGACAACCGGCTTTTCGTCACCATGGAGCGGTATGACCGCCGTACCACGGATGTGCTGCATAAAGATGTGCGCATCCCCGGGTCAACGGGCTTTTCGCAGCTGGCCTGGTTTAACAGCGGGGAGCTGTACAACCGCGGATGGGAGCTGATTGTCAACTACGACGTAATCCGGAAATCCGACTGGGGGCTGCAAATGATGCTCAACTTCTCCCGCAACCAGAACGAAGTGGTGGAGCTTCCGGAAAATATGCAGTTTGAAAACTATACGTTTGAAAACAAACGCTATGCACACCGCATTGTAGAGGGCAATCCTATCGGTTCGTTTTATGGCTACCGCTACCTCGGGGTATACCAAAACCAGGACGAAACCTACGCCCGTGACCCGAACGGCAATCTGATCTACAACCTCAACGGCGAGCCGGTGTTTACGACGTATAACAACCAGCGGCAGGCATACCCCGGCGATGCCCGGTATGCTGACATCAACGGCGACGGGGTGATTGACCAGTACGACATTGTGTATCTGGGCAATGCCATGCCGCTGTTTACCGGGGGGCTTAGCCTGACACTGCGTTACAAAGGGTTTACGCTGAGCTCCTTTTTCCACGGCCGGTTCGGCAACAAGGTGGTCAACAGGGCACGGATGGATACCGAGGATATGCGGGGAACGAGCAACCAAAGCCAGGCGGTGCTGCGCCGGTGGCGGCACGAAGGCGACCAGACCGACATCCCGCGGGCATTGTTCGGCGAAGGGTATAACATTTTGGGGTCGGATCGGTTCGTGGAAGACGCCTCGTTTGTACGGCTCCGTAACCTGTCGTTGCGGTATTCCCTGCCCAAACCCTTTTTACAGCGGGTCAACATCCAGCGCTTTGATGTGTTCATGACCATCCAAGACCTGATCACCTGGACGAACTATACGGGAATGGATCCCGAAGTATCCCTGAACGCCAACGATGTGTACATGCTCAGTGTGGACAGGGCATCGACGCCCCGGCCACAGCGTTATGCGGTAGGGATAATGTTTGACTTTTAATGTGGACAACGATGAAACGAATCTGGATATATAGTATGGTATTGCTGGCGCTGTTGCCTGCGGCGGGTTGCAACAAGTGGTTGGACGTGCTGCCGGAAAACCAACAGGTAACCGACCTGTACTGGCAGGATAAGGAAGAAGCGGAAGCCGTGCTTGGGGCTGCTTACGTGCGGTTCCGGGGCACGCTGCAGCGCCAGTTGATCTGGGGCGAAGCCCGGGGGAATGGATTGGCCTTGTTGGGTTCCGTCCCCGCTTCGATCTTTCGGCTCAAGCAATTTGAGATACTGCCCGAAAACGAGTGGGCACAATGGAGCAGTTTTTACGAGGTAATCAACTACGCCAACATGGTCATTAAATATGCTCCCGAGGTGGTTGTGCGCGATCCGTCGTTCAGCCAGCCGGTGATGCAGTCGCTGCTCTCAGAAGCGTATTTTCTACGGGGGTTATGCTACTTCATCTTGGTGCGCAACTTCCGGGAGGTGCCGCTGATTACTGAACCGTACATGAACGATTTGTACACCTTCGATGTGGCAAAATCGGCCGAGGCGGAGATTTACCAGCAAATCATCTCCGATTTGGAGACCGCCATTCCGGCCAGCAAGGAAGTGTGGCCGCAGGTGTGGGAAAATAAGGGTCGGGCCACCAAATGGGCCATCTATGCCCTGCTGGCCGATGTGTACCTGTGGACCGAACAGTATGAGCAGGCTATTGCCGCATGCGACCAGGTGCTGCAGTCGGGCTGGGTCGGGCTGCTCGACGGGATGGTCAACAACCGGAACCAATGGTTTACCATATTCAGCGAAGGCAATAGCAACGAAAGTATTTTTGAGCTGCAGTTTGATTTTGCCCGCCAGCAAACCAATGAGATGACGCAATGGTTCAGTACCGGATCGTATACCTGGATTATCTCGCCGTTAATGGTTGAGCGGTTCGACCTGTCCGCAGAAGATATCCGCGGCGACGGCGCATCGTACAACGCAGGCACATTTCGGTTGTGGAAATACCTGGGAGCTGAAGCCAACACCACCGTTCCGCGGCCGAACAACGACCAAAACTGGATACTCTACCGGATGGCCGATATTTACCTCATGAAGGCAGAAGCCCTGATCATGCTGGGCGAATCTAACTACGCGGAGGCACTGACCCTGGTCAACCGGATTCGTCAACGCGCGGGAATTTCCGTGCCCGTGGGTTTAGGCTCCAGCGAATTGGAAATGCTGGACATCGTGCTGAACGAACGGGCCCTGGAGTTTCTGGGCGAAGGCAAACGCTGGTATGATATCCTCCGCGTGGCAAAGCGTAACCAATATCAGTATAAAGAATACCTGATTAGTCAGGTGCTGCTGGGGGTGCAGGGAGGGTCAGCCCCGGTCATCCGCTCGAAGCTGCTGAACGAAAACAGCCACTACCTGCCCATCCATATCAATGAATTGCTGTCGAACAGGCTGTTGAAGCAAAACCCGTATTATGATAACGTTAATTAATAGGAGAAGGCCATGAAAACGAAGATATTTCTTTTTGCGAAGCGCTGCGGTCTCTTGATGCTGCTGGGCCTTGCTTTCCAGACCTGTAAAGACGCCTTTGAAGACCAGACCTTCGCCGCGTATGAAGAGCTTCCCATCGGGATGTACCTGCGTGAACATAGCGACGAATATGGCCGCTGGGTGGAGCTGATGGAACACGCGGGCGTGTATGCTACCCTTAACCTGCGGACCACCTATACGTTTTTCGTGCCAACCAATGCGGGGGTCGAGCGGTATTTGCAGGCCCACGGTTATGGTGCGGTAAGTGATATCCCACAGGAAGATGCGGCTTACCTGGTCCGCTACCACCTGATTCACCTGGCTAAGGTAGACCTCGGGCAATTCCAAAGCGGCGCCATTAACGACCGCAACGCAACCGATGACAACCTGTTCATCGAGTTCAGGGACGGCGGTCTAGAAGCGGTATACCTAAATGGCGAATCGCGTTTCCTGCGGTTTGATATCCAGGCCACCAACGGGGTTATCCATGTCATCGAAGACGTGCTGGAGCCGCTTACCGCCACCATCGCCGATCGCCTGGAGTCCGGCGGTTTCGGGATTTTTCGTGAAGCGGTCGTCGCCACGGGCTATGAGACCATGCTGCGGACGGTCTATACCGAAGAAATCGGCCCGGGGGGCTTCCCCATTCAAGTGCGGTACCGCTACACCCTGTTTGCGGTAAGTGACGCCACGTTTGCCGCAGCGGGCATCGAGACCCTTACCCAATTGGCCGAGCGACTGGGCGCCGGCACCGGATCGTATGACAGCCCGGAGAACCCGCTGCACCAATACGTTTCCTATCACCTGCTGAGCCAATTGCGCTCTTATGCCGAGCTGGGGCAGTTCCCCGAGGGGGAAACCGTGAAAAACCTTAATACGCTGGCCGGCAGCCAGCTCGTCAGCGTCACGGACCGGGGTGGCGAACTGTTGCTGAATTACGATCCCGACCGGGACAGCGAAATCCGCTTTTTGGAGTTTGATATTCCCTGCAAGAACGGCGTGGTGCATGAAGTGGACCACTGGATGCCGATGTTTGCGCCACCCCCCGTGGTTGTGGTGTGGGAAGTAACCGATTATCCGGACCTGGCGGCAAACGTAACGCAATACCGTAATCCAAGCCTCGGCGCGCAATACAACCGCGTGTTCCAGCAGGGCGAGCTGGAAAGTTTCCGCTGGGTTTCCCAGCCCGAAGACCGAGCCGGGGTACTCACCTACCGGAACAACCGGGCGGCAGATGGCATCTGGTATTCCGACGTGCTGAACCATGACCACCTGCGCATCGAACTGGGTGAGTCTGGCTGGATCGAGATGGAAACACCCGTCATTGTACAGGGAACATACCGGCTGACGCTGGTATGGCCCAGTCCGCGGCAGGCCAACCCTACCGGGATCTGCGCATTTGCACTCGATGGGCAAATGCTGCGCGAACGCCATACCATTTCGAATACCAGCAGCGATCGCGTACTGACGGAAACGCTGGGCACGGTGACGTTTGCGGAAACCGCTACCCACACGTTGCGCGTGATCTCGCTCGATGGGCGCCTGATCACCCTGGATTATATTCGCTTTGAACCTATACAATAACACAAGATGGTCATGAAAACATGGTATAAAATAATGTTCGTCGCATGCCTGGCAGTAGCTGCCAGCGCATGCCGGCAAAAAGTCTGGGACGATCATTTCAACAGCACGGGCGACGGCGATGCAATCGTATCGCCATTGAACCTGCTGGACTACCTGAAGTCGGTGCCGGAATACAGCCGGTTCGTCGAGAAATTGGAAGAACTGGAAATTGCCGGCCAACTGACCCGCGACCAGAATCTGTCGGTATGGGTGGTGCCAAATGCCATCATGGACCAGCTGGCCGGTATGGGGCTCGACGAGCGGTACGTGATGAACTATCACCTGAATCTCCTGGCGTTCGACTATACGAAGCTTAAATCCGGGCTCCGGATACAGACCCTGAACGGTAAATACATCCAGGTGGAGCGCGTTTCGGATGAAATCATGGTGGGCGACTCCCGCATCACCAAGGGTAACCAGCTGTGCCGGAACGGGGTGGTGCATGAGATAGATGCCCTCATGCGGCCCGATGAAAGCATCTATGATTACCTGGAAAGTTTGGGTGCCGAATACTCCATCATCCGCGACTCGGTGCTGGCGCTGAACGATACCGTATTTGATGTCGCCAACAGTGTGCCCATCGGGGTGGATCCCACAGGCAATACCTTGTATGATTCGGTATTTGTTGTCACCAACCCGATTTTTGATGCAGCCAATATCCGGTCGGAATTTTCGCAGGTAACCATGTTCCTGCCCAGCAACGCCGTGATACAGCAGTGTTTCGAAAGCCTGGCTACCCTGTACGATCAGTTCGGCAAGGATTTCCTTCGGGAAGACAGCCTGAAGGCGTATCAATGGATACGCGAAGCGGTATTCTATAACCGGGTGATCGAGGATTATGGAAGTGAGCGCGACCTCGTATCGGCGTTCGGCCGCCTCTGGCGCACCGATGTGCAGCAGGTAAATGCCGATTTCCGGCGCATGAGCAATGGCCGGATATATGAGGTTACGCACCTGAAAATACCCAATAACGTGCATATCGCCATGATCAAGCAGTTATTCCATTACTATGAGTTCGTGCCCGAAGCAGACCGGCCGGCCTTGTTCACGCTCCATAACGTCACGGATATCGTGCCCACCAACCGGGATCACGTCACCTTCCCCACACTGGGTATCGAACTCACGTACCGCACGCTGGTGGTGCGCGGGGCACTGACTCCCGGCCAACCGGCCAGCATTGATTTTACGCCCATAATGCTGGAGAACAATCCCGACGGATCGGTCGGTTACCGGGTGGTGGAGGTACCTCCCGGCGAATATAACCTGTATATGGGATTCCGGTCGAGCACGCATCCCTTCGTTAACATTTATGTAGATGGGCGGCAAGTAGCCAACCGGCTGAACGTTGAACCGGCTACGCCCTGGAACTACGACCGGTCCACAAACACGGTATCCGGCACGCGGTACAACGGTTGGGGCGGGCTGGTCGGGCCCGTGACGATTGATGGCGACGGGGTGAGGAGTTTCCGGATTAAAGTTGAATTTGCTGGACTTAGTACGGGCTCCGCCGAAACCCTGGAACCCTACCATTGGGCCTTGGTGCCTACCCAGAATAACTATTAATGAAGATATGATTGTGATAAATTATTTGAAACTGTCGCTGTGGTGGATAATCCTGTGCATGGCCATAACAGCACATGCGCAACAAGACAGCGTGGTCGTAACCGGCCAGGTGACCAGCGGTTACGATGGCAAGCCCTTAGCCCGCGCCGTGGTATCTGTACCCGGGTTTGACGTGATGGTTGAAACCGGCACAGACGGGAGCTACCGGGTGGTCTTGCCATCCGAAGCGTCTGAAATCATGTTTTGGTCTCCGGGCTACTACCGGACCACTTTTCCCATATTGGACCGGCGCGAGCTGGACGTCACGCTGGTGCCGGACAGCCGGCCGAATTACTACGACGATGAGCTGGTAGCCAACCCGCTGCACCGCGCTGCACCGGCCATTTACCAGCGCGATTTCCGCCGTGGCGCGCTCAACGTGGAAAGTGTGCTGCAGGGGCGGTTTTCCGGACTTAACGTTGTCAATAAGAGCGGGATGCCGGGAGAGGGGGGCGCAATGTATTTCCGGGGCGTCCGTTCGTTTGAAGGGGATAATTCACCCTTGATGGTCATCAACGGCGTTCCCTACCTGCCTGAATCGAGCAACTCGGCAGTTATCGGCGGCTATTCGCGCAACCCGTTGCTTCCGTTTAACCTGCACGATATCCAGGAAGTGCGTTTATTGAAAGGAGCCGAAACGGCGGTATACGGTTCCATGGGATCAAACGGTGTGCTCGTCATCGAGACCGCCAAACCGGCCGACCTGGAGACCGTCATAGAGTTCAGCGGACACTATGGCGTGGCCCAGAACCGCGCCACGCTCCCGGTGCTGGGGCCCAGCGATTTCAAAAGTTATATCGGCGACGTGGGGCTGACGCAGTTCGACGACATGGGCGAAATGCTCAATTTTTTCCCGTTCCTGCGCGACGACCCCGACTATTATTTCAATTTTCTGTATAACTCGCAGACAGACTGGCAGGGCCTGATTTACCGGCCGGCTTTCGTAACCGACAATCACCTGCGCGTTCGGGGCGGCGATGCCGTGGCAAAGTATAACCTTTCGCTGGGGGCTACCAACCAGGGCGCCGCGTTGGATAACAGCTCGTTGACGCGCTACTCCACCCGGATGAACGCTTCGGTGGCCCTCGGGCAGAAATTCGACTTTCTCGGAACGGTGGGATTCACTTACCAGAACACCAACCTGCACGAGCAGGGGATGCTAACCGCAACCAACCCCATCCTCACGGCGTTGAGCCGGGCGCCTATCCTGAGCCCTTATACCAAAGACGAGCTCAATAATGAGCTGCCCAGCTACGATGTCGTGCGGCAGTTCAATGTAAGCAATCCGCTGGCGGTACTCAATACGGCACAGCTGCGGCTCGGCGGCTACGACGTTTTCGTCAATGCCGGCGTCAGCTACCGACCAAACACGTATTGGAACATCGGTACGACGCTCGGCATTTTCTCCAGCTTTCTGCGCCATACCGCCTTTATACCCGGGGTAAGCAGCCGTACCGTGATGCCGCTGGAAAACGGTGTGGCCTTAAACACCTCGCGTGCAGGTGCGGCTCAGGTGTCTAACCTGTTTTACCGGCTTAGCGGGCAGTACGAACGGCAAATCGGGGCGCACCGCGTGGAAGCGGGCGGGGGCTACCAGCTTATCATGGCCCATTCCGAGCTGGATGCGGGCAGTGGCCGGAATACGCCCTCCGATTTTTACCGGACCATCAGTAATGTCAGTGTAGACGGCAGGCAGTTTCAGGGATATATTGAACCCTGGAACTGGATGAGTGTTTATGGCTTTGGCCGCTACCACTGGAACAACCTCCTGACGTTTTCGGCCTACCTCTCGGCAGACGGCGCTTCGTCTACGGGCAACGGCACCGATCGCTTTGGCCTATTCCCGGGCGGTGAGGTACGGTGGCGCGTGGCTAATATGGACGGCCTGCATGCCGTCACCTGGCTGGACCAGCTGGACCTGCGGGTGGGGTATGCCCTCACGGGCAACAGTCGGTATTCGTCCAAGCTGAGCAGGCCTTCATACGGCAGCCAGTTGTACCGGCAGCTTTCGGGCATCGTGGTGGCCAATGTTCCGAACGATGCGCTGCGCTGGGAGGATAACCGGACGTTTGATGCGGCCATAGACATGGGGGCGCTCAACAAACGCGTGCGGGCTACCGTGGGTTATTACCAAACCCTTTCCAAAAATGTGATACAGACGATCGCCGCATCGCCGATAGCTGGCCTGGACTTCCGGTTGGCCAACGGGGCCGAGATTGGAAACCGCGGCGTGGAGGTGGATGTTTCCGCGACGCTGGTAGAACAACGCGATGTTGGCCTTACGGTGGGGGGAACGTGGAGCACTTACCGCAGTGAAATCAAAAGACTGGACGGCAACGGCCAGCGTGTCGTCGAACTGAGCAACGGCGTGGCGCTGGTGTCGGCAGTGGGGCATGCTCCGTACGCGTTTTACGGCCATATCGCCAACGAGGTAATCCCGTCGGCCAACGCGGCGCAGTCCCTGGGCCTGGTCGATTACAAGGGGTTTCCGTTTGAGGCGGGCGACATCCGGTTTACCGACCTGAACCATGACGGGGTCATTGACCGGGCCGACCGGACGATTATCGGCGATCCGAACCCTGATTTTTTCGGCGGTGCCTTTGTTGATGTCCGCTATAAGCAGCTATCGCTGTCGGGCTATTTCAATTTCAGCTACGGTAACCAAATCTACAATGCCGTGCGCAGGCACTCCGAATCCATGAGTAGGTATGATAATCAGTCAACCGCCGTGCTGCGGCGCTGGAAGGCAGACGGGCAGGTGACCGATATGCCCCGCGCCGAGTATGGCGACCCGCTGGAAAACAGCCGGTTTTCTTCTCGCTGGATTGAAGACGGTTCTTTCCTCCGGCTGTCTAACTTAGCCCTGCGCTACCGGATACAACGGGCAGCCATACGTGTGCTTGAGGGGGCTGAAATCTATGTGATGGGCGAAAACCTCGTTACCTGGACCAAATACCTGGGGCTCGATCCGGAAACTGCGTATGCGCATAACCCCATGTATATGGGGCTGGACTTCGGTAATGTAGCGCAACCCCGGACATTCAGGGCAGGGATTAATTTGACATTCTAATACTTACGATATGATGATGAAACGACAGTTGACAATCCTTGGGTGCGGACTGCTGCTGCTCTCGGCAAGCTGTTCCAGCTTCTTTGACGTGGATGCAGATGACATGCTGAAAGAGGAGGATTACATCGGCGAAAGCAACGAACTGTATTCGGGTTATATGGGCATCGCAGCCAAAGTGCAGGATGTGGCCGACCACGCTATATTTCTGTCGGAGCTGCGAAGCGATTTGCTGGAGCCTACCGCCAATGCGCCCCAGGAGCTGTGGGATATTTACAACCACCAGCCGTTGGAAGGCAATTCCTTTGCCGATCCGCGGGGCTACTATGCGGTGATCCTCAACGCCAATAACTTTATCCATAAAGCTTTTGAATACCGCACCAAGTATCCACGGGCAGTAGACGAAAGCCATTTCGGTCCGTTGGTCAGCGGGGCAATCCGCTTCAAGGTATGGGCCTACCTCATGCTCGGCAAGCTGTACGGGCAGGCCGCCTATACCGATGCACCCAACGTAAAGCTGGACGAGCTCCACACCATTCCCGTGTTGGGCATGGATGAATTGGTTAACCGGCTGATCCAGCTGATGGAGGTGGGCACCAACCAAATCAATGGCCAGTTGGTGCTGAACTGGGGGAATGTGCTGTTCCCGGGAGTTAACGCTGCCGACCAGGATCTTGTGTGGAATATGATATGCCCGTCGCCCGAGCCGCTCCTGATGGAATTGTACCTTTGGGCCGGGCAGTACAGCCGGGTGGTGGAAATCGGGATACCGTTTATTTATGACAATGGGGGCAACCGTTACAAAATCGGGAACGACGACTACAATGGGGAATGGATACAGGTGTTTACCCGCAACCCCGTGACCAAAACACGGGTGCTCATCAATATCGTGCCGTTCGATTTTGAACGCAACCAGACCAACCGGTTGATCCGCTTCTTTTCCAATACCTACCCGTCGGTGTATTACCTCCGCCCTACGGAAGTGGCCATGAACCGCTTCAGGCGGCAGGTACGGCAAGACGGGCATACCATCGGCGACTTTTACCGCGGTGAAAATTATACGTTTGTGCAGCAGAATGGCGACTGGCTGATCCGTAAATTCTCCCGCGATCGGGAAACAGCATCCGAAATCCATAAGAACAACGTGCACATTGTCTTGTACCGTGATGCCGATGTGCACTTTTTTATCCTGGAAGCGCTCAACCAGCTGGAATTGTTTGATGAGGCCGAAGCGTTGCTGAACGGTGGCATAAACCTCTACCTGTCCACGCATGCGGGCAATCTTCAGTATCCGTTCAACAACGAGGTATGGAATGCGCAGCTGAACCGGAACTGGGGCATCCGCCGGCGGGTAGACTTAGGTCCCGTTTATCCGGCAGGCCTGTCAAAGAACGACCTCGATACGCCGGAGAAGGTGGAGGCTTATAAACGCGCGCTGGACGAGCTTATTGTGGAAGAAATCCTCATGGAGAGCGCGGGTGAAGCGCGTTCGCTCTTCGCGATGATCCGGATGGCCAAGCGCTGGAACGACCCCGCGATAGTAGCGGACCGGGTGAGTGCGAAATTTAATGCGGGCATGCGGGAAACGGTACGTGCGCGGATGATGAATCCCCAGAACTGGTTTGTGCACTACCCGCTTTAGGGTAGTGAAGCTGCCACTCATAAGCTGTTAACCAATTATGTAATCAATAGACAATGAAGAAATTACTGAACTTTTTTTGTGGTATTACAGTCGCCGTTGGGGCCTTGCTTTTGTGGTGCTCGCCAGGCCCGGCTCAGGGACAGACCCTGGCGTTTCCCGGTGCCGAAGGTTTCGGGCGGTATGCCACCGGCGCCCGCGGGCATGCCAACCCCCAAGTATATGTCGTAACCAACCTGAACGACAGCGGCCCCGGCTCGCTCCGCGATGCGTTAAGCCAGCCAGGCAGGTTCGTGGTGTTTGCCGTAGGGGGCGTCATAGCGCTTCAATCGCGCCTGGTCATCCCGTCTAACACAACCATTGCCGGCCAGACGGCACCGGGAGACGGGATCGTAGTATATGGCCGTGGCATTTCGTATAGCGGGGCAAACAATGTTATCACGCGTTTCATGCGGTTCCGTTGCGGCGTGAACGGCGGCGCCGGCCGCAGCGAAGATGCCCTGGGAATTGCCAACGGGCACGACCTGATTTTTGATCACCTGTCGGTCTCCTGGGGAATCGATGAAGTATTCTCCATCAACTGGGATAACCGGGGCACCGACCCCGACAACATTACCATCCAGAACTCCATCATCGGTCAGGGGGTGCACCGCCACAACCATTCGGCCGGTGGCCTCATGGAACCGGGCGGTAAAGTAAGTATCCTCAGGAGCCTGTACCATAGCAACAAAACCCGCAATCCCAAAGTGAAAGGCATCAACGAGTTTGTAAACAACGTGGTGTATAACTTCGGCAATGTAGGCAATACCTACGGGCATTCCGTCTCCGGCGATGGGTACATCATGGGCGGGTCGGCAAGCACTTCCCATGTGAATATCGTTAACAATTATTTTATCGCCGGTCCTCATACGCCACCAAGGAACACCCCGTTTTCCCGCGGTACGCCCACCTTCAACCTGTACGCATCGGGCAACTATTGGGATGATAATAAAGATGGCGCATTGAACGGGTCATTGATTCCGGAAGACGACAGCGGCTATCCGGGTGTGGAACCCGGTAACTTTCATGCACAGCCCTACGAATACCCCTATACGCCGAATGCCCTGACGGCCCAACAGGCCTATGATTGGGTGGTGGCCAACGTGGGGGCGAATTTCCCCCGCAGGGATCAAGTGGACGAACTGATAATTGCCGAATTGGCGTCGGTGGGTACCGAAGCGGTATACGTGTACCGCGAAGACGACCTGCCGTTGGCCAATGGTGGGCTGGGTGTGGTGGACGGTGCCCCGGCACGTTTGGATACCGATGGCGACGGTATCCCGGACGAATGGGAAGATGCAAACGGGTTGGACAAACATGATCCTGCGGATGCCCTGGCGGAAAGCAACATCGATCCGAATTACCTGAACATAGAGGTTTACATCAACAGCTTGGTAGACGGAGAGGCTCCGGATTTTATCCGGCCGCCATCGCAGATTGTGATGGCGGCAGAGTCGGAAGAAGATCCGGTAAGAAGCACCATCACCTTGACGTGGAGCGATAACGGTAATGAGGCCGGTATTGTAGTTATTGAACGCTCTGCAGATGGAGAAGCGTATACCGAGGTGGCTGCGGTAGCCGTGGGTACCGAAACGTATGTAGATAAGGAAGGAACACTGCCCAATACCACCTACTATTACCGGTTAAAAATCGTAACAGATAACGATGAATCGTCTTCGTATGTGTTCCGTTCGATAACCACGCCACCCATTCCAACGGCACCAGAAACGCCGTCGCGGCCCATGCCGGGCGATAGTTACGGCTACGTGTCTATTGATGCCACCGGGCAAGCCAGTGTGCGGTGGTCCGGCAGCGAAAATACGGATACCTACGTGGTGTTTCTGGGCACGTCGGCAGCAAGCCTCGCACAGGTTGCGGAAGTGCCCGCCGCATCCGGGCCGACCGCGGTATTGGAAGGTCTGGAGCACGGCCAAACGTACTTCTGGCGGGTGGATGCGGTTAACGACCGCGGAACAGCCACCGGCGCGGTTTGGTCTTTCCGCGTGGCCCCGGAGTTCGAACGTGGCCTGGTAGGCCACTGGGCGTTTGACGAAGAAGAAGGGCCAGAACTTCTTGACGCTTCGTCTTATGAGACACACGGCCTGCTGGGTACCGACGATGCCGGACAGGTACGTATTTCAGGGATAAAGGGCGGCGCGGTGGATCTGGCCACCGTAGACCGCAATATGTATCCCATCAGCATCCCGCATGCCGACCACCTGTACTTAGGCCAGGGGTCATTCTCCATTTCGTTCTGGATGAAAGGGAGTACGACAGACCTGCCCCCCGACAATAACAGCAGCGCTTACCTCCTTTGCAAGGGTTCCATCACGAGGAACGAGAATACCGGAGCTACGGGGAAACGCTTTAATATTGAGTTGAAAAACAATCAGTTCCGATTTGCCATCGACGACGATAATGACGCCGGTGGCGGAGGTAAGGATGAAGTGGGGATAGACGGCCGCCCTTTTTTCGTGGACGATTGGGTACATGTGGTTGTTATCCGGGATGCCGAAGCCCGGCAGCTCCGCGTTTACAGGAACGGGGAGGTGGTGGGGCAAACCGCTATACAGCGTGCGCTTTCGGGAATCGGGGAGGCCAGCGATCTGGTTATCGGCAACATCGGTGCGCTGGAATTTCTGAGTTCCCAACATGCGTCGGCACCCTATACGGGCCAGTTGGATGAACTCCGGTTGTTTAACCACGTGCTGAGCGAACAGGAGATCATGGAAGAATTTGCCCGTGCGGCCGGACTACAGCAAGCCCATACGCCGGTGCCGGCTCATGGCCAGCGCGGTCCGGAAGCCAACCGCGCCGAAGTCACCTGGGCAGGCGGGGCATTGGCCGAAATATTCCTGGTTTACTTTGGTGCTTCCGAAGATGCACTGGAGCAGGTCGCCGAACTGCCGGCCACCACCATGTCCTATGTTTTTGAAGGCCTGCAGGCCGAGTCAGCCTATTTCTGGCGGGTGGATGCCAGGGCAGGCGAAGATGTGGCCGAAGGCGATACCTGGTCGTTTCAAACCGCGGCGCCGCCCCCCGAAAGCCGCGAACTGATTGCCCACTACAAGCTGGACGAAACCAGCGGCACCGTAGTGCATGATGCCAGCAAATACGGCAACCACGGCACGCTGCGCGATTTCGGGGAAGATCCCTGGATTACCGACGGAATGTTCGGTGGCGGCATCCACTATACCACAACGGCATCTACGGGCGCCATCGTGGTACCCGCAGCGGCGCAGAACGCGTTTGACGAGCATTCTTTTACGATATCGCTGTGGATGCGAGCCGATGAAAACACCTATACCCCTTCGGCCAATAATGCCTACCTCATCCACAAGGGGGCGTTCGCCTCGGCAGAAGGCGGCAAATGGTACGGCATCCAGCTGCACCACAACGGAAATATCAATTTTTCCATCGATGACGATGTGGTGAAGACCGATGCGTCGACCAATGCAACGAATGCCGGACTGTTCAGCGGGGAGTGGAAGCATGTGGTGGCCGTGCGCGACCGCGATGCCCGCAAGACACGGCTGTACGTCGACGGCGAACTCCTATCGGAAGTTGACGACGGTACGGAAGGCGGCATCGCCATGCCGGAGATGGACCTCACCATCGGCAACTCCCGCGAGAACCGCCCCTACCGGGACGACCTGGATGATGTCCGCCTATACAACTATGCCCTGTCTGGCGAAGAAATCGCAGCCCTTTTCGAGGGGATGGCGGATCGGGAGCTGGTGGCACACTACCGCTTGGACGAAACATCGGGGAACGTGGTGACAGACTCCAGCCCCTACAGCAACCACGGTGTATTACGGGACTTCGGCGAGGATCCCTGGATCAGCGACGGTAAACGGGGCGGTGCCATCCACTATACCACCACGGCACCCACCGGGGCCATCGTGGTGCCCGCAGCGGCGCAGAATGCATTTGACCAAAACTCCTTTACGATATCGCTGTGGATGCGTGGCAACGAAAATACCTACACCCCCTCGTCGAACAACGCCTATCTCATCCATAAGGGGGCCTTCGCCTCGGCCGAAGGCGGCAAATGGTACGGCATCCAGCTGCATCACAACGGGAACATCAACTTTTCCATCGATGACGACGTGGTGAAGACCGACGCGGGCACCAATGCGAACGATGCGGGGCTGTTCAGCGGGGAGTGGAAGCACGTGGTGGCCGTGCGCGACCGCGATGCCCGCAAGACCCGGTTGTACATCGACGGGGAGCTGAAGGCGGAGACCGACGACCGCACGGAAGGCGGCATTGCCATGCCGGAGATGGAGCTCACCATCGGCAACTCCCGGGAGAACCGCCCGTACCGTGACGATTTGGACGATGTGCGTTTATACAATTGCGCGCTGACTCCCGAGGAGATAGCAAAACTGTTCACCCCGCCGCGGGAAGAACTCCAGCCAGTGGCGCACTACAAGCTGGATGAGACTTCCGGCACCGTAGCGCACGATTCCAGTCCGCATGCCAACCACGGCACGCTGCGCGATTTCGGGGGCAGCCCGTGGATCGGCGACGGTAAGCACGGCGGCGCCATCCATTATACCACCACGGCACCCACCGGGGCCATCGTGGTGCCCGCAGCGGCGCAGAACGCGTTTGACCAAAACTCCTTTACGATATCGCTGTGGATGCGTGGCAACGAAAACACGTACGGCCCTACTTCGGCGACCAACGCCTACCTCATCCATAAGGGAGCATTCGCCTCGGCCGAAGGCGGCAAATGGTACGGCATCCAGCTGCATCACAACGGGAACATCAACTTTTCCATCGATGACGACGTGGTGAAGACCGACGCGGGCACCAATGCGAACGATGCGGGGCTGTTCAGCGGGGAGTGGAAGCACGTGGTGGCCGTGCGCGACCGCGACGCCCGGAAGACCAGGCTGTACATCGATGGGGAGCTGATGGCGGAGACCGACGACCGCACAGAGGGCGGCATCGCCATGCCGGAGATGGAGCTCACCGTCGGCAACTCCCGCGAGAACCGCCCGTACCGTGACGACCTGGACGATGTGCGGCTGTACAATGTCGCGCTGTCGCCCGCGCAGATAAAAAACCTGTTCGAATCAAAACCCGTGATGAATCCGGTGCAAAACGTCAGTCCGGAAAACGGAGCGACAGACATTCCCGTATCCGGCACCACCTTTGTCTGGGAGGGCAAGGCCGAATCCTACACGCTTCGGTTAGGCACCTCCCCTGACGACCTGGCCCCTGTGGCCGAAGGCATCACCGAGCAACTGTATGCCCATACCAGCCTGCTCACCCATGGAACAACCTATTACTGGCGGGTGGATGCGCTGGCAGACGGAGGGGTGGAATACGGCGAAACCTGGTCGTTCCAAACGGAAGCCCTGGCGTTGCCCGTTATCCATGTCGACGAAGTGCTGGGCGTGAACCAATACAGTCCGGAAGGCACGGTGATAGCCCAGCTGACCGCCAGTAATCCCGAAGGGGAAGTGCTGACCGGCTGGCGGATTACGCAAAACACGGACGTGAACGGAAACGGGGTAGCAGCATTTGCATTAAACGCTGAAACCGGCGAACTGACCATTAACGATGCCGGCGATTTCGATTACGAAGAAGGCCGGGTACTGGAAGTGAAAGTGCGGGTGAGCAACAGCCTGGGCGAAAGTGACGAGGCGACTATCCAGGTTGTCGTAAACTTTGTCAATACCCAGCCATCGTTTGATGAAATAGCGGACGTGGCCTATTGTTTTACGCCCGAAGAACGCACCATCACCATCAGCGGCATCAACGCCGGTCTGGAAGAAGGGCAGACGGTTGAGCTGTCGCTAAGCGCCAACCCGTCGCGGCTGTTCCACACCCTGTCTATCACCCAGCCGGAAGACGGTGTGGCCCACCTGACCTATACGCCAAAAGCCGGGATTGACGACCAGGTAACCGTAACGGTTACGGCCAAAGACGACGGAGGCACCGCCCACGGCGGGCAGGATACTTACAGCCAGACGTTCACGCTTACCATCGCCGCACAGCCGAATATCAGTTTGCTGGCCGACAAGCAGCGGCTACAGCGGGGCGAAAGCGTACGCCTGGAGGTGCGGAACAACGCAAGAAGCGCCGTAGCGCTGACGTGGACATACAATGACCAGACCATCGAAACGGATGTGCTTACCGCCCGGCTTACGGAGACAACCACCTTTGCCGTTAAAGCGGTCAATGAATTCGGCTGTGAAGGCGAAGCGTCCATCACCATAGAAGTATTTGAACCCGAAGCCTTGGAGGTGAGCAACGTGGTGACGCCCAATGGCGATGGCATCAACGACACGTGGGTCGTCCGTAACATCGAACATTACCCCGGCAACGAGTTGAAAATATTCGACATTTCCGGCCGGGTTATCCACCAGGCCAAAGACTACCGGAACGATTGGAACGGCACCTATCAGGGTAGGCCGCTGGCCGAAGGCACCTACTATTTCGTCATCACGTTCGGCGGCAGCCGCCAGCCGCAGAAAGGGTACATCAATATCATCAGGGACAACCGATAAAAGGCAACATCATGAACACCAACATAAAAAGCAGCAGTCGCTATCTATTAGCCCTCCTCACCACGGTGGTGGCGGTGGGCATTGCGGAGGTGCGGGCCCAGCTGTCGCCCATGGGTACCGGCTATTTCCAGAACCCATACCTCTTCAACCCGGCCCGCGCCGGCATGGAAGGCGGCACCACGCTCAACCTGGGGATACGCGCCACGGCCAATACAATGCCTGGCGCGCCCCGCAACCAAGCCTTTACCGCGGAGCACGGCTTCGGCCGTTCCGGCATTGGTCTGGTGCTGGACAACACTTCGGTAGGGTCGGTACGGCATACCGGCGGTTCACTGGGCTATGCCTACCACCTGCCGCTGGCCGCTGACCACCAGCTGCATTTCGGATTGTCGGCCACGCTGTCGCGGAGCCGGCTGGATATGACCAAGGTCAATGCCACGGGTTACGACCCCATGCTGGCCGCCTACAACGAACGGGGGGCCAGGCTGGATGCCAACTTCGGGCTTGCTTACACCTTTAGCGAACTCTGTGTGGAGTTTGCGATGGGTGATCTGATCCGGAATATCGAGAAAGACGAACGGCAGTTGGTAAACAATCCCCTGTTTTTCTCCGCGGTGAGTTACACGCTGCCCGTAGGCGACGGCAGCGGGGCGATGGCGCTTACCCCCAAGGTGTGTTACCGTGGCGCACGGGGTACAGGCAACATCCTCGATGTGGGGCTGGACTTCCGGTTTGCCGAACGCTTCCGCATACTGGGGTTGTATCATACCTCGCAAAACGCCTCTTTTGGCTTCGGCGCCCGCTTGGGTAACCTGCAGTTGCTGGGCATGTACAGCCTGGAGACCTCCTCGCTGAGCCGCTATGCAGGGAATGCATTTGAAGTAGGGCTGGGCTGGCATATTGAGAATTGATATTATTGCCCTGACGTGAGCATCCGACAACGCCGTTGCGGGATAGCAAAAATTCGAGAATAACCGGGGTAACAATTGGCCGCCTCGGTTAGGTATTCTTGTGTTTTATATCCCGCGCACCTGCCAGTGGCTCCTCGGACAAGCCCGTTACTGCGTATCGCCAGGTAATCCGGATGGCTATGCACGGAAGCACGGATCAAAAAACGTAACGAAGCTGTTTCGGTAACGATTGCGTGTTTTTTTCTTACGGCCTGTTTCGTTGTTATCAAACTGTTAGTTAGTTGGTTACTATATACTGGGGTGGGTAAGGGTCAGGATAATACAGGATACTTTAGGTGTTTTTTATCGTAATATTGCTGTAGTTGTTTATGCCGGGAAACTGGCGGGCAACGGCTAATTATAAATCAAACATATTTTCCAGGTACATGTTCAGAACAAGCTTTTCAATAGATTTTTTTGCGCGGAACGTTCGGTGTTTAGCGGGATTATGGCTGATTTTCCTGATGGCGGGCGTTGCGAATGCCGATGAACCGGAGTGGACGCGATATGTAGGTGTCCGGAAGCTGGATATTCCCGATCGCACGGTGCAGGCGAATGCACACGGCGCCGTGGGCGATGGGCAGACGCTCAATACCGCTGCCATACAGGCGGCCATCGATGCCTGCGCGGCCCAGGGTGGCGGAAAGGTGGTCTTTGATAAAGGGGATTACCTGACCGGATCGGTATTCCTGAAATCGAATGTGCAGCTGCATATCGGGGAAGGCGTCCGCCTGCTCGGCAGCCAGCGGCTGGAAGATTACCCGGAGATACATACCCGCGTGGCGGGGGTGGAGATGCTGTGGCCCGCGGCGTTGGTTAACGTTATCGGCCAGCGGAATGCCGCGGTTACGGGCAGTGGCATCATCGATGGGCAGGGAAAACCTTTCTGGGATGCCTATTGGACACTGCGAAAGGAGTACGAACCCAAAAAGCTTCGGTGGATTGTAGACTACGATGCCAAACGACCGCGCACACTGCTCGTGGACGGCTGCTGGGATATCCTGATTGAAGACATAACATTTCAACGGGCGGGTTTCTGGACGGTGCATATCCTCTACTCATCATACGTGACCGTGGATGGCATCACCGTGCAGAACAACATCGGCGGGCATGGGCCAAGCACCGACGGGATAGACGTTGATTCGTCGTCATGGATACTGGTGCAGAACGCGGATATCGACTGCAATGATGATAATTTCTGCATCAAGTCGGGGCGCGACTGGGACGGATTGCGCATCAACCGGCCTACGGAATACGTGCTTATCCAGAACTGCATTTCGCGCCGGGGTGGCGGGCTGATTACTTTCGGCAGCGAAACGTCAGGCGGGATGCGCTACATCATGGCCCGTAACCTCCGGGCGCAGGGCACCAAGGTGGGCATCCGCTTTAAGTCGGCCCGCAACCGCGGCGGCGTGGTGGAGGATATTTACCTGCGGAACATCACTATGGACAGTGTGGGGGTGGCCGTGGAAATCACGCCGAACTGGAATCCGTCTTACAGCTATTCCGAGTTGCCCGACGGGTATGACTATCGTACTTTGCCCAACCACTGGCGGGTGATGCTGGAACCGGTAGTGCCGGCTCAGCGGGGCATCCCGACGTTCAAGGGGATTTACATCGACCAGGTGAACTGCCGGAATGCGCGGAGGGCGATCTTTGCCGACGGCCTGGCCGAAAATCCGCTGCAGGGCTTCCACTTCGCGGACGTGTACATCCGGGCGCAGGAGGCCGGCAAAATACAGCATGCGAAGGACTGGACTTTTGAAAAGGTAACCCTGGAAGCCGCCGACGGCAAACCATTGACAATGACCAATACCGATAATGTTAAACTTTAGAACCGAGCTTTAGACCGATGAGATTACTTGCTATTTTATGGATTGCCGCCGCGGCGGCTTGCAGCAACGCGCAGCAGCGCAACAGTGATGGATATATGCCCTGGCAGTCGATAGACGAGCCGTTGGCCGAATTGGAACGGGTACGGGCGCTTATCAAGGCCCCGGAATTTCCCGACCGCGACTTTCCGGTGACCGACTACGGGGCGGTGGGCGATGGGCAGACGCTGAACACCGAGGCATTCAAGGCGGCTATCCAGGCGTGCCATGAAAGCGGAGGCGGCCGCGTAGTGGTGCCGTTGGGTACGTTTGTTACCGGCGCAATTTACCTGAAGAGCAACGTAAACCTCCACCTGGCCGATAGCGCCACGGTGCTGTTCAGCCGCGATACCACGCAGTACCCGATGGTCTTTACCCGCTGGGAAGGGATGGAACTGGTTAATTATTCGCCGTTTATTTATGCATACGGGGAGGAAAACATTGCCATCACCGGCAACGGCACGCTCGACGGCAATGCCGACAACGACAATTGGTGGTGGTGGAACGGCGCCGAGCGCTACGGCGGGCGCAAGCACATCGGCTACCAGAAGGCCGCGCGCGATTCGCTGCATGTGCTGAACGATATGCAGACCGACCCGGAAACGCGGGTGTTTGGCGATGGCTATTACCTGCGGCCGAACTTCATACAGCCTTATAAATGCAAAAACATCCGGATTGCCGATGTGAAGGTAATTAATTCGCCGATGTGGAACATCAACCCCGTGCTTTGTGAAAACGTCATCGTGGAGCGCGTGAAGGTGATTTCTCATGGGCCCAACAACGACGGATGCAACCCCGAGTCGAGCAAGAACGTGCTGATTAGCCATTGCCTCTTCGATACGGGCGACGATTGTATCGCCATCAAGTCGGGCCGCGACGGCGACGGCCGCCGCATCGGCGTACCCTCGGAAAACATCATCATCGAGCATTGTCACATGAAGGAGGGGCATGGCGGCGTGGTGCTGGGCAGCGAGGTGTCCGGCGGTGTGCGCAACGTCTTTGCGCTGAACAACACGATGGACAGCCCCGAGCTGGACCGCGTACTGCGGCTGAAAACCAGTTCCAGCCGTGGGGGCATCCTGGAGAATATTTTCATGAAAGACACCAAGGTGGGTACCTACAAGGAGGCGGCCGTGCGCTTCAATATGTTTTACGAAAAGCCCGGCGAGCATATGCCCACCATCCGCAACGTGTGGGTGGAAAATATGGAAGTGGAGCGCGGAGGCAAATACGGCATCTTGGTGAACGCGTACCCGGAGTCGCCCGTGCAGGACTTCCGGATGGTTAATGTGACGATGCATGGCGTGAAAACGCCCATCAAGGCAAACAACGTGCGCAATATGGTGCTGGAAAACGTGTCCATCGAGGAAAAGAGTCTGGCTAAACCGGAGGAGTTTAACTAACATGCGGTTGCGAATCACCTGTTTGGCGGTGGCAGCAGCGGTCGCGGCCGGCGTGCTGCTGCCTGATGGGCCGGCTGCCGGACAACCCGTGCAGGGCGGCGACCGCGGGCGCGAGATCCGTTACCTGCCCGATGGGGAAGATTTTGTTATCCGGAATGGCACGCGGCGCTTCAACCGGGCGCTGTACGGTACGCACACGGCCTTCCGCGTGGAAGCAGGCGATCTGCCTGAGTTCGCCCTTTACCTGCCGGGGGTGGGGGGCAACCTTCAGCTGGGGCTGGTCAGCGGCACGCAAAGCAAGTGGCTAATCCATGCGGACGCCATAGAAGCGCGCTACCGGCCGGGGATGATGCTGTACCGCATTGAGGATGCGATGCTGGGCGACGCGGTACTGGACCTGCAGGTGCTGGCCCTGGCGGATGCCGAGGGCCTGGTGTTGAAGGCAGCCGTGACGGGAAGCGTGCCCGATGGGGCGCAACTGGTTTCGGTCTTCGGCGGCGCGAGCGGTAAGAAATTCAGCCGGGCGGGCGACATCGGCGCGGACCCCGAGTCGGGCTTCTATCTGCACCCCGAGTATTGTGTGGGCAATACGTACCAATTGCAGGGCCCCCGCTTTGTGCTGGACTATACCCAAGGGCGCGATGGGCAACGCCAGCTTACGGGCTCGTTCCCTGAAGGGGGCGTGCTGCGGCTGGGCGACGCGCATGCGCTGGCCAGTCCGCATACGCTGTTGGCATCGTCGGCATCGGCTGCACCTGTGGTGTATGCAGCGCTTGACGCCGCTCCCGGAGTCTCCCGCTACTGGATGGTACGTACCGGCGGCCTTCAGGAAAAGCCGGACATGGATGCCGCGGAGGCCTGCCGGCGGGCAGAAGCGGCCCGGGCGGCGTTGGCGGGCACCGTCAAATTGCATACGCCGGATCCGTTTGTCAATACGCTGGGTGGCGCGCTCGCCGTGGCGGCCGATGCGATATGGGAAGACCCCACCTTCCTGCACGGAGCGGTGGCCTGGCGCATGCGCTTGAACGCTTGGCGGGGAGCGTATGCAGGCGACCTGCTGGGGTGGAGCGACCGTGCCCGGAGGCATTTCGAAAGCTATGCGCGTTCACAGGTGCTCACGCCCGAGTCGGCGCCGGTGGTAATGGACACTGCCCTGCACCTTGCCCGCCATCTGGAAGAGATGGGCACGGCTATGTTTTCCAGCGGCTATATCTCCCGTAACCCGAACGACAATACCCGCCCGCACCATTATGACATGAATCTGGTGTTTTTTGACCAGTTGCTTAACCACTTTGACTGGACGGGCGATACGGCATTCGTCCGCGAAATGTGGCCCTACATCAAGCGCCACCTGGCGTGGGAGAAGCGCAATTTCGATAGTGACGGGGACGGGTTGTACGATGCGTACTGCGCCATCTGGGCCAGCGACGGGCTCCAGTACGCCGGCGGCGGCGTAACGCATACCTCGGCCTATAATTACCGGGCTAACCGCGTGGCGGCACGGTTGGCGCAGCTCGTGGGCAACGACCCCGCACCGTACGATAAGGAGGCGCAGAAGATAATCGGGGCGATGAACACCCGGCTTTGGCTGGCCGACAAGGGATGGTATGCCGAATACGAAGACCTACTGGGCAACAGGTTGTTGCACAAGCAGCCGGGGGTGTGGACCATCTACCATGCCCTGGATGCGGGTACGGCCGACCCGTTCATGGCTTACCAGTCGCTGCGCTATATAGATACACAGATCCCGCACATCCCGGTCAGGGCACGCGGACTTGAAGATACTACGCTGTACACGCTGTCTACCACCAACTGGCAGCCCTACACCTGGTCGGTCAACAACGTGGCGCTGGCCGAGGTATTGAACACCGCGCTGGCCTACTGGCAGGGCGGCAGGCCGCAAGAGGCATTCCGCCTGTGGCGGAGCAGCCTGATTGAGAGCATGTACCTGGGCGCCAGTCCGGGCAATTTCCAGCAGCTTTCTTACCACGATGCGCGGCGCGGCGAGTTGTACCGCGATTTTGCCGATCCCATCGGAGTGGCCGCACGTACGGTGGTGGAAGGGCTGTTCGGCATCCGCCCCCGTGCATTGGACGGTGTGCTGCACGTGGGGCCGGGCCTGCCGACGGAATGGACCTTTGCTTCGTTTGAAACGCCGGATGTCCGTTTCGATTACCAACGGAAAGACAGCAGCGAGCATTACCTGCTGACGCCCCGGTTCCAGACGGCAATGCGGCTGGTGATGCGGCTGCCCGTCAGGGCCGCCGGGATCCGGTCGGTCACCATCAACGGGGTGGCCGTACCCTGGCGGGCCGACGATAACGCCGTTGGTACGCCGGCCATCGTGCTGGAAGCGCCGGCAGCTCCGGCGTACGATATTGTGGTGGAGTGGGATACGGCGCCAATTGAAAGGCTGGACATTGCTGGTACTTGCGTGGCCGGCACTGACCTGACGCTGGAAACGCGCCGGGCCGCGTTTATGGATTACCGCGATCCGCAGGGGTCGCTGACGGCAGCTGTGCGGCAGCCGCACCGGCTGACGGCCACGGTCGGCCCGGAGGCCGGGCACGGCACGTTTTTCGTGCAGCTGCGCCAGGGCGCGTTTACCTGGTGGCAGCCGGTAGACGTTGAGCTTGTGAGCCGGGTGCAGGTGAGCGCTGATATTGAGCGCGGGGAACAGGCGACCGGCCTTACCCTGCATAACCGCGGTGCGGCGATGCGCGTGCGGCTCCTGCTGAACGGACAGCCGCCCGGAGGGCAGCATGCGATTGCCCTGCCCGGTAACGGCACGACGCACGTAGCCTTGCCTGCTACCCAACTGGTGCTCGGCACCAACCGAATAGCGGTGCTGGATGAGCACGATAGCCTGCTCGTGCAGGCGGATATACCGCATTGGGACGCGGAACCGGCAGCCCAAAAGAACTATGACATGGTGCCGATGGACAGCTGGATGAATGCGCGGGTCGACGAAATTTTCGAGCAGCGCTACCTTTCGCCCCGCCCCGTATCGCCAACGCTCCAGCTGCCCTGGCAGGGTATCGGCAACTGGTGCTACCCGCTCACGGAAGCGCATATCGACGACAGCGGACTGCGTAGCAGGGCGGGGACCGGGAACACGATTAAATTGCCCGGCGGCATCCCGATGCGCACGACCAGTAAAACCGAAGCGCCGAATGTACTGTTTGTATCCATGTGGGATAACTATCCGGATGAAGCCAGCATCCCGCTTGCAGGGCACGCCAGCCATGCGTACCTGCTGATGGCGGGCAGTACTAACCCGATGCAGAGTCACGTGACCAACGGGGAGGTGGTTATCACTTACACAGATGGCACCACGGAACGGCTCGAACTGCGTAATCCGGACAACTGGTGGCCCATTGAGCAGGATTATTACTTAGACAGCCCCGCTTTTCGCACCGGGAAGCCGCATCCTTACCGCATACACTTGAAGACGGGCGAAATACACCGGGAGTCACCCCGCTATACGGAAATCAAAGGGTTTACGCAGCGGGCCATAGACGGTGGGGCAGCCACCCTGCTGGATGTGCCTTTGGATAAAAGTAAGTTCCTGAAATCGCTGCAGCTGCGGGCGGTGGCCAACGACGTGGTTATCGGCTTGATGGGGGCAACGCTTTGCCGGGATTAATTATGCATGAAACAACTACACAACATAAGACAATGAAGCTACTTTTAGGCAGTACACTGCTGGCCGTTGTTATGGCCGGCTGCGCAGGCGGGGGAACGATCGACCGACAGGAGGTGGTTACCCGCCACAATATCGTGAACACACATATCGACTCCCTGGAGTCGCTGACCGTGGGCAACGGCGCGTTCGCCTTTACGGTAGACGTGACCGGACTGCAGACCTTTCCGGACCGATACGCCAAGGGAGTGGCGCTGGGCACACAGGCCGAGTGGGGATGGAACCGCTTTACCGATACCGTGGGCTACCGCTTTGAGGAAACGCTGAAGACCTATGATTTCAACGGCGACGGGCATGAAGCGACCTATAGCGTGCAATGGAAAGAGCCCGGCCGCAACCAGGATGCGGCAAACTGGTTCCGCAAAAATCCCCACCGCCTCCAACTGGGTAATGTGGGCTTTGATATTTACCTGAAGGACGGCTCGCTGGCGGGGCCGGAAGCGATAACAGCTATCCGGCAGGAGCTTAACCTGTGGACGGGCGAAATTAACAGTCGCTTCGCGGTGGAAGGTACCCCCGTGGAGGTGGTTACCGTGGGGCATCAGGAAGTCGACCTGATAGCCGTGCGGATTGCTTCGCCATTGATTGCGGAAGGGCGCCTGAAGGTACGCCTGCGCTACCCTTATCCCACCGCGGAGTTTCTGGATGAAGGCACTTATTATGCACACCCTGATCGGCATAAGACGGCTATCGAACAGCAGGACGGCAGCGGGGCTGTCATCGCGCATGTGTTGGAAGGGATAACCTACCGGACGCTGCTGAGCTGGACAGCTGGCGAGGTGGCGGCGGCAGATACGCCCCATTACTACCGGGTAACCCCGGCAACGGATACCGATGTGTTTGAGCTGAGCGTGCAGTTCAGTCCGGAAACCGGTGACGCTTCGGGCATCGCCAGCTTCGCCGCCACGACAGCCAGCAGCGAAGCAGGATGGAAGGATTTCTGGTCGCGCGGTGCTGCCATTGACTTCGCCGGAAGCACCGACCCTCGGGCGCATGAGCTGGAGCGGCGCGTGGTGCTCTCCCAGTACCTGACCAAGGTGCAATGCGCCGGTGCGTATCCACCGCAGGAAACCGGACTGACGTTCAACAGCTGGTTCGGCAAGCCCCACCTGGAGATGCATTGGTGGCATGCCGTACACTTTGCACTTTGGGGACGGCCGGATTTAATGGAGAAGAGCCTTGGCTGGTATGCGGAAATCGCCGATAAGGCGCGGGCATTGGCCAAGCGCCAGGGATACGAGGGGGTACGCTGGCCGAAGATGGTCGACCACGAAGGGCAGGAGTCACCTTCTTCGGTGGCCGCATTCCTGATTTGGCAGCAGCCGCACTTCATCTACCTGGCCGAACTGGCTTACCGCCATGAGCAGGACCCAGCCGTGATAGAAAAATACAAAGACCTGGTGTTCGCCACGGCGGAGTTCATGGCCGATTTCCCGACCTACGATGCGGAAAATGACCGCTATAACCTCGGAAAGGGGCTGATTCCGGCACAGGAAGTTTTTCCGGCCGTGGAAACTTTTAACCCGACGTACGAGCTGGCTTACTGGGATTGGGCCTTGCGCGTGGCACAGCAGTGGCGCGAACGGGCCGGGCTGCCCAGGGAGGAGAAATGGGACGAGGTAATCGACAAGCTGGCGCCGCTGCCGCAACAGGACGGTGTGTATCTTGCCACGGAAAGCGCGCCGGACTCCTACACGAATGAACGTTGGCGGAAGGATCATCCCATTGTGCTGGGGGCGTTGGGCATGGTGCCCGAATCGGCCAAGCTCGACAAGGCGGTGATGGCTTCCACCCTGAAAAAGGTATGGGATACCTGGTTCTGGGAACATACCTGGGGGTGGGACTTCCCGATGACCGCCATGAACGCCGCCCGGCTGGGGTTGCCCGATAAAGCGCTGGATGCATTATTCATGGATATCCAAACCAATACGTACTTGAAAAACGGGCATAATTACCAAGACAGCCGGTTACGGATATACCTTCCGGGAAATGGCGGTTTGCTGACCACCGTGGCCATGATGGCCGCCGGATGGGACGGCAGTGAGGGTAAACTACCGGGATTTCCGGCAGACGGATCCTGGACGGTGAAGGCCGAAGGATTTAATCCGATGCCCTGATCCGGCCAAGTGGATGACCCTCACTGAAGCCCTCTACCCCGATCACTTCCAGTACGTTCCTGCCCGACTCGATAATTGGCACGGGATATCCGCCTATTGTTTTGTAAAATGAGATGCCGAAACAAATGATCAATGCGTCCGATGGCGCCCCTGGCAGTTCCAGGCTGAACGATTGAGGAGGCATGCCCCGGTAGTCCAACGAGAGCAGTTCGTGATGTTGCGCCGCGATGGGTAGCCACTCATAACTTTCGTTGAATGATAGCGCTGTAACGTGAAAGCTGCACAGTACAGCATCCCTGGGTGCCGCCATCGCGGCATCTGGACGGAGGCCTGGAAGTGCTAACTCCACTATGCCCTTATCCCATTGGCATACGTAACGAGGAGGAACCAATAGGACATCTTTCAAGGCGGCTGTTGACGTAAAGCCGAACCCAGAAAGCATACCTAAGTTGCCGACTTGCACGATGCGGTTTCCGCGCTCATGCTCGACGTCCGCCCGGATGATGGCGCCCATGCGGGTCGATAGCCTGTTTACCATACCCGGGTCTTTAAACAGCTCATAACGGTCGCCCAATGAACGCCGCACCGCCACGCGGATAAGCTTGGCAGCATTGCTGGCCCGGCCGAATTCTAAGTTGTTTTCACGCGTTCTCGCAAAACGAGGATCTTTGGTGATGCGATCCTTACTGACTCCCGAATGTTGCCTAACCTGTGGTTTACCGTTACTCCGATAGAAAGACAGATTCCCAATCTGCCCTTCCAAAATGATTGAACCTTTCTGAATGGCCATGTTTGATGGCGTTCTAGTTATTAGGAGATACAAAATTACGGAACGTCTGCAAGTTACCCAAGGATATGACAGACTTTCTTAACGGATAGCACAGCCCATATTCATCTTTACATGGTGAATAAAAGGTGACCAATACGTGGCAAACATGTGGCAAATACGTGGCAAAAAGGCTAGGGTTATCCACAGGAGGAACAGCAAACTGATGGTACGTAACGACGTTTTTCCGGTGACGATTGCGCATTTTAGCGAAGAGCGCAATCTGTGTTATTATGATGCTCTGCAATCGTTGCCGGTATCGTTTGCGTAGTTTTTTCTAAAGTATCAGTGGCATTTGCTATTGCAAATACGCTAAACTTGCAACGTCGCGTCTTGACAATCAGGTGTGGCTGCTGACGTTTGCGTAATAATGCGAACGGCTAAACCAAGTATAAACTATAGTAAATCAAATCATGAGGAATTATGTACTGTTAATTGTTGTGCTTTTGATAACCATTGGCCACAGCGGTTATGGCCAGGATGCAGTAAGCGGGACCGTTATCGATCAGATGACCCAAACCGGCATCGCGGGCGTAAGTGTTTTGGTTAAAGAGACGGGCGCAACCGTACAAACGGATGAGTCTGGGCGGTACCGCATTCAGCTTCCTTCGGGCCGTACGGGTGTTACACTGGTGTTTCGGTATATCGGGTACCGGACGCGGGAAGAAACCGTTACATCAGGGCAGACCGTCAATGTCAGCTTGGAGCCTGAAGAAAATGTATTGGAAGAAGCCGTGGCCATAGGCTATTCCACGGTGAGCCGCCGCGACCTGACCAGCGCCGTGTCGTCGGTGAATGCGAAACAGCTGAGAGATATTCCGCTGAGTTCGGCAGCCGAGGCCATTACCGGCCGCTTAGCCGGTGTGCGGGTAACCACTACGGAAGGCGCTCCGGGGGCGGAAGTTCAGATCCGGGTGCGGGGGGGTGGATCGATTACGCAGGACAACTCACCGTTGTACATTGTTGACGGGATTCAGGTTGAAAATGCGTTGTCAATCCTCTCGCCGCAAGAAATCGAATCCATCGATGTACTTAAAGATGCCGCCTCTACGGCAATTTATGGAGCTCGGGGCGCAAACGGAGTGGTAATCATTACCACGAGAGGTGGTATGAACATGAAAACCCAGGTGACTTATAATGGCTTCGGCGGCGTGAGGCACATCACCAACCAATTGGACGTTATGCGTCCGTATGACTATATATTATATCAGTACCAAGCTTATCATTTGAATACCGATGAGCAGACACGCAATGCTTTCCGCGACCGCTACGGCCGCTGGGAAGACCTTGAACTGTACCGAGACATGCCGTTTGTGGATTGGCAGGATGCCGTGTTCGGACGTCAGGCGCGGAACCAGACACATATTTTAGGACTGGTGGGCGGCAGCGACAAGACGTCGTTTAATTTTAACCTGAACCATACCGATGAAGAGGGGATTATGCTCCACTCAGGTTTCCAGCGTACGCTGGCTTCGTTGAAGTTTAACCATAAGGCGAGCGAACGCCTCGACGTGGGATTCAGCGTGCGGTACAGCAAGCAGCGGACAGATGGGGTGGGCACATCCGCTACCGGCACACAGAGCAACAACCGGCTGCGAAATGCCGTACGCTTTATGCCGTTCATTGCACCAGGTATGGAGTCCATCGTCGATGAGTTTGATCCGGATTTTGCCAATCAGACCAACCTCGTCAATCCGGTCGTGCTGGCCAACGATGAGGTACGCAACCAGTACCGCGACGACGTGATATTCAACGGAAATGCAAGCTTTAAGCTGACCAAGGATTTGACGGCGCGGACTACCCTGGGCATTAACCATACGATGCGGAAAGATAACCGCTTTGCCGGCGTTTCCACTGGTCTGGCCCGGCAGAACAATAATCAGCCCGTGGTCAACATGGGTAACGGCGAGTCCCTTTCACTCACCAATTCCAATACGCTGACTTACCGGAAGGCGTTCGGTCAGCACCGCGTTCAAGGCATGTTGGGCCATGAAATCTACCAGATTGAAACTAAAAACCAGTCGATGGAGGTAAAATGGCTTCCGGTAGACATCTCGCCGGAGGAGGCGTTTGCGGGTATCCAGAAGGCGACACCTGCAGACGGCATGATCCAGACACCGCCCTCGACCAATTGGTCTGAGCATCGGCTATTCTCGCTCTTCGGACAGTTTAATTACAGCTACGACGATAAATACATGGCTACGTTGACGGTAAGACGGGATGGCTCTTCGCTGTTTGCCAGGGAAAACCGGAACGCATTTTTCCCTTCCATGGCGCTGGCATGGCGGGCTTCCGAAGAGCAGTTCATGGAAGGTACCAGCGACTGGTTGTCTGACCTGAAAGTCCGCTTCAGCTACGGTGCAGTGGGGAACAACCGCATCGGTATCGATCTATTCAAGACCATGTTCGGTGTACACAACAGTTATTCTTACGCTTTCGGCGAGTCGATCACACCGGGCTTCGCACCCCTGTCGCTGTCAAACACCGGTCTTAAATGGGAAACCACCATATCCCGTAACCTCGGCCTGGACTTTGCCGTGCTGAACAACCGAATCAGCGGTTCAATTGATATCTATAAGAACAGCACCAGAGATCTGCTGCTTGAAGCGCGGGTTCCGGCCACCAGCGGCTATGCTACCCAACTCAGGAACATCGGAGAGACGGAAAACAAAGGGCTTGAAATTCAGTTGAGCGGAACGGTGGTGCAGAACCGCAATTTTACGTATCAGAGCCAGTTCAATATTTCATTTAACCGGAATAAAATCGTTAGCCTGGGTATAGATTCCGACGGCCGGCCGTTGACGTATTACCTGGAACGTGCCGGCTGGGTAAGCAGTCAGTTTGAAGACTTTATCGTACAGGTGGGTGCACCCGTTGGCCAGTTTTACGGTTACGTGACGGACGGCTTCTATACCGTTGATGATTTTAATTTTAACCCTACCACCCAAAGTTATACGTTAAATGAGGGCATACCCAGTACGCGCAATGTTGCATTGGGAAATCGCGACCCGATGCCGGGCGACCTGAAACTGAAAAAACTGAGCGATGACGGAGAACCGATGATTAACGCCAGTGACCGGACGGTACTGGGTAATGCCCAGCCGAAGTTCATCGGTGGGATGAACCATCAATTTGCCTATAAGAATCTTGACCTCAGTATATTCCTGAACTGGTCTGTGGGTAATAAAGTGTACAACGCCAATAAAATTGAGTTTACCACCCAATACCTCTACCGGGACAATAACATGCTGACCACGGTGAACGACAGGTGGCGCTGGTTTGATGACAACGGCGTGCGGGTGACCGATCCGGAAGCACTGGCGGCGATGAATGCCGGTACCACCATGTGGAGCCCACCGATGGGCCCGTATTTCCTGCATTCGTATGCAATAGAGGATGGCTCGTTTTTACGCATCAGTAACCTCACGCTGGGCTATTCCCTGCCCCAAGACCTGATGCGCCGCGCACGCTTGTTTTCGAATGTGCGGATCTATGCCACGGTGAACAACCTTTGGACGATAACCGGCTATAGCGGCTACGACCCGGAAGCTAACACCAGAAGGGGCAATCCGCTGACCCCGGCGGTCGACTACGCCGCTTATCCGAGAAGCAGATACATGTTAGCCGGAATCAATGTTACATTTTAACCAGCATTCGTCATGAAGAAATACATTTTAAACCGCCATATTCCATCCATCGCGCTGGCTACCGCCATCTTGCTGGCCATGCCGTCCTGTGAAAAATATCTTGATGTGCGTAACCCGTCGAACCTCTCGCAGGACGCGGTATTCAATAGCGTTTCGTATACCGCGTCTGCAGTCACCGGCATTTATAACCGGTTGATGGGCGACGACGGCTACGGCAGCCGCTTGTCCATCATCTATCCGCAGTCGGCCGATGACTTCAAGACGTCTGGCAGCTATAATCCGCTGGACCGCCGAGGTATCAGCGAATATGGCGTGGCACCACAGAACACGGAGCTCAATAATCCGTTCCGTCAATTATATGAAGGCATCGAACGGGCTAATATCTGTATAAAATACATTCCACAGTCTTCATTATATGCCGATGGAACACCGGCAGAACAAGCCCAGATGCGTAAATTCCTGGGGGAGGCGCTGACGTTGCGGGCGTGGTTTTTCCACGAGCTGATCCGTAATTGGGGGGACTTGCCGGCTCCGTTTGAACCAGCGGCCGACATTCCTGATCTGTACCTGGAAAAGACCGACCGTGATGTGATCTACGATCAGGTGCTTGCCGATCTGGAACAGGCCGTCGAATTGATTCCCTGGCGGTCTGAAAGCAATGACCCGTCTACACGGATTACCAAAGCAGCAGCCAAAGGCATCAGGGCTCGCATCGCGCTGGCGCGGGGCGGCTACTCCTTACGCCGGGAAACCCGTAAAATGGAGCGCCGGGCCGACTACCTGACCTATTACGAGATCGCCCGGAAAGAATGCCGGGACATCATCGAACAGGGCGAACATCAGCTGAACCCAAATTTTGAGGATGTTTTTAAATCGCTCCACGGTAGGTCAAGTCTTGATGCCACGCGCGAACTGATTTTTCAGGTAGGGGCATTCGGCGGAAACGCACGCACCGATAGTAAACTGGGATACGGCAATGGCTTGAGGCAGCATACCAATTCCAACTATGGTTATGCCAATGGAGGCGTGCGGGCTATACCCACATTCTTCTACGAATTCGGCATAGGAGACACACGCCGGGATGTTACCCTGGGACTTTTTGAGTTGGATGCGGCTGACAATAAGCCCATACAGCAGGCAACGAACATGACAGATGCCAAGTACCGCAAGTATTGGACGAATATCCATGACCAATCGCAGAGCTTGGGTATTGACTGGCCATTCCTGCGCTATGCCGATGTGCTGCTGCTTTTTGCTGAGGCAGACAACGAGGTGAACGGCGGGCCGTCTGCGGAAGCCGTTAACGCCCTGCGCACCGTACGGGTGCGTGCCTACGGCGGCGATGAGGGGCTGATTGGCGGTATTCCGGCGGACAAAGAAGGTTTTTTTCAGGCTATTGTGAAGGAGCGGCTGCTGGAATTCGGCGGGGAGGGTATCCGGAAATATGACTTGCTGCGCTGGAACCTGCTCGAGACGGTGCTGGATGAGACCCGCGAGAAGCTTCGGCAGTTTAAAGACGGTGAAGGAATCTATGCAGCGGTACCGCAGTATATTTACTTTAAGCTGGGGCCGTTCCAGAACACGGGGGCTTCCGAGGAATTGGAAAGCGTGGAGTTTTATGGAGGCGGCATCAATGAAGCGTACTTCCAGCCTACGCCACTCTCGGCCCCGGATGGTTATACCCGGGTGAACTGGCGCCAGGCGGTAAACAGCGGCTATATCTATGGGCGGGACGACGCGGGAAATCCGTCCGGAAGCGGCTATGCCATCCACTTTACCCCTGGGCAGAGCGAATTGTTGCCGATCTACAGCGAGATTGTGTCGGAGAATTTTCGGCTTGAGCAGGACTACGGTTATCCTCAACATTAATTGATTAGCTATGAAACAGTTGAAAATAATGAAGCTGGCGGGCCGATTTTTCATCGTAATGATGTTGTTGGCAGCATGTAAGGAGCAAGACGAATTGTTTAAGGAGTTCAGGCCCGATCGCATGTTTATGCCGGCCGGAGAAATAAGCGCGGAAAGTGGCGAAACGGAAGTGAAGCTTACCTGGAAGGAAGCGCTGAACACGGACGCCGCTCCCACCTATACGGTGGAAATAGCGAAAGATTCACTTTTCAGCGAGGCAGCGCTGCTCACGCTGCAGACGGATACCACCGGCATTGTGTTGACCGATGAGCAACTGGAAGTACGTGAAAAGTACTTCGCCCGTGTGCGGACCAATGAAACGGTGGGCATACCTGCATCCAAGTGGCTGCATAGCAACGGATTTAACATCCGGGGCAAGCAGCTGTTCATGCCCCCCAATGAGCAGACAGACTTGAAAGATACGTGGGTCATCCTGAAGTGGCGGTATGACGAGACGGTGACCCAGGTGGTCATCTCCGAATTCGAGAGCATTGAAGGCCCGGGCCGGCCGGTGCAACACATCGACCTTGACGAGGAGGCCGTGGCAAACGCTACGCTAACGGTGGGGAGCCTAAAGCCGCAGACCAATTATGGAGCTATTTTAATGGCCGGTAATACGCAGGTGGGTGACATCACATTTACCACGCAAGAACCCAGTATGTTTACCATTGAGATAACGCCTGATGATGATTTAAAAGCCGTCGTGGAAGAAGCTTCCGATCAGGATGTAATCGGCCTCCACCCGGGCACATATGTGGCTACGGAGGCAGTTACCACGTTGATGAAGAAGCAAGTATCCCTCGTATCTGTCTCAGGCAATCCCGCTGAAACCATCATCCATACCAGAGGATTTGACCTGCGGGGAGACGGTGCGGGTATCGTTCTCCGAGATGTAACGCTTGACATGCTGGCGGTAGACGGCACTTATCTTATTGACCTGAAGGGCGAAACCTCAGATGGCGGCGCTGCCCACTTCAGTTCCATCACCATAGCGGGCTGCGTGGTTCAACGCGTCGGGCGCGCGCTGATACGCGGAAGCCGGGCCGGAAACCGTGAACACCAGATTGATTTCATCCGGGTAGAAAACAGCATCCTGCAGGACAATGATACGGATTATGCACTGTTTGAGATCCAAAAACTGGGGATGAACCAATTTGAGGTGATCAATTCCACGATTAACCGGGTGAGCAACAACATGCTCCGGTATGACACTAACATCGGGCAGCCCGCGGCGTCAATTGTGTTTGACCAGGTAACCATCAACGCCTTCGGAAGCAACAACCGGCGCCCGTTATTCGATATAAACACGCCAGCTAACATTGTGGTAAGGAACAGCGTGCTTGCCAATTCAAAATGGGCGTCAGTTCGGTACCCATCACCCACGGTGCATAATGAATTATTGCGCAGTGGAAATGGGGCGACGGCGCGGTTTGAATACGTCAACCTGCATAACCTGATGAACAGCGCCCAACCGCCCGACGAGCTCAGCCTTCCTTCGTCAGTGGAGCAACAGGGTGTGCTCCGGACATCACTGCCGTGGGGTTATGGAACGGATAATTTTGCTTTCCCTGCCGGTTCGCCCTTGTTAACCGCCAGTGGCTCGGCTGGACCAATAGGTGACCCAAGGTGGAATCCCTGAAACGGTGCAATAGGGAGGTAGCTATCATGAAGAATCAAGTATGGACAATAGCCCTTATCGCCATCGTGCTGATGGCCTGCAAGAGAGGCGGCGCTACCGGTGATGACGACAACGGTGGTCCGGACGTGCTGGACCCTGTGGTGGAGGAGGCGCTGGCTTTTCCCGGTGCGGAAGGATTCGGGCGCAATGCCACGGGCGGCCGGGGCGGAAAGGTGCTGTTTGTAACCAAACTGGCGGACGACGGCACGCCGGGAACCCTGCGGCATGCCATCAACCAGAGCGGGGCACGGTACATCCTCTTCAAGGTGGCTGGCAACATTGCACTGGAATCGCCCTTGCGGATACGCAACGGCAATGTCACCATCGCCGGACAGACCGCGCCGGGAGACGGGATATGCGTGCAGAACTATCCGGTAATCATTCAGGCCGACAATGTGGTTGTCCGCTTCATGCGCTTCCGCATGGGTGACAAGGGAGAAGCCGAGGGCGATGCGCTGGAAGCGCGCGGGCAGAAGCAGATCATTGTGGACCACTGCTCCATGAGCTGGTCGACCGATGAATGCGTATCGATGTACAACAATGAGTACACCACCTTGCAGTGGTGCATCATCTCCGAAAGCCTGCGCAATTCTGTGCATGAGAAGGGTGCCCATGGCTACGGCGGCATCTGGGGCGGCCGCTATGCATCGTTCCACCACAACCTGCTGGCACATCACGACAGCCGTAACCCGCGCCTGGGCGAGACGGCAGGCAGCGCTTTTGCACTGACCAACTTGACGGACGTCCGGAACAACGTGATCTATAACTGGGATGGCAACAGCATGTACGGCGGGGAGGCAATGAACGTAAACATCGTGAGCAACTACTACAAACCGGGCCCAGCCACCCGAAGCAGCCGCGCGGAGCGGATCATCTCCATTGACAAAAACAGCATAGCCGGTACCGAGGTATATGACGTGTGGGGCAAATTCTACATCGAAGGCAACCACGTTGCCGGCAGTATGCGGGCAACGGACGACAATTGGACATACGGCGTATACAACCAGTTCCATAGTCGGTATATGCCAGTAAGTGAGCCGGATAAGGCAGTGATGCGGGTGGCCGAACCGCATGTGCATGACATGGGTGCCGATAACGGCGTCGAAGCGCAGACCGCCGCGGCGGCCTATGAAGCGGTGCTCGCCCATGCCGGTGCCAGCTTGAGGCGGGACGTATTGGATGCTCGGGTGGTGCAGGACGTACGGAACGGGGGGTATACCCATGAAGGATCGCGCGGAAGTACCAACGGCATCATTGACTCGCAGGAAGACGTCGGCGGCTGGCCGCTCTTGCGGGGAGGGGAATACCCGGCGAACCAGTCGGGCGATGGCATTGCGGACGAGTGGAAGCTGGCCAAGGGGCTCGACCCCGCCAAGTTTCAGGCTAATGGCCGCGATTTGAGTACGGCGTATGACAACCTTGAGGTGTATATCAACAGTTTGGTGGAAGCGGTGGTGAAACGGTGAAAGGAACACGTATGCGGTTATTTGTGATTTCTATGATATGGTGGCTATGCACTATTCACGCATCTGCGCAGCGGCAGGCCATTGTTCAGCAATTCGTGGTGGCGCAGGACGGCACGGGCGACTTCCGCACAATACAGGAAGCGGTGAATGCCGTGCGCGACCACTCGCAGGCGCGGGCAGCCATCTTCGTGAAAAACGGGGTGTACCGGGAAAAGCTCGTAATCCCTTCGTGGAAGAAAAACATCCTCATCGAAGGCGAAGACCGCCGGAAAACCGTGATCACGAACGGCGACTATTCGGGCGACGTGTTCAGCACCTACACGTCTTATACGGTGCTGGTGCAGGCGGACGACTGCGTGCTAAAAAACCTGACCGTGCAGAACACCGCCGGGCCGGTGGGACAGGCCGTAGCCCTGCACGTGGAGGGCGACCGTTGCGAGGTGGTGGAATGCGATATTTTGGGGCATCAGGATACGCTCTATGCGGCCAAAGGCCGCCAGTATTACCGGGGCTGCCTGGTGGAAGGTACCACCGATTTCATCTTCGGGGAGGCCACGGCCGTATTCAGCGGGTGCACCGTGCGCAGCCTGCGGAACTCGTACATTACCGCGGCCTCAACGGCCGTGTACCAGCCATTCGGCTTCGTTTTCCTGAACTGCCGACTGGAGGCAGCACCGGGCGTAGACAAGGTATACCTTGGCCGTCCGTGGCGGCCGTTTGCCAAGACGGTGTTCATCAACAGCGAACTTGGTCCGCACATTGCGAAGGAAGGCTGGGATCCGTGGAAGGGGGATGCGTTTTTCCCTGAAAAGGAGAAGACCGTGTTTTATGCCGAATACGGCAGCTGGGGCGCGGGGGCGAGCCCGGACACGCGGGTGGCCTGGGCAAGGCAGCTGACCGATGCTGAAGTTTGGCGCTATGCGCTGGATTCCGTGTTTGCGGGTTGGCAGCCAAGCGCCGTGGTGCGGCGTATGGACGGGGTAAACGGGATACGGGATACCGGCTTCACACCGGAGCGGGAGCTGGCCCGGCTGGCCGGTACGTACCCGGGTATCCGGCTGGCGGGCACGCAGCCGGAGGACGGAAGGGTGGCGCGCGATGTGCCTTACCGCGACGTGGATGGTACGATGCTGGCGGCCGATATCTATTCCGCTCAGCGGAAGGGGAAGGCGACGCCCGGGGTGCTGCTGCTTTTCGGGGGTGGCTGGCGAACCGGAGACAAGGCCCAATTGGAGCCGCTGGCCGCTGGCTTGGCAAAGGCGGGCTACACGGCTGTGGCGATTGACTACCGCTTATCGACGCACGCCCTGTATCCGACTGCGGTGTGCGACGTGAAAGCGGCGCTGGGCTGGATGCGGCGTCAAGCTGATAGTCTGGGCATCGACCCTGAAAAGATAGCGGTGCTGGGTTTTTCTGCTGGGGGGCAGCTGGCGGCGTTAGCGGGGACGACGGCGGGGAATGCGGTGTTTACGGATTGTTGCGGTATCACTGGCGACGACCGTGTGCAGGCCATCATTGACATCGACGGCATCCTGGCCTTCATCCATCCCGAGTCGGGCGAGGGTAACGATACCAAATCAATTTCGGCCGCAACCCGCTGGTTTGGCTACTCCAGGTTTGAACGGCCCGATCTCTGGCGGCAAGCATCAGCCCTCACATATGTCTCGGCCAGAACACCGCCAACCCTGTTCGTCAACAGCTCGGTAGAGCGTATGCACGCGGGACGGGACGACTTCACCCGGGTGCTGGATAGCCACGGCATCCACCATGAAACGAAGGTGTTTGCGGATGCACCGCATTCCTTTTGCTTTTTTGAACCTTGGTTTACGCCCACCCTCGCTACCGTCACCAAATTTCTGGAAAGGGTGTTTGTCGGAAAGGTCAGTTCCCTTCGGTAAGGCCTTTCAGCCATTTCTTATAACGCTTGAGCACTTTATCACCCCATCCGCCGTACCACGAATAGCCCACCCGTCGCTCGTTTTCGACGTCTTCCATCCGCCGTCGTGGGCGGCCGTCGCGCCCTGCAAACAGTGGTTTCTGCTCCTTGAGGTCATAAAAGCGGGCCCATAGGATTTCGCCGGGGGCTTCCGCAAGTATGCGGTCTTTGCCAGTGGGTTGCCCCGGCGCATCAATGATTTTCACAGCATACCCTTCAATGGCGTGATCTTTAAACCACCGGGCACCGCAGCGCACGGCTTGCTGCACCGCTTCGCTCGGATGCTCCAGGGCCATCAGGAACATCAGGATATTGGCAGACTCAGCAGTGGCCAGCGACGGAAGTTCGTAGGACCGGGCCGTGGCCGGCTTCAATGTGTCTTTGTCGTACTGGGCGGCCCAGATGGTTTTCCTCCCACCGATAACCACCTGCGTGGCCAGGATGTTCTGCACACCCCGGGCAATGGCTTGCTGTACCTTTTCCCGATAATCGGCAGTGAAAACGGCGTTGTGGGAGCCGCCGGCAATGGTTCTCAGCAGGCTTAGCACGTTGATGATGGCGTCGTCATTGTAGGTGATCTGCGAGCGGTAAACGCGGGTATCCGGATAGTACTGGGGCCAACCGCCGCCGGGATACTGGGCTTCCAGCAGGTAGTCTACGCCGCGCCGCGCGGCATCGGCATACCGGGTATTTCCTGTCTTTTGATACGCCTCCAACAAATAAACAATTTCCTTAGCGGTGGCGCCATTGTCAATGGTAGCGTCGCGGGCATCCCGCTCCTCGCGCGCCAGGCGAATTGCAGCGTTGTCGAGCGGTTTGCTGTAGTCCACAGCCTTGCCGTTGAACGTCTTTGACCAGCCGCCATAAGAACGCTGGAGTATGACCATCCGTTCGGCGATGCTGTCGACCGTGGCGGGCTGTGCCGTGGCGATGCCCATTACCGCCCAAAGGATTGCTCCTATCGGTATCAGGCGGTTTATCCATGTTGCACTTGCTATTGCCATCGTTACGGGGGTGTTATGGGGTTATGCGGAACCAGTCTACATCCATCCATCCGGCGTCGTTGATGGTTTCTGTGCGGGTGCTGAAGAATCCGACTTTTGCACCTATCCAATGGCCTTCCACCGCCTGGAACGGCTCGCCGGCCTCGTGGTAGGTGGTGCCGTCGGTACTGTAATAAAAGCGGCAACGGCCGCCTTCTTCTACCGACACACGCAAATGCAGCGATCCGTTTTCCAGTTTGGTGATTATCCTTTCATTTTCAGGCTTCCCTTGGTGTGCGCCGTTGGCGATGCCCTGCACCAACGACAGGCCATCGGCATCCTTCCGCAGGGCGAGCGCCGCGTAGCTGCGGCCCATGATGACCAATCCGGCACGTTCGCCCAGCAGCCTGTCGGGGTGGGGCGTGAATGTTATTTTAGCCGTAGCGGTAAACGCAGGGGCTGGGAATTTCTGCATCAGCACGTTCGGCACTTCATAGAGGCTGCGGCTGGCTTCGGGGCTTTGCTGCGTGTACAGGCGCAGTACCCCTTTTTCCGGATAGCAGAAGGCCCACGTAGCCTGGGGGTTGGCCTGCCACTGCCATTGCAGACCGATGCGTAAGCCGTTAAATTCATCGTTTTCCGGCGGAGTGGCCAGTGGATACGCCCTGCCAACGTCCGGCTTGCGGTGGGTGAGCACCGGTTCGCCGCAGCCCTTGCCCTCGTGGCCGATACCGATAACGGGCCACCCGTCGCCCCGCCATTCCATGGGCTGCAGGTGCGTCACCCTGCCGTACACACCCTTGTCCTGGAAATGGACAAACCAATGTTCGCCAGTTGGCGTATCCACCCATCCCCCCTGGTGTGGGCCGTTGATGGGAGTGCTTCCCTGGTGCATCACCATGCGGCGCTCATAGGGGCCGTAGATGTGCTTTGCCCGCAAGACCGTCTGCCATCCGGTGGATACACCTCCGCCGGGGGCGAAGATGTAGTAGTAGCCGTCGCGTTTATAAAACTTAGGCCCTTCTATGGTGGGATCTAGCTCATGTCCGTCGTAAATGATCACCCCTTCGTCCATCGTGTGGGTGGCCCCGGCGTCCATCCGCTTAATGGCAATAACGCTCTTGATGCCGGCCCGGCTGCCGGCATAGGCATAGGCGATATAGGCTTGCCCGTCATCGTCCCAAATCGGACATACATCAATGATTCCCTTGGCGCTTTCCAGGAGCACTGGAGGTTCCCATTCGCCCCGAGGGTCTTTCGTTTTCACCCGGTAGATGCCGAAATCGGGGTCGCCCCAGAAGATGTAGTATTCGCCGTTATGGAACCGGATAGAAGGTGCCCATACGCCGTTGCCGTGCTGGGTTTTGCTGAAGTGGTCGTACGGCGGCTGCCGGCGCAACGCATGGCCGATGAGCGTCCAGTTGACCAGATCATTTGAATGCAGGATGGGCAGGCCCGGGATGGCATCGAAGCTGGAAGCCGTCATGTAAAAGTCAGCGCCCACCCGCACCACATCAGGGTCAGAATAGTCGGCATGGATGATCGGGTTTTTATACGTCCCATCGCCTTGATCGGCTACCCATACCGCCGAAAGCTGCTCCCGTTGCGTTTGAGCATTGGCACACATCCCGCAGCAAAAGACTGCAAGCCCTACGGTAGTAATCAGTTTGTTCATTCCTTCAAACGTTATCGGTTTTCAAATTAGCACGTACTGCAAGGATAAGGAGTTCGCGGACAATTTGGAAGTAATATGGGTTGAATAAGTATGCAAACGATACCGGTATCGTTTGCGTAGATTTATCTCCTGTCAAAGCATTCGGATTAACGTGATTGCGATTATAATTGCAAATGAGTAAGCCCACCGTATGAGCGGTGCGTACACCAATTAAATGAATCTATACGTTGCGATGTCTTATTGGAAGTGTCTCTATTACTGTTTTTTGTTTGTTCCCTTATGGTTGCATGCCAGCGTACTTTCGGCCGAATTGGTGGTGGCGCAGGACGGCTCCGGCGATTACAGCACCATACAGGAAGCAATCATGGCGGTTCCGGATATGCGCAGTGCGCGGACCGTTATCCGCATCAAGCCGGGGGTGTACAAGGAAAAGCTGGTGCTGCCCGCCTCGAAAACCAACGTGTCGTTGATCGGTGAAGATGCGGACGTAACAATACTAACCTACGATGATTATTCCAGCAAAAAAAACCGGTTCGGTGAAGCGATCGGCACATCTGGTTCTTCTTCATTTTTCGTTTTCGGCGATGGCTTTTATGCCGAAAACGTCACGTTTGAAAACAGCGCCGGCCCGGTAGGCCAGGCGGTAGCCGTCCGCGTGAGTGCTGACCGGGTGTTTTTTAACAGGTGCCGCTTTTTGGGACACCAGGATACGCTATATCCGCAGTTAGCGGGGAGCAGGCAATACTACAAGGACTGTTACATAGAAGGGACAACCGATTTTATTTTCGGCGCGGCAACCGCGCTGTTTCAATCGTGTGAGATCCATTGCAAACTTGGAGGCTCGTACATTACCGCGGCTTCTACGCCAGATACCGTTCAATACGGTTTTGTATTCCAAAACTGCATCATCGGCGGCGAAGCCTCTCCGCAGTCTACCTACCTCGGACGCCCTTGGCGCCCGTATGCAAAAACGGTTTTCATAAACTGCCACATGGGTGAGCAGATCCGGCCGGAAGGCTGGCATAACTGGGAGAAGGAGAGCAATGAGCGGACGGTCAGCTATGCCGAGTACAACAACCGAGGTGAAGGGGTGCACTGGGAAAAGCGTGTATCCTGGGCGGATGGGCTGACCGCCGCACAAGCTGAGTATTATACCAAAGAACGGATACTGAACGGATGGAATCCTGAAAGCGGTGACGGGCATCGGACCGATTGATGAGCGAATTTCATCGATTATTGATTAACTTATAGTAAACAGATTATGGTTAAATTAGTGTTAATGATTTTGCTGGTAGTTTTCACGACAGCCAATGTGTGTGCCCAAACCAGGCAAATTAGTGGGCGGGTAACGGATAGCAGGGGCATGCCGCTATCCGGGGTGAGTGTCGCTATCGTGGGGACCACGCAGGGTACGAGCGCCGGCGAGGATGGAACGTTCAGCTTAGCGATACCCGCAACGGGAGAGGTACGCATCCTACTCCGCCTCATTGGATTCAAAGAACAACAGGTGACTGTCGGGCAGCAACAGCAGTTGATCGTCGTGATGGAGGAAGATGAAGCAGCGATGCTGGACGAAGTGGTGGCGGTAGGATATGGAACGGTGCGGAAAGGAGACCTGACGGGATCTGTAGGAACCGTGAGTGCCGACGCGTTGGTGGCGCGGGGTACCACATCGGTTATGGGGGCGCTTCAGGGAGCGGTAGCCGGCGTGGATATCAGCAGCACCTCGGTACGTCCCGGTGGAAGCTTCAGCATACAAATCCGCGGGCAGAACTCCCTGCAAGCCGGTAGTCCGCTGTACGTGGTGGATGGGGTAGTGACATCGAACATTGATTTCCTGAACCCGGCGGATATCGAACAGATCGATATTTTGAAAGACGCATCGTCTACTGCGATTTATGGCTCGAGAGGCTCAAACGGTGTTGTTATCGTAAGGACAAAAAATGCTGGGACACCGGGCACCGAGCGGACAACGGTCACCTACGATGGTTATTACGGTATCCGGCAGCTGGCGAGGATTCCTGATTTCATGGATGGCAGGGAATGGGTGGATTTCCGGACCTCCGCTTATTATACATTTGAAGATGGACGCTATGTGCTGTCAACACCGCAAGCGATTCTGCAAAATAGCCCGTTGCTGGAAAGCAGGCTGTACAATGAACAATATGAGGATTGGCTAGGGTTGGGGACGCGGTCCGGACAGCAGCAAAACCATTACATCGGCATTGCGGGAGGGGCGGAAAAGATGAACTACAACCTTGGGATGGGATACCAGAATGAAGAGGGTAATTTCGTGCGGGAAGACCTTAACCGCTACACATTGAAGCTTGCCGTGGAGCACAGGACCTCCGACTATTTTTCGGCCGGTGCCAGCGTGAACCTGGTGCATGGGGTAAACAATTATGGAAGTGAAACCGGCTACCGTGATATCCTGCGGATGCCACCCATCTTATATGCATACGATGACCAGGGGAACCTGATAGACCAACCCGGCATCGCGGCGTCCATCCAGGGGACCGGCAACTTTACCAGCTCGCCTAACCCGCTCAACGAAATCAACAGCGGCACGCGGGAGGTGCGGCAATATGATTTTCTGGGAAGCATTTTTGCGGAGTTGCGGCCCATGGAGAACCTCTCGATCAGGAGTACCTTCCTGCCGCGATTTAACCGGACGAGGGACGGACGGTACTACGGGGTGGTGCTGGGCCAGCGCAACCAGGACTATGCTTACCAAGCTAATACAGAGGCTTTCGAATGGACATGGGACAACGTCATTAACTATGACAAGCAGTTCAACAATGACCACCGCCTGAATGTATCGCTCATTCAGAGTGCATACAAGACGCGTTTTGAACGAATACAGGCGGCCGCGAACGACTTGCCCTACCCCTCATGGTGGTACAACCTTTTTAGCGGTACCTTCGTGCCCGGAAGTTCAAACACAGCCTATAGTGAAACGGCTTTACTGTCGTATGCCGCGAGGGCTAACTATGACCTGAAAGGCAGGTACCTGCTTACGGCTACGGTCCGCTACGACGGCAGTTCTAAATTGCGGGATAAATGGGAAGCGTTTCCCTCGGCCGCCCTGGCGTGGCGCATCTCAGAAGAGAATTTTATGCAGCCAGCCAACTTTCTGAGCGATTTGAAAGCGCGGTTTAGTTTCGGATACTCAGGCAATAACAATGGTATCAGCGCGTTCGGCTCTCAACAGACACCTGAAACCGATGCCTTGGTATGGTATGACTATGGAAGTGGGGCGGTAACAGGTTTTGCACCGGGAAGGCCCGTAAACCAGTCAGTAACCTGGGAAAAGACACGTGAGATCAATGTCGGATTGGATTTTGGATTGTTCAATAACCGGTTGAGTGGGAGCGTAGATTGGTATGATAAGTTGTCTGACGGGCTGCTGATGCAGCGGACGCTGACGGTTGAGTCTGGTGTGCCATGGATGATTGACAACATCGGCTCGGTAAACAACCGGGGTGTGGAGGTGGCGCTCAACGCCACCAACCTACGTACCGCCGACTGGGAATGGACAACATCGTTGATGTTTTCGCGGAATAAAAATGCCATCCGTACCTTGTATGGCAAGGCGGAAGATGTGGTGGGCGAAGCCCGATTTATCGGCCAGCCAATCAATGTCATCTACGATTACCGGATCGTTGGGCTCTGGCGGATGGACCAATTGGCGGAAGCTGCGGCCTGGGGGCAACAGCCGGGGCAGGCGATAGCCGGTGATACAGACGGCAATGGCGTGATTACACCCGCAGACCGGGTGATACTGGGTTCACCGGACCCGACCTGGCTTGGCAGTTTCACGTCTAACCTCCGTTACCGTAACTGGGATCTTTCGTTTAACCTCTATATGCGGCAGGGCGTGTTTGTCAGCGATCGTTTCCTGGAAGAATTTGGGCCCGATAACGTGCAGCGGGGCCGGCCTAAGATTCGTTATGATTATTACATACCACCGGATGTTCCGCGCTACGATTGGAACAACTGGGGTACGCATGCAGATGGGCGCCCCCAAGCGATATGGGGAGACAGCGGTGCTGGCAACGAAGATGCACAGTTTCCCCATCCGCAGAATAAGGGGCCGTATTATGGCGGCAACGGAAGGTATACCGATGCGTCTTTCGTAAAGCTGCGCAACATCATTATGGGGTACTCATTGCGCCAAAACGTGATTTCCAAATGGGGCATGTCACAATTTCGGATTTATGCAAACGTGCTCAATCCCTTTGTCTTTACGAACTATGAAGGGTGGGACCCGGAGTATGCCACTACAGCGCTGGCCAGTGGAAACGGCCCAAGCAATATCACATACCAGTTGGGTGTAAATGTTAGGTTTTAATTTGGACAGAAATGATGAATAAGTTCAGTTTGGTTATCCTGTGTTTGTTGGTCGCCACGGGATGCACGAAATTCCTTGAAGAGGATAACTTGGGTGGAATAACGAACGAGGAATTCTATCGCACGGCGACGGGGTACGAAACCCTCGTGACCGCTTCTTACAGTTCGTTGCGGACGACATTCAGGACCACACCGTGGCTGCTGTTGGCGGGTACCGACATGTATCAGATGAACCGGGGATTCGAAAACCGGGCGCTGATGGAATATACACAACTTTTTGCGGATAATGGCGATGTGTTGACCTTTTACCGGAATTGCTATAACGCCATACAAATCACCAATATCGGGCTGCATTACAATGCGTTGGTCGAAACGGATGAAGCCAATAGGGCCAAATGGAGGGCAGAACTTCGCTTCTTGCGGGCGTTCTACCACTTTTTGTTGCTCGAGCAATTTGGGGCCATCATCATCAACGATGAACCGACCCTGGTAGGCCCGCGCATGAACCTGCCGAGAGCCTCGCTGGCCGACACCTACCAATTTGTGATCGGCGAGCTGGAAGCTGCACTGCCCGACTTGCCGGACGACCGCACACGGGCGAGCAAGACGGCCGCAAACCACTACCTGGCCAAAGCATACCTCACCCGGGGCTGGGACCTGGGGCAGGCCGCAGATTTTGAGCGTGCCAAAGCATATGCCGACGCGGCTATAGCGGGTTACACGATTTCCATTCCCTTCGACGAACTGTGGAGCCCTACGAATGAAAATAATGCCGAAGTCATCTTTGCCGTGCAATATGACAGCGAGTCCATAGCCAGCCCAACGAATGGCAACGACCAGCAATCACTCTTTGGCCCATACCTTGGCGGTCCTGAATTAAACCACAAATACATGAACTCAGCGTTCATGCCTTCGTGGAGTTTGCATACCTTTTTCGGTGAAAACGATGCCCGCTATGAGGCAACCTTTATGCTGACGATTTACGACCAGTACTTTGATTACTACGACAGTAACAAAGACAAAGATGAACTATTGATTCGTGCATACTACCCCAGGGTTTGGGGGCGCGAATACACCACTGCCGATTCGTTGGCCTGGGTGGCGGGACGGGAACACCGAATCGCCGGCAATTTCAGGCATTATCCCTTCAGGTATAATGAAGAAGCATACCGGGCCGCCTATCAGATAGATATGAATTCGCCGGTCATTAAGAAATTCGATAGTCCTTCAACACGCCATGTGTTTAACACGCAGGCCAGTGTGAGGGATATTGTGCTGGCCCGCACCGCGGAAACTTACTTTCTGTATGCCGAGGCGTGTATCGGGCTGAATGATTTCGCTACGGCGGCGCAATACGTGCAGGCGGTGCTCAATCGGCCTGGTAACGCGAAGGACGGCGGAACATTGCTGCCGGGTCGGTCAATTGCCTCTGCCTCGGGGCAGAGCGAGGCCTTGGATAGCTACCTCATAGAAAGTGCCAAAGAGTTTGCAGGCGAGTACCTTCGGTGGCCTGAGCTGCGGCGGACGGGGAAATTGAAGGAATTTTGCGGAGCTTATAATTATGATATCAAACGGGTCGGTGTTGACAATGCGTTTCGTGGAGTGGACGGACAGGACAAAATTTACCGGCCTATTCCACAGACTGCCATTGACATCAATGAGGCTGATATCACGCAGAACCCTGGGTACCAGAACTAAACAACAACTATATATGACAGCTTTTTCAAGAAGAGACTTTTTGCATGCGTTGAGCATGCTGGCGGCGGGAGCAGCGGCGCAGGTGCCGCTGAAAACATTCGGAATGGAGCGCAAACTGCGCGTTACGCTGGTGGGCACCGGTGTGCGGGGCATTTCGTTCTGGGGCAAACGGTTGGTGGATCAATATCCGGATTTGCTCGAGTTTGTCGCGCTCAGCGACATTAACCCCGGCAGGCTTGCTTACGCCAAAACATATATGGGGGTAAACTGCCCCACATTTGTGGATTTCGATGAGATGGTGCGGAACGTGAAGCCGGATCTGATTATCGTGTGTACCAAAGATTCAACTCACGACGAATTCATTATCAAAGGCCTGGCCGCCGGCTGTGACGTACTGACCGAAAAGCCAATGACTACCGATGAGGTAAAGACCCAGGCAATTTTGGATGCCGAACGCAAATATGGTAAGAACCTGATAGTGGGATTCAACTACCGGTGGAGCCCGTATATGACGAAGATCAAGGAGCTGCTGCAAAACGGTGAAATCGGAGACATCACGTCGGTGGATTTCAATTGGTACCTGAATGTGCATCACGGTGCCTCGTATTTCAGGCGCTGGCACGGACTGATGGACAGCGGCGGTTCGTTGTGGGTGCATAAAGCTACCCACCATTTCGATTTGCTGAACTGGTGGCTGGACTCCGACCCCGAAGAGGTATTTGCATACGGAGCGCTTGAGCATTATGGAAGTAATGGTCCCTTCCGGGGCAAAAGCTGCCGGAGCTGTCCGCATAAGCAGGAGTGTGCATATTATTGGGACATTACCAAAGATCGCCATAGCATGAACCTGTATGTTTCGAATGAGGAACACGACGGGTACATCCGCGACGGCTGCGTATACCGCCACGAGATTGACATTTATGATAAGATGTCAGCCCAGATCAAGTATGCGAACAATGTGGTCGCCAACTATTCCCTGACCACCTACTCGCCTTTCGAAGGCTGGCGAATTGCGTTCAATGGGCATAAGGGCCGGATAGAGGCGTGGCTGGATATCCCATGGATGAAGAATGATCAGCTGGATCAGGAAAGTCTGCATGCGGCGGAAATGGACCAGACCCCGGATGACGTGATTCACGAACCCCTGATTCTGTATAAAAACTGGTCGGACTACACGACAATCCAAGTGGCCAGCGAGCGTGGCGGGCATGGTGGCGGCGATAGGCGGCTGCACGACAGGCTGTTCAAAGACAAGGGTGCACCGGACCCGTACAGCCACACGGCGGGCGTGCGCGATGGGGCCATGTCTATCCTCGTGGGGATAGCTGCAAGAAGAAGTATTGAGCAGAAAGCACCGGTGAAGATCGCATCGTTGACCGATCTGAAGCCCATGCCTAAGCGTGTAGTTTGAATAGCTTGAAATGAGGTCACGACCGATAAAATGGGCAATTATCCCTTGCCTTATGTTTGTAGCCGCTTTTGTATGGGACAGCGAACCACGGGTAACGGTGTTCCTGATCGGCGATTCAACCGTGGCGAATAAGCCCTATGAAAAGAGCAACCCGGAAAAGGGATGGGGTCAGGTGCTACCGCTCTATTTCAATGAACGGGTACGGGTGGAAAACCACGCCCTGAACGGGCGGAGTACGAAAAGTTATCGCGAGGAAGGCCATTGGGACAAGGTAAGGCAACGGATTAAAGCGGGGGACTATGTAATTATTGAATTCGGGCATAACGACCAAAAAGTGAATAGCCCCGAACGTTATGCCGATCCTGAAGTGGAATTTCCCCGCCAATTGAAGCAGTACATCGGCGAAACACGCGAGCGCGGCGGGATTCCCGTGTTGGCAACGCCCATCGTACGCCGCAAGTTTGACAGCCGGGGATACCTCGAAGAAACGCACGGCGACTATCCGGACGCCGTGCGCCGCGTGTCCCACGAAACGGGGGTGACATTGCTGGATATGCATGCGCGGACGCGCGAACTACTGCTGGCGTGGGGCCCGGAGCGCTCTAAAATACTGTTTCTGCATCTGATGCGCGGACAGTATGACGCATTGCCTGATGGCGCCGCGGACGATACGCACCTTTCCGGCACCGGCGCGTTCAAAGTCTGTGACTTGGCCGTTGCCGAAATGAAGCAGCAATTGCCGGAGCTGGCGGCGTCATTTAACGAGTAATATGGTGAATGTGTGCTGCGCAATCGTTGCCGGAAACGATTGCGCAAATAAAGGGGACGAAATGTTTTTGATGCTGATTGGATAACGATAAAATTGCAATTATGCAACGACTGGGACGATGGATACGAAAATTTGCCGTGGCTGCGGTGTGGTGGTTAGGTGGCATGGCCTATGCCGGTGCACAAGTGGTGTGGCCGGAACCGGATATCCGGTTACCGGTATTTAAAGCGGATACCTTTGATATACGCGACTTCGGCGCGTCTGACTTACCGGGTGTGACGAGTACGGAAGCGATACAAGCGGCGATAGACGCCTGCCACAAAGAGGGGGGAGGCGTGGTTCGGATTCCCCGCGGTGTCTGGACGTCTGGACCACTGTCGCTCAAGAGTAAGGTAAACCTGCACCTGGTGCGCAACGCCATCCTGCAGTTTTCGCGCAATTTTGAGGACTACCCGCTGGTGGAGACATGGTGGGAAGGGCTGCCGCAGGTGCGCCGGCATTCGCCTATCCGTGCCGAAGGCCAGCAGGATATCGCCATCACGGGCGAAGGTGTGATTGACGGGAATGGCGATGCCTGGCGCTACGTGAAAAAAGGAAAGATGACGGAAGCCCAATGGAAAACGCTGGTGGCTTCCGGTGGTGTGCTCACGCCCGACGGCAAAGAGTGGTATCCTTCTGAAAGTGCACTGAAGGGACGGCAGTATCGGGATGCCGGATTGATTACACCAGACAAAACCCAGACGTTTTTTGAAGAGATAGCGGATTTCCTGCGGCCCAACCTGGTGGTGCTGGAACGGTGTGAGCGGATTTTGCTGGAGGGAGTGACTTTCCAGAATTCGGGGGCATGGAACATCCATCCACTGATGAGCAGGGACATCATCATTCGCAACATCACCGTAAGAAACCCTTGGTATTCGCAGAATGGCGATGGACTGGACATCGAGTCGTGTGTAAATGTGCTGGTGGAGGGAAGTTCCTTCGACGTGGGAGATGATGCCATATGCATCAAGAGTGGCAGGAATGCGTATGGACGGGAGCTGGGCATGCCTACCGAAAACCTGTGGGTGCGCAATTGCACGGTCTATCATGCTCACGGTGGCTTCGTGGTGGGCAGTGAGATGAGCGGGGGAGCACGTAACCTGTACGTGTCTGACCTGACGTTCATCGGCACGGATATCGGTCTGCGCTTCAAGACGACCCGCGGCCGTGGAGGGGTGGTGGAGGATGTGTACATCAATAATATCTTTATGAAAGATATCCCTGGTGAGGCGATCCTCTTCGATATGTATTATGAGGCGAAAGTTCCGGTGCCGGCGGCAGGGGAGGAACGCCAGCCACCGCAGGCGGAAAAGCTGCCCGTGTCTGAAGAAACGCCTCAATTCCGGAATTTCCACATCAGCAATATTCACTGCAATGGCGCGAAAAAGGCCATTTTTGTCCGTGGATTGCCCGAAATGCCCATCCGGGGGATTCATTTCTCCGGACTGCAGATGGCAACGACGGAGGGCATCGACATCCAGGAGGGAGCCGATATCACCATCTCACAATCGATCATCAAGGCGACGGACACCGAACCGCTGATCTACGTGCTTAACGGTAAAGACGTTGTGATTGACGGGCTGTCTTATGGTGGCCATGCCGCCACCTTACTCCATGCCCAAGGTGAACGGACAACGGGCGTGGTGGTGCGGAATACCGATACGGCCGTTGCCGGTAATCCGCTGAAAGTGGATTATGGTGCGAATGAAAACGATGTTAAAATCAATTAACTAATGAAGTATATTTTATTATGTAGTTTGACGCTGGCTTTAATGGGCTTGGGCCACGCGCAGCCGCAACGATACAGTGAGCAGATGGCCGAGACCGCCACGAAACTGTGGCCCGATTCGTTCAGCTTGGGAAAACCGGGTACGCCGGTAAAATGGAGCTATGATCTCGGTGTCATCCTGAAGGGCGTGGAAGCGGTATGGCGGGCTTCAGGAGATGCCCGGTGGTTTGCCTACATCCAGAAACAAATGGATTATTACGTGCAGGACGATGGTTCCATCAAGGCGTACAAACGGGAAGATTATAACATCGATTTCATCAACAACGGCAAGCTGCTGCTGCTGCTGTACCAGGTAACGGGCAAAGAAAAATATTACAAAGCGGCCGCCTTGTTGCGGGATCAGCTGAATACCCATCCACGGACTTCGGAAGGCGGCTTCTGGCACAAAAAGATTTATCCGCACCAGATGTGGTTGGATGGGTTGTATATGGGCCAGCCGTTTTATGCAGCATACGCCAAACTGTTCGGAGAGCCAGAGGCGTTTGACGACATTACCAATCAGTTTGTGCTGATGGAGCGGCACAGCCGCGATGTCCAGACCGGCCTGCTGTACCACGGCTGGGACGAAAGCCGCGAACAGGCGTGGGCGGATAAGGTGACCGGCCGCTCGCCAAACTTCTGGGGCCGCTCGCTCGGCTGGTTCGGCATGGCGCTGGTGGATGCCATAGAACATTTCCCGGAAGGGCACCCCGGCATCGATTCGCTGGCGGGTATCCTCCAGCGTTTCGCCGACGCGGTGGTGGCGTTTCAGGATCACCGGACCGGCGTCTGGTATGACGTGGTGGATATGGCGCACCGGCCCGAAAACTACCTGGAGGCATCGGCATCTTGCATGCTGGTGTATACGCTGGCCAAAGGGGTGCGCCTGGGCTACCTGCCGGATCGCTACATCAAGTCCGCACAGAAAGGCTACCGCGGCATCCTGAAAACGTTTGTCTCCAACCGTGAAGACGGCGGCATCAACTTAGAGGGCACGGTGATGGTTTCGGGGCTCGGAGGCACGGGGCGCTACCGCGACGGTAGCTTTGAATATTACATGAGCGAACCCGTTATCCAGAACGATCCAAAAGGCATCGGGGCCTTTATCAAATGTGCGGCGGAAATGGAGATGGTGCCCACACGGAAGCAGGCGCGGGGCAAAACGGTGATGCTTGACTATTATTACAACAATGAATACCGAACGGACGCTACGGGTAGGAAGGTGCGGTACCACTATACGTGGGAGGACCAGTCGAACGGTGGATATTCGTTTCTCGGGCACCTGTTCAACCGGTACGGGGCTACCCTGGTGTCGCTGCCCACGAGGCCCGGCACCGCAACGCTGGGCCAGGCGGATGTCTACATTATCGTAGACCCGGATACCGAAAAGGAAACGGCTTCGCCGAATAAGCTGGAACAGCCGGAAATCGATGCCATAGCAGCGTGGGTGCGGCAGGGCGGCGTGCTGGTGCTGCTGGGCAACGACGCGGGCAATGCGGAGTTTGAACATTTTAACCAACTGGCGGGGCGGTTTGGCATCCGCTTCAACGAGGATAACGAACTGCTGGTGAAGAACGACAACTTCGAACAGGGCACCGTGCAGTTGGAAAAGGGAAACCGTGTGTTCAAAAAGCCCTATAAACTCTTCCTGAAGGAAGTGAGCACACTGGAACTGAACGCCCCCGCTAAGCCGCTCGTGCAGCATGGAGGCAAGTGCCTGATGGCCACTGCCCAGTACGGGAAGGGAATGGTATTTGCCCTGGGGGACCCCTGGATTTATAATGAGTATATCGATGGACGAAAATTGACGCCGGATTTTGAAAACTATGAAGCGGCTGATGCGTGGGTGCAATGGTTGCTGAAAAATGCAAAAACGATAAGGGTGCAATGAAAACGTTGAGTAAAGCTATATTAAACGGCTTGAGCGGCAACATGGCGGCGGACTTGCCTGAGCGGGTGCTGCAGTTCGGAACGGGCGTGCTGCTGCGTGGGCTGCCGGATTATTTTATTGAAAAGGCAAACCGGCAGGGACTTTTCAATGGCCGGATCGTGGTGGTAAAATCCACGGGGCAAGGCAGTGCCGATGCGTTTGCCCGGCAAGACGGGTTGTATACGCTGTACATCAAGGGCTTGCAGCATGGCAAGGAAGTGCTTGAAACCATGCTCGTATCGGCCATCAGCCGGGTGTTGCATGCAGCGACCGAGTGGGAAGAAATTGCCCGCGTAGCGCATAATCCGGAGCTGGCCATCGTGATTTCCAACACCACGGAAGTGGGTATTGTGCTGGATGAGGATGACGACCTGACGGCTGCTCCGCCGGCGTCATTTCCGGGAAAGCTTACAGCGCTGCTGTACCAGCGTTTCTTGCACTTCAACGGCGATACCGGCAAGGGGTGGGTGATATTGCCAACTGAATTGATCAGCGACAACGGCGACCAACTGAAGTCGGTGGTCTTGGAACTGGCCCATAAGCACGGATTAGGGGATGCTTTTATCGCTTGGCTGGAAGAGGCCAATGACTTTTGCAATACGCTGGTTGATCGCATCGTGCCGGGCGCGCTGCCCCCGGCGGAGGTCGCGGCGCAGGAGGCACGGTTGGGCTACCGCGACGAGTTGGCCATCATGGCCGAACCATTCCGGCTGTGGGCCGTGGAGGCCGACAGCGCCCGCGTGCGTGACCGGCTGTCGTTTGCCGGTGCCGATGAGGGCATTGTGATTGCGCCGGATATCCATAAGTTTAAGGAACTGAAACTTCGTTTGCTCAACGGCACACATACCTTTACGTGCGGACTTGCCATCGCATGTGGCTTTACCACTGTCAAAGCGGCTATGCAGGATCTGGAATTTGCACGGTATGTGCGCCAGCTGATGCAGGAGGAGATTGTTCCGGCAATTACGGGCGGTGCAATTGAACATGACGAAGCACTTGTATTTGCCGATTCTGTGATAGACCGGTTCAGCAACCCCTTTCTCGACCATCGTTGGCTGAGTATCAGCATGAACTTCACGTCTAAAATGCGGATGCGAAACGTGGCGCTGATCCGGCAGTATGTACAGCAGCGGCAAATGCCGCCGAAATGCATGGCGTTGGGTTTTGCTGCGTACCTGCGATTCATGAAGGGCGAACAGGAATCGGACGGGCAGTACATCGGACAGATCGGCGATGTGCGGTACACCATCCAGGATGAATATGCTCCCTATTTTGCAGCGGCCTGGCAACGAATGGGGCACCATGCGCTCGTGGATCAGGTGCTGGCCGACCAGTCCCTGTGGCATGACGACCTAAGCCGTCTGGCAGGGTTTGCCGATCTGGTAAAACAGTATGTCGGCAAATTGCTTGCAACAGACCGAATTAACTTAAAACAACAAGTTGAAACCCTACCCGAGGGGCAATAAAAAGCTATGATATGAAGAAATTTCTGGATGAGCACTTCCTGTTAAATACGAAAACAGCACAGCGGCTGTATCACGACTACGCAGCCGGTATGCCGATCATCGACTATCACTGTCACCTCCCGCCAGCACAGATTGCAGCGAACACGCAGTTTGAAAACATCACGCAGGTGTGGCTTAACGGTGACCATTACAAATGGCGGGCCATGCGGACCAACGGTGTGGATGAAAGCTATATCACCGGTGACCGGCCCGATCGTGAGAAATTCCGCAAATGGGCGGAAACAGTGCCTTATACGTTAAGGAATCCGCTATATCATTGGACTCACCTGGAGCTTCGGCGCTATTTTGGCATCACGGAATTGCTGAATGGGGAGACGGCCGACCGAATTTTTGACGACACACGGGAGAAATTGCAATCGCCGGAGTACCGGGTGCGTGGGCTGCTTGGTAAAATGAACGTCAACATAATATGTACCACGGATGATCCGTTGGATACACTCGGAAACCACCAGCGGTTGAGCGAGGAAGGCTATGAAATACCTGTTTACCCGGCCTTCAGGCCGGACGCGGCTATGGAGCTTGGTAACCTGGAGAAGTTCGGTGAATATGTGAAAATACTGGGGCAAACGGTCGGCAGACCCATCGGTTCGTTCGATGATTACCTGAGTGCCCTCAAATCACGCCACGACTTTTTTGCGTCCAGGGGTTGCGTGGTGTCAGACCATGGTCTGGAAGAAATATACGCTGAAGACTATACGACGGACGAGGTGGAACGCATCTTCGGGAAAGCCTTGGCAGGTGAAGCACTGTCGGTGCCGGAAGTCAGGAAGTTCAAGTCAGCTATGCTGGTGGTGTTTGCCCAATGGGATGCGGAAAAGGGATGGGTACAGCAATTTCACCTGGGGGCACTGCGCAACAACAATTCGCGCATGATGCGCAGGCTCGGCCCGGATACTGGATGGGATTCCATTGGGGATTTCAGCCATGGTCGGGCGCTATCCAAGTTTCTCGACCGGCTCGACAAGGATAATCAATTGGCCAAAACCATCGTATATAATCTCAATCCGGCCGATAACGAGTTGATGGCGACCATGATCGGAAATTTCAATGATGGGTCTGTGACGGGTAAATTGCAGTTTGGATCGGCATGGTGGTTTCTCGATCAGAAAGACGGGATGACCAAACAAATCAACGCCTTGTCCAACATGGGGTTGCTAAGCCGTTTTGTGGGAATGCTGACCGATTCCCGTAGTTTTTTATCGTTTCCGCGGCATGAATATTTCCGGCGCCTGCTGTGTGACCTGTTTGGCACGGAGATCGAAAGCGGCGAATTGCCGGATGATATTGAGTGGATCGGGCAGGTGATTCAGGATATTTGCTACAACAATGCTAATCGGTATTTCGGCTGGAATAAATAGGCTTTTTTCTCCTACACGAAAACGATTTCGTGAAAATTCCGCGTATTCGGTGGAAGCGTAGTTGATTTATCTTTCTATATTTGAGCAGCATAAAGGCTTACGCCTGCATAAATCTAGGGACATTTGATACAAGAATTTATGGTGTCGTTGCGTACACATATACACGGGAGGACTTTTGCCTATATCATTGGTGTTTTGATATCTAGCGCACTGTTATCCTGCCACGAGACGAATAAAACAAAAGTCATCAAGCTGGGGCACGGGCTGGATATTTCACATCCGGTTCATGAAGCGATGACTTATATGGGTGAGCTGCTTGCCGAGAAATCGGGTGGACGCATGCAGTTGAAGATATATCCAAGCCAACAGCTTGGAACCGAACGGGAGTGCTTGGAGTTGCTTCAAATTGGGAGCCTGGGAATGACCAAAGTGTCCGTTGGGGTATTAGAAAATTTTGTTCCGGATTACAAATTGTTCGGTTTGCCTTTTCTTTTCCGAGACAAAGAGCACGCGCACAACGTACTTGATGGGGAAATAGGGAAAGAGTTGCTGGATGCGAGTATCGGGGTACGGCTAAAGGGGATGGCTTTCTACGATGCCGGGAGTCGAAGCTTTTACACCAAGAAGCCTGTAAATAAACCAGAAGATCTGGAAGGACTGAAACTGCGCGTTATGGAAAGCCAGACCGCCATGGACATGGTACGGAACCTGGGTGGATCTCCAACGCCCATTTCTTGGGGAGAGCTGTATACATCACTACAACAGGGAATTGTGGACGGAGCGGAGAACAACCTGCCAAGTTTTTATCTTTCTCGCCACTATGAGGTCTGTAAGTATTTCATTATGGACGAACATACGATGCTTCCGGATGTGCTGCTCATCAGCACATCGATATGGGATGACTTGGATGACCAGCAGAGACAATGGCTGGACGAAGCGGCACGGGGGTCAATTCCCTATGAACGGAGGGCTTGGGAAGAAGCTGAAAACCATGCGTTGGAAGAGATCAAGAAAGCCGGGGTGGAAGTCATTTATCCGGATAAAGACCCATTCCGGGAAAAAGTGTCGGGAATGTACGATGTTTTCAAACGGGATGCACGGCTAAAAAGACTTATTGAAGCGGTACAGGCAAACTAATTCGATTCGTAAATCGCAAATGAAATCAATTGTAAAAGCTAATGAAGAAAAGGTTGGATAGGTTTCTCGAGGTATTCCTCGTGTTCCTGCTGAGTATCCTAGTGGTCGCGGTGGTATGGCAGGTGTTCTCGCGGTATATACTGAATGCTCCAAGTTCGGTAACGGAAGAAATAGCCCGGTATTTATTGGTTTGGGTGGGGATTTTGGGGGCTGCGTATTGTTCAGGACAAAACGACCACTTGGCCATTGATATTTTACCGTCCAAACTGGATGAGCAGACGCAACGAAAACTAAAGTTAATTGTAAACGTGCTGATTATCCTGTTTAGCACGTTGGTTTTTATTATCGGTGGTGGCCGGTTAGTTTATCTCAATCATATCTTGGGGCAGAGTTCGGCGGCACTGCGTTTGCCATTGTCTTGGGTGTACGTGGTCGTCCCGTTTAGCGGTGTTGTGATCCTTCTTTACAAATGGATAGAAATTAGAAACTCCGAAAAGTCGTTGATATGATTACTGAGATACTTATTTTACTGATATCATTCGTGTTGTTGTTAGCTATAGGCACACCGGTCGCCTGGAGCATCGGGATATCGAGCGTGGCCACTATGCTGGTAACTATCGATACGCTTCCGGCATTTACAACCGTCGCACAGCGGATGGCCACCGGGTTGGATAGTTTTGCATTGCTTGCTATCCCTTTCTTTGTGCTGGCAGGGCAAATCATGAACCAAGGAGGGATAGCACAACGGCTCATCGCGTTTGCCAAGGCGGTGGTGGGCTCGCTTCCGGGCGGACTCTCTTACGTGAATGTTATCACAGCGATGTTGTTTGGCGCGATTTCGGGTTCGGCCTTGGCGGCTACTTCGGCAATAGGCGGTATCTTGGGCCCGCATATGAAAAAGGAAGGATACTCCAAGGAATTTAGCGCGGCATTGAATGTGACGTCCTCTACAACCGGACTGATTATTCCGCCTTCTAATATTCTGATCGTATATTCTTTGGCAAGTGGAGGAGTGTCTATCGCGGCCTTGTTTATGGCCGGATATCTCCCAGGCATTTTAATGGGCGCGGGCTTGATGCTGGCTGCTGCGATATGGGTGAAGAAAAAGAAGTACGCGTCGGGAGAAAAATCGACCTTTAGTCAGGTTTCAAGGACGTTCATGGACGCATTTCCCAGCCTCTTTCTGTTGGTGGTGGTTATCGGTGGTATCGTAGCCGGAATATTTACGGCAACTGAAGCCTCGGGTATTGCCGTGGTGTACAGTCTGGTACTCGCCTTCGTGTACCGGGAGATGAATATGAAAAAACTGTACAGCGTGTTCCTGAGTTCGGTGCGGACGAATTCCGTGGTGATGCTGCTTATCGCCACATCCATGGCGATGTCTTGGGTGATGTCTTATGAAGACATCCCGCAAGTGATAAGCAGTGTGCTGTTAGGGTTAAGCGATAATAAATATGTCATCCTCCTCATCATCAACCTGATCTTGCTGTTTGTAGGAATGTTTATGGATATGACCCCTGCGGTGCTGATCTTTACGCCGATTTTTCTTCCGGTGGTAGTGGATTTTGGGGTCGACCCGGTTCACTTTGGCATTATCATGGTGATGAACCTTTGTGTGGGCTTGTGTACACCTCCTGTAGGCTCGGTGCTGTTCGTTGGGGTAGGTATTGCCGGGACCACGATACAAAAAGTGCTGAAGCCATTGATTCCATTTTTTGTCGTCATGATCATCGTGTTGCTGTTGGTGACGTACATTCCCGGAATCAGCGTATGGCTGCCGGGATTGGTGGAATAAATAAAGCTGGTGGAATAATATAAAACAAGGCCTCCCGATGTCTTCTCATCGGGAGGCCTTGTTTTATTAATTTGCAGACGGTAGCTTTTTACCAGCCGCTTTTTTCGCGGCGTTTGCCGGAATAGCCACCGCGAAACCCTCCTCCGTTATGCTCGCGCTTGCGGCGGTTCCCGTTTCCACTTTCACCACCGTGTCGGAATGAGCGGCTCCGTTTTTCTCCCCGGCCTTCGCCGTGGCCTTCACCGGCATTCTCTACCCGAACGGTGCGCCCGTTGAAATCAACGTTTTGAAACCCGCTGAAAACCTTGTCTACCGAGGTGTTTTCCACTTCAAAGAAGGTATATACACCTTTAAGGTCGATCTTACCGATAGCTTTGCCGCTAATCTGTGTGGCGTTACAAATGTAGCCTAGGATATCTCCGCGACTGAAATCATCCACCGAACCGAGATTGATGAACAGCCGGGTGTAATCCGACCTGTAGCTATCCCGGCCGAAACGATCGGCTTTGCCTTTGCGCTCACCGCCGCGGGCTTCGTTGGCATCGACGTTAAGATCGGGTGCGTTCTGATAATATTCCAGAAAGCGGTTGAATTCAAGCGAGGTGAACCGTTTAATGATTTCTTCCTTGCTTAGATCAGCAAAGCTCTCCATGATCTGCGGCAGATAGCGATCGATATGGTCGTCATTTACAGCTACATCGTGTACTTTGTTGATCAGCGCAAAAAGCTGCTTTTCAACAACGGCTTCACCCTTGGGCACTTCCATTTTCACAAATGGTTTGCCAATGCCCTTTTCGATTTGGCGGATCTTGCCCAATTCTTTCAAGTTGACCAACGAAATGGAAATACCGGTTTTTCCTGCGCGTGCTGTACGGCCGCTACGGTGGGTATAATTTTCGAGTTCATCGGGCAACGAGTAATTGATGACATGCGTCACGTCGTTTACGTCTATACCGCGCGCGGCTACGTCCGTAGCGATAAGCAACTGCAAGCTGCGCTCGCGGTAACGTTTCATCACCTTGTCGCGCTGTTGCTGCGACAGGTCGCCATGCAGCGAATCGGCATTATAGCCATCCTTAATCAGTGCCTCGGCAATTTCCTGGGTCTCGATTTTGGTACGGCAAAAAACAATTCCGAAAATCTCGGGATTGGAATCCACGATCCGCTTAAAAGCGGGGTACTTGTCGCGGGCGCGGACTACATAATAATGGTGCTCAATGTTGGCATTGCCCGTGTTTTTGGTGCCCATGGTGAGCTCGAACGGATCGGTCATGTATTTTTTCGCGATCCGGCGGACTTCAGTGGGCATGGTGGCTGAAAACAGCCAGGTTTTTTTCTCTTCGGGAGTGGTGGACAGAATATTGTTGATGTCTTCCTGAAAGCCCATATTGAGCATTTCATCGGCTTCATCCAATACTACATAACGCACATTAGAAAAATCAATGGCTTTGCGGCCAATGATATCGAGCATACGGCCGGGGGTGGCAACTACAATTTGCACGCCACGGCGGATCTGACGCAACTGGTCACTGATGTTTGCGCCGCCATAAACAGCGACAACATGTACATCAGGGAGGTTTTTTGCGTACTTCTCAATGTCTTTGGAAATTTGCAAGCACAGCTCACGCGTAGGACAAAGGATCAGTGCCTGTGGGTGTTTTTGCGAAAAGTCCAATAATTCTAACAAGGGCAGACCAAATGCTGCGGTTTTGCCGGTACCGGTTTGGGCTAATCCGACAAAATCGTTGCTGCCTGCAAGTAATACGGGAACGGCTTGTTCCTGGATAGGAGTGGGGGTTTCAAACCCTAACTCTGTGATGGCATTAACAATATCATGACGGATCCCCAGTTCAATAAATGGGTTCATGAATATTTAATATACAATAGGCACTATTGCCTAAGGCGGTGCAAAGGTACGGATAATAAATTGAAATTGAAAGAGAAGCGAGAAGTAAAATGTTGGAAGGCAGTGGTTAGCCGATATTTATAAGAAAAAAGCCGGTCTGATCATTCAGTACCGGCTTTCGCTCAATTATTTTTCGTTAACTTCTTAATACAACGTGAATTCTACACGGCGGTTCTTTTGCCGGCCTTCTGCTGTCTTGTTGTCAGCGATAGGCTGCGTAGGCCCGTATCCCGTGGCTTCGATACGCGATGGGTTGGCACCTTTGCTGACGAGGTACGCTTTTACCGCTTCCGCACGCTCTTTGGAAAGCCGCAGATTGGTTTGCATCGATCCGGTGTTGTCGGTGTGGCCGGCCAGCTTGAGGCTAAAGTTTTTCTCAATAAGTAATGCAGCAACCTTGTTGAGGCTGGGATAAGAAGGGGGCCGGATGGTGGCTTTGCCGGTGTCGAACTCCAGGTTCTGAATAGCTTCATCCACTACGCGCCGATCTTCATCGGTAACAACGACCTGCTGTACAACGGGGGCTTTCGGTTCGGGTAATGGACATCCTGATCCGTCTACTTTGGTGTTCTCGGGGGTGTCCGGACATTTGTCGTAGCGGTTCGCCACGCCATCCCCATCGTCATCGGCAAGGTCAGCATAGAGCCGTTCGACCTGTGATCTTAGTTTTTCGTTTTCTGCACGTTGGGCTTCCATCGCATTTTTGTGTGCCACCAAGTCATCGTACTGTGCCAGGTATTCCTTTTGCATGGCTGATACCGGATTGCTGTTGGCTAAGACCGGCTTACTTTTGCTGCCCAGGGCGAATTCGACGCCTAAGTGAGCGTAAGAGAAGATGTCTTTGGATCCGCCACCGGATACGCCGTCAAAATTGGTCGACTGCACAAGGTTCATCCGATAACCCAGATCGATCGCGATGTCATGAGTTACGCCAAACTTCAATCCCAAGCCGCCCGGAATGAAAAGCTCGGTCGTTCTGTCATACGTCGTGGTATTGCCGTCTATTTCAGTTGAAGGTTCAAAGCCTAACACACCTAATCCGGCATTCAGGTATGGTTTTATAATCCCTTGATGGTGCCGCCAGTTGATATTAGCCAGGGTGACGTGCGCCGACAGTGCTGCAGACCAAGGCAGTTTGGTCTCAAAGGTGTTGTTATTATCCTTATAAGATCCGGCTACTTTTCCGCCGACATACTCTGCCTGTACGCCGAATCCGGGAAGGATTTGCCGCTTCACATAGACACCATATCCGAAATTGTTTTCTACCTTGTCAAACCGGCGGCGCAAGCCGATTAGGTTTGATTGGTTCAATAGACCGCCATGCACGCCGACAGACCAGGTACGGTATTCGGATTCCGGGGCAAAAGGTTTAACTTGATTGACCTCAGGTGTCTGAGCAGCCAATTGGATTGTAGAGAGAATACCTGCTCCTGCAAGTAGTCCGACCCTCTTCAGGTTCATTGTCATCATTAGTAGTTGTTTTTCTGATACGATTTATTTGTTGTGATGCGCTTCTGCAATTAGCGCGCCAAACTACTTTAGGAGGCTTGTAAAATGTAAATAACCCAACCCGATCAGGATCGCGGAACCGAAACTAAGCAGTGTGCCGATGAGCACATATTCGGTCAGCTTTCGGTCTTTCCCTTGCCGCAGGTCGCCAAAGCGGAAGATGGATTTTGCTGCCAACAGAAATCCGACGGCTTCCCAATGATCGATGATGACGAATATGAACACGAATAGCCGCTCCAGTATACCGATAAATCGTCCTGCCCGGATAAGTGATTCTTCGTCTTTTCTGAAAAGTGAATCCCTTTTTGCTTGGTCCGTTTCTTCCGTTTGCGGGCGCCATTGGGCGATTAGCATTTTAATCAGCACCGCGGGAACGAAGATGGCCAGTGCCAAGGCGGTGATAAGAAGCCAATGGGATGCAGAAATGCTGACTGCAAATGCCGCATCAAAAGGGGCGTAGTGGTGGGTTACACCGATGAGGACTGTGATGTGCAGGGCTTGGTCGAGTAAGAAATAACGTACGGCATGCTTGCTGTTTTCCACATATAGTTTTGCCAGATCAATCAGGTAGTGCGTAGATAAAATCAAAAGGAATCCTGCCCAATAGGCGATATCAAAACTAAGCAATACGGCTAGCACGGCAGCGTGGACCGCGATGTGGATATAAAGCCTACTGGACTTGTATCGGTGCAACCGTTTGTCTGCTACCCAGTTATCTGGCTGGAAACAAAAGTCGCCGAGGATGTGTGCGAGCAATAATTTCAAAAACAGTGTCATGGCGATAGTTTTTGTTGCACCAGGTCGCTGAAGTATGCTTCCATTTTCATGATTTCTTCATATCCGGCACGTTGCTGCCGCTCGCTCACACGGCCCTGGCTGATCTGTATCATACTGGCCAATTCTGACTGGGTTTTTTCTGGATGTTCCAAGGAAAGCACAATCATTTCCGCAGAATTGGGTGTCCAGCGATCCATGGTAAGCGAGGCCAGTTCCAAGCATATATTGACAGCCCTGTCGACGTCCTGCCAAGGTGACTTGACAGCCAGTGTGTTCTTTTTTAGTTGATCGAACAGCCTTCCGGAATAGACAAAGGCCTCGCCGTTTGCTTCACTGATTTTGGTTGCTTCATAAGTTTTGGCACCGATGCCAATAGCCATCCGTGCATCCAGGCCAGGTATGGTTTTTATGGTGGCCTTGATATACAAAGCTTCCCTCAAAGCTTCATTGGCTGTGCCGATTTCCAATTGGAAGCTGTCTCCCCGGATGATCTCCCATACCTTTGGCGCTTTACCGAGGCGGTTAAGCGCGGTTTTTAATTTGGATAACCAAATTTCGGGATCAGCAATTTTCCGGGAATTTACCACATCGCCGGTTATAACAGCTATCATTTCGTCCAGTAGTTAGTAAAGCAAAGATAAGGTGCGGACTCGTTAAACGCAACATTTAATCTGCTTTTAGGCAGATATTGTTATTTATCTGTCTATAGGCAGATATTTAAAATTATCCGGTTAGCCAGTGTATTTGCTTGGATTGGTGATAATTGCATAAACAGCCAATTTTGCCTAAGTTTGCCGGAAATAACAACTATTTTTTCTTTCATGACAAGCAGGGAAATCCGCGAAGCTTTTTTGACTTTTTTCAGCGATAAAAGTCACCAGATCGTACCATCGGCACCGGTAGTAATCAAGAATGATCCCACATTGATGTTTACGAATGCTGGAATGAATCAGTTCAAGGATATCTTTCTGGGTGAGGGTCGTGCGCCATATCCGAGGGTCGCCGATACGCAGCGCTGCTTGCGCGTGTCAGGTAAACACAACGATCTGGAAGAGGTAGGGATAGATACCTATCATCATACCCTGTTCGAGATGCTGGGCAACTGGAGTTTTGGCGACTATTTCAAGCGCGAAGCCATTGCCTGGAGTTGGGAACTGCTCACAGAGGTTTATAAGCTGGATAAGGATAGGCTGTATGTTACCATATTTGAGGGCGATGCGGCGGATGGACTGCCCAGGGATGAGGAAGCTTACGGATTTTGGAAAGAAATGGTGCCGGAAGACCGGATTCTGCTTGGAAACAAAAAGGACAACTTCTGGGAAATGGGCGATACCGGCCCCTGCGGTCCTTGTTCCGAAATCCATGTAGATTGCCGCGCTGACAATGAGCGCCAGGAGATTGACGGGCGCACACTGGTCAATGCGGATCATCCGCAGGTCATCGAAATCTGGAATCTCGTGTTCATGCAGTTCAACCGCCAAAAAGATGGTTCGTTGAAACCGCTGCCTGCCAAGCATGTCGACACCGGTATGGGGTTTGAACGGCTGGTACGTGTTATCCAGGGTAAAAAATCCAATTACGACACAGACGTGTTCCAACCGCTCATAGGATATATAGCACAACGCGCTAATATAGCCTACGGCGCCAACGAACAAACGGATATCGCTATGCGGGTATTAGCCGACCATATCCGCGCGATCAGTTTCGCAATTGCTGACGGCCAGCTGCCATCCAACAATAAAGCCGGCTACGTTATCCGCCGCATTCTACGCCGTGCGGTGCGGTATGCCTATACTTTCCTGGGATTCAAAGAGCCTTTCTTGCATGAATTGGTGCCACTTTTGGCCAATCAATTCGCCGGTGTATTTGATGAGTTGAATACACAGCAGGATTTTGTTCAGAAAGTGATTTTAGAGGAAGAACAATCATTTTTGAGAACATTGGTAACCGGCGTGCAACGGTTTGCGCACTACATTTCGGAGGGCGGAACGGGTGATCGAATAATAGCGGGAGGGTTCGCCTTTGAGTTATATGATACGTACGGCTTTCCCATTGATTTGACCGAACTGCTGGCGCGGGAAAAAGGGTGGAACGTGGATATGCCCGGATTCCAGCAAGCGCTGGAGCAACAGAAGAACCGGTCGCGGGCTGCTACAGCCATCGATACCGGCGACTGGGTGGTACTGCGGGCAGGAGAATCTGTAGAATTTGTAGGCTATGATCAACTGGAATGCAATACCGAAGTGCTGAAATACCGCAAAATTGCTGCAAAAGGAAAAGAGCAGTACCAATTGGTACTCTCGGTTACGCCTTTTTATCCAGCTGGCGGCGGCCAAGTGGGGGACACCGGAGTACTGGTCTCAACGGCCAATGAACAGCTAAAGGTTACGGACACGAAAAGAGAAAACGGGTTGATTGTGCACTACACAGACCGGCTGCCAGCCAAACCAGACGATGCCTTCATCGCTAAGGTGGATGCTGTGAAGCGCCGTGAAACCGAAGGCAACCATTCCGCAACCCACCTCCTTCACGCCGCGTTGAAACAGGTGTTGGGCGATCATGTAAACCAAAAGGGATCGCTCGTCAATGCGGATTATCTCCGGTTTGATTTTTCGCACTTTTCCAAAGTGAGCGAGGAGGAATTGCAGGAGGTCGAACGTATCGTAAATGCGAAAATCCGTGAAAATATACCGCTTCAGGAAAAACGCGATGTGCCATTCCAAGAGGCTGTAGCATCCGGAGTAACGGCGCTGTTCGGAGAGAAGTACGGTGAGACGGTTCGAGTCATCACATTCGACGACCGTTTTTCGAGGGAATTGTGCGGCGGCACCCATGTACGCGCAACCGGTGCCATCGGGTTTTTCAAGATTGTTTCAGAAAGTGCGGTTGCCGCGGGCGTTCGTCGCTTGGAAGCCATTACGGGCTCCAAAGCAGAAGCGTTTATTTATGAGCAAGCCAGTATGGTCAATGAACTGAAAGTGCTGCTCAACAACCCGAAGGACTTCGTAAAAGCATTAGGCAAAGTAATAGAAGAAAATAGCCAGTTGAGGAAAGAGCTGGAACGGGCCATCGCGGCGCGCGCATTGGCGTTGAAAGATGAGCTGGCCGAAAAAGTGGAATCCGTTAATGGTATCAACTTTTTGGCACAGCAGATCGATGTGGCCAATACGGAAGCGGTTAAGACATTGGCTTTTGCCTTGAAGGAGCGTGTGCCTGACCTGTTTATGGTGCTGGCAAGTGTCAGTAATGATAAACCAAGCCTTACCGTGGTAGTTTCAGAGAACCTCGTGCAAGAGCGTGGACTCAATGCAGGAAAGATTGTCCGGGAGCTCGCTCCAATGATACAAGGCGGTGGTGGCGGTCAGCCGTTTTACGCTACGGCGGGGGGAAAGGATGTCAGTGGTATTCAACAAGCATTGGCTAAGGCCCGGGAATTTGTGGCCCTTTAGCTTACCATAGAACAAGTGTATGAAAAAGCTTTCGATAATTTTTGGATGGATGCTGATTTTCTTCGCGGCCTGCACAAGCAACGAAGAATTTACGCTCGATGGGCAGGTGCATAATAAGGGTAATATCCGTACGGTTGTGCTTTATGAAGGCGACCGGAGGCTGGACTCGGCTTTTCTAAATGAACGCGGTGAGTTCAGGATTCAGCGTGTGGCATCCCATCCGCGGTTGTTTACATTGGGAGTGGGCGACACGAGGTACCATTTGATTCTGCAAAACGGTGATCGCGTATCGTTTGCTGCTGACCTCAGCAAGGGGAGTGAAGCCTATGAGATCACTGGGTCACCGCTCTCAGCGAAAATTAAAGCTTTCGCCGCAACGATTGCCGAGAAGGAGCGATTCCAATCAGAGTTGGAAGCATCATTTGCGGAGGAGTCAACCGGATTGGACAACGCCGGGTTGCTGAACCTACGGCAGCAGTTTCAACGAAAATACCGTGAAGGTATGAAACAATATACAGCGGCAGCGGTGCAGTTTGCCAACGAGCATGACGACTTGGCGGGCTTCTATGCGATGAATACGTTGGATCCTGAGCTGGCGGAGGCGGAGATGATCGCCTATGCTGACCGCATTGCCGGGCGCTGGGATGACAATGCACGGGTAAGACAATTTCTGGAAGAAATGGCCCGGTTGAAACGCTTGGCTATTGGCCAACCTGCCCCTGATTTTGAGTCACTCACTCCTCATAATCAGCGGGTCAAGCTGTCTGATTTCCGTGGGAAATATACGCTGGTTGATTTCTGGGCTTCATGGTGCGTACCTTGCCGTGAAGAAAACCCAAATATTGTAAAACAGTACCATGCTTATAAAGATAAGGGCTTCACGGTGCTCGGCGTCTCTTTGGATGGCAATCCGGGTTCATGGATGCGGGCCATTAAAGAGGACGACTTGGAATGGACCCAGGTGTCAGACCTGCAGCAGTGGGGGAGCGAGGTAGTAGGACTGTATCGTATCAAAGCAATTCCGACTTCTTACCTTCTGGACCCTCAGGGAATCATCATTGCGAAAAATTTACGGGGGCCAGAGCTCGGGGCCTTCTTGAAGAAAACGTTTGATTAATGCTTCTTTTGTGTTAATGGCCTAGGTGGTTTAATGATTAATTAATATTAACTTAATCATAATTTGCCTTTAAGTACATAATTTAGCAAAAAATAATGCCATGAGCACTGCAAAACAAAAGATACTGGTGGTGGATGACGAACCGGACATCGTAGAACTAATTGCCTATAACCTTAAACGCGAAGGTTATCAGGTGTACACCGCATCCAATGGGCAGGAAGCGGTATCCACAGCCAAAAAAATCATGCCTGACCTGATCATTCTAGATGTGATGATGCCGAAAATGGACGGCATAGAAGCCTGTCGGATTATGCGGGCGATGCCTGAATTCAAAAGTACGTTTATGGTATTCCTTACAGCCAGGAGTGAAGAGTATTCGGAAATTGCCGGTTTCAATGTGGGTGCGGACGATTATATTGCCAAGCCGATAAAACCGCGGGCCTTGCTGAGCCGTATAAATGCTATCCTTCGCCGAAATGTGCAGAATGACGAACTTCCAAGTGAAAAGCTTGAGATTTCCGACCTGGTTATTGACCGTGAGGCTTTTTTGGTGTTTAAAAATGGTGAAAAAATTGTCCTTGCCAAGAAGGAGTTTGAACTACTCTACCTGCTGGCCTCCAAACCGGGGAAAGTATACACGCGCGAAGTCATCCTGAAAAACATCTGGGAGGATTCGGTGGTGGTGACCAACCGTACGATAGACGTACACATCCGGAAATTGCGTGAGAAGATCGGAGAAAGCTACGTTTCTACGGTGAAAGGGGTGGGATATAAGTTCGAAGCTTAGTGCCTGTCCGCTAAACGCGCTATTACATGGAAAATCAAGCTTGCCGCTAGCCGGGCTGTCCGATTATCGATATCAAAATCAGGATTTAGTTCAGCAATATCCATAGAAACAACCTTTCCGCTATTGAACAGACTATCCAAACACTCGAAGAATACCCTGTCTGGTAAGATGCCACTGTAGGCGGGAGCGCTTACGCCGGGGGCATAAGCCGCGGCAAATACATCTAAGTCAATGGTCAGGTATATCGAGTCTACGGCTTCTATAAATGCTGCGATAAGCCCTTGCGGTATGTGTTGATCATCCTTAGTGAAGTGTTCAGCTAGCACATATTGCGTGCCGGTCTGGTGTGCGGTATTAAATAGGCTAGGGGTATTGCTTGTCTTTTGGATGCCCAAAGCCAGGTAATGGAATGGGTGATTCTCTTCTTTGCAGTCTTTTGCGATTTGCCAGAATCCGGTTCCGGAATTTGGTTCGGAACCTTTGGGTTCTCGGTTGTCGAAATGCGCATCAAAATTGACTGTGCCTACGCGGCGTGCACCGCTCTCATGACGAATCGATTCTGCTATTCCCCGGTAATGACCATAAGTGACTTCATGCCCGCCTCCCAGTACTAAAGGGAAGGCGCCGTGTTCACAAATGCGTTTTACCGCGGCAGCAAGTTGCACCTGAGCGGTTTTGAGATCGTTTTCTCGGCACACGATGTCGCCCGCATCATAGATGGATAAATCCGGGTAAAATACAGGCAGGTTGCACAATGCGTCCCGAAGTGCAGCGGGCCCCTGAGCGGCACCTGTCCGGCCTCCGTTACGCTTTACGCCTTCATCGCACGGAAACCCCAGCAATATCACGCAGCCTTCAAGTGACTGCTTAAACGGGGCGACCAGATTCAGCGGCTGCACGTGTTGGTGCCAACGCAATTCCGTTTCGGCCGTGCCGTCTATGCGGCCCTTCCAGCACTGCATATCAGGTGCATGGTAAAATTTTATATTTATTGGCAGCGGATCCCTTTTTTCCATGTGTACATCGGTTTTAATGAACCCTGGTTATATAAGATGTCCCGGTAGTCTGCTGTAGGATAGGCCTGCACATCGGCGAGGGAACCTACGTCAAGCGTTCCTCGGTCACTAAGCTTAAGCGCCATCGCCGCGCGGAAGGTGAGTCCGGCAAGCGTTTCGGCCAAGGTAAGCTTCTCGTACGCCCCAAGTACAGCGGCCTGCGTGAGCAAGTCTCCCATCGGCGCTGAACCGGGATTCCAATCGCTGGCTATGGCTACGCAAGCGCCTGCATTAAGCAATCTCCTGGCGGGCGCAAACCCCATGCCAAGTCCCATAGATGCACCCGGCAGCACCACGGCCACCGTGTTTGAGCGTGAAAGTAAATTAATCTGCTGATCGGTACTTGCTTCCAGGTGGTCAGCTGACACAGCTCCGCATTGCACAGCTACTTCAGCACCACCGGTGCTGAACTGGTCCGCGTGGACCGTAAGTACAAAACCTAAGGATTTGGCTTTCTGAAGGTAATATCTTCCGTTTGACGGCTTGAAAGCGGACGCCTCGATAAATATATCGACGCGCTGTGCAAGCCCCTCATTCCGGACGACCGGGAGTAAATCCATGAGGATATGGTCAATGTACGCAGACTCATCCCCACTGAAATCACGCGGTTTCATGTGTGCTGCTAAACACGTCGGGATGAGGTCCGCTGGTGTATGCTCCCGCGCTTTGGCGATCGCCCGTAGCATAGCCAATTCACTATCCGCGCTAAGCCCATATCCGCTTTTTACCTCTATGGAGGTCACTCCAGCTTGCAGCAATCGGTTTGCGCGCCCGGCGGTAGACAGTGCCAGCTCATGGGGATCAGCAGCCCGCGTCTGGAGTACCGAGTCCCATATTCCGCCACCAGCGGCGGCTATATCGAGGTAACTTCTCCCTGCCACGCGCATCGCATAATCTCTTGCTCGGTTCCCCGCAAAACAGATGTGGGTGTGGCAATCGATAAAACCCGGTACCAGCGTGTGGTTGCCGTGTATTTCTTCGATTGCGGCGTGGGGATACCCCCGTCCTAGTTCGTCGAAGCGGCCCACCGCACGCACATAACCGTTGTCGACCACTATCCCCCCATTGGTGATGATTTCCAATTGATCATCGGCGATGGGGCCTTTCAATGGAAGCCGGCGCAGCGTAACAACTTGGGAAAAAGGACCTATTCGTTTCATCTTTACTGTTCTGCTTCAGTTCCCAGATTAACCGCCAGCTCGCTATGGCCGGTCATATCAACAAATCAAAACGTTTTCCCCATCCGGTTGCTTCGTCGTATCCCGCATCGTGATGCCGGAAAATGCCCATCGCCGGGTCATTATGCAGGACACGGCGGAGACATTCGTCTGCGCGGTCCGAGCCGTCAGCCAGCACAACCATGCCCGCATGCTGAGCATACCCCATGCCGACACCACCTCCATGATGAAACGATACCCACGTTGCTCCGCCAGCGGTATTGCCCATGAGATTGAGCAGGGCCCAGTCTGATACTGCATCTGACCCGTCTTTCATCGCTTCTGTTTCCCGGTTGGGTGAGGCCACGGAGCCACAGTCGAGGTGGTCTCGCCCAATGACAATAGGCGCCTTTATTTTGCCGGATCGCACCAGGTTGTTGAAAATCAATCCAGCTTTTTCTCGTTCGCCCATTCCCAACCAGCAGATACGCGCAGGCAAGCCCTGGAATGCAATTTTTTTTCGTGCCTGCGTCAGCCAGTTGTGCAGGTTTTTGTCTTCGGGAAAGGCTTCCATCAGTGCCTCATCGGTGGCATAGATGTCTTGCGGGTCGCCTGATAACGCCACCCAGCGGAAAGGCCCTTTGCCTTCACAGAACAATGGCCGTATAAATGCCGGGGTGAACCCCGGAAAGTCAAACGCTTGGGCCTCACCACCTTCTTTAGCAAATTCACGGAGGTTGTTGCCATAATCAAACGTGACGGCACCCCGGCGTTGCATTTTTAACATGAACCCGACATGCCGTGCCATGCTCTTCAATGCTTCTTTTTTATAGGCTACCGTATCATTCTTTCGGAGCGCGGCAGCCTCGTCAAGTGACATGCCGTGGGGGACATAACCGTTTATGGGGTCATGTGCCGAAGTCTGGTCTGTAAGGATGTCTGGAATGATGCCATCGTGAAGCAGCCGCTCCAACAGGTCGCCGGCGTCACTAACTAAACCGACCGACAGCGGTCGGCGCTGAGTTAGCGCTTCCCGTATCCAGCTGATCGCCTCATCGTACGATTCGGTCATCCTGTCCAGGTAATTGGTGTCAAGCCGCTTCCGTATTCTCGATTTGTCCACCTCGGCTCCGAGGAAAACCGCTCCCGCCATGGTAGCTGCAAGCGGTTGAGCGCCGCCCATTCCGCCTAGGCCGGCCGTAACCAATAGCCTGCCCTGCAAAGAGCCGTTAAAATGCTGCCGACCACATTCGACAAAAGTTTCATAAGTACCCTGCAGGATGCCCTGCGAACCGATGTATATCCAACTGCCTGCGGTCATTTGGCCATACATCATTAAACCTTTACTGCGCAGTTCGTTGAAGTGCTCCCACGTAGCCCATTTGGGTACGAGGTTGCTATTAGCGATCAATACCCTTGGCGCCTGGGGGTGCGTGCGGAGGATTCCTACCGGCTTGCCAGATTGTACCAGTAGTGAATGGTTTTCGTCGAGTTTGAGTAGTAATTCTATGATTTTCTGTAGCGCTTGGGGGCTTCGTGCCGCTTGGCCGATGCCGCCATAAACTACAAGGTCCGCTGGGTTTTCCGCGACTTCGGCGTCGAGGTTGTTCAGCAACATGCGGAGAGGTGCTTCTGTCTGCCAGCTTCTGGCATGCAATGTATTGCCCCTCGGCGAGGTAAAATGGGGATGGTTGGCGTACTGTTCAAGAAATGCTGAAAGCGTCATATGCGGTTTTGTTGAGGTGATAGTCGTATAGCTCAGCGGCCTGGTTTGCCTTTTTTACCAGTCGCCCGCTGCAAATCAGCCGCTGTAATTTTTGGATGTCATAAGCAAAAATACGGTCCTTGTCGGTAAAGGGCACTTCCGTCCTTACCAGTGCATGACAGGCTTCCAGCACCTCTGATGATTTAAGCGGCCTGCGCAAATCTAATGCCTGTGCTGCGTAAAGAAGCTCGATAGCCAGGATGTATTCCAGGTTGTCGATGACCTTATTCAGCTTCCTGCCGCTTATGGAACCCATGGATACGTGATCTTCTTGGCCTAACGATGTAGGAATACTGTCGGCGCTTGCAGGAAAGCACAAGGTCTTGTTTTCAGATACCAACGCTGCCGCAGTATATTGTGGTATCATGAAGCCCGAATTCAACCCGGCGTCTTGGATAAGTAATTTTGGGAGGCCGTATCGCCCTTCGATAATTAGGTAGCTACGCCGGTCAGAAATATTACCGAGTTCGGCGGCTGCAACAGTGGTATAGTCAAGTGCGATAGCGAGCGGTTGTCCATGAAAATTGCCTCCGCTGATGGTATCATGTGGCCCGAGCAAAATAGGGTTGTCGGTTACGGCGTTGATTTCGATTTCTGTGAGTTCCTTGAGGTGGAGCCACGCCGTACGCGAGGCACCGTGCACCTGGGGCATGCAGCGAAGGGAGTAAGGGTCTTGTACACGGCCGCAGTCGGGATGTGAATTAGCGACTTCAGAACGATGCAACAGTTCCCACAGCCGGTGCGCCACCAACTGGTTGCCTGGGAAAGGGCGGATATTGTGCAGGCGGGCATCGAATGGTTTGTAGGAACCCATTACGCCTTCAAGAGACATTGCGCCTATAATATCAGCGGCTTCCAGCGCGTTGTGCATACGATACAGTGCATGCACCGCATGTGCGGCAATGAATTGCGTGCCATTAATCAGTGCCAAACCTTCTTTTGGGCCAAGCTGCAGGGGAGTTATCCCTTGCATCCCCAAAGCTTCCTCGGTCGATACTATCTCACCTTTATAATACACCTCGCCGAGGCCGATGAGCGGCAGGAAGAGATGTGAAAGCGGGGCGAGGTCCCCAGAGGCCCCTACTGAACCCTGCTCGGGAACAACGGGGATAATATCCTGATGGGCCATCCAGATAATGCGCTCAAGGGTGCGAAGCTGTATGCCGGAGTACCCTTGCGCAAGCGCCTGTATTTTGATAATCATCATCGTTTTGGCGATGGGGGCAGGGATAGGGTTGCCTACGCCTACTGAATGGCTTTTGAGTAAATTGTGCTGAAGGTTTGCGGTATCTTCCGCGGAGATGATGGTGTCACAAAGCGGTCCAAACCCGGTATTGATGCCATAGACAATGTCGCTATGCGCCACAATATCTTTTACAAGCGCCGCAGATTGGTCTATTTTATGCCTTACCTTTGGCGTGAGGGTTCCGTGGAGTCTGCCCTGGGTAAGCGCCATAGCCGTTCCTATTGTCAGCTTATCGATACCGTATCGGAAATTTTTCATTCGATTGATTTTTGTTAAAGATAATGAAGTGTGTATACATTATTTTCACTTCTAATACGTTCTTCGAAGCATTCAAAGAGACCGCGTATGGCTTGCGCATACGTGGAGTGATTTTGTGATGCGATCAGAAAGTGCAGTTTCTGTAAATGCTTGCTCCAGGGCTGCAATTCCCTGAAACAAGGTCTCTGTTTGGACGTTTTCGTGCGCTAGCTGCGAAAATGCGGCGGAAATCGCCGTCCAAACCGGTGTTATCCGTTGTAGCAACTCCTGACCTTTGGGTGAAAGCCTCACCAGTTGCCGGCGTGCGTCTTCGCCGCTGACCTCCGTATCAACCAGCTGCTTCCTTTTTAGATTGCCGACCAGTTGGCTTATCGCGGAGTGCGAAACTTGGAGTCTGCCGGCGATTTCCTTGATGGAGACGGGTTGCTTTTCGGAAAGGATATAAAATACCGGAAACCAGCTTGCGTCAAAGACGATACCTTGTTCATGGTATACCTTATTGATCTCTGCGATGAAGTATTCGCTTGTCCGTCGCAAGCGGCTTCCGAGCATCAATGGGCCGAGTGAATGATAAAAGTCCATTTCGGAATACGTAAGTGCTTATACAATATTCGGAACTATTTGTATGAAATGCAAATAATTGCTAGATTCTTTCGTTATTTGTCGTGCACGCTTTGTAGGGTGGGTTTATTAAGAAATAAGAAGGCCTATGTCGGTGTTTCGTTTTAAGCAATTTGCAGTGGACCAATCGGACTGCACGATGAAGGTCAATACCGATGGTGTTCTGTTGGGTGCTATAGCTGCCACAGCGCACCCGAGGCGTATTCTTGATATCGGAACGGGCACCGGCGTCATCGCGTTGATGCTGGCACAGCGTTTTCCGTTGGCTTCGGTAGACGCGATTGAGATTGACGTATTGGCTGCGCAAGTGGCTGGTAAAAATTTTCAAGGGTCTCCTTTTGCAGATCGGGTTGCCAGCTATGCCGTGGCAATGGCTGATTTTGAAACAGGTAAAACATATGACTTGATTGTTTCTAACCCTCCTTATTTTTTGCATTCACTTAAAAACCATGACAAGCGTAAGCAGGTGGCCAGGCATACTGATATGTCTTTCTTTTCGCAATTATTGGCCCGGGCGGCCCAGTGGCTTGCGCCTGATGGCAGTTTACAGTTGGTACTCCCCATACCCCTTGCGGAGCAGATAGCCACGAAGGCCATCAGCGAATATAAAATGGGGGTGCAGTGGGCCATAGATATCCGTTCGTTTGACGCTCATCCCCCGGTCCGGCGCATTCTGGCAATCGGTAAGTCGGCAAACAGCTGTAAGACCTATTCTGGCGACAACTTTGTGATTTACCAAAGAAAGGGAGTTTACAGTCCAGCGTACCGGGAGCTACTTCAGGATTTTTTCCTGTCATTTTAGGAATCCCTATATTCGCGTTTGTATGATTAGAATCGGCCTACTTGCGGATACCCATGGACACCTTGACGAGGCGGTATTCCGCCATTTCGATCAGTGCGACGAAATCTGGCATGCCGGCGACTTCGGTGATATTGCCGTAGCGGATACGCTGGCCGCCTTTAAGCCTTTGCGGGGTGTTTATGGTAATATTGACGGGCAGGATGTTCGCAAAATATATCCCGAACACCTGCGTTTTACCTGTGAAGCGGTGGATGTGTGGATGACCCATATCGGTGGCTACCCCGGCCGCTACAGTCCATCCATAAGGAAAGAAATCAATCAGCATCCGCCAAAGCTTTTCATATGTGGCCATTCGCATATCCTTAAGGTGATGTACGATCAAAAGTTACAATGCCTGCACCTGAATCCGGGAGCTGCGGGAAAGCAAGGCTGGCATAAGGTACGCACACTTTTACGATTTAGCATCGACTATAACCGCATTGAAGGGCTGGAGGTCGTAGAACTGTCAGGACGGTAAAGGATGGTTTTACACTAAGTGTTTTTAAAATCTTTGTTATATTGCCATTTTGTGCGTAATATTGCATGTTTTTTAATTATAAAAGTACACTAACTAACGCGCCGTTTTATGACAAAAGTAACCACCCTGGGTCAATTCATTATCGAAAAGCAGGCAGACTTCCCCTATGCAAAAGGCGAGTTATCGAGGCTATTGCGCGACATCGGCATTGCAGCAAAAATTGTCAACCGGGAGGTTAACAAAGCGGGTCTCGTTGATATCCTCGGTGACAATGGCACCACCAACATCCAGGGGGAAGGGCAGAAGAAACTCGATGTATATGCCGACGAACAGTTTATTTCTGCATTGCGAAGCGGCGGGGAATGTTGCGTAGTGGCGTCGGAAGAGCATGACGACTGTATCTTTATCAATTCCAAGATCTCCCAGAACGCTAAATACATTGTTTGCATTGATCCATTGGATGGCTCATCAAATATCGATGTGAACGTCTCGGTCGGGACCATTTTTTCCATTTACCGGCGCACGACCACGGACGGCCCTGCTCAGATTGACGAAATTCTCCAGAAAGGCGAACGCCAAGTGGCGGCCGGCTATGTGATCTACGGTTCTTCCACGATGTTGGTGTATACGACCGGGAAGGGTGTAAACGGATTCACACTTGATCCATCCATCGGCGAATTTTGTCTTTCCCATCCGAATATGACCATTCCTTCGCGTGGCACAATTTATTCGATCAACGAAGGTAATTACACGAAGTTCCCGCAGGGTGTAAAAGATTACATCAAGTACTGCCAAGTGGAGGATGCAATGTCGGATCGGCCATTTACCTCCCGCTATATCGGATCAATGGTGGCCGACATTCATCGCAACCTGATCAAAGGCGGGATTTTTCTTTACCCTACCACTTCTTCCCACCCCAACGGTAAGCTCCGGCTGATGTACGAGTGTAATCCATTGGCTTTTGTTATTGAACAAGCAGGGGGGAAAGCGACGGACGGCCACCGCCGGATTATGGAAATTGAGCCGCATCACCTGCACCAACGTACGCCTATTTTTATTGGCAGTTCTGAGATGGTAGAAAAAGTCGAAGCGTTCGTCCGGTTGTCTGATACACAATTGATAGGAGCCGCCGACTAAAGGCTGTCGCGTACTTCCAATAAAAAAGTTTTCAGGCGTTCGAGCGAATCTATCACGCGTTGGTTTTCACGGGCTTCGTTCTTATTGTTGCGCAGATAGTCTCTCGCCCCTTGGAGGGTGTATCCTTTCTCTTTTACCAGGTTAAAAATGATCCGCAGGTTTGTAATGTCCTCTGGAGTGAATAACCGGTTGCCTTTTTTGTTCTTTTTAGGTTGGATGATGTCAAATTCACGCTCATAAAACCGTATTTGAGAGGCGTTGACACCAAACATGGACGTTACCTCACCCATTGTGTAGTACAGTTTGTTTATTTCGCGCTCCTTGTATGGCATATTACTGATAACGTGTAGCCGTTGTAGACAAATATACAATTACCTTGGGATTTTCAAGAAACCGTGTCAATAATTACAGGCCTGAGTATTCCGGCTGCTATCTCACTGACGCTAATCGAAAGATTGGTTTTCCTGCGATGCAGCCTCCAAAATAGCAGCATATTCCGATGGTGTAAGATCATTGTATATGAAATTAATCGGATTTACCGGTTTGTCGTTTTTGTGAACTTCGTAGTGCAGATGCGGACCTGTTGACGTGCCTGTATTGCCTACATAACCGATAAGGTCGCCGCGTTTTACCTCTTGCCCGACCTTTACGGTGAATCGGCTCATATGGCCATAAAGCGTCTTATAATTATAGCCATGGTTAATGACTACCCGGCGTCCATAGCCGCCATCAATGCCGGCGGCTTCAACCAGCCCATTACCGGTTGCATAGATCGGGGTGCCTGTCGGTGCGGTGAAATCGATGCCAGCATGCATTTTTCGGATTTTGTATACGGGATGTATCCTTATGCCAAAACCGGAAATTCCACCCTGTATTCTGCGGCTATCGATAGGTTGTATTGCAGGTATACTAGCCATCATTTCGGCTTTGGATTTAGCCATTTCAGTTAGCTCGTCATACGATTTGGACTGTACGTAAAGTGCCCTGGAGATATAATCCAATTTTTTTGTAGTCTCTATCATTAAGTCCGAGTTACTGAAATGTTCCAGGTTTTTATAGCGATTGACACCGCCGAAGCCAGCCTTGCGAACATCAGGGTCTATCGGGTCAGCCTCAAAGATGACGCGATAAATGTTGTCGTCACGGTGCTGCATGTTTTCCAACGCGCCATCGATTTGCTTCAGCCGTTCCTGCATGATGCTGTATTGCAAAGCCATTTGGTCAACCTCCCGTTGAAGTTGTTTTTCCATTGGTGAATCAATGAAGGTGAACCCGATGTAGAGGAGGAAAATAGCGCAAGCAAAAGAGCTGGTTAGAAATCCGAGTGCACGCAATGCCCAGGTTTTGGTGCTAGTTTTTACTTTCTCATACTTTAATGTATGCGAATTGTAATGATACTTCGTTTTCGCCATTCGCGTTTTTCCGGTTAGTAAGTGATGGTTAGACGGAGTTTAAATCAGCATAATTAGTTTGAACGAAGCAAATATGAAAAAAAATAAGAAAATTCAAAACACAAAACCTACTTTACCATCCGCAGAAATAACGCCACTCTTTGCTTAAGCTGGCGACGGTCAATGATGAAATCAAGGAATCCGTGCTCAAGCAAAAATTCGGACGTTTGGAAACCTTTCGGCAAATCCTTTTTTATGGTCTCTTTGATTACCCTTGGCCCTGCAAATCCGATGAGGGCGCCCGGTTCGGCAATATTAATGTCTCCCAGCATAGCGTAGGAAGCGGTCACGCCACCAGTGGTCGGATCGGTCAGCAAACAGATATAAGGCAATTTGGCTTCGTTCAGTAGCGCAAGTTTGGCAGAGGTTTTGGCCATCTGCATGAGTGAAAAGGCCGCCTCCATCATCCGGGCTCCCCCGGATTTGGAGATCAGCATGAAAGGGATTTTGTGCTTTATGCAATAATCGATTGACCGGGATATTTTTTCGCCGACTACCGATCCCATGGATCCACCGATAAACGTGAAATCCATGCATGCCAACACAAGATCCTGCCCTTCTATTTTACCATGCGCGCAGCGGATCGCATCGTTCAAACCTGTTTTAGCGTAGCTCTCGTCCAGTCGTTCGGTGTATTTTTTCGTGTCTTCAAAAACGAGTGGATCTCCGGAACGAAGGTTGCTAAACAGTTCGTTGAATTGGTTGTCATCAAATAGGATTGAAAAATAGGCCGCCGAGCCAATGCGCAAGTGATAGCCACAGTAATGGCATACGTATTTGTTTTCAATCTGCTCGATATTCAGCAGCGGCTTTTTACAGGAAGGGCACTTGTTCCACAGGCCGTCTGGGGCTTCCTTTTTATGTTCGGTAGCCGTGTTTATCCCGGCCTTTTCACGTCTGAACCAACTCATGCAAATCGTCGTTATGGGTTGCAAACTTAGATAAACTTGTGTGGATATGCAAGTGCAGTAGATAGAAGTGGTCGGATGGCAGGGATTGCTGGCTTTGACAGGGGCGGTGTGCCACCAATAAAAAATGGGCAAGCTACTTTTATCGCACCGCTCAACCCAATACCCTTGCTGCGTTCCCGCCCTGGGGGATTCTCGAGGAGCTGGTCGTAAAAGACTTACCCACGGCAAAGGTAGTGAATTTTGTGATACTAGGCAATAAAAATCACAATAGTCGGTAAATTTTGCCCGGAAGCGCAGCAATAATGCCCTTCATTTCCATTTCAATGAGCGTGATAGCCAGCTTGCTCTGCGGCCATTTGAGCTGCCGTGAAAGTTCGTCAATTGAGATCTTTCCCGCCGCTTTGATGATGTCGTGTGTTTGACGTTCGTTGGGACTAAGCGACACGTGAAGAGGCAGCTGTGCCGGTTGTGGCTCTTCCACGGCCTGCCAGTTCATCAAGTACTCGAGATCCTTCGAGCCGGTGATCAGGTGCGCGCGGTTGGTTTTGATGAGGTAGTTGCACCCTGCGGAGAATTCGCGGTTAATGCTTCCGGGAAAAGCGCACACGTCGCGGTTATACGTATTGGCAATCTCCGCGGTGATGAGTGCGCCGCCCCGAGCAGCAGCTTCCACCACCACCGTCACGTCGGCCAAGCCGGCAATGATACGATTGCGCATGGGGAAGTTTCGCCTGTCCGGGTTGGTTCCCGAAGGGAATTCGGTGATCAAGCCGCCGCGGTCAAGCATTCGCGCAGCCATTTCTCTGTTGGTGGTTGGATAGATCCGGTCCAGCCCATGCCCCAGCACACCGACTGTAGGTACCTGGTTCGCGAGTGCATCTCGATGTGCGTAGCTGTCGATACCATACGCCAGACCGCTGACGATGGTTACTTGATAAGGCGAAAGTTCGCGAATGAACTCTTGGCAGATGGCCTTGCCATAAGACGTGGCGTTCCGAGTGCCCACAATGCTGATGATCCGTGGTGCATTGAGATCTGCCGTGCCCTTATAATAGATCAAAACCGGTGCGTCCGGACAGTCAGCAAGCCGTTTAGGATATCGCTCGTCGCCGAGGGAAAGAACTTGGATGTCATGTTTCTGGACGAAACGGAGTTCGTTTTCGGCTTCACGGAGTACCTGAGGCGCAAGAATATTTTCCGCTAAGCGGTTGCCGATGCCCGGTGTAACCATGAGTTGTTTCTTGGAGGCCGAAAATACGGATTTTGCGTCCCCGAATTGCGTAATCAGGTGCCGAGCTGTCATAGGCCCGACGCCACCCACGTAGGTCAATGCGATTTGATGAAGTAGGCTCATAGGATGGAGCCAATATAAGAAAAATGATTTAATTACTTGGGGAAAAAATTTGCTGCTTGGTACGCAGAAAAAGTTTCGGGGTCATACCGGAATGTAAACGATGTGTTTCGTTTCAAAAAAGGCCTCACTGAAAAAGCTTGAAAGCGGATGTACCTCCGCCTGCAAGCGCGCTTCGTTGATCTCATCACGCAGGTCGCCCCCTTTTAGGTACAAGATGCCATTGGCAATGGCATTTCGGTCTTTTTTTAAAATCTTGTTAGCCACCCAGCGGTAAAAGTCGGCGAGGCGAGTGACGGCGCGGGATACTACAAAGTCATACTTTTCATCCAGCTCCTCCGCGCGGATATGATAAGCCGCTATGTTTTTCAAACCGATGGCCGAAGCGACTTCCCGCACTACCTTAATCTTTTTGCCGATGGAATCGACAAGATCAAACTGGGCCTCCGGAAACAGAATGGCTAAGGGAATCCCGGGGAAACCACCACCCGTGCCCACGTCTAACACACGTGTGCCTGGCGTAAAGTTGGTGAACTTCGCTATGCCCAGCGAATGCAGTACATGGTGTAAGTACAAGCTATAAATATCCTTCCGTGAAATCACGTTGATCTGCGCATTCCAATAGGGATATAACTCGCCCAGCCGCCGGAATTGTTCCCGCTGCGTATCAGAGAGTTTAGGAAAATAATTATATATAATTTCGACGGATGGATCAAGCGTCACTTCCATTTCACTTCTTTCTTGAATAAGGCAAAAAATCCATTGACACAGATGTAGCTGTAGTATAATACATCCAAAACCGGCAGCCCCCATATCAGACCTTTGACTTGTAATTTATTCATGATGGGATAATAGATGGCAATTTGTACGGATAGTCTCGTTATGTAAAAACCGAGAATGACATACCAATACATCGGGTAAATTACTACGGTTACGGCGGCAGTCACGTAAAAAAGAAATGCACTTACCAATTGCGTAGCCAGCATCCGGCGGTGAGTGGGCCTATACGCTTGGGATGCCCCTGCATGCCGAGTTTTTTGACGGAAGTAAGCCGAAAACGAGGTCTTCGGTTCACTCCACACAAAGGCATCAGGGTGTATGCAGACGGTCGTATTATGTCGCGTGGCATTCTGGTTTACCATAAGGTCGTCGTCACCCGAGGGGATATGCATATGCGCGGCAAATCCTTTGCCCCTGAAGAATAAACTTTTAGTGTATGCCAAGTTGCGGCCAACGCCCATATAGGCGTTTCCGGCAAGCGCATAAGAAAGGTAGCTCATGGCAGTGTGGAAGGTTTCAAAACGGATAAGCGCATTGAGGAACCCTGGCCTTTTATAATAGGGCGAATATCCCAGCACGATTTCTTCCCCACCGGTAAAGGCATCTGCCATGTGTCTGAGCCACTGGCCCGATGCCGGAACGCAGTCGGCATCGGTAAATACCAAGTGTTCATATCGGGCGGCTTTAATGCCAAGGGTGACAGCAAACTTTTTCCCGTGCTTAAGCCGTACGTGTTCCGCGATTTCGACCACTTTGAGGTTGTGGTGTTGTGCGCACAGATCCTTCAGCAGCCATTTGGTATCATCTTCTGAGTAGTCGTTTACCAATATCACTTCAAATTCTGGATAGTCCTGATTCAGGACAATGGGCAAATTCCGGCGCAGGTTCTCTTCCTCATTACGTGCGCAGATAATTACAGATAGTGGGAGAGTAAACGCATTGGTCGGTTTCGGTGGGATCTTAAAAAACGCCAATTTGCCATAGACAAAGAGCAAGTAGTAGAGTTGGATAACCAAAAGCGCTCCGCAAATTCCTGATAATAGGAAAAAAACAAATTCACCCATTTGGTTGAGTATTTCCATATATGTTGCCAAACTTAGAGAAAAATCAGGAATTACAGTTCAATGATGGAACTTTTTAGTTTCATAAAATAGGTGGCCGGCATACCGTGCGTACGTACGCTGGATGGCAGGGAAGGTGGAAGACGGCGTGAAGTAAGGCCGCGGCGCCTATTGACGGATCGCTGATTTTTTGAGTTCCGTTCGGATGTATTGACCTGCGGGGCTCAATTGGGAAACCGGCCAGTTTCCAAGCGGAGATGCGCCGGGCAATAGCAGTCCGGTTGTTTCTGCTTTGTCTGTTAGGTTCCAGTTGGCCCAACTTAGTTGTCGGTCTTCCATCCATTGCAACCATTTGGCGGTTTTTCCGGTATCAAACACGCCGTCACCATTAGCCTCTCCGACACCCCATTCCGTCACTAAGAGTGGCAGCCCCATCTTAATGGCTTTGTCAGCTTTGTTGCGGAGACGTTCTTGGTGGTGTGGGTCGCTGGCATAAAAATGAAAGGCATAGGCGATATTGGTAAAGCCGCTGATGGGTTCAGCGGCTGCAATATCTACATCCTGGGCCCAACGGGGAGTGCCGACTACGATAAGGTTGTGGGGATCATGACTGCGGATGGCACTGATCACGGCTTCCGCATACGTTTTAATGACCGACCACGGCTGTTGTTCGGGTTCGTTCCAAATTTCATAAATGACGTTTGGAACGGCGGCATATCGTTTGGCCATCAGGCTGAAAAACGCCTCGGCCTGCGCTTTGTTTCGCTCTGCATTGTGGTCATGCCAATCGATGATGACGTATATGCCCCGTTCAATTGCCCTGTCGGCAAGTCGGGTGATCCGCTCTGTCTGTATTTCGGGCTGTTCGAGGTATCCGCCCGTGGGCTCAATGGCCATGGACAGCCTGACTAAACTGACGCTGAAGTCGTCTACCAGCCAGTCAACGGTTTCGGGGGTATAGTATTTTTGACCGTTCCAGATGCTCCACGAAAAGCTGATGCCTCGCAATTGTGGTGGCTGATTATGTTGGTTGACTATACGGCCGCCTTTCACTTCGAGCGGGCCGTGCTTGGCTATAGGCGTATTAATTAGTTGAGCATTTTGACCCGAAGTTGATAGGCCCAAAAGCAATATCAATAGTAGCTGGTTCATTTGTCTTATTTGATATCATTCATGAATAGCACGTACGATTGGTTAGCGCTAATATAAACCAAATCTTTGATATCGAAGCAAAACGCTACTCGATTTCCCGGAAGGTTGTGAGAATTCGGTTGGGTCTATAGATGAGCGATCTATAACTTGCATATCAGTGGCAAGTTATCTAAGTTTGCACCACAATGAAATTTACCCTTCAGGCAACAGACGAACAGTCCAAGGCGCGTGCCGGCGTCATGGAGACTGCGCATGGTACGATAGAAACCCCAATCTTCATGCCTGTGGGAACGGCGGGGACGGTAAAGGCCGTGCATCAGCATGAGTTGGCCGACGATATCAAGGCGCAGATCATTTTGGGCAATACTTATCACCTGTATTTGCGGCCGGGGCTTGACGTCTTGCAACGTGTTGGTGGGCTCCACCGGTTCAACGGGTGGGATAAACCGATATTGACCGATAGCGGCGGTTATCAGGTGTATTCGCTTACCGAGGTGCGCAAGATCAAAGAGGAAGGTGTGACATTCCGTTCGCATATCGATGGTTCCAAGCACCTCTTCACGCCTGAGAATGTGATGGATACCCAGCGCATTATCGGCGCCGATATTGTCATGGCATTTGATGAATGCACTCCCTATCCCTGTGACTACCGATATGCAAAGCAATCGCTGGATATGACTCATCGCTGGCTTAAGCGCTGCTGCGACCGCTTTGATAACACAGAGCCGCTATACGGTTTTGAACAGACCCTTTTCCCGATTGTTCAGGGATCTGTATACCGCGACTTGAGAGAGCGATCTGCCGAAACTGTCGCTTCCTTCGGACGCGAAGGCAATGCCATTGGCGGATTGTCGGTGGGTGAGCCAGCGGATGAGATGTATGCCATGACCGAAGTCGTTTGCGAAATACTCCCGCCCGAAAAACCACGTTATTTAATGGGAGTGGGCACGCCGGTTAACATTTTGGAGAACATCGCGCTGGGCATAGACATGTTTGACTGTGTGATGCCTACGCGAAATGCGCGGAACGGTATGCTTTTTACCTGGCAGGGCATCATTAACATAAAGAATAAAAAGTGGGAAGCAGATTTTGCTCCAATAGATGCCGACAGTGACCTCTTGGTAGACAGGGTATATAGCAAAGCTTATCTGCGGCACCTAATCCGTTCCCGAGAAATTCTCGGCGCGCAGATTGCGTCGTTGCACAACTTGCATTTTTACATAAGGCTGGTGAAAGAAGCGCGGGCCCGCATCATGGCAGGGGATTTTCTAGAATGGAAAAACCGTATGGTAAAGCAACTGGATGAAAGGTTATGAGCATGATGGCGTGGTTGAGGTCGTCTTTTAATATCATTGATCGGTATATCATCAAAAAGTACCTGAGTACGTTTGTGTTTACCATGGGTATTTTTACCGTCGTGGCGGTAGTCTTTGATGTGTCTGAGCGGTTGGATGATTTTATGAAGCATAAAGCCCCGCTATCCAAGATCATTTTTGAGTATTACGCTGGGTTTGTTCCGTTTTATCTCAACATGCTGTCGCCACTCATTAACTTCATCGCGGTGATCTTCTTCACCGCGAAGATGGCAGACCAAACCGAGATTGTGCCGATATTGAGCGGTGGAATGAGTTTCAACCGGTTTATCAGGCCATACATGATAGCGGCCACGGTTATCTTCGCACTCAATTTTGCTTTCAGCGTATACATCATTCCCCGTACCAACAAGCTGAAAGTAGGGTTTGAGCGCGTCTATGTGAAGCCGGTGGAAAATAATACGAAAAGCTCCACACATATGCAAATTGATAGCGACAGCTATGTTTATATCGACAATTTCGATAATAACCGGAAAGTGGGCTATAATTTCGTGTTAGAAAAATTTGACGGCGGCCGTATGACCGAAAAACTGATGGCCGACCGGATTACATGGGACTCAGTGAAAAACAATTGGCGCATCGAAAATTATACCATCCGGGTCATCGATTCGCTGAATGAGGAAATGATCAAGGGCACGAGCATGGACACGCTGTTGGATATGACGCCCCGCGACTTTGAGGTGTATGATAACATTTTCACTTCGATGAATATGACCGAATTGAACGATCGGATCGAAAAGGAAAAGATCAGGGGTACAGGTATGATGACCGACCTGCTGTTGGAGAAATACAAGCGTTTTGTCACGCCGCTGGCGGCTTATGTGCTGACCTTGATGGGTGTTGCGCTATCATCGAAAAAGGTGCGCGGCGGTATTGGCTTGAGCTTGGGGATCGGAATCGGATTGAGCTTCACTTATATTGTGTTCATTCAGTTTGCTACCATGTTTTCACTGAAAGGCGGTCTGCCGCCGCTTATCGCGGTATTTGTCCCGAATGTGATTTTCGGACTACTTGCCCTTTATTTGTTACGTAAGGCTCCAAAATAGCAACACCGCATTTAGGTATATGGGAAATTTTGTGATCAACCGCAACCTGCTCATTCTCCACCTCACCGTCATTGTCTGGGGCTTTACCGGAATATTAGGCAATTTGATTTCAATGTCGGCAATCCACTTGGTGTGGTATCGCGTGCTGATCGCTTTCGCGTCTTTGGCAGTGTATTTCTGGATTCGGCAGCAGTCGTTTGCTGTTAGCAGGCAGGAGTTTATCCGGTTTTTCCTTACCGGTGGCGTTGTGGGGTTGCATTGGGTATTTTTTTTCGGTTCCATCAAGGCGTCTACCGTGTCCGTTGCCTTGGTCTGCCTATCTTCAGCTACATTGTTCACGGCGTTGATAGAGCCTTTGTTTTATCGACGGCGCATTTCAACAATGGAAGTGCTCGTCGGTCTGCTCATCATTGTTGGTATTTGCTTGATCTTCAGATTTGAAAGCCGGTACGTCCACGGTATCGTCCTCGGGTTATTGGCAGCGCTGTCGGCCGCTTTGTTTGCTACCATCAACTCCAAGCTGGTTAAGGCAAGTGGCGCCACGGTCATCAGTTTCTATGAAATGCTTGGAGCATGGGTCTGGATTTCCGGGTTTATGTTAGTCACAGAAGGTTCCGTTAGGGCAATGGGGGCCACGATGACCGATTGGCTATACCTCTTGCTGTTGGGAACTGTATGCACCTCAGGAGCCTATGTAGCCGCCGTTTCGGTGATGAAGGAAATCAGCGCGTTCCGTGTAGCTTTGGCCAGTAATATGGAGCCTATATACGGTATTGTGCTCGCCTGGCTGTTTTTCGGGCAGCGCGAAAAAATGAGCGCCGGCTTTTACGCCGGCGCAATCATCATTTTAGGGGCTGTTTTCGTTTACCCTATTATTCGGCTTCAGTTAAACAAAAGGAGAAATTACAAGCGGGGGCTGACCGGCTAAGAAGCATAGTCAAACACCGCATCTTTGCTTTCCAGTTCCGAATATCCCATCAGATACTCATCCACTTTTCGTGCGCATTCGCGCCCTTCGGAAATGGCCCACACAACTAGCGATTGGCCACGTCGCATATCCCCGGCGACGAAAACCCGATCAGCCGAGGTTTGAAACTGCCCTTCTTCGGCTTTTACGTTCCCTCGCTCGTCCAGCGCTATGCCCAGTTGCTGCAAAAGTCCGTCGTGTTGTGGGTGCAGGAAACCCATGGCCAGCAAGGCCAGTTCGCAGGGGATTTCACGTTCGGATTCCGATAGTTCCACAAACTTCAGGGGGCGACCCAGTTGATCGCGCTCCCATTCCAAGTCTACGACGCGGGCTGCTATGAGATTACCGTTGCCGTCGCCGATAAATGCTTTGGTGCTGATGCTCCAAAAGCGCTCACAGCCTTCCTCATGAGAAGTAGTAGTTTTGAGCAGCATGGGATAAGTTGGCCAAGGCATGGTATCCGTGCGCGCTTGCGGGGGCTTCGGCATCAGCTCAAATTGAGTGACCGATTTTGCTCCGTGGCGATTGGATGTGCCCACACAGTCCGACCCGGTATCGCCACCGCCAATGACCAGCACATTTTTGCCGGTGGCCATGATTTCGTCTACTGCAAGCGGAGAGTTGCCCACCCGCTGGTTTTGCTGCTTCAGGAATTCCATAGCAAAATGTACGCCTTTAAGCTCTCTTCCCGGAATGTTGAGGTCGCGTGGAACCGTAGACCCTCCGGCTAACACCACAGCATCGTAGGCAAGAAGTTCGCTGACGGGCACGTTGTTGCCCACTTCGGCATTGCAGCGAAACACGACGCCATCTTCCTCCATCAGCTTTATCCGCCGTTCTATCACCCACTTTTCCAGCTTGAAATCAGGGATGCCGTAGCGTAAAAGCCCGCCCGGTTTGTCGTCCCGCTCATACACGGTCACCTCGTGCCCCACTTTGATCAGCTGCGCGGCTGCGGCCAGCCCCGCCGGTCCACTACCCACCACGGCCACACGTTTGCCGGTCTTGAGGTGGGTAGGGCGTGCTTTCACAAACTCGCGCTTGAACGCGATTTCGATGATGTGCTTTTCTATTTCCTCGATGGCAACTGGAGGCCGGTTGATGCCTAATACGCAGGCTGACTCGCAGGGGGCCGGGCATATCCGTCCGGTAAATTCGGGAAAATTATTGGTGGATACCAGTATCCGGTATGCCTCTTCCCACTTACCGTCATAAACCGCGTCGTTGAATTCCGGTATCACATTGCCCAATGGGCAACCCGAATGGCAGAACGGTATGCCACAATTCATGCACCGGGCTGCCTGTTTGTTCAGCTCTTCGTCGCTATAAGGCTCTACAAACTCGTTGTACGTTTTTTTTCGGTTTGCAACGGTTTCCTTCTGCGGAAGAACCCTGTCAAACTCCTTAAATCCGGTTGGTTTTCCCATCTTCTCTTATTCTTTTGTCGTGAGTCAGTTAGTCTAATTCTTTAATTACGCTCCATTCATCAAGCTTCCACTAATTTTGACCGCAGTACGTTTTTGTATTCCCTTGGAAATACCTTGATGAAACTGGTTTTTTCGATTTTCCAGTTTTGGAGTATGTCGGCAGCGCGTTTGCTTCTGGTAAGGTGAATGTGCTTTTTGAGCAGGGCTATTATGGTTGTTTCGTCTTCGGCTTCCAAAGGGTCGAGGTCTACCATCTCCATATTGCAGTTGTCCCTGAATGTGCCTTCAAGATCATACACCCATGCAATTCCACCGCTCATTCCGGCGGCAAAATTGCGGCCAGTAGCGCCCAAGATCAGCGCGCGGCCGCCGGTCATGTATTCACAGCCGTGGTCACCCACGCCTTCCACCACCGCCGTGGCCCCGGAGTTGCGCACAGCAAAGCGTTCGCCCGCTTGTCCGCAGACAAAGAGGTGGCCTGCGGTGGCCCCGTAAAGGGCAACGTTTCCGATGATAATGTTCTCATGGGCTACCCTCGGACTGTTTTGTGGCGGGTATATCGCCAGCTGTGCGCCCGAAAGTCCCTTGCCTACGTAGTCATTGGCCTCGCCTTCAAGCTCAAAGGACAGGCCTTTGGCCGCAAAAGCACCGAAGCTCTGGCCGGCCGATCCGGCAAACTTATAATTGATCGTATTGTCCGGAAGGCCTTCAGCACCGTATATCTTGGATACTTCGTTAGATAGCAGGGTGCCGATGGTGCGGTCGGTATTCTTTACGTTGAATGTGCCGAACACCGGAGTTTTACCTTCCAGCGCCTTGCGCGCCTGCGTCACTAACCCCCAATCCAATATCATGTCCAACCCATGGTCCTGCTGCTCTGTTTGGTACAGCGTGTCACCCGTGCGACTGTGTGCCACATGGAGTATGCCGGATAGATCAAGCTTGTTAATCTTCCAGTGGTCTATGTTTTCGCGTTTTTTCAGGAATTGTGCGCGGCCTACCATTTCATTGATGGTACGGAAGCCCAGTTCCGCCATAATTTCGCGCAGCTCCTCCGCCAGGAACCTGAAAAGGTTTACAATATCTTCCGGTTTTCCGGTAAACAATTTGCGCAGTTCGGGATCCTGTGTGGCTACCCCTACCGGGCAGGTGTTTAGGTGGCATTTCCGCATCATGATGCATCCTCCAGCCACAAGAGCAGCGGTGGCTACTCCCCACTCCTCGGCACCGAGAAGCGTAGCAACAGCGAGGTCCCTGCCGGTTTTAAGTTGCCCATCGGTCTGGAGCACCACACGGCTGCGAAGGCCGTTTTTTACGAGTGTTTGGTGGGATTCAGCCAAGCCCAATTCCCATGGCAGTCCGGCATGTTTGATTGAACTGATGGGTGAGGCACCCGTTCCACCGTCGTACCCGGCGATGAGGATAACATCAGCATGGGCTTTGGCTACACCGGCCGCTATTGTACCCACTCCCGCTTTGGAAACAAGCTTCACATTAATACGGGCATCCCGATTGGCATTTTTCAGGTCGAATATCAGCTGAGCCAAATCCTCTATAGAATAAATATCGTGATGGGGAGGCGGGGAAATTAACCCCACACCCGGCGTGGAGTGCCTTACTTTGGCTATCCATTCATCGACCTTGTGTCCGGGAAGCTGCCCACCTTCGCCCGGTTTGGCGCCCTGAGCCATTTTGATTTGGATCTCATCGGCCTGTGTCAGGTAGTTGGAGGTGACACCGAACCGGCCGGAAGCCACCTGCTTTATGGCCGACCGCATCGAATCGCCGTTAGGCAGCGGTTTATAACGAATTTCATCCTCGCCACCCTCGCCTGTGTTGCTCTTGCCGCCGATACGATTCATCGCAATGGCCAACGTGCTGTGTGCTTCGTGCGAAATGGAACCGAATGACATGGCGCCTGTGGCGAAGCGTTTCATGATGTTTTCGGCCGGCTCCACCTCCTCAATGTTAATAGAAGTTCTGTGCCTTGCAAAATCCAGAAGGCCCCGCAAAGTAAACATGCGCTCCTTTTGGCTGTTAACCAATGCCGCATACTTTTTATACGTTTGATAGTCTCCCGTACGACAGGCTTGCTGTAGTAAGTGTACCGTCTGTGGGTTGAACAAGTGCGCTTCGCCACGGCGTTTCCATTGGTAGATGCCGCCTTCGGGCAGGAGGTCCTTCGCATTGCGCGAGCTGCTGAACCCCCTGTTGTGCTTGTTCAGCACTTCGCGAGCAATATCATCCAGGTCGAGACCGCCGATGCGTGATACCGCCCCGCAGAAATAGTTATCCACCACACTCTTGTTGATGCCGAGCACTTCGAAAATCTGTGCACCATGGTACGATTGCAACGTGGAAATGCCCATTTTCGAGAAAATTTTGAGTAAGCCGCCGCACACCGCCTTCACGTAGTTCTTAGCCAATTGCGGCCAGGTGAGTTGCGTATCCAGGACGTTCTGCTCTTTGAGCGTGCGGATGGTAGCCAATGCCATGTAGGGGTTAATGGCCGTGGCGCCAAAGGCCAACAGGCATGCAAAATGGTGCACTTCCCAAACATCACCGGCTTCTACCACCAAGCCCACGGCGCCGCGGTGTCCCGTCTTAATGAGGTGGTGGTGCACGGCAGATACAGCCAGCAGCGACGGTATGGCAGCATGCTGCGAATCGATAGCCCGGTCGGAGAGGATAATTACTTCAAAGCCGTCACGCACAGCATCCTCGGCATAACGGCAGAGGCGTTGCAGTCCGTCCTCAAGTGCGCCGGGCTTGCCGTTGGCGTTGAAATAGCATTGCAGCGTTTTGGCCTGAAAAATACCCGTATCTATACTGCGCAGCTTTTCGAGCTCTCGGCTGGTCAATATCGGGTGTTCCAATGCGACGCAATGGCAGTGCATTTTGTCTTCGCCGAGTATATTCCCCGCGTTGCCGATAAAAGTAGCGAGGCTCATCACCAAGCGTTCCCGTATGGGATCGATGGGCGGATTGGTTACCTGCGCGAAGAACTGTTTGAAGTAAGCGGAAAGGTGCTGTGGGTGGTTGGATAGCACAGCCAGGGGCACATCGGTACCCATAGAGCCTATCGGCTCCTTGCCGTCCAGTGCCATCGGAGTAATGATGCCCTCCACGTCTTCCCGCGAGTAGCCGAATATTTGCTGGTATTTAAAGACTGATTCTTTTGAAAGGTAGGTGAAAGTAACCCGCGGATCGGCCAGTTCTTCCATCCGGATTTTGAATTGGTGCAACCAGTCGCCATAGCGCTGCCGGTTGGAAAGCCCACCCTTCACTTGTTCGTCTGACAGGATTTCGCCTTTTTCCATATCGATGAGCAATATCTTGCCCGGCTGTTGGCGCCCCTTTTTAATGATAATACTTTCATCGATTGGCAGTGCCCCCGCTTCGGAAGCAACGATGACCCGGTCGTCTGAAGTGATTGCGAAGCGCAGTGGGCGCAGGCCGTTCCGATCGAGCATGGCCCCGATGGTTGTCCCGTCGGTGAAACAGAGTGCCGCAGGGCCATCCCATGGTTCCATCAGTGTAGCATGGTACTCATAAAATGCTTTCTTGAGCGGATTCATCTGGGAGTTTCCATCCCAAGCTTCCGGCACCATCATGAGCATCACGTGTGCGATGCTTCGTCCGCTGTGTAGCAACAATTCAGCAACGTTATCTAGACAGGCCGAGTCTGACTGGTGACCGTCTACCACTGGCAGAAGAATCTGCATTTCCTCTTCAGTGAAATAAGGGGACGATAACGACCGAAGACCGGCATAAAACCAGTTGAGGTTTCCGGTGAGTGTGTTGATTTCCCCGTTGTGTGCCAGCATACGGAATGGCTGAGCCAATTGCCACGATGGGAACGTATTGGTAGAAAAACGTGAATGCACCAAGCCGAAAGCCGAAACCACGCGCTGATCCAAAAGATCAGTAAAATAAGTAGCTACCTGATAGGTCGTCAGCTGGCCTTTATAAACGATGACTTTGCATGACAAAGATGCGATATACAACTCCTCAGTAAGGTCGTTATGCTCCCGCGTACGTTTGGAGATGAGCCGCCTAAGTACGAAGAGCTTCCGCTCAAAATCCGCCGTATTGGTCACCCCTGCCGGGCGGGAGACAAAAAATTGCACAATTTCCGGCTCTACGCTAAGGGCAGTACTGCCGATATCTGCGGGGTTCACAGGTACACGCCTGAAACCAAGAAATTTCATTCCCCTGTCTTCCGCTGCCTTTTGGATGATCTGCCGGCAGATGTGATTTGCCGTTTCTTCTTTGGGTAGAAAAGCCATGCCGGTGCCGTAATACCCAGGTTCGCTCAGCTGAATGCCTAGTGCTATGCACTCTTCCCATAAGAATTCGTGCGGCAGTTGTATCATAATGCCCGCTCCGTCTCCACTTTCCGGGTCACAGCCACATGCACCACGATGCTCCATATTTTCCAGCATGGTCAGCGCATCCCTCACTTGTGCATGGGTTTTGTTTCCCTTCAGGTTCGCTATAAATCCAACTCCACATGCATCGCGCTCAAAATCAGATCGGTATAGCCCATCCTGTTGTTTCAATATATCAGTCATTCTATTTAGTTAGCTATATTTATTTGCTAAATTAGTAATTAATTTGGGGATATTTAAAATTATTTTCAAATATTTATTTCATTTGTTGATAATTACCTATTATTTATAACGATTTTTGATAAAATGGCAAATTTGAACTTACGACGATCATCTTTGGTCGGTCTTCCCGTTAAAACATTAACTTCGAACCGGTGAATAATACCATAAGTAAAATTAAAAAAAAATGAAGATAACCCACACGGAAATCTATCGGTTCAGTATTCCAATGGAACCCTTTGTAATCGCTACTGGGACGATGGAATATGCACAGAACATTTTTATTAGAATACATACCGACACCGGTATTTCTGGCGTGGGCGAATGTTCTGCGTTTCCAATGATTGTTGGCGAGACGCAGGAAACCTGTCTGGTGCTTGCGCGTGAGTTTGCGTATTTATGGAAGGGAAAGGATCCGCTGGCTATTGACGACCGTCTGGCAGAACTCGATGCGTTTATTGCGCGAAACACCACGGTCAAAAGTGCTTTCGACATTGCGCTGTACGATCTTGCCGCTAAGCATGCCGGCGTCCCGTTATATCAGTACCTTGGCGGTGCCATACGCGATATCGTCACCGATATCACGGTCGGAATAGGTAGTCCCGAGGAGATGGCAGCCAAAGCGCTTGCATTCAAGAACCAAGGGGCAGAGGTGCTTAAGGTGAAGCTGGGTAAAACACCAACAGCAGATATAGCCCGCATACAAGCCATCCGCGATGCCATTGGATACCGCATTCCTATACGCATAGATGCCAACCAAGGATGGAGCTACGAGGCGGCCGTGGAGGCTTTGCAAGGCCTACAGGAATTGGATATCCAGTTTTGCGAGCAGCCCATGCGCAGCTATGACGACGGCCTGCTGCCGCGGCTCCGGAAAGAGACCACCATACCACTCATGGCCGACGAAAGTTGCTACGACCACCGGGATGCTATTCGGCTGGCCGAACAAGGAGGGAGCGATTACTTCAATATCAAATTTTCTAAATCCGGTGGTATCGCCGAAGCCCTCCGCATCGAGCAAGCTGCGGCGCAATACGGTATCCCGTGCATGATCGGCGGTATGCTCGAAAGCCGGTTGGCGCTTTCGGCCAAGGTGCACTTTGCCTACGCTGCGCCTAATGTGTTTTTTTTCGATATGGACACGTGTATGCTAGGACACCTGGAAGACCCCATTACGGGCGGTGTCCAATTCAATGGTTACCGCATCTCGTTACCTGAACTGCCCGGTATCGGTGCCGACGTCGACGACGTGTTCTTGCAACAATGTGAGCGATGGGAGGTGTAGCCAGCTTCCACATGTCGTAGTGAATCCATACCTTTGTAAGCACGAAACCAAGTACAACAAGAAATGAGCAAAGCAAGAGGCCCCATATCCCAGTTTATCGAGAAGAACTATTTACATTTCAACGCTGCGGCGTTGGTGGACGCGGCCAAAGGCTATGAAGCCCACCTGGATGCCGGAGGCAAGATGATGATCACCTTGGCGGGCGCAATGAGTACCGCCGAATTAGGCATCTCACTTGCTGAGATGATCCGTCAGGATAAAGTAGCCATCATCAGCTGCACGGGAGCCAACCTTGAAGAGGACATCATGAACCTGGTGGCGCACTCGCATTACAAACGCGTGCCAAACTACCGCGACCTCAGCCCACAGGACGAATGGGAACTGCTGGAAAATCACTACAACCGCGTTACAGACACTTGCATCCCCGAAGAAGAGGCTTTCCGGCGCCTCCAGCAGCACATACACAAAATTTGGGAAGACGCGGAAGAGGCCGGCGAGCGTTATTTCCCGCATGAATACATGTATAAGATGCTCAATAGCGGAGTGTTGCAGCAATATTACGAGATCGACCCGAAAAACTCCTGGATGCTGGCCGCTGCCGAAAAGAATCTTCCTATGGTGGTGCCCGGTTGGGAAGACAGCACCATGGGAAATATTTTTGCATCATACGTCATTAAGGGGCAGCTAAAGGCCTCAACGATGAAGAGCGGTGTCGAATACATGGCTTACTTGGCAGATTGGTACGTTAAAAATTCCGATGGGAAAGGTGTCGGCTTTTTCCAGATCGGTGGGGGTATTGCAGGTGACTTCCCCATCTGTGTGGTACCCATGCTTTATCAGGATATGGAAATGGAGAACATCCCGTTCTGGAGCTATTTCTGCCAAATTTCAGACTCAACCACATCGTATGGTTCTTATTCAGGTGCCGTACCCAATGAGAAAATTACCTGGGGCAAACTGGGCATTGACACGCCAAAATATATCATCGAATCAGACGCCACCATTGTGGCGCCGTTGGTCTTCGCATGGGTGTTGGAGCAGTGAGCTGAAGGTTATGCCGCAATCGAACATAAACACTGTTGACCCCATAGCGCTTTGCCATCTGATGACGGAGACAATCTTCGGTATGGAAGGGAGAAAGGGTGATGTAGCAGCTGAACAGCTATCGCAGGCCATGCCTACGGCCAAGCCGGCAGCGTCTTTCTCGTTTTACGGCCAAAATAGGCGTAACTACCTGTTCCTGACGCGGGAAACACAGTACGAATGGATGTCGGTGAATGCCATGGATGCTTTTCTCAAAACATTGGCTGCACTGAAGCTTACTTCGGACGATATCGCCTTGTTAAATGTGGGGAGGCTCAGTGTATTTCCGCAAGAAGATGACCTGTTCTCGTTTTTTAAACCGAAAACGGTGGTTTCCCTCGGCGTCGCCCTGCCATGGACGGAGTTGAATAATGCCGCGCCTGTCATGGATTGCAAGGGCGTCCGGTTATTCCGCACGTATACGTTTGATGAAATGCTGGCCGATGCGGATAAAAAGCGGCAATTTTGGACAACAGCAAAGACTATACTGGTATGACTCAATTGGTATTTGCAACCAACAATGCGCACAAGCTGGAAGAAGTGCAGGCGATGGTTGGCGATAATATCCATCTGCTCACACTTGCCGAAATCGGTTGTACGGACGATATTCCGGAAACGGGTAATACCTTTGAAGCGAACGCTTCGCAGAAGAGTGCTTACTTGAAAAACCGGTACAAGTATGATTGCTTTGCCGATGACTCTGGCTTGGAAGTGGAAGCACTCAATAACGAACCGGGCGTGTATTCCGCACGCTATTCCGGTACGAGGGATATGGAAAAGAATATTGATTTGCTGCTTAGCCGGCTGGACGAACATACCAATCGGAAGGCTAGATTCCGCACAGTTATTTCCCTGCGGCTGAAGGGTAAGGAATACTTTTTTGAAGGGTCTATCGAAGGGACGATCGGTTTCGGACGAAAGGGCACGGGTGGCTTCGGTTACGATCCGTTGTTTACACCCAACGGTTACACCCAAACGTTTGCCGAGATGTCCGCAGCGGAAAAAAATGCCATTAGCCACCGTGCCATCGCTGTCAAGAAGCTTGCGGATTTTTTGAAAAGGTACCAGGCCGGGTAGGATAGCCTTACGTTTGCCAGGATAATTTTGCGCCTTGTATTTTTTTGCATAATCGTTTTAGCTATTTCCTGGTGATTGTTATTCAGAAAATTTTATATTTGGCCAGTGATATGCCAGTTACTTTCGCGGCTGGCGGTTATCACGGCTAAATGATGACAAGTTATAAACCATAAGTAATGATTTCCTATCAAATTAAAGCAAATCCAACGGTCTACGACGCAATTGTTGTCGGTTCGGGGGCCGGGGGAGGGATGGCGGGATATGTGCTGGCCAACGCGGGACTAAGGGTGCTGATGCTGGAGGCCGGTCCTTTTTTTGATCCTGCCAAAGACGCAATGCAATTACGATGGCCGTGGGAATCCCCTCGTCGGGGTGCCGGTACCGTGCGTCCATTCGGTGATTTTGACGCAGCCTATGGAGGTTGGGAGCTTGATGGAGAGCCTTATACGCGTGCCGCGGGCACATCCTTTGAATGGTTCCGGGCGCGGATGCTGGGCGGGCGGACAAACCACTGGGGGCGCATTTCGCTGCGCATGGGCCCTGATGATTTCAAGCCGAAAGACGGTGTCACAGAAGCGTGGCCGATTACCTATGACGAGGTAAAGCCTTATTATGACCGTATTGACCGGATGATCGGGATCTACGGTACGGTTGAAGGATTGCCCAATGAGCCGGATGGCATCTTCCTGAAACCGCCTAAGCCGCGACTGAATGAACTGTATATCAAACGGGGTGCACGGAAAGCCGGTGTACCCGTGATCGCAGGCCGAGGATCTGTGCTTACTGAAGCGCTGCCTGGTGTGGAAGACCGTGGAACATGTTTCTACTGTGGGCAGTGCGGTAGAGCATGCCGTGTTTATGCAGACTTTTCATCGTCTTCTTGCCTGGTAATGCCGGCCATGAAAACGGGTAATCTGACGGTCATTGACAACGCCATGGTGCGTGAGGTGCTTACCGATGACGAGGGCCTGGCTACAGGGGTTTCATATGTTGATACACAGGATCTACAAGAACATACGGTAAGGGGAAAACTGATCGTGTTAGGTGCAAGTGCGTGTGAGAGTGCGCGACTGCTCCTTAACTCGAAGTCTGCGGTCCATCCCGGCGGACTTACCAATAGCAGTGGATTGGTGGGCCGTTATCTGCACGATTCCACGGGCGCCAGCGCGGGCGGCTTCCTGCCGCAGTTGCTGGATAGGCCGCGGTATAATGAGGATGGCGTAGGTAGTGTGCACATTTATTCACCCTGGTGGCTCGACAACAGTAAACTCAGCTTCCCCCGGGGCTACCATATCGAGTATGGCGGCGGTCTGCATATGCCCTCATACGGTTTTCTGGACTGGGTAGCTCACGTGAACAACCTGGTGCCGGCCAAAGATGGCCATCAACGTGAGCAGGGCGGCTATGGCATATCGTTGAAAGAAGACTACCGCCGTTTCTATGGAGCAAGTGTTGGAATGGCCGGCCGCGGCACGGCGCTTGCCCGCTATGACAATTACTGTGAAATCGATCCCATAGCGGTAGACAAGTATGGTATCCCGGTAATGCGTTTTCATTATAAGTGGGCCAACGAGGAGGTGGAGCAAGCCCGGCATATGCAAGAGACATTCAAGGAAATCCTCCACGAGATGGGAGCCGTCGCGGCTTCGCCGATGCCGGGCCCCGAGACCCTGTACGGACTGGAGGCTCCTGGCAAAATCATTCACGAAGGGGGGACAACGCGCATGGGCGACGATCCGAAGAAGTCGGTACTGAACCGCTGGTGCCAGTCACATGACTGCCGCAACCTGTTTGTGGTGGATGCTGGGCCGTTTGTGCAGCAGGGCGACAAAAATCTTACGTGGACCATTCTCGCACTGTCAATGCGAGCGGCGGAATACATGCTAAAGCAGAGAAACAAACTGAATATATGAAAAGGATAGCCCTATGAACAGAAGAGAATCGTTAAAAGCCCTCGGGCTTGCGGCGGCAGGTGGAGCGCTATTGCTGGAATCGTGTGGGCCGGATAATGTTAAAACTTCAAAGCAAACGGACGCGGAGGTGGACAACAAGCTGCCCGGCGTTACCGACGTAGAACACCGCCGTAACCAACAACTTGCGGCAGATCAGTTTTTTACACCCCACGAACTGGCTACCATAGCGGCGCTGGCCGATATTATTATACCCGCTGACGGGGTTTCTGGCAGCGCCACCGATGCCGGTGTGCCGGATTTCATAGAGTTTATGGCGAAGGACATTCCGGTATACCAGACGCCGATGCGGGGAGGATTGAAATGGCTGGATTTACAGAGCCAACGACGATACGGTGGTGTATTTACCGCATGCAACAAGGAGCAGCAGCTCGAATTGGTGGATGATGTCGCCTATCCGGCCAAGTCCAAGCCTGAGATGAAGCAAGGTGTAGCGTTCTTCAGCTTAATGCGTAACCTCACCGCGTCCGGATTTTTCACCAGTGAGATCGGAGTCAAAGATATCGGATACGTAGGCAACCGCCCGGGAGTATGGGATGGTGTCCCGGAAAATGTACTCAAAGCCCACGGGTTTGCAGATGGATGGGGCTAAGCCGCCATCTTTCTGCAAACAGCCGCACATTGCCGACACGCCGCTGCACACGCTGCGCAGTGTTCGTGATCGTGTTTTTCACATTCCTCCGCACAGTCGTCACAGATTTTGGCGCACAGACCGCATATTTCGGTCACGTATCCTTCATGGCCAGTCGTACTGGATTTCGCCATGAAGGAAGCGGCCGTTCGACAGATTTCTGCACAGAACCGGTCCAAATGTATACAGGCTGCCATCGCTTTTACATGATCTTCCCGCAAGCAGGATGTCGCACAATGGTCGCATGCATCTGCACATTGATAACACAGTGCTATGCATTCCCTGAATTTCTCTTCTACCATGATTTACTGAATTTGTAGGGTTAAAAGCATATACTTACCTATGCTAACAGCCACCGTGACCATTTGTTTATTACGATGTCATTCCGCTCAGAAAAGCAATGGAAGGTCCAGCAGGGAGATGTTATTTCCTATTCGGTTGATTTGAATCCGCATGAATGTCTGCCCGCTGCTTTCCACGCGACCTAAAGTGAATTCATACCGTTTTTCTCCTTCAAAAGACCAGCGGTATCCCTGCCATTTGTTGTCGAACCTATCGTTAATAATCACTTTTTTTACGCCAACATAATTTAACTCGGCTTCACCGATGATGACAACGTTTTGTTTAAGGTTTATTTGAACCTTATCCAGCATATTTGTCGGTAAGGAGTGGCCATCGTAAGTATGAAACCATATATGCTGGCCATCACTGCCTATTGAAAAGCTCAATCTGCCGAAAGCTCGCATCCCGTATGAGCCTTTTATATCCAGAATAACCGCTAGAATATCACCTTCGGGAAGCATGGCTGCGATGTCCTGCTGTATCCAGTCAGTCGGCTGCCTGTCTGTTTTGGCAAAGGCACAGATGGCTATACAAAGCAAGATACCATATAAAATTGGTTGTTTCATTGCGTGTGTGTCTGGTTTCCAAAGCGCAAGGCAAAACTAACCAGTATCCATAAATATCTGTAACTTTAGCGTCAAAATCAAAAGAAGTAATGACTTACACCCCGAAGTCCATTGTTCTCTTGGGATGCTTTGACACCAAAGCAGCAGATTTTGCATTTCTGCGCGAGTGTATTTTAGCCCACGGTGAGACCGTGATTACGATCAACACAGGTATATACACCGGTACAGCAGTAGGTTTCCCAGTTGATTTCGATGCCAATGAGGTGGCCTTGGCTGGTGGGCATACGCTCAGTAGTTTAAGGGAACGTGCAGACCGTGGGCACGCTGTCGATGTGATGGGGCGCGGCGCGGCTGGTATCCTTACCCGGTTGTGTGAGGCTGGCAAGCTGAAGGCAGTCATTGGCATGGGGGGCGGAGGAGGTACTTACATGGCGATTGCAGCGATGCAGGCGGTGCCGCTGGGCATCCCCAAAATTTGCCTTAGCACGGTAGCTTCCAAAGACCTTTCCCGGCAGATCGGCAGCAAGGACATCACAATGATGCCATCGGTTGTCGATGTGGCGGGATTGAACAGCATCAGCCGGATGTTAATCCGGCAGGCTGCGGCTGCCATATGTGGCATGGCCAATGCGGGGGCAACTGCAGAGGAAGCAGCCCAAGCCCCGGCAGGCCGCATTGCTGTCACCATGTTTGGTAATACCACCGCCTGTGTAACAGCGTGTGCCGATTTGCTCAAATGCAGAGGTTACGAAGTGTTTGTTTTCCACGCTAATGGAGTGGGTGGGCAAACCATGGAGTCGTTGATCCGCGAAGGATGTTTTGACGGCGTGTTGGATCTGACCACTACTGAATTAGCTGATGAGCTTTGCGGCGGCATATGTAGCGCGGGGCCGCACCGACTTGAGGCCGCGGCGGAATGCGGCATTCCCCAAGTGGTCGCCCCAGGATGCTTAGATATGGTAAATTTTGCACACCCGGACACGGTTCCTGAACGATACCGTCATCGATTATTGTACAGCTGGGCACCCGACGTAACGCTGATGCGTACCGATGAGGCAGAAAATCGTCAATTGGGAAAACTGCTCACCCGCAAGCTGAGCGTTTCCCAAGCGCCTGTGGCTATTTTGCTGCCTATGAACGGGGTGTCCCAGATCGATGCGGATGGCGGTTTTTTTTTCCGTCCGCAGGTCAATCAGCTGTTGTTCCAAACAATAAAAGAGACCGCAACCGGGCCGGTCGAAGTTAGTGAAATCACAGCGCATATCAACGACAGCATCTTTGCTCGCCATGCCGTAGCCGTGTTGCAGCGCTTAATGGGACACCAGCATGACTGAAAGACAATTTGCGTATGTTGCCAAACTTGCCGACCTTCGCATGGCAAACAACAACGATTGACATATGCCAAATCCATGGACAGGGGTGGGCAATCCCTACACCAAGCAGGAAGTGAGGGAACGCCTGCAGCAGACATTAGCAGAAAACAAAGCCATCATTGCCGCCGGAGCAGGTACAGGTATCAGCGCTAAATTTATTGAGCGGGGCGGTGCTGACCTGATCATTATCTACAACTCTGGGCGTTTCCGCATGGCCGGACATGGCTCTACCGCAGGGATGATGGCGTACGGAGATGCCAACGCGGAAGCGCTGGAAATCGGTGAATTTGAAGTGCTGCCGGTGGTAAAGGAGGTTCCCGTAATATGCGGTGTGCATGGCTCCGATCCACGGCGCCGGATGTGGCACCACCTGCTGAAGGTAAAAGACATGGGTTTTTCGGGCGTAAACAATTTCCCTACCCATTCCATTGTAGATGGGCACTTCCGCCAGGTGCTGGAAGAAACCGGAATGGGTTTTGCAAAGGAAGTGGAAATGATTCGCCTTGCCACCAAAATGGATTTGTTTTCCATTGTTTATGTTGCCACAGCGGAGGAAGCCAAGCAAATGGCTGATGCCGGTGCGGATGCAATCATTTCCCATGTGGGCACTACAGTAGGCGGATCCATCGGTGTGGTTAATGCTACCCGAAGCATGGATTTTGCCATTACCCGGACGCAGGAAATAATTGAAGCGGGCCGGTCTGTTAATCCCGATGTTTTTTTTCTTGCTCATGGAGGCCCAGTCAATACGCCAGAAGATGTACGGCAGATGCTCGATCAGACCGACGTCCAAGGATTTGTAGGCGCTTCTTCACTTGAACGCATGGGCGTTGAGGAGTCGCTGACGGAATTGACCCGTTCCTTTAAGGCTTTGACCTTGAAATAGGGAAAGCCAGCTGGTGTCCGGCTTGTACACCTACAGCACGGCCGATCCCGGTGAAGATGACGGTTAAAAACAGGTATCTTAATACATTTTCCATAAAATTATAAATTCTAAAAATATTAGCATTAAATTTGTTGTCCAATCTCTGAAGATATGGCAACAATGTTGGAAAACAAAAGTGCGGTAGTGAATCGGTTGAAGCAGGATATCCTGCGTTTGCAGGGCTTTGCACCATCGGAAAATCCTACAGGCAAAATCGGGCTGGGGCCTATAGAAAGCGTGTTTCCAAATGGCGTCTTTCCGGCCTGGGGTATTCATGAGTTCATCAGCACAAGTCCCGAACAGGAAGCCGCAGCCAGTGGTTTCATCGGGGGGATACTGGCCCGCCTGATGGAAGGCGGCAAGGTTTGCTTGTGGATTAGCAACTCCAAAGTGTTATTTCCACCTGCCATCCGGGCCTTCGGTGTGGAACCGGACCGTATCGTTTTTGTAGACATGGCGCGGCAACGGGATGTCCTTTGGGCTATGGAGGAGGGGCTCAAGTGCCCGGGGCTTGCTGCGGTTGTTGCTGAGGTGCGTGAACTGGAGTTCGTGCAATCTCGGCGCTTGCAACTAGCGGTTGAAAAAAGCAGAATAATGGGGTTTGTACTGCGCAGCAATCCCCGCAAGATTGGAGCGACGGCTAGCGTTGCCCGCTGGCAGATCAGGCATCTAGCAAGTGCGCTGGAAGAGGGATTGCCGGGTGTGGGATTTCCGCGGTGGGAAGTTGAGCTTATGAAGGTGCGCAATGGTCATCCGGGATACTGGAAGATAGAATGGTCATCCGGGAATTTCATACCCGTTGATCTGCCAATGCAACCCGGTGTTCTATCGCTATATGACAGGAAATCGGGGTGACATGAAAAAAAGGTTTGCTTCTCTGTGGTTTCGACACCTTACGGCAGATCGGTTGGCGCTTCAACAACCCGAACTGCACGGCGTACCGTTTGTGCTGGCAGCGCCCATGCATGGACGCATGGTCATCACGGCGGTAAACACTTTGGCCGAGGAGCAGGGTGTAGCCCCTGGAATGGTTGTTGCTGATGCAAAGGCCTTTCTGCCCACCTTGAAAGTTATAGAAGATCAACCTCAACTGGCGGGAAAGCTGCTCAGAGCGATCGGTTTTTGGTGTATACGTTATACCCCTTGCGTGGCGGTAGACCCACCCGATGGCCTGATCTTGGATATCAGTGGCTGTGCCCACTTGTGGGGTGGCGAGCGGGCGTATTTGAAAGAGGTCGTTACTCACCTGAGGCGGAGAGGATACGACACGCAGATGGCTATTGCAGGCACCATTGGCACTGCTTGGGCAGTAGCCCGTTTCGGCAAGGCAACTCCCATAGTGGAAACGGGGAATGAAAGAGAGGCGCTGATGCACCTTCCACCTTCCGCGCTGCGGCTTGGGCCGGAAACCGTAGAACGGCTGTATAAGTTGGGATTGAACACCGTGGGCGGTTTCATTGGGATGCCACATGCCGCATTGCGGAAGCGCTTTGGTGAGCACCTACTGTCAAAGTTACGGCAGGCACTGGGAGAGGAAGAGGAACACTTATCTCCCCTGCGGCCTGTGCCCCCATATGAAGAACGGCAGCCCAGCTTAGAACCCATTCGGACAGCGACAGGTATTGAGGTTGCTATAGGTAAGCTGCTGGAAGCGCTCTGTAAACGGATGGCCGGAGAAGGAAAAGGCCTGCGTAAAGCGATCCTGACCTGCTATCGTGTGGATGGAAAAATCGTCAAAGTGGCTATTGGTACCGGTAGGCCAACCGCCAACACGTCACACCTTCTCCGGTTGTTCGGGTTGAAGGTGCCAGAGATCGAACCTGCACTGGGCATCGAATTGTTTGTATTGAAAGCCTGTAAGGTGGAGGATGTGGATACCATGCAAGAAACTTTATGGAAGAAAGCAGAAGGGTTGGGAAATACAGCATTGGTTGAACTGCTGGACCGACTGGAAAGCAGAGAGGGTACCTGTAACATCCGCCGCTACCTTCCTGATGAGCATTACTGGCCTGAGCGATCCATTAAGATCGCCTCGTCCATCGGGGAAAAGGCCACGGCCTCTTGGCCCGAATGCCGACCGCGCCCTATACGGTTGCTTGACAAGCCGGAGCCGCTGGAGGTAACGGCTCCAATACCGGATTATCCACCCATGCTATTCCGCTACAAGGGTGAGACGCATGTGATCAGGAAGGCCGACGGGCCTGAACGCATCGAGCGTGAGTGGTGGTTGGAACCTGGCGACCACAGAGACTATTACCAGGTGGAAGATGACGAAGGGCAACGGTATTGGCTGTTCAGGTCGGGACATTACAGCGATCGCAACCAATGGTATATTCATGGTTTTTTTGCTTGATCAAAAAGGTGCCGCATTGCCGAGAGGAGAGATTAGGGCGGTACTGTGGAAGGGATGCCCAGAGCCTGTTTAGTTCGCGGAGGTTGATCGGTTATAAGCAGGTAACGAAACAATGAAACTGGTCCCCGATTGTCCGTCGCTCTCCATATGAATGGTGCCGCCATGCGACTCAATGATTGTTTTGGTGAGATACAACCCCAGCCCGGTTGTAGGCTCCCCAACGGTTCCGGCGCGTTTTGCTTGCGTAAATTTATCAAATATCTTTTCCCGCATGGCTTCGGGGATGCCAATGCCTGTATCCTGTATAATGAGTACCACCCGGTCGTTTACCTCTTCCTTGGTAGAAAGGCTAATCATTCCGCCTGGATGGGTAAACTTGATGCTATTCCAAAGGATGTTATTGATCGCACGCTTCAACTTTAGACGGTCGGCCTTGATGGTCTTTGTGCAGTGCAGCTGTTTCGACAAGATGAGGGCTTTGTCTTCCAATTTGTCTGATAGCGAAACGGCACATTCGTTTACTAGATCATCCAGATCTTCGTCTTGAAGTGTCAGCATTTCACTTTGGGATTGTTCTGTAGTGAGGATATCTTGGATGAGTACCTCTGCGTAATCGCAGGACTCGCTTAACTTATCAATAAGATGTTGGTGTTTGTGTAACGCCGGGTCGGCTTTCAATATGGTTCCCAGCATACTTATAGCAGCTATAGGGCTGCGTAAATCATGCGCTGCTGCCAATAAGGCCGTCCGTTGTTTTTCCTGAATGGCGTGAAGGTGTGAAAGGATATCTGCCTGTTTAATTATTCCGCAAAAGCGCTCATAGCATGTAACGGGAAGTACGTTATTCCCGGTTGTTTTCATGAGGGTCAACACGTTACTTATTAATTCGGTGCAGGTTACGACTGGCCTATCTGGCAAACAATCGATGACCAATTGATGTGGTTTCATTGCCAGGTCTGCCGCCGTAATTATTCCGATCGGTGAGTTTCCATCCAGAATGACCACTGCATCCGTTGTACGCAACAACGCTTTTGCAGCGCCCGTTCCGGCATATGCATCGAGCGTCAGGTATTGCTTGGTAACCAATGTCTTTATATTCATAACAGGTGTACCTGCGGTCAACCGTTAATATTGTTCATCGAAATACGTACCTTCATATCAACCTGTATTAATTCCCCTTCACCAACGTAATCAAAGACATGCTGTTTTAATAACATTATCACGTTTTCGACCGGGATTTTAGTGAGGAGACGTTTGTTTATAAAAACAGCTTCAATATGCTCATGTCCTACATCTGTACTCACCGCCTCAAAGACGCCGGGTATAAGCAAGTCCAACGATTTTCCAAGTCCGTACTTTCCCTGGGCCGCATTTTTCGCAAGGATTAGCACGTCGTGGAACAGTGGCAGCTTAAGCTCCTCAAAACTGATGTCAATTCCATATGTTTTGCCCGTATTCAATCGGATTGTTCTGTTTTTAAATGAGTACGACTAATGGATCCTGTTCCATTAACTTGAGCAATTTTTCCCTCGTCAATGGTTTTTTATTAAAAGCGATGACTTGGGCGTACGATTTCGATTTTACCTCGTCTGCAATTTCCTCCGATGAAGTGTTTATGATAACCCAGATATTTTTATAGTAAGGTTCGTTGCACAGAAAATCCAGAACGTCCCAACCATCCATTTCCGGCATATTGATATCGAGCAGGACCAATATCTTTTTGCCTAAGACTGCCTCCTGTTCAATAGATTTAAGCGCACTTAACCCGTCGTGACAAACAGTCGGATCGTCCAATGGCCATATTGATTTTACCAGTGCCTTCTGTATTTTGCCCAGCATGATATCATCGTCTACGATAAATATACTCAAATTCATATATACCTTTTGGTATTAGCGGGCTAACGTGCATTGGCAGACCCGTTCCATAAGTGGTGGCAAAGGTATGAACGAGTGTGTATTATACAATGATAAACTAATTGATAATCAGATATTGTAGCGGATTTCCGACAACAGTAACTTATTAGGTATTATTTGCCATATCCTGCCGGACGGCAAAGTTGAGTGGAAGGGAGGTTCAGGTTGATAGCACGGGTTGGACTTTTATTTTCTCAGTTTAATTCGCAATACATATTGATGGTTTGTTATATACGCTGTTTTTTCGTCGGCCGATAATGCCACGTTGGAAGCTGCTTCGTCCAATTTTATTTTCCCCAGCACGTGTCCATCCGCGTTGAAAATCCATATTCCTCCGGGCCCGCTAGCGAACACAGTTCCGTTTTTATCGATTTTCAATCCGTCAGGCAGGCCTTTTAGCCTTTCCCGTTCGTTAGTGGCGCTGTAAAACAAGGACCGGGATGCGGTATGTTCGCCGATAGATAATACGTACCAATTGGCCGCCTTAGCGTCTGAACAAGCAACCAGTAATTTTTTTTCGCCGGGAAAAAATGCGATCCCGTTTGGTCTGGTTATGCTGCCTTCCAGCAAGACGACGTCTCCACCAGGGGTAATCTTATATACTCCGTTAAAACCGATTTCTTTTGCCGGATCATCGTCATTTTGTGCTGGTAGGCCGTAAGGAGGGTCGGTAAAGAACAGGTCTCCCATGCTGTTGTACACCGCATCATTCGGGCTGCTGAAACGCTTGCCGTTGTAGTGGGTTGCCAGTGCAACAAATCTTGCTTCTGGTTTATCCAATGGAGCGTCCATTCTGGCCAGTTGGCGGTTGCCATGTTGGCAGAGGACAAGGTGGCCGTTGCTGTCCAGCAATAACCCATTGCTGCCAGGTTCTCTACTCTGGCTGGGTTCAAGTCCGGTATAACCGCTTGGTCGCAGGTAAATTTCCGTGCCATTTTCTTCTGTCCACTTATAGATTGTATTTGCGGGAACGTCCGAAAACAACAACATTTGTTCACTTTCCACCCACAGGGGCCCCTCACTCCATTTAAAGCCTTCAGCGATGATTTCGGCTGTTGCACCCGTATCGATAATGGCATCCAACGCCGGGTCTAAGCGCTCGATGCTGCCGGTTGTTTTGTACTTCATTTGCCTTGGTTGTGCTTGGGTACACGCAATAGTAATTGCTAGAACGAATGGGATCGATATTAGTTTCATGCCTCAAATTTTGTGATGTTACTATCGATTTCCATCTGTTTTGTTACGAAAGCAACGCTAAAAGGTATACCTTTTGCTTGGTTCTCATCAGTGACGGACGGGATAGACTTTTGCCCTTTGAAGTTGAGTGCTTTGAATAGTTCGTTCATCTTCCATTAGTTTATAGCGTAAAATTACAAAATAAACGGGCAAGGCGGTAAAAGGTTTTCGGTAGTAACCGCGAGGACTGCCGATGAGCTGGAGTATGCCTATCCAGAAACAAACGCTATATTGCATATAAAAGTGAATTTGCATAAATTTGATGGATGAAACGAAAGATAGCACGCTATTTACTGGGTAGTATATGTCTCATTGGCACTACTATGAAAGCCAATTCGCAAGAGAAGAAAGCGCTGTTTAACCATGTCGCGCTATCTGTTTATGATCTGGAGAAAAGCGCATCCTTTTATCAGGACGTGTTGCAGCTCGATACAATTCCCGAGCCTTTTAAAATAGGCAAACATAAGTGGTTTGAAATCGCTCCGGGGTTGTCGTTGCATTTGATTAGGGATGCTGCCGAAATCAGGGAACACAACAGGAGTACCCACCTGTGCTTTAGCGTGGTCTCCATCGATGATTTCATTGCACGGCTTAAGAAATTTGGTGTTGATTACTACAACGTGCAGCATGAACTTGGCAAAGTAGGTACCCGTGTAGATGGTGTAAAACAGCTCTACATTAAAGACCCTGATGGATATTGGATAGAGGTAAACGACGAACGGCGTTACTGATTCGCTAATCGCGTGTTAGTTTATGAAGCGAGCCGTGCGATATATTTAAACATATCATTATACGTATTCATGAAAACAACATTTGGCCGTGTTATTATCCTGGTTGAAGACTACGATGCTGCCTTTGATTTTTACCATAGCAACTTCTTTTGCGAGAAATTATTTGACGCTGAAGTTTCAAGCAATAAGCGTTTTATGCATATCCGTTTTAGTGCAGATGACAATGTTGGAATATGGTTTCTGCAAGCGGAGGGTAAGGATCAGAAGGCTTTGTTGGGAAAACAAACAGGAGGACAGCCTACCGTGGTCATTTATACGGACGACTGCCGTAAGTTATATGAACACATAAAAGCAAATGGCGTAGAAATTATTGAGCCGATAGCAAGCAGCGATGGCAGTACTTACTTCCATTGTGCCGATCTTTACGGCAACAGGATAACCGTGGTAGAACTTGGCATGACCGGAAAATAGTTTGTAGCCAAGTAAATGCAACTTTAGCATACTGCTTACTTGAGAGCAAAAAAAATATATGAAACTATACAAAACCACACAGGGGCCCCTGCTTCATGCGTCAGATGGATACTACGCCGCTGGTCAGGATTGGGACGAACTTGTCAATCGGGATGACTTGTATCGATATCTCAATGAAATACTCAGTTCAGCGCAATTAATTCAGGAGTCAGCGGCACGGGCGTGGATTGACAACGGACTATTACCGCCCATCGGTAATCAAGAAGTGTGGGCCGCCGGGGTGACTTATTTCAGAAGTATGGAAGCACGGATGGAAGAGGCTAAGGATTCGGGCGGAGCGGACCTGTACGACAAGGTCTATCACGCTGAGCGACCGGAGCTGTTCTTCAAGGCGTTGCCACATCGGGTATCCGGGCACGGGCAACCGGTTAGTATACGTCAGGATTCGGTATGGGACGTACCCGAGCCGGAATTGACGCTTTTCATTAATTCGCGGGGTAGCATCGAGGGCTATACAGTGGGGAACGACATGAGTTCACGGAGCATCGAGGGCGAGAATGCCCTGTACTTGCCACAAGCTAAGGTATATGACCGGAGTGCCGCATTGGGGCCATGCCTTTATGTCCCTGAATCACGAATAGACCCGGAGACTGTAATCGAAATGGACATCATACGGAATGAACAGTTGATGTATTGCGATTCCGTTAAAATCAATCGCATAAAACGCTCATTGGACGAATTGGTCGGTTACCTTTATCGGGAATGCCGATTCGACTACGGTAGCTTCCTGATGACCGGTACGTGTTTGGTGCCACCAAATGAATTCACGTTGCAGGTGGGAGACCGCGTAGACATTACGATCGGTCCCATCGGTACTTTGAGCAACACGATTGCCTATAACTGAGTTAACCAAGCCGTTGCGGTAAAAGGCCGTAGTTTGCTAGCTATGTAGTTTATCAGCAAGGAAGCTTTCTTTGCCTTCCGGCGAAGATAAAAAACAGGTAGAAAAGGATAACAGACGTGTGGTCAATACTATTTGCCTCAGTTATATTTGCTATAATGGAGTTGATGAATTACTTAATGATGAAAAGAAATATATGGATGGTTCCCGTTTCTTCGGGTATACTGGTCTTATTCGGTTTTTCAAGTCTCTTAGCGCAAAAGTCGACGCAGCAGACGCCCAAAACGGTGAAGCTATTTGACGGTTCAACGCTCAAAGGTTGGAAGCCTGTAGACCAATCGGATTCGGTATATTGGAGGGTTTCGGATAGTTCGATAACGGGTGGCGACGGGATAAGTAATATTCCGAAAAACACTTACCTGCAAACGGAACAGCAATATGAGGATTTTGAATTCAGTTGTTTGTTTAGGTTATCTGGCGATCCAGCTACCGGTTTCATCAATAGCGGAATTCAATACCGCTCTTACGTTTCAAATAATGATATGGTAGGGTATCAAGCTGACATCGGAAATGGGCATTGGGGAGATATTTATGATGAGCACCGGAGGGCGCTGCTTGTTAAAGGTGATTTATCGACGCTTCGTCATATCCTTCGAGATGGTGATTGGAATAGTTACCTGATACGAGTGCGCGGTAATCACCATACGCTTTATATCAACGGGATAAAGACCTGTGACTATGTGGAGAAAGACCCTAATATTCCATCAAAGGGTGTAATTGCTTTGCAACTTCACAGTGGGGGAGCGGCAAAAATTCAGGTAAGGGATGTAACCATTACGACCTTTTGACTTTCTGTTACCTAAACGTGCGATCGCTTTTCTTGAAGCGTGATATATAACAGTCATTAAAGGGAAAAATTCCGTTAGGTTTTCCTTCCAGTCGGGCTTACCTTTGAACAACCAATTATACATGATGGTTGGCCATGTAACCGGGTGTCAGAAAATATAGATGCGGTTACGTTGCCTTGAATCCGAATGAAACCTTTAATCGAAAAGCGGGACTTAACGGAAAAACAGCTCCTCGAACGGATCAGTATTCAGGATGAGGGTGCGTTCAGCGTGCTCTATGACCGGTTCCGGCCCAAGGTCTATACTTACGCATTGAAAATATCGGGATCCGTAGAAGTTGCCGAGGATATCGTACATGAGGTCTTTTTGAAGGTGTGGCAATGCCGGGAGCCTGACAACATTGCTAACCTCGATGCATACCTTCGTGTGGTTACCCGGAATTTCACCTTAAAATGGCTGCGAAGAATGATCTTGGAAAGGACGGTCGGCAAGGAAATGAAAGACAATTGGGATGAGGTTGACTTTTCCACCGAGCAAGCGGTCAATTTGAAGGAAACGCAGGAAGTCATTGATCGTGCCATCGCGCTGCTCCCCCCACAACGGCGCCTGATTTTCCAATTGTGTAAAAACGAAGGGCTAAAGTATGAAGAGGTCGCTGAAAGAACCAATCTGTCTCGATTGACCGTCAAAACCCATATGCAGCTTGCGTTGCGCTTTTTGCGTAACTACATGGTTAGGTATCAAGATGTAGTGAAGCTGTTTCTTGCGGTGTTCCTGCCGCTTATTTAAATTTTTTTTCACCCTATTACTCCTCGGTATACCCGTTAAGGGTCATATCATAAAGTGACCAATTCAGGATACTTATAGCAATGGACAATGCGCGCGTAAAATTTTTAGTCGATCGGTACCGTGACGGTATAGCATCCGACGAAGAAATAGCCGAATTGAGGCTTCTGGTATTGGATGCGCGTTATCGTCACCTGCTGGAAGCGTGGACGGATGAGCTTTGGGATGACTTAGATAAAGAAGCGTTGTCGGATATGTCGGGCGAAAGGCAGCAGGCAGCATTATGGCGTATCATTGGACATTATAACAAAGATTACGGGCGTATCCATCGGTTGATGAAGTATGCCGTAGCAGTTGTATTACTGGTTTCTGTAGGGGCGTTTAGCTTCTGGTATTGGCAAGAGTCACCGGCCGCCATTTTTTTGACGGTTGGTGCTGATGATGTTACCGAGATTTCGCCAGGTGCAAACAAAGCAGTGCTTACCCTGGCAGATGGGCGGAAGATCGTGTTAGATGACTTGGTAGGAGGGGAGCGCATGGAAGTCGGAGCAGCTACTACGGCACTGAAGCACGTCGACGGCGTCTTAGTATATCAATCTGAGCACGAACATCACTTATCGACAGCAAAACAACAGGAAGTTTACAATACCATAACGACGCCGATTGGTGGCCAGTATCGGGTGATACTGCCCGATGGATCCGAGGTCATGCTTAATGCGGGATCAGCATTGCGCTATCCGGTTGTATTCGGAAAGGGTAAGCGAGTTGTCGAATTTTCGGGAGAAGGTTACTTTAAGGTTGCATCCGACCAGAACAGGCCTTTTTTCGTAGAGACCATGCTTGCTGATGAGCGCCATACCGTACAAGTGCTCGGCACAGAATTTAACATAAATACCTATGATCATGAGCGTGAAGTTTTGACCTCAGTTATCGAGGGGAGTGTAGGGGTTAGTGCGACGCATCAAGGGTTGGGATCCGTCGTGTTAGCGCCCGGACAGCAGTCTGTATTATCGGGTAAGAGCGGCGCGTCATCTTTGCGTGTGGTTATGGCAGACCTCAATTCAGTGACCGCTTGGAAAGATGGATTGTTTGTATTTAATGACGAGCGGCTGCCCGACCTGCTTAAACGCGTAGCAAGATGGTACAATGTCACCTTTACCTATGAAGATGACGTGAACGATATCCGATTTCAGGGAAACTATTTCCGTGACAAGGGATTGTTGAATTTGTTGGAGAACCTGGAAATGGCAGCCCAGGTTGAATTTCTAATTGAGAAAAAGGAGATGGCTAATACCAGCAGTGAAAGGAGGGTATATGTAAAAAGACGATAAACCTATATAACAAAAAAGTCGAGAGTGCGGCGAACACCCTCGACAGATTGTAATTAATTGTTTCCAATTAAAACCTAGTAATCTAATTCGAATGTATAAAAGATATTTGAAAAAGAGAGGAATTGCTTTATCCGAAAAATTCCTGAAGTATATTCTCGTCATGAAACTTACATTGATACTGCTTTTGTTTTTTGTTCAGGTAAGTGTCGCAGGACTGGCTCAAGAGGTGACGCTGAAGGTGAGTAATATGCCGGTAAAGGATGTGTTCCATCAACTGACCTTAAAAACGGGCTACAATTTTATTGCTGGATCCGAAGTCATGAATAGCTTGGGTAATGTGACCCTGAATGTGAATAATCAGCCGTTGATGGCGGTTTTGGATAAGATTTTTGATCCGGGAACCGTAGACATCCTGCTTGGCGGTAATAAAACGATTGTTATTAAGATGCGCGCTGGCTCAGTCGATTCCAAACGGGCTTCAATGCCGGCGGCACTGGAACAACAGGAACGGGATGTGCGCGGAACGGTCAGGGATTCGACCGGAGAAGCATTGCCCGGTGTTACCGTGACTGCGGTTGGTACGTCCAATGTGGGTACCTATACCGATGCTAATGGACGTTTTGTGCTTGCGCTTCCAAATGAGGTCACCCACATTGAATTTAGCATGATCGGCTTTGCGACTGTAAACGAACAGGTCGTGGGTAGAGACGTTATCGATATCGTGCTGATGGAGTCGGACGCCCAAATAGATGAAGTGGTGGTAGTAGGGTTTGGTACGCAAAAGAAAGTGTCGGTAACCGGTGCGATATCGGACGTTCCGGTAGCTAATATACAACGTATCGCTACCCCCTCGCTTTCCAATGCGTTGGCGGGCAGCATGCCTGGTATCATCACCAGGCAGAGCTCCGGTGAGCCGGGCTATGATGGCGCTGCGGTATTTATCAGGGGGTTTGGTACGTGGGAAAACCGTTCGCCGCTCATTCTGGTGGATGGGGTAGAACGCGATATCAACAGCTTGAACACTCAGGAGATCGAGAGCTTTTCTATTCTGAAAGATGCTTCCGCCACGGCAGTGTACGGCGTACGGGGTGCTAATGGCGTAGTGTTGATTACAACAAAAAGGGGTAAGGTAGGCAAGCCACGGGTAATATTCCGTACGGAAAATGCAACACTCCAGGCGCTGCGCCTGCCGGATTACATTGACGGGTACGAATACGCGGGATTGATAAACGAAGCACTCACGAACGAAGGTCGGGCCGAACTTTATTCTTCTTCTGATCTGGAGAAATTCAGGGATGGGTCAGACCCGTACCTGTATCCGAATGTCGACTGGGTGAATACGGTGCTGAAACGAAACACCTTTCAGACAATAAACAACCTGAGTGTAACCGGCGGTACCGATATGGTTCAGTATTACACCAATGTCGGTTATACCGTGCTCAACGGGATTTATAAACAGGACCCGGATAATTTTTGGAATAACAACGCGCAGATGAAACGCTATAATTTTCGATCGAACGTTGATATTAAATTGTCCAAAAACCTTAGCCTGGATTTGGGTATTGGCGGTATCATACAACGCGGAAATTATCCGGGCAGAAGTGCTCCGGATATCTTCAACTCGTTACGGATAACCTCACCGATTAATTTTCCGATTACGAATCCGGATGGCTCAGTTGCGGGAGGACAGACCTCGTATCTACAAGAAAACCCGTATGGTTTAGTTGCGCGGTCTGGCTATTCTACGCAGGACCGGAATACCCTCCAGGGCACATTTGGGGGACGCTTGGATCTGTCTGAATGGGTTACCGAAGGGCTTTCGCTGCGTGGTCTTTTTTCCTATGACCATCATTATCACGGATGGAACAACAGGATCAAGCCTTATGCAATCCGGCAATACTTAGGCAAAGACGCGAACGGTGAAGACCAATACAGGGATCCGGATATCCGTGAAGAAGGATCAATGGGGTATGGTGTAGGCAATACGGCAAATCGTGCATACTATTCTGAAGCAGCGATAAACTACGCACGGTCATTTGATCAGCATAATGTAGCTGGCATGTTCCTTTACAACCGACGCGACTATACGGATATCACTGCCGGATCGAGCCTATATAATCTGCCGTACCGAAGACAGGGCATTGCCGGTAGGGTAACCTACGATTTCATGAGCCGGTATCTCTTTGAGGCTAATGTCGGATACAACGGCTCGGAGAACTTCCCGGAAGGTAAGCGGTATGGTTTTTTCCCCTCTGTGTCAGCCGGATGGGTCATTAGCAACGAGCCATTCTGGAACGTCAGTAAAGTGAATAACCTGAAAATCAGGGGGTCATTTGGACAGGTGGGTAATGACCAGATCGGTGGAACACGCTTTCTGTTTCTCACCAATATTATTCATGGTGGGCAAGACTATCCATTCGGCGAACAGCAGACTTGGATGCCGGGGTATAATGAAGATCAGATCGGTAACCCTGACGTGACCTGGGAGGTGGCTACCAAAGCAAATATCGGTATTGATCTGGAGATGTTCAATGGCCGGGCCGTATTGCAGGTCGATGCCTTCAGGGAAAACCGCGAGGGCATTTTGATACAGCGGGGTGTGATACCGCGGGTAGCGGGATATTATCCCTGGGTAATACCATTTGCCAATCTGGGTGCGGCTAAAAACCATGGTATAGATGCCTTGCTCGAGATCAAGAATACTACCCGCAGTGGATTCTATTATAATTTTAGGGGCACGGTCACCTATGCGAAAAGTACGAGGGTGAAAGATGATCTGCCAACTTATCTTTACCCGTATCAGAACCCGATCGGACACCTTATTGATCAACCCTTTGGGTATATCTCATTAGGTCTGTTCAAAGATGAGGACGAAATCGCGAGCAGCCCGCGACAAACGTTCATGGAGGATGTAAGACCTGGTGATATCAAGTATATGGACGTCAACGGCGATGGTGTAATCGACGTGTTCGATCGGGTGGCAATCGGATATCCCCGTACACCGCAACTTGTTTACGGGGCAAATTTCAGTGTGGCTTACAAGGGTGTCGAACTGAGCGCCTTCTTTACGGGAGCGGCCCGGGCAAGCTTGTTCATTGATGGTGCCTCCATGTACCCTTTCCAGATGGGACTGGGGACGTACAATATCATGAGAGCGTATTATGATAACCGCTGGACGCCGGAAACACCGGATGCCAAGTACCCGAGGGTATCAACAATGGATAATCCGAATAATAACCGGACCTCTACGCACTTTCTTCAGGACGCAAGCTATATCCGGTTGAAAAGTGCCGAGGTGGCGTATAACTTCGAAGTGAAGGCCCTGGCTAAGTATGGGTTGGAAAGGTGCCGGTTGTTTGTAAACGGTGTCAACTTGTTTACCTGGGACAAGATCAAAATTATCGACCCCGAGTCAAATTACGGAACAGGAGGTTACCCCTTGCAACGCAGTGTCAATTTTGGCGGACAATTTACATTTTAAAACATAGCGTTAAATCCATATGAAGAAGTTAGCAACAATGATATGCTTCGCTTGCCTGTTGATGATAACGGCATGCGAAAAGGACTTTCTGGAAAAGCAACCAGACGAAAATTTGGATATTGAACGGATTTTTTCCGAACGGAAATTCGCAGAGGGCTTTCTCTCGTCAGTGTACCATAATATACCTCCAATGCAGGATCCATCGCAATGGGTACAACGTAACCCGTTTACCGGTGCAAGTGATGAGATGGAAATCACCTGGACAGGTGCATACTCTCATTTGCTTAATTCCGGTGCATGGAGTCCCGCTGACTTTGAGCCGGATCTCTGGGGATTCATGTATGAAGGTATCCGGAAAGCCAACTTATTCCTTGAAAATGTTGACAGGGTGCCGATGGATGAGATTGAAAAAAACAGGTGGAAGGGAGAAGCTACATTCCTGCGTGCATTTTATCATTTTCAATTGGTCAGGATGTATGGCGCAATTCCGCTGGTGGACCATTCCATCGGGTTGGCCGACGACTGGAGCGTGATACGACGACAACCTGTAGACCAGGTTATTAACTTTATTGCAGACGAGTGTGATAAGGCTGTAGCGCTGCTGGACTGGACAGTTCCCCCGATACGATATGGCCGGATTACGAAACCTGCCTCATTGGCACTAAAAGCACAAGCGTTACTTTATTTGGCTAGCCCCCTGTTCAATGGTAATCCGGACTATGCAGGACTTGTCGACGACCAAGGAATCCGTCTGTTCCCAGATTACGATGCCAATCGTTGGCGGATTGCCGCCGAAGCGGCTAAGGCGTGTATAGACGGTGCCGAAGCAAATGGATATGGACTTTACTACGCGGCTAATAATGATCCGGTTCGGAATTACTCGGAGTTATTCTTCGTGCGCAACAACAGGGAGGTATTGATGGCTAGAAATAACGGTGTGCACGCGCACTTCGAACGCTGCGCCAATCCTACAGGTTTCGGCGGTTTTTCCATTTATTGCCCTACACAGGAGTTGGTCGATGCATACGAGATGAGCAACGGACAGCGCCCCATCACGGGTTATAACGCTGATGGTTCACCCATCGTGAATCCGGAATCGGGTTATGTTGAAACGGGCTTTACAGCCGATCCGCATCCGGCGGGTTATCATACAGCCAATGTGAGCAATATGTACGCTAATCGAGATCCGCGCTTTTACGCAAGTATTAGCTTCAGCGGGGCTATCTGGAAAGACCGGCCAATCGAATTTTGGTTTACGGGCATCGATGGACGGCAACGCGCCGGTTCCGACTATTGTATCTCGGGCTATCTCATGCGTAAGATGGTTGACCCGACATCCAATATACCGCAAGGACAGTTCGGTTTAAATACGTGGGTTCAATATCGATTAGGAGAGCAATACCTCAACTACGCAGAAGCGCTGAATGAGGCGGATGGTCCGGTGAGGGACGTGTACCACCATGTCAACGCTATCCGTTCGCGGGCGGGGATGCCCGCGTTGCCGCAAGGTATGAGTAAAGAAGAGATGCGGGACCATATCCGCCACGAACGGCGGATCGAGTTAGCGTTCGAAGCTCATCGCTATTTCGACACACGGAGGTGGAAAATTGCGGAGGTGGTTGATGGACGGGAAGTACATGGGATGAATATCTTGGCAGGCACACACCTGCAGGATGAAGCATTTTATCAGCGAACGGTTATTGAAAGGCGAGTGTTTACAGCACCGAAGCATTACCTGTGGCCTATTCAGATCATGGAAATCGAGAAAAATCCTAGGCTGGTACAAAATGTAGGGTGGTAACGCGAAAAAATATAAGCAATGAGAACAAAACTCTTTTTTTATTCGATAAGCCTGCTAACGTTGTTTTCTGCATGCAGTAAGGTTATTATTTATGAGCCTAGCGCTGAGGAAATTGAGTTGTACAGCCAGATCTATATGCCGCGTGCCGAACGAGGTGCCGTGAGTGTCCCACTTAGTTTGGCGGAACAGCAATTGACATTCACATACAACGCCTTTCTGGGTGGGCCGATTGACGCCAGAAATGACATTTCAGTTCGCTTTGGGGTCGATCCAAACAAAGTGGCTGCATATAACGAAACCAATAACACCGATTACCAACTGTTGCCTGAAGAAGCTTATGAGCTGGAAGTAACACATGCAACGATCGGAGCCGGGCAACGTACCACTGGCGACTTTCAATTGAAAATAGTGTCGGGACCCCATTTAGAGCTTTTTCAGAACTATCTATTACCTATCAGCATCTTGGATGCTGAAAACTCAGTGAATAATATGCTGGCCACAACTTATTACTTGTTTTCTGTTTCCTACGAACCAGGAAAGGTACCGCGTGAGCTGGTGTTGAGTATGGGTAGCAATTGGGGGAATATTTTGTCGAACGGCGTCAGAGGAACGCTGATACGGCGTGATGCGAACAACGACATCTTAGTGTATGAACCGGATGAACAGGGTGTTTTTTCGGCAGCGCCACAGGTTGCCGGGATAAATTGGGATGCTTCAGAATCGTTCTACTATGTTAACGAAAACACGATCGTCGTTCGGAATTATCCGTACTGGGCGGGACTGTTTAATTTTCGGGTCGATGATGATTACGTGCTGCATGGTGCAGATCCGTTCTGGCTGGGAGACTTCTGGGACCAATTCCGGCTGATACCCTTCAACGACTTTTTCCTGACGGTTGACGGGGGAGGGGTGATGCGGCGGCAACCGGCATTGACAGACGTAAATGCCCCCAAAACGGAGGTGGGGTCTGGTTTCGGCGGGTTTAAGCAGTTATTAGCCTATGACGATTCGCTGCTTGCCCTGGCGCACGATGGAAGGCTTTGGCTGTATGAAATGTCTGATCAGGCTGTGCCCGGTCCACGCAGACAGGTGGGCAGTGGTTGGGAGATGTATCAGCAGATTATCGTATCCGGAAGTGACATACTTGCGCTGGACGGTGCAGGGGACGTATACCGGTATAAATTCAATCCAAATGGTTTTTTTCCATTGAAGTAGGATGATACAGAAGCTGATCGGTCGATGAAATATCCACATTTACTCGTTGAGTATGTGTGCTTGCTTTCAAGCACTAGGCACAGCAGCCAGGCTCCGAGCGCCCGGGACGGTGAAACTTTTGCCACCGGGGTTTTCGAAGATCTTGTGTTGAAGAAATTGCGACGACTATGATAAAATACAGTCAGAGTCTGATTGGTTAGCGTTGGAATTTTTGATTGGCCGTTTGTTATCTTTGCCATACGCCAATTAAAGCAGCGGCAACTCAGGTTTGAAAAACATAACAGGATACTAATACATAAATTTTATTAAAAAGGTAAACAGATAATGTGCTTGCAGGTTTTAGGTAGAAGACTTTTGGGTTTATTTTTCGTCACGATGTTAGTGGCGGGATGCTCGTCAGGTGACGAATCAGCGGATGCTGAATCAATAGATCGAGAATATGTCCTCAATTCAAAGATGATTGGCTATATAGGAGTTGGCGGCGATATCGACGGGAAGATGAACCCGACGTTAAGGGCGCTGAAGGGCGAACGTGTCAAAGTTACGCTGGTAAACGGTGAATTGATGGCCCATGATTTCGTGATTGATGAATTGGAGGTGAAGTCAGACAATGTCTTAGAAGAAGGCGACACGACAAGTGTAATTTTCATAGCTAACGAAAGCGGCGAATATTATTGCAGTATTCCCGGCCATCGCCCCACGATGAGCGGACGCTTTGAGGTTGTGGAACGTATGAGTGGCAGTGATTTTGTGTATGACGTTGGTGTGTCGCCGCGAAAAAACGGCCGCCCTTTAAACCTCGGTTTCGAACGGGGAAATCTCCAAGACTGGAAAGCGACCGGCAATGCGTTTACTCCCAAATCCGTGACATATAATGCAGCACCCTGGTATCCCGACAGCGTATTATTAGGGCAGGCCGGAGACTACTACGTGACCAGCGGTGGTATCACAAACTACCAGGCAACAGGTACGCTGACATCCGAGGCGTTCGAGATTACGCATCCATTTGCTTCGTTCAAGGTGTCCGGAGGTGCGTTAGCCGGTGTCCGTGTTGAATTGGTACTGGTGGAAAACAATGAAGTATTCTTCAAAATTTCAGGGCATGTAAACGATGGACAATTTACCGGCTCGCGCCAGGTTGCCTTCCGTCCTGTCGTGGTGGACCTGAAAGCCCATGAGGGTAAGCAGATGTTTGTTCGTATCGTGGATGAGGAAACCGGACAAGTTCCTGATATCGCCTATATCGGTGATAATATTTGGGCACATATTTCGTTCGATGATTTCCGTTTCCACGATGTTCGACCGACTTACCCCAACGAATTCAAACCGGATGACGTAGTCATTCTGCCCCCGTTGGATCCTGTCGAAAACTCCGGTCTTTCAGGGCCGGAGGCCGTCAAGGCGATGGTCGTACCTGACGGATTTTCGGTGACGCTCGCTGCGTCAGAACCGGATATTGTGCGCCCTATCGCATTCGCTATGGATGACCGGGGCAGACTCTGGGTGGTTGAAGCGCACACCTATCCAGTGCGGGCAGAAGAAGGCAAGGGCACGGACCGAATTCTTATTTTCGAAGATACCGACGGCAATGGAACATTGGATAGCCGCAAGGTATTTATTGAGGGCCTGAACATGGTGAGCGGGATCGAGCTCGGCTTTGGCGGTGTATGGGTTGGCGCGGCGCCTTACCTGATGTTTATTCCAATTGATGCAAGTGGAGATAAGCCTGCTGGCGAACCAAAGATTCTATTGGACGGATGGGCCTACGAAGATACACATGAGACGCTGAATTCGTTCAAATGGGGACCGGATGGCTGGCTATATGGGACGCATGGCGTCTTCACGCATTCGAATGTCGGGAAACCAGGGGCTTCTGATGCTGAACGGCACCCCATCAATGCGGGAGTATGGCGTTATCATCCCACCAAACACATATTTGAAGTGTTTGCTCATGGCACCAGCAATCCTTGGGGCATCGATTTCAATGATGTGGGGCAACCGTTTATCACGGTATGCGTAATCCCTCATCTCTTTCATGTTATCCAGGGCGCGAGGTATCATCGCCAGGGTGGTGAGCATTTCAACCCATACACCTACGATGATATCAAAACCATTGCTGATCACGTACACTGGCTGGGTGATCGTGGCCCCCACGCAGGTAACTTCCGCTCAGGAGCGGCTGGAGGCGGACACGCTCACGCGGGCGCAGTGTTTTACCTCGGAAATAAACATTGGGGGTTGGACCGCGACGCCATCTTGATGAATAACATCAATGGCTACCGTGTCAACGTGGATCATCTCAAACGGTCCGGATCGGGATATACCGCAAGCCATGGAAAGGATTTTATCAATACGAACGATTTCTGGTCGCAATGGATTAACTTCCAGATTGATCCGTCGGGATCGATGTTTGTGATCGATTGGTATGATAAAAACCAATGCCATAGCCCCAATCCGGATGTGCACGACAAAACGTTGGGCCGGATCTTTAAGATTACCCATAAACAGGATAAATGGGTACAAACCGATCTCAGTAAGAAATCCAGCTTGGAATTGGTAGATCTGCAGCTGCATGAGAACGATTGGTATGTCCGGCATGCCCGCAGGTTATTGCAGGAACGGGGTGCCGACAAACAGGTGCACGACGCGCTTTGGAAGATTTTCAATGACAAATCCGAGGTCCCGCGCAAGTTGCGTGCATTATGGGCGCTGCACGTGACGGATGGCTTACCGGAAAACCGCTTACTTGAACTTCTGGGTCATCCAGATGAGTATGTCAGGGCTTGGGTAATTCAACTGTTGACTGAACGGAAGGCGGTATCTACCGAAGCACAGCGGAAGTTTGAGTCCATGGCAAAAAATGACCAGTCTGCGTTTGTCCGTTTGCATTTAGCCGCGGCATCGCAACGAATGGCACTCAATCAACGGTGGACGTTGCTAGCCAACCTAGCCAATTGGGTGGAGGATATGGAGGACCACAATATTCCGTTAATGGTATGGTATGGGTTCGAGCCGTTGGTTGAGGTTGATGCCAATAGGGCGTTAGATATCGCCAAGAAATCGAAATTCCCGCACCTATTGGAATTCGCCAATAGGCGTATCACCGATGCGAATGCGCATGCCCATCATTAAGGAACATGAAAACAGTTATGGAAAAAAATAAATTCGTTATCATCTTGGCTGTGTTTCTTTGTTGCCTGCTTGCCGTGGGCGCAGTTGGCCGCAAAGTCGTAGGGCCTTCTGAAAAGAATGGATATCCAGCCCGCAAGATAGCTTTCAAAAAAACGGTATTAACAAAGGAGTTCATTTCTGAAGGCGTCGCTGTTGGTGACGTCAACAACGACGGCCAGATGGATATCATTGCAGGCGCGCGTTGGTTTCAGGGGCCGGATTGGAAACGGGTACACGAAATTTATCCCGAAGATCAGGTGTTTGATGGCACCACAGGTTATAGCAACTCCATGCTCAATTTTACCATTGACGTAGATCAGGATGGCTGGGTGGATTACATTCGCGTAGATTTTCCGGGCAAGGAGATATGGTGGTATCAGAATCCGGGTAACAAAGGCGGGTACTGGAAACAGCATGTGATTGCCAGGTCGGCAAGCAACGAATCTCCGGCTTTCGTGGATATCGACGACGATGGGCGCAATGATATACTTTGTGGAGACCCCGATACGAGGGAAATGGTGTGGTTCCGATGTCCTTCGGAAAAAGGAGATACTACATGGGTGCGTCATGTGATCAGTGACAAGGGAGCGCCCGGTACCGAAGTTTTCTCTCATGGGCTTGGCTTCGGCGATATCAACGGAGACGGAAGGGGCGATGTCATCATCAAACAAGGATGGTGGGAAGCACCCACCGACCCTACGCAACCTGGCTGGACATTCCATCCCGCTGATCTTGGCCTCGATTGTGCCCAGATGTATGTAATGGATGTGAACGGAGATGGCCTTCCGGATGTTATCAGTTCGTCTGCTCATCGGTTTGGTATGTGGTGGTATGAACAGGGGCGTGACGCGGCTGGTAAAACGACTTGGAAGCTTCGCGAAATCTATAGTGAATATTCGCAGACCCATGCCTTGTCGTTGGTAGATCTGAATGGAGATGGAAATATGGATTTGCTGAGCGGTATGCGTTATCTTGCCCACCAAGGTCATGACCCCGGCGAGTCGAATCCTCCGACCATCTTCTGGCTGGAGTTCCTGCCCGGCGATCCTCCGACCTGGGTGCCTCACGTCATTGATGATGCGTCCGGAGTCGGAGTGAATAATGTGGTCGAAGACATCAATGGCGATGGACTGTTGGATATCGCGGTTGCCAATAAAGGTGGCGTGTTCTATTTCGAGCAGATTCCTGCAGGACGGTAACGGATGGTTTAGTGAGGACATTATTACGTTTTTTACGGTTGTTGTTTTTCCATGTGCCGCTTGTTGGGCTTTCACTGTTTCCATTTCTGTCTTTTGCCTGGCCTGCATCAGGCGGGCTGGATACGACAGGGCAGCGTCCGTTGGACCCTGTGGCTTCGCGCTCGCTGACCGAGGTGCCGGATGGTTTTAGTTTAACATTGTTTGCGAGCGAGCCCGACATCGGTAAGCCGATCGCTATGAACTGGGACGAACGTGGCAGGCTTTGGATTATCGAAACCGTCGATTTTCCCAATAGCGTAACTGCGCAATCGGATAGCGGCGATGATAGGATTTTGATCTGCGAAGACCGTGACGGCGATGGTAGGGCGGACAACTTCACGGTATTTGCCGATGGATTAAATGTACCGACTTCGTTTACGTTTGTGGAAGGAGGCGTACTCGTAGCCCAAGCTCCTCATTTTTTACTGTTAAAAGACTTGGATGGAGATGATGTTGCCGATAGCCGCGAGATCGTCATGACCGGTTGGGGTACGTTCGATGCACACGCGGGGCCTTCTAACCTGCAATACGGCTTGGACAACAAGGTGTGGGGAACGGTCGGCCATTCCGGGTTTGACGGATACATCGAAGACCACCCAGCTAAGTTTAAGCAAGGGGTTTTTCGTTTTGACAGCGATGCAAGCCGCGGTGTGAAGGACTTTGAATACCTGGCGTCGACGTCAAACAATACCTGGGGACTCGGCTATTCCGAGGAATTTGACGTGTTCTTGTCGTGTACAAACAACGAGCATAGCATTTTTTTTGCCATACCGGCGGCTTATTACGCGAAAGCTGGTATCGAAGAACAGGGGGTCGAACCTATCAATAGTCATTACGCCATTCACCCGCTGGTCGATACATTGAACCAAAAAGATGTAGTTGGTGGGTTTACAGCGGCTACTGGCCACAGCTTGTATACCGCGCGTAGTTTCCCGCGCCAATATTGGAACCGCGTTGCATTCATATGTGAGCCAACCGGCCGATTGGTTCACAAGCACATCATCACCAGGCGAGGGTCGGGGTTTGCCGAAGTGGGTGATGGCAAGAATATACTGGCTAGTAGGGATACGTGGTTTAGCCCCGTCGCAGCTAAAGTTGGTCCAGACGGCGCGCTATGGGTATTAGACTGGTATAACCACATGGTGCATCACCTGCCTGAACAAGACGATCAACATGGCCAGGATCGGCGCGACTTGTTCAGGGGGCGTGTATATCGATTGGTTTATGATGAGGCTCCGGCTACGCAGATGCCGGCACTATCCGTCGACCGTCCTGAAACACTGGTTCAGGCGATACAGCATGATAATATGTTTTGGCGTACCACCGCTCAGCGGCTCGTTGTTGAGCGGAACTACCGTGAGACGGCGCCGGCGTTGCGGCAATTGATTTCGGTAAATACTACGGATAAAATCCAAACAAACGGCGCTGCACTGCATGCTGTTTGGACGCTGAAAGGTTTAGGACTGATAACGCCGCATGACCCGCAGAGCCTTCAGGCCGTCGTCCGTGCACTACGGCATGCTGCGCCCGGCGTCCGTAAAGCCGCCGTACAGACGCTCCCGATAGCATTGCCGGCGGTTTTAGACAGCATGGTTGCAGCAGGTGTCTTCTATGACGATGATGACCGGGTACGGCTTGCCGCCTACCTCGCGCTGGCTGACGCACCAACGTCTTTTCAGGTGAACCGCATTCTGGAAGAGGCAATGGCAGACCAACGCAATATCGATGACAAGTGGATCGCGGAAGCATTGAAAATAGGGGGGCGAATACATGGATCCGTCAATATGGAAGGCCGCAAAGACGCCGATATAATAAGACCAACTCCGGACCAGCACATCGAAATTCGTTCAATTCGGGGCGGGCTTTCGTATGATCGGACGTATTTCTCCGTTAGAGCCAATTCACGGGTGCGGATAAAATTTAGCAATCCAAATTTCATGCAGCATAACCTCGTTATTATAAAGCCTGGCACCTTGGAAAGCGTACAGCAAGCAGCCGTTGCCTTAGCCCGCCAGCCGGATGGTGCCACACGGCAGTACATTCCGGCGTCGGATGATGTGCTATTCGCGGCTCCTCTGGTAAATCCAAACGAACATTTCGATCTTTCGTTCACTGCGCCGTCAACTCCGGGGCTGTACCCCTTTTTATGTACCTTTCCCGGTCATTCGCAGGTTATGCTCGGGGTGATGGAGGTAATTGATCAGGATATTTAGCCGCTATTTCTTTTAAAGATTCGACTGTTTTTTCGTTGCCGCAATGTCAATGTGCTTTTTCGGTAATCAATAACCCCGCCGTGGCGGGTGAGGATATCGCCGCCAATGACTCCGATGACAGGTTCAATATCCAGCTGCTCATAGGCATAGTTAATCGTGGATAGGTCGAGCACGGCGACTTCGTAACATTTCAGATGAAGTCCGCCGATCTGCAGGTCGGGTATCTTAAGGATAAAGCTCTCCATGGATGTAGTGCCTAAGCCCGTTGAAACCATGTCGGTATGCTGCAACACCATGTCTTCTTGTAGGTGTGTCTCCACAGTGGCCTTATCAAATACTGTTTTAGAAGCTCCCGTGTCCAGTACAGCCTTAAATCCCTTGCCAAAAACAATGACTTCCAGCACCAAGTGGAAGCCATCGTCTTGCAGGTTCAATAACGTCAGGGGGACAGATACCATTGATTACAGTACCCCGATTTCCTTCAGCACATTGTTCATATTGCGTACGGCCTCTGTGCTTTTGGCAAATGCGGCCTTTTCTTCATCATCCAGCGGAAGGTCGAGGATGCGTTCCCAACCGTTTCTGCCCAAAACAACAGGGACCCCGAGATTAATATCTTGTTGTCCGTATTCGCCTTCAAGGTACACTGAAGCGGTGAAGAGTTTCTTCTGGTCACGAACGATGCTTTCCACCACCGCGGCACCTGAAGCGCCAGGGGCGTACCAGGCCGAGGTGCCGATGAGCTTGGTGAGTGTAGCCCCTCCGACCATCGTGTCGGCCACGATCTGCTGTTGTTCTTCTGCCGATAGGTACTGGGTCACCGGTATGCTGTTCCAAGTAGCATGTTTGATGAGCGGAATCATGGTGGTATCTCCATGACCGCCTATGACGATGGCATTAAGGTCGGCAGGTGAGGCGTTAAGCCGTAAACTGAGCTGATACCTGAAGCGGGAAGAGTCCAATGTGCCGCCCATGCCGATAATCCGGTTCTTTGTCAACCCGGTAGCCTTCAGTGCTAAATACGTCATGGTGTCCATTGGGTTGGAAACGACTACGAGAATGATGTCAGGCGAGTGCTTCAACAGATTTTCAGCTACATTGCGCACGATGTTAGCATTGGTCCCAATGAGTTCCTCGCGGGTCATTCCTGGTTTTCGAGGGATTCCGGACGTGATGACGGCTACGGCAGAACCTGCTGTCTGGCTGTAATCATTGGTAACACCGGTGATCTTGGAATCAAATCCCAATAGGGCTGCGGTCTGTGAGATGTCTTGCGCCTTCCCTTCTGCCAACCCTTCTTTGATGTCCAACAAGATCACTTCTTCTGCGAGTTCTTTCCGGACTATGTTGTCCGCGGTGGTGGCACCGACTGCCCCCGCACCTACAACGGTTATCTTCATACGGCTATCTATTATTATTTGGTTTTTACACTATACATCGAATGGTAGCTAAGGTAGTGATATTAGAACGGATATCCAATCGCCAAGTTAAATACTAGGTTGCGTTTACGCCAGTCGCTATCCCTGAAATTGATTTCATCAAACACCCAGCGTTCTCCGGCTGGACGGTATGGAATACGCAACGGAGTGGCTAGGTCGGTACGGATTACTAGAAAACTCAAATCGAACCGCAGACCCAGCCCGGCGCCCACCGCCATCTCTTTGATGAAGTTTCTGCTAAACGCTGCACCGGGCTTTTCCGGGTTGGCATGTTGTAACCAGATATTACCAGCATCGATAAAGGCTGCCCAATGAAGGATACTGGCCAGTTTTGCACGATATTCCGTATTAAGCTCAATTTTGATATCTCCGGTTTGGTCGGCGAAGAAGTTGTCTTCTCCATAAAACTCCGGGGTATAGGAGCCCGGCCCCAATGTCCTCGCACGAAATGCCCTTATCCCGTTCGGTCCGCCGGAAAAGAACTGTTTCACATACGGGAGTTGGGTCGAATTGCCGTATGAATAGCCAAAGCCAGCCATTGCCCGCGACGCCAGTGTCGAGTTCGTTCCCAGTTTCATATAATGTCTGAAATCGGCCTCCGTTTTTATGTACTGAGAGAAGTTGGCGTTGAAGATCTGATATTGCCGCCCTTCGCGTACGTTAGCACCTCGGATAAGCCCGTACAGGTTGGCAGACAGGTCCACGCCTCCCTTGAAATAATACGTATGGGTGAGGTCAGTCCGCGTAGTATTGGTCCGGGTATATTGGTAAATCGGACCGAACGTAAACTGCGGCTCAATGGCGTGCCGGAGCGGGGGTACCGTGTCCAACAGGGCCTGGTAAGAGTCGGAGATATTCCAGGGCTGCACATAGGCGACTTCAAGCACCTTCAGCTCATGTTCTTTTTCAAGGTTTTCTCTCCATTGGTATCCGAATGAAAACCGCAGGGCGTTCAAGCTGTAGGCGGTGCGGCGACTCAGGAATTCGTAGCCGGCCGTGAATACGGTCCGCGGGACAAACCGTTTGGTAGGTTGCCACCGGTATGGCGCAATCATACGAGGGAAAGAGAGGCTCGTTTCAATACCGTAGCGGTAAAAACTTGAATTGAGGTTGACATTACCTCCTGTCTGTGTTTCGAAGCCACCGTATACCGTAAAGGTGAGCAACTCTGCGCTTTTAAAGGCATTGCGATGCTGCCAGTTGACGTTGATCTCCGAACCGTTATACACCGCTGCAGTTTTTCCGAGCAACTCGACGCGGAGTCCTCTTTTCGGCATCGGTGTCAGGTAATAATAGGCATCCAACTGGTTCGCCTTCCCCGTGTCTACGTCTACAAACTCATTGCGTACGAAGCGAAAGCTGCCCATTCCCACCAGTTGCCTGATGGTGCGGTTGTGATTGCCGCGCGTATATAGTTCGCCGCGCCTGAATATCATGGCATTCGCAAGTGCAAATCTCCGGAATGTGTATTCCGGATCAACAATGTGATACTGCCCACGGTAAAGTTCTGCCTCTCGCGGATCGGCGCGTTGATACCCGCCCTGAGTCAGGGTATAGTTCGGATAAATGAAAATATTATTGATGTAATAGGGGCGCTTAGCCTTCGCCGGAGTTTCCGTTTTGACCATCACATAGAGGTCCACTTGATGATCGGCCGAGACGCTGTCAACCTCGACGATCAGGTAATCGGGATTGAAATAATAGTATCCCTTGTTTTTTAGGGCATAGTCTATCCGCTCCCGCTCGGCAATGATATTATCGAGGTTATACGGTCTGCCCACTTGCAGTAAAGACTGGGGTTCTGTTGATTTGATGGCTTTCCCTAGTTCGCTGCTGTCCACATCAAAAGTTACCGATTTAATCCGGTAGATGATATGCGGCGCAGCAGTGTAGGTGACAGTGGCTTTTCGCTTATTGATGGTCGTGTCGGACGTAACCTGTGCTTGGAAAAAGCCCAGGTTTTCCAGGCGGTTGCGGAGCAAATTCTCGTTATACTCACGGTTTACATCGCTCAGCAGCACAGGAGCTTGTCCAACTTTGTTTTTCAGCCAGTTTCGGAATCCGCGGTCGCTCTGTGGTTCCCCAGCGATATTGTAAAGGTATAACTGGGGCCGCATGCCTAAGATAGTCGTATTGGGTTGAGGCCGCAATAAATTTTCAAGATTATCGCTCAATGGCTTGATATACTGCTTCGGTATGGTATCCGTTTCGATTTCGACCTCGCCTTTTACATACAGGTGCTCCCCATCCGGGAGATATTTGATGTTGCTGCAACTGGCTAAATACCATAGGACAGCAATGGCATAGCTCATCCGTATAAGGCTATTGCCCATTGTCGCCTCCTTCTTCTTGTGATGCGTTTTCGTCTTGGTCGTCCCGTATGGCGACATTTTTCTGGCCACTGGGTGAGGTGAGCGGCATACGGTTTTCTTGCGGGCCATTCAGGGTCTGCCGGTTTTGCTCTTCCTGCCGTCTTTCTTGTAACCGTTCGCGAAACTCCGGATCGTTGCGCTGCAGGCTGTCGATGATCACTTTCCGCACGCTGTCGCGGTACGCTGAGTCAGTTTCCATGCGTTCCACATCCCAGCGTCTCCTAAACCGACGGCTTTCCGTATCAAATTCATCGGCGTACGCGTCTTGTCTATTGAATATCTCCCTGAATCGGTCGTAATCCATACTTATGATAAGGCCGAGACCCGTTTCCACAAACTGCCCCTGAAGCGTTACCTGATATTGGTTTTTCCGGTATGCCCGTGCGATGTACCGGCCATCCTCGGACAGCTGGTAGTCCACCGCGATGTCTCCTGCGATATTTGTTGTTTGCTCACCTGGCCGCGCGTTGCCTTCCAACTCGAAGTTAGAACCTACGGAAACTTTCATCCTGTCGTTAAATAGCATCTTGGATACCCCGACGTTCAAGTCTGTTCGGTTCTGGCCGCTACCTGTGGTGTAGTCCTGCTCAGATTGCAGGCTGAAATCGAATTCCACACCTTGAATGAGGTCGCCGGCCAAACGGTTGAGCTGACCGCTGAGGAAGGAACTTACCGTATTACGGGCAATAGCTTCTGCGCCGCCGCCCCCCGATAAACTTTCAAAGGGATTGGCCGCCATAAAGCGCCCGAGCACGATAAGTGAAAAAACCTGCTTGTTCATCTCCGATTCGTTTTCCCGCAATTGCGTCAGTCCGGTGTTGACCTTGCCCGCCACGTCTTGAGAAATCATTGCATTATCTTCGTCCAAATCGATATCAAACCGAAGCTGTGGTTGAAACAGTTGCTCGGTGATATGCATATTGACATTGAAGGGCACACGTTGTTTATATAAATTCGGTTGTCCCGATCCGATCTGGTTTTGTACCAATTCCAAGGTTGGAGCTTTCAGGTTGTACACTGCCGTAATATCCAACCTGGCATCCATCGGGTCGCCTGTCCAGGAAAGCGTACTTCCCTGCCGGAACTGAAACACCCGTTTTACCGGCCCAAAAGAAAAAGAATAATTTCCTTTCTCAACAGTGTATGTGCCGTTAAGCGTAATGTCTCCGCTTGGATCCATGCCGGCATTCAACTCGGCCTCTCCTTGAACGGTCAGCGCATCCTGGCTTCCTGGATCGATGACGATAGTGAAAACTGCATTTTTATCTGTTGAAACGTTCACCGACAGGTTTACGCCTGCCAGTTCGGTGTGTTTAAGCGAATCCACCTTGGCAAATACATTAGCTCTTACGGTATCGCTCCGGTCCACAAAGCGGACGATGCCCTGCCGGTCTACCATGCCCGGGTCGTCATTGGGCATCACAAACGTAACATTGGTATCATCATTCACCCGCAGCGTTCCACTCACTTTCGGGTTGTTCATGTCGCCTTGAATACGAAGGTTGCTTGAAATAAAGAGCTTGCCGTAGTACATGTCGTTGTCCTGTTGCGAAGAATTCAGGACCTGAAAATCGTTAGCAACGAGTGTGAGCCCAAACTCAAAGTCGGAATAGGTAGTTGTATTCACTGCTCCGTTGAGTACGGCTGCGTTGCCTACGCTGTCTTCCAGCCGGAATTTGTTGAAACGAAGTCCCTTGTCGTTAAAGACGATGCTTTGTTCATCAATATTGAATGTCGCGTTGAGCATGGCCACATTGAGACTGGCTTGATCAAACAGCAATGCGCCGTTGATACGGGGCTGATTCGGCGATCCCGTAATAGCTAATTTTCCGTTGACTGCGCCTGTGGTATTCCTTAGATAGCCCAAACTGAATGCTTCGAGGGTGCGCATGGACAGCGGATTGACATTGAGCGTAAAATCCAACTGGGCGTCCCTATCCGGTGGGCTGATGAAGTCGCCTGTGAGCTTCACATCATTACCATTACCCGTGATGCTGATATCGGCCGCAAATACGTTTTCACGTTCGTTATTCACTTTCAGGTTGATGTCGCCCACGGTATCATTGCCAAGATAAAATCGGTCGATCGTAATATCAGAGACAAAAACCGGGGACGCGTCGAGCCGCGATACGGTTGCTGATCCGTTTATGCCCCCACCCATATCCAACACTTCACTTTCAAGTATCTTGCTGAACGTTTCGATTCTGAAGTTATTAAAAACCAAGTCGAGCGGAGCGTTGCGCGTCGAATCTTGGGATTGCAACGTCATTTCCTGTCCATTGTTACTCAAGATGAATTGATGCGCAAGCAGGCCGTCATTGCCGAAAAAAATACGGTTCTGCGGTTCCACCTGCCATTGCTCGTAGTTGAGCATAAGGCCATCTTCTTTCAGGATAAACAAGAAATTGCCCGCATCGACGTTGAGTGCCATGCCGAGGTGATAGCGTTCCTTGTCGGCATTATCTTTGATCCATAGGCCGAAATCGAGCTGGTTTTTAACGATGGTGCCGCTGAGTAACGTGTTGACCAGCTCTACGTTGCCAAAGCCGATACGATTGATCAACACGGTATAATACAATGTGCTATCAAAGGTGTTGATGTCGAAACCAACTTGATCGATAGTGGTGCCGGCATACACGACTTGTGGTGCTGTTGCTTTTACAAGTAAGCGCTTTTCCTCGCTGTTGAACGACCCGTCTAAGGTGATATCGTCCATCGCTGTCAGCTCAGGCAGTAAACCCCGGATAAAATGCGAACGAGTAAATTGTGCACTAAAATCAAATCGCTGTGGGGCATACTCGAAAACCGGTGCTATCGAATCTGGCTGATAGTACGCCGCGACAATGTCCTGCACGGAAGCTCCCAGCTCGCTGAGCTTAAAATTGCCGATCATGTGGGCATTAAGAAACTCTGATCGCAATTGGAGCAGGTTGGAACTGTCTTGCGCTACAGCTCGTAACCGGACGGTATCTAAGGTGTAGCGTTCGGCATTGTAGGCAATGGATGAATTGACGATGTCGATGGTTCCATTCAGATGGTCGATATCAGCCGTTTGTAAGTCGGCGATAAGCCGGCCGTGATAACGGAATTCCTCTTCCAATAGATTGAGGTTTTTTAGGTTGATGCTGTCCATCATCAGGTTGATATTCACCCTCGGATATTGGCCCCGCATATCAGCATGTGCGTCAAGCGTAAAATCTACATTGGGATCCTCACTGCTTATAGATGCGTTAATGTCGCCGCTTTGGGCAACCGCTGTTATTCCGATGTCTGTATACCGATACCCCATTGCCTCCAGACTGATCAATTTCCCCTCAATGCCTGCAACGGCAGTTGACGGGTCAAGCCCGGTTCCCTTGGCGTGCGCGGCAAAAGAGAGCTTGCCCAATAGGGTGTCCATCCTCATCAGCTGGCCGATATCGATGTCCATGATGCTGATCTGCGCATCATATACTGTGTCCCGTGTACCGGCGTCTACTCGGTAATCGGCGTCCACACTTGCGCCACCCATGCTTGTTTCGAGTTGCATATCCGTTTGAAAGCCGTTGAGACCTCCATTAAACGTGCCCGCCAGCCGAACGTCGTCAGGAAAATTGATGCTGTCGGGTAGGAGGCTCGGGGCGATAAGCCGATCCAGATCTGCTTTGCCAGAAACAAGTTCCTCGAGGTCAAGGTCGATGTGCAGATGTTCGGTTTCCGGTAAGCCTTTTATCTGAACACGGGCGGCGACGCGCGTCTTATCCAGCGTACGCAATTCGATGTTGGGTATCTCGAGATCATCCACGCGGCCACTGATTGTTGTATTGATGTGGAGTGTATGCGTAAGAAGCGGCTTCATGATTTCCATGGTGTCGAGGTCAGGCACGAAGTATAGCACGTCTTCCATTCCGAGGTGGCTTTCTTTGATATCGGCCGAGACCTCGATACTGCCAAGTTGCTCGGTAATGGTTTCCAATGAGGGATAAGCCACCTTGATGTAGTCACGAACGCGTGTATGGGGTGTTTCGGCATAAAGATTGTCCAATTCAGCGCCCTGATTGGTATAGACAAAATCTGCTTGCAGGCGGTTCAGTGTAAAACCGCTGTGATCGCTGGCTCTTATGCCCGAAACACGGCCACGAATGGTGTCAGCTGAATAGTATAGATCCGCCAACTCGCCTTGAAAGCCAGTAATCCCAATATTGCCATAATCAAAGCCTTTGGCGATGCGGGGCTGGTTTGCGTCTTCAAACGCAAAATCCGTATTGGCTATACGTATCGATGCCGCTTGCACCCGCCAGTTGACGGGCTCGCCCTGTTCGGTGCTGGCAGCGCTTGTAGATGGGCTTACTGTTTGTCCAAAGAAAATCCGGGATGCCGATCCGTCCAGATCAATTTCCCGGATATCCACGAACTCGCCGTTAAGATCCAACTTGTTGAGCCGCGCTAGCAACTTATCGATCCGAAATCGGGTATCCATAGCACTGGCTTCGTCCGTGTAGGCAAAATCAATAGCGGCGAGATTGAATGTTTCAAAATCGAGCTCGGGTAGAAGAGCGGTTTCAGCCGCATCCGTGATGCCGAAATCCTCAACGTCCGGCGCGTCTTCCGGATCGGCTACAGCCCACTGCCTCACAGATCCTTGTAAGCCGTTGATGTTTATTCGCGGTATGCCGAAGCGCATGTTGCCTGCCAGATCAAATGTCTTTATACGGGTGTCGAGGTGGTTGAGGTTCACCTCGGCAGCCATGCCGACTACATCATCGCGGTAAACGAAGCGAATTTGATTGAGATTTACCCGGTCGATATCGAATTTCATCGGGGCAGTGCTATCCGCCTGAGCCGGTTTCTCCTGCTCATTTACAAACGCTTTGATAATATAGTCGAAATTAAACGTGCTGTCAGGTAGGGTGCGGTTTATCTTGGCGGTGACGCCCTGTAAATCGATCCGGCCGATTTCCACTGTATTGTTCAGCAATTTGAGCATGCTAATGTCCACTCGTATCCGTTCGCCGGAAAGGAGCGTGTCTCGCGACTGATCTTCAAAATAAACCCCTTCAAGTACGAGCATCTTAGGGAGATCTAAGCTAACATTGGCTATTCGGACAGGGGTCTTAATCTTGTTTTCAAGATAGGAAGTCACTTGCCGGACGACATAGTTTTGGACAGTGGGGATGCGAATTACTACAAAAAGGAGCAAAATCAATCCGATAACGCTCCCAATTATCCAAAGGAGTGTCTTAATTGCTATCCTGCCGAATCTCTTCAATGTTAACCTGTAATTTAAGCTACCCTTTGTACGATCAACATATGCGAATCTCAAAGGTTTAGCGAAGATGCTGAAAACTTTTCAGATTCTGAAAAAGCAAAAATCAAACCATAATAGGTAAATTGGACGGTTTATATAAACTTGTATATCAAAGCAAGTTTGCCTATGTTTGGCGGTATGAAGAATCAGCGCATAGCTTGCCTGGTGTTAATCGCTAGCTTACTGGTCTTTTCATGCCAAACGCCGAAACGGGAAGGGGTTCCCCTCGTGGGTTTCGTTGAAGCCTTTGAAGATGCGACTATCGCCCAGGCGCGTCAGGGCTTCGTTGACGCGTTGCGCGACAGTGGATATCGTGAGACGGAAGGGACGCTTGAAATCATTTACCGAAATGCGCAGGGCGATGCGGCTACACTCAATCAGATTGTCAGTTATTTCAACAGCCGGCGGGTAGACCTTATCGGTACCAGCACTACCTTGGCCACAGTTGCCGCCGCACAACGGAGCAAAGACATCCCCATTTTCCAGACGGTTACTGCAATGCCGAGCATTTTGGGCCTTGAAGTAAATGGCCACCCGCCAGCAAACTTGTTCGGAACAGGCGAAAACTTGAATTACATCGATACATCCTTTGCGCTCATTGCTGAAACGGTAAAACCGAAGGGATTGCAATTGGGAATAGGCATGATTTACAACCAATCTGAGCCTCAGTCTGTAGAGGCATATGAGCGTATTTCCGAGCTGGCGAAACAGATGAATATCCGCTTGATAGCGTTGCCGCTTAACTCCTCGGCTGAAGCCCATTTGGTAGTCCGTTCGTTGCTGACCCGTGAAATTGACGCCTTTTTTGCCAATCCAGACAATACGGTATTTGCCGCATTTGAAACCATATTAAAGCACTGTAACGATCATGGCGTACCTGTATTTACCAGCGAATCGGGCTTGGTAGCAAGAGGCGCTGTTGCTGCCTTCGGTGCCGATATTTACCAATGGGGTTATCAAAGCGGAGCGCAAGCTGCGGTATATTTGAAAAGCGGCTCTACCGATGGGCTTCGCGTGGAAATGCTGAAGATACGGACGCGGGTGTTTAATCCAGACGCTGCACTACGATTTGGTTTCAGTTTCCCGGATACTTTCAAGCCTATCGAGTAAAAGCGGAATACAACCTATTTGCATCGTATGTGCCGTCGAGCCTAAGCTGCTCTTACCAATGGTGCAATTTTGGTTCCATATATTTCAATGGATTTCATGATGTCAAGATGCGAAGGAGCCCCAACGTCCATGTGTGCAGCAAATCGGGTTAGTCCGAACAGTTCTTTCATATATAATATTTTATCGACCATAGCCGCCGGCTCCCCTATAAACAAAGCGCCATGTTTTGAAGTTCCGAAGTCGAACTGGGTACGTTGGTAAGGCGGCCAGCCCCGTGACCTGCCTACCCGGTCCATCTGCGCGGCATACAGCGGATAATATCGCTTAGTGAGCGCTGCATTATCCTCGCCGAAAAGCGCGTGCGAATGGATGCCGACGCGATAGCCGGCGGGATCGTGGCCGCTTTCGATATAAGTCTTCTTGTACAACTCGAACAGTGGTTGGAATTGAGCGGGTGAGCCACCGATGATTGCTATCATCAGCGGAAGGCCGAGTTTGCCAGCACGCACTACGGATTGCGGGGTGCCGCCGGCGGCTATCCAGATGGAAAGCTCGTTGTTTAATGCCCTCGGCAGGATTGTCTGGTCGTTCAGCGGTGCCCTGAATTTTCCGTGCCAGGTTACCCGTTCATTCTTATTGATTGTAAGCAATAAGTCCAGCTTTTCGGCAAATAACGCATCGTAGTCATGGAGGTTGTAGCCAAATAATGGGAAAGATTCGACGAAGCTTCCACGGCCAGCCATCAATTCAGCCCGGCCATTGGACATGAGGTCAACCATCGCAAAGTTTTGATAGAGTTTTACCGGATCGGCAGAGCTCAATACCGACACGGCGCTACCGAGCTTGATGTTCTTGGTTACCGCAGCAGCCGCAGCCAGTACAATCTCGGGGCTGGGCACAGCGTAATCGGGGCGGTGATGTTCGCCGATTCCAAAATAATCGATGCCGACTTCGTCCATTAACTTGATCTCTTCAATGAGTTCCGTCAGGCGTTGTTGTGTAGATTGGAATTTATTTGTTGCCGAATCCACACGCAAATCACCGAACATGCTGATGCCTAATTCCATAACTGTTCTTTGTTTGAACACAAAAATACGGAAGATGTTTGGCTATGGCGTTGACTTAGGTTAAGAAAGAATTTCTTTTCGGGTTTCCGTCCATATACGTTATTTTTACCATCGGAATATCGCGAATGCATGTCACAAACCGCTGAAACAACGGATGAAAAGCGCTTGGTACTGCGGCTAATGGACGGGGATGGCCTGGCATTTAAGCTGATTTATGATAGCTATAAGCATGGTTTGGGGCTCCGCTTGCTTCGCCTATTGAAATCTGAAGTCCTCGCCGAAGAAGTGCTGCAGGATGTTTTTTTGAGGGTCTGGGAGCGTCGGGCAACGATCGATCCGGAAAAGTCATTTAGGTCTTACCTCTATCGTGTTGCCGAAAACATGGTGTATGACCTTTTCAGACGGGCGGCAAAGGAAAAGGAAATTTTGCAAGCGATCATTGCGGCAAACTCTGAATTATATACTCATGTTGAAGAGGCGCTGATGAAGAAGGAAAGCCGTGCGTTCCTCGAAGACCTCCTGGCCCGCCTGCCGAACCAGCGGCGAAAAATATTCATAGCCTGCAAGCTGGAGGGCAAAAGCTATAAGGAAGTAGCCGCTGAACTGGGGATTTCGACGACTACGGTAAACGATCACATCCAGAAAGCCATGCAGTACCTGAAGGCCAATATACACCGGGTACCTACCACGTTCCTGATGATCATCATGCTCCGGTTTTTCCACTTGGCGATTCAGGCAGGTTTTCTGGAAAAATAAAAAATATGCCGGGAACCGTGATTTTTCCTACGCCATCCGTAATAGCGTAAAATGACCATTTTATAAACGCTATGGACCCTCACGGAGACCGTTACGCTTTGTTTGAAAAATATCTTTCCGGTGCTTGTACGCCGAAAGAGATCGAAACATTATTCCATCACTTCGGAGTAGCACAAGATGAGGCCGCGCTGAGGCGATTGATCCGTAGCGCCCTGCTGGAGCGGGGCCAGGCAGATGCAGAACTTCATGCAAGGGTGGAAGCGTTTACCGAAAGGGTCGGTGAACGGCTGTGGGTGGAAACCGCAAAAGAACGCCGATTTCCCTGGGGCTGGCGCTTGGTTGCCGCATCCCTCACGGCGGCTATTACCATCGGCGCCATGGCTTACCTGTTGGTCAAGAGCGATGAGCCCGCTGCACAGCTGGTCAGTGAATATGGGGGAGAGGTGCTGCCAGGCGGCAACCGCGCTACGCTAACGCTGGCCGATGGGCGCATCATCGAATTGAACACCGAGCGCGAAGGTATTGTCGTGGGCGATGAGATTACCTATGTAGATGGAAGCGATGTCTTGAGGCAAACGATAAAGGCAGAGAAGCAAAGACCTGAAAACGATAGCAATATCCAATATGCCGTCCTCACCACCCCGAAAGGCGGCACGTACCAAGTGGTGTTGCCGGACGGTTCGAAAGTCTGGCTGAACGCCGCCACATCGTTGAGCTATCCGTTGAGCTTCACCGGAACCAGGCGCATCGTCGAGTTGGAAGGTGAAGCATATTTTGAGGTCAGAGAACAGCGGTCGGCTACCGATGGTCGATATATCAACGTGCCGTTTGTCGTTAAAACCCGTGGTCAGGAAGTCGAAGTATTGGGCACTCAATTCAATATTTCCGCTTATGCCGACGATAATGAAACGAAGACCACATTGGTAGAAGGGAAGGTAAACGTTGTTATTGCAGGTGCAGCCACCGCTTTGCAACCCAGTGAGCAGGCCACCCTGCGGAGTGGGGACCTGGAAATCAAAGAGGTCGATACAACGCCTTTTGTCGATTGGAAAAATGGGTTGTTCAGCTTCAATGAAACAGGTCTCCGGGACGCGATGAGCCAATTGAGCAGGTGGTATGATCTCGAAGTGACCTACGGTGAAGCGGTTTCAGAAACGTATTTCTTTGGAAAGATCAAACGGGATAAAAGCCTTAGTAACGTATTGAACATTCTGCGGAAGAGCGGGTTAAATTTCAGAATCGAGAACAGCGGAGAACAAGACCGGCTGATTGTACTTCCATAGCGGTGCGGAGATATACGAGTGAGAAACCAATTTGTTGAACCAATTTAATGAACGAATGCATATGACAAAAGCAGTAACTTAGTGTAATCAGGAAAGCAAATCCGCAAAAAAACCGAATAGTGGTTGCGACACTACCCGGTTACCTGTTGGATTTGTTACAAAAGTTGGTGGAGCCCAACGATCTTATTAGACATTTAGCAAACATATCCAAACAGTACAAACATATGAATTTTTACTCATGTGGCAGGAGAATATATGCTCCTTTAACTAACCAATTGCTGCTGATTATGAAATTGGCCATTTTTTTGACATTATTCACGGTGCTGCAGGCCACGGCAGCCGGTTTTGCCCAACGGGTAACAATGAAGGTACGCAACGTCGCGTTGAACGATGTCATGGAAAAGGTTCAGGAACAGACCGGCTATCTATTCTTTTTTCGCGGCAAAGACATCGCTTATACGCGGATTAACGCTGAAATTGCAAATGCCGAGTTTACCAAAGCCATGAGCATGCTTTTGGACGGGCTTCCTTTGGCATGGTCACTGGAAGACGAAACGATCATCATTTCACGTAAGGCTGATGAACGGTTTACAGACAAAACTGAAAAGGCGGGGAAAGCCGCGGTGCAGCAAACGGTGGTGAGCGGCGTAGTCAGGGATGAGGCGGGGAATCCGCTCGAAGGCGCGACGGTGGCGGTCAAAGGGACTTCGTCAGCCGTCACCACTGATCAGCATGGGACTTATCGTATTGCAGTGCCCGACCCGGCGGCGACGCTGGTATTTACTATGGTCGGTTTTGATGCTATCGAGCGGTCGATAGATGGGCAGACGGACATCAGTGTCTCGATGAAAGCTTCGGTCAGTGACTTGGAAGAGGTCGTAGTGGTGGGCTATGGCACCATGCGTAAATCCGACCTCACCGGTTCGGTGGCACAGGTAAAATCGGAAGACCTTCAAGCGGTACCGGTGTATAATATGGAACAGGCCTTGAAGGGGCGCGCGGCCGGCGTACAGGTGACCCAGAATTCCGGTCAGCCGGGCGGACGGATTGAAGTGCGCGTACGCGGCGGCAATTCCATGATCGGTAACAACCAGCCGTTGTATGTGGTCGACGGCTTTCCGATAACGGGTGGTATCAACTTCCTAAACCCGGCCGATATCGAATCCATCGATATCCTGAAGGACGCGTCGGCCACAGCAATCTACGGTGCGCGGGGTGCTAATGGTGTGGTCATTATTACTTCCAAGAAGGGAAAGGTAGGCCAGGGAGGTCAAATCGAGTTGAACAGCTTCTATGGCGTACAGCAAGAGACCAAGCGATACGACCTGCTCAACGCCAGGGAATACGCAGTGATTGCGAACGAATGGCTGCGGAACGGGGGGCAACAGCCGTTTTTCAACATCGATGAGGTGGTAAACCCAGGAACGGACTGGCAGGACGTGGTGTTACAAGCTGCGCCTATACAGGACCATACGATCACCTTTTCCGGGGGGGCGGAAAAGACGCAATATTCGGTTTCTGGAAATTACTACGACCAGGACGGGATCATCATCAATACCGGTGTGAAGCGTGGCTCAGCCCGGGTGAATTTAGGGCACGATATCAAAGATTGGCTGCGCTTTAATGTGAACCTGAACTTGTCACGCCGGGAGTTCCGTACGGTACCGGTCAATAACGGGTACCGCGGTACGTCCGTTTTATCCGCGGCGGCATCCGCACCGCCCACATTATCGGTATATGATGAAAACGGATTGCCGACCCAGATCGAGCGGATCTATAGTTTCGGTTCGTCTGACATGCGCAATCCATTGATTTTTGCACGAAATCAGACCCGGACACTTGCCAACTCCGTCATTGGCAACACGGGTTTGGACATCACGCTTGCCGATGGCCTTGTGTTCCGGTCTCTGGTGGGTCTGGAATACAATAATTCGCTTGATGACCAGTTCCAGCCTATTATCTTTGAGACGGACCGCGGATATGCCCGCCAGCGTAGCGCGTATAGCAGCTCCTTTCTGAATGAAAACACGCTGACGTATACCAAGGATTTCAATGACATCCATAGCCTGACCCTGCTCGGCGGTTATACCTACCAAACCGACATGAACCGGGCCTTCCAGGCGGAAGTCAGCGGTCTTCCTGGCAATACTACTGAAAACTACGATCTATCTGCGGCGGAGACCATCAACCCGCCGGGGTCCAATATCTCCGAATGGGTGCTCGCCTCATGGCTGGCCCGCGTCAACTACGGCTATGCCGGTAAGTACCTATTGACCGCCAGTGTGCGGGCCGACGGTTCCTCTCGTTTTGGCAGCAATAATAAATGGGCAGTATTCCCTTCGGCAGCCGTTGCCTGGAGGCTATCTGAAGAGGCTTTTATGCAGGATGTGACGTTCATCAACGACCTGAAACTGCGGGCAAGTTATGGAAGAACCGGCAATACCGCGCTCAGCCCCTACCAGTCACTGGACCGGTTGGCCGCCTATCGGACCATTTACGGCAACCGTGAAGAGGTAGTGGGGTATAGCCCGGCCGGTATATCCAACGATGATCTCAGGTGGGAGACTACGGCGCAGACCGATGTAGGTGTCGATATCGGGGTTTGGAACAGCCGGTTGAACTTTACGATCGATTACTACTGGAAATATACCACCGACCTGTTGGCTTCGGTCCCCCTGCCGCCTTCCGTAGGTTTCGGTTCCATGTTCCAGAATGTCGGAGAGATCAAAAATCAGGGGGTTGAGGTAGGCGTGAATGGGGATGTCCTCACCGGAGAATGGAAGTGGAATGTGGCGGCGATGGTGTCTTCCAACCGGAATGAGGTGGTAAAGCTTGCCGGCGGAAGTGATATCTACAGCGCCGGCCAGGCAGCTGTATGGTCCAGCACGAACATTGCCCGCGAGGGCGAGCCGCTTGGTGCGCTATTTGGCTATCTGGAAGACGGTTTAAATGAAAACGGCCTTATCAAGTACAAGGATACGAATGGGGACGGGGTAGTCAATGCGCAGGACCGGGTAATCTTGGGTAATCCGCACCCCGATTGGATATACAGCTTCAATTCAACACTGTCATACAAAGGGTTCAACCTGAATGTTTTTCTCGAAGGCGTTCAAGGCAATCAGATTTTCAATGCAACCAACGGTACGCATCTGAATTCCTTCCAGCGCGGCAGTAACCAGTTCAGGGACATCATTGGTAATTATTGGACCGTCGAGAATCCGGACCCCAACGCCAAGTATCCGAAAATCAGCGCAGCGACGGGCGTAGACATTTCTGACCGCTTTATTGAAGACGGCAGTTACCTGCGGGTGAAAAATATTAGCCTCGGCTATGATCTTCCGGTCAAGAGGTTGGGCATGGCATGGTGCAATGGCTTGCACCTTTACGTTTCTGGAACCAACCTGTTCACGTTCACAAACTACACCGGCCTGGATCCCGAAATGAATACACGGGGAGACGATTCACAGAGCGTCGGGAATCGCCTCCAAATGGGACACGACCAAAGTGGCTATCCGAATGCGAAAGTGTATGCGGCTGGTTTAAGATTAACGCTTTAAAACAATGAAATTATCATGATTTATTTAGCCAAACAATGGAATGAATAACCTGATAGCTTCATCACCATTAACAAATTATAAACGGATGAAAATGAAAACAATACGAATTTCCATCGTTGTCGTTACGGTTCTTTTCACGTCTTGTCAGAACATGTTGGATGAAATTCCCAAGGATTTTGTGGCAAGGAATAATTACTATAAAAACGAAGCCGATGCACAGGGGGCGCTGAACGGCGCATACAATACGTTAGGTCCTGATTTTTTTAACATTGAAGATTATATTTTGAGTGAGTTGCATGGCGATTACCTGAATGGAAGGGGATCTCAGGCATCGATTTCCATTATGCATCAGCTGCTGGATCAGCAAAACATTGGGCGGGCATCCACACTGTGGTCGCGACTGTACAGTGGAATCAACCGCGCGAATGCCGTCTTGGACAACGTGCCACGGATTGCCGATATGAATGAGGGGGCGCGTACCCGTATCCTGGCCGAAGCGCATTTTATCCGGGCACTCGCCTACTTTGAGTTGGTACGTGGATTTGGTCCGGTACCCATAAAAACCAAGGAAAGTACCGATCTTTCGGATCTGGAGTCGCCCAGACGTCCCGAAAACGACGTTTATGATCTCATCATTGCCGATGCCCTGGCCGCGGAGGAAGGCTTGCTTGAAACGGTCAGTGGGACGGGGCAGGCATCCAAGTCGGCCGCTAAAATGCTGCTGGCGCATGTGTACTTGACCATTGGAGATTGGCAGGCGGCGGCTACCAAGGCCGATGAGGTGATCACCAGCGGGAAATACCAGCTGGTCAACGTGCGTGAGCCGGACGATTTTTACCGGATTTTCGCGGCGACGACGAGTTCAGAAGACATCATGTCCGTACACCATTCGGAAACCAGGCAGTCAATCATCACCGATTACTTGCACATGGGGAATAACTTTCCGTACAATTACAGCAGTACGGGTTACTTCGCGTGGGTACCCGATATGAATTCGTTTATCGGCGAAGCATGGGATGAGAACGATCTGCGCAAGCCCTTCAATTTATATACCCATACTCAAAACGCCGCGGGTGAATGGGTGCCGCTACCGGCTACAACGCCCGTGCTCTTCAAAAAATTCATTACCGACAACAGCGGACTGCGGACCTACAGTGTGCCGATATACCGCTACGCTGAGGCCTTGTTGTTTTATGCCGAGGCCGCCTGCCGAGCGGAGGGAGGTCCCTCTGCATTGGCCTTGGAACGGTTGAATATGGTACGGCGGCGAGCCTATGGCTACGACCCTCATGTGCCGTCGGCGGCAGACTACGCGACGGGCATGGGTGAGGAAGAGTTTGCCGATGCCGTTTTGCAGGAGCGCGCATACGAATTTTTGATCGAACGGCGGCGTTGGTGGGACCTGAAACGGACCGGCAAGGCGAAGGAAGCTTTTGCGGCGGCGGGCAAGAACCTTATCGACGAACGCCTGCTCTGGCCCATACCTGAAAACGAAATCAACAATAATCCGGCGATTGGCCAAGAAGACCAGAATCCGGGATATTAGTGTTATGGCGTTTAATAGACTGTTATTGTTTATCGTTTGCTGGGTAGGTGGGCACACGGGTGTATCTGCACAAACAGCAGGCACTGCTGAGCAGCGGAAAGACCGGTATAACGTGCTGTTCATCATGGTGGATGACCTGCGCCCGCAGTTGGGATGCTATGGCGATTCAGTGGTGCAGACACCTAATATCGACAGACTGGCATCTACGGGCACGGTATTTAACCGTGCCTACTGCCAGATCGCGCTCTGTAATCCATCACGTGCCTCCTTGCTTACGGGGCTGCGGCCAGATGATATCCAAGTATATGATCTCACTACGCATTTCCGGCGGCATCTACCGGATGCCGTGACAATGCCCCAGCTATTTAAAGGAAACGGCTGGCAAAGCCAGGGGCTTTACAAGATATATCATCTGATACCGAGCGATCCACGGGCATTTGGCAACATGGATGACCCGGCATCTTGGAGCCGCCCGCTCTGGCTGCCGACAAAATCCGTGTATGGGCCCAAAGGCGAAGCACTCCGCCAGCGGAAACTGGATGAGATGGCTGCCGCCGGTGATCGCATGGACTATAGCAACATCCCGCGGGGATTTGCCATTGAGGCTCCGGAGATTCCGGACAGTGCCTTGGCCGATGGAGAAACAGCTGTTCAGGCAGTCCGGGCGTTGAACGAGCTGAAGGACGAACGGTTTTTCCTGGCCGTCGGTTTTTATAAGCCCCACCTGCCGTTTATCGCCCCGAAGAAGTATTGGGATCTGTACGAAGAGACAGATATCATCCTTCCCGGCAACCGGTATGCGCCCAAGGACGCGCCTGATTTCGCGTTGCAGAAATATGCCGATCTCCGCCTATATGAGGATTACAAGCACCTGCGTAGTACGGATGACCTGCCGGAGGAGCAGCAGCGCCGATTGCTGCATGGGTATCTGGCCTGTATCAGCTATATCGATGCGCAGATCGGGATGATCCTGCGGGAACTTGACCGATTGAAACTTCGCGAAAAGACGATCATCGTACTGCTGGGCGACCACGGTTTTCAGGTTGGCGAACACAATATGTGGGCTACCAAACATACCAATTATGAAACCTCCGTGCGGGCACCGCTCATCGTGGCGAAGCCGGGTCAGCAAGCGGCCGGTTCGGTCAGGGATGAATTGGTCGAGTTTGTGGATGTTTATCCCACGCTGGCAGCGCTCTGCGGACTGGATGCTCCGGCATCCCTGGGCGGAACAAGCTTCGCGACATTGCTGGATGATCCGGAGGTACCCTGGCCGAAAGGTTTCGCGTTTAGCCAATACCCCAAGGAGGTAGGTGGTGAGCACGTCCTGGGCCGGAGCATTCGCTCGGACCGTTACCGGCTGGTGGAATGGCGAATTCCATCGACGGGACACGTCTTCCACGAGCTCTATGATCATGAAACCGATCCGCATGAAAACCGTAATGTGGCTGAACAGCCGCCTTATCGGGATGTGGTTGATTACCTCAGCGAGGCATTGAAAAATGAATGGAATACTAATGATAATGAATAACCAATTACGATGAGCATGATAAAAAGCGTAATGATCCATGCAGTTCTGGCTGTTTTTACTGCGGCGTCCTGTTGTTTGGCGCAGATCAAAAAGGTTACTTACGACCTCTGCATCTATGGCGGAACCTCCGCCGGTGTGGTGGCCGCATATACGGCATCCAAGGCGGGCAAATCCGTTATCTTGATCGAACCCAGCCAGCTGCTGGGCGGCATGAGCTCGGGGGGCCTTGGCCAGACCGATATCGGCAATAAATACGTGGTACGGGGGCTGGCCCTTGATTTCTATCGAAAGATCGGCGAGCACTATGGGACGTTCGAGCAGTGGATATTTGAGCCGAAAGTGGCGGAAGAGATTTTCAGGCAATATATGCAAAACTGCGATGCGGACCTTCACCATGGCCAAGCCCTGCTGGATGTGAAAAAGCGCGGCACGGATATCGAAGAGATCCGGCTGCAGTCGGTCGATGAACTTGGCAAGCCCTCGATGGCGGTGAAGGCGAAGGTATTTATGGACTGTACGTACGAAGGGGATCTGCTGGCTATGGCCGGTGTGTCTTATCACGTAGGCCGGGAAGACAATAGCGTATACGGCGAAACGCTCAACGGTGTGCAGTTGATGACAGGGCACCAGTTCCCGGACGGGGTCGACCCGTATGTAAAGCGGGGCGATCCGAGCAGCGGCCTGCTTTGGGGAATCCGCGACGGGGAACTGCTGCCGGATGGCACCGGTGATGAAAAGGTGCAAGCTTATAACTACCGGATTGCCTTGACTAACGTACCGGAAAACCGCATTCCGATTACGCGGCCCGACAACTATGACTCCACACGGTATGAGCTGCTGCGCCGGCAGAAGGAAATTCAGCCCTGGAAGGGGCTGAACGATGTATTTATCTGGAGCCTGATGCCTAACGGCAAGACGGATATTAACAATCGGAATGGGTTTTCGACCGACATGATTGGCATGAACTGGGACTATCCCGAGGCTCATTACCACCGCCGGCAGGAAATTATTAAAGCCCACGAGGACTATACCAAGGGGTTGCTGTATTTTGTCGGCAACGACCCCTCGGTGCCGAAGTTTATCCGTGATGAAATGAAAACGTGGGGATACCCGAAAGACGAATATGTGAATAACAACCACTGGAGCCCGCAGCTTTACGTGAGGGAAGCGCGCCGGATGGTGGGGGAACTGGTCATGACCCAGCACCATTGCCAGGGCCGGGAGGTGGTCGATGATGAAGTGGGCTATGCCGCGTACACGATGGATTCGCATAATTGCGACCGGCTGGTGGTGAATGGCATGGTTAAAAACGAGGGTAATGTGGAGGTAGGTGGGTTTCCGCCGTTTCCGATATCCTATCGGGCGATCGTTCCGAAACGGAATGAAGCAACCAACCTGCTCGTGCCGGTCTGCCTGTCGGCGAGTCACATTGCCTTCGGTTCTATCCGCATGGAACCGGTATTCATGGTGCTGGGACAGTCGGCTGCCGTGGCCGCCTGCCTAGCCATCGATCAAGGTGTGCCTGTACAGGCCGTAGCCGTAAAGGACATCAAGACGATCCTGGCCGCTAATCCGAAGGCCGACGGACGGCAGTCGGATGTATTGATCAGCAGTTCTGACACCGACGCTGTCCGGTTTACCGGCAGTTGGAAGGAAGGCAGCAGCAAGGGATATGGTCTCACGTATGTGGAGGCCGACGGCAAAGAAGGATTGAGTACCGCCAGGTTTGTCGCAAACGAGCTGAATCCGGGCAGCTATCGGCTGTATACCTATTTTCCGAAAACCGATGAAAGTGCACCACGATTCAGTTACACGATCGCCGATGGCCGCCGGGTTTCGGAAAAATTATTAGATTTGTCCGGTGTAGAAATCAAGGGCCAGACTTCCAGCACATGGGTTCCGATCGGTGAATTGACCGTGGCGGAAGGTGCAGACGAGGTGTTCGTCGAGCTCACTACCAAAGGCGCCGATGGAGTCGTCGCGGCTAATGCGGTATTGTTTGTGCCTGCCGGCGATCAAGCGAACAACAATAAAAACTAATAGTAAACCATGAAATTTCTCTCTTTTTTAGGTGCGTTGTTCTTGCTGAGCCAAGTGAACTGTACGTCAGCCGACAAACCAATTGAGGCCGACATCGTAATCTATGGGGGCACATCGGCGGCTGTGATAGCGGCCGTACAGGCCAAGAAGTCGGGTAAGTCGGTCATCGTCGTGTCTCCGGACAGGCACTTGGGCGGACTGTCCTCGGGCGGCCTGGGCTTCACCGACACGGGAGACAAGTCAGTGATCGGCGGGCTTTCACGGGATTTCTATCATCGGGTCTACCGGCATTATGCCGACAGCGCGGCTTGGCAGTGGGAACGGCGGGAGGACTACGGCAACCGGGGGCAGGGTACACCGGCTATCGATGGAAGCGCCCGTACGATGTGGATTTTCGAGCCGCATGTGGCCGAACAGATCTTTGAAAATTACGTAGATGAATATGACCTGCAGGTGCACCGGGACGAGTGGCTAGACCGGGAGAACGGGGTGGAAAAGGCCGGCGGCCGCATCGTGTCCATCACCACGCTGAGCGGTAAGACCTACCGGGGCAAGATGTTCCTGGACGCCACCTATGAGGGCGACCTGATGGCGGCGGCAGGAGTCAGTTACCATGTGGGGCGTGAGGCCAACAGCGTGTATGGTGAGCAATGGAATGGCGTGCAGGTGGGCGTGCTGCACCACAAGCACTGGTTCGCAGCCGACATCAGTCCATATAAGGTGCCGGGCGACAGCACGAGCGGTCTGCTTTACGGCGTTTCGTCGGAACACCCGGGTGAATATGGAGAAGGCGACCATCGCGTACAGGCATACTGCTTCCGCATGTGCCTGAGCAATCACCCGGACAACCGGGTGGTGTTCCCGAAGCCGGATAACTATAACCCCGAACACTATGAGCTGCTGGCTCGGGTATTCGCCTCCGGCTGGCGGGAGACGTTTGAGAAGTTCGATGAGATACCCAACAAGAAGACGGATACCAACAACCATGGCCCGTTCAGCACAGACTTCATCGGGATGAACTACGACTACCCCGAGGCCAGCTACGAAAGGCGAAAGGAAATTATCAAGGCGCATGAAGACTACCAGAAAGGACTGATGTATTTTCTGGCCAACGACGTGAAGGTGCCGGAGGAAGTTAGGGAGGAAATGGCCCAATGGGGGCTGGCCAAAGACGAATTTACCGACAACGGCCACTGGCCGCATCAACTCTACATCCGTGAGGCGCGGCGGATGGTCGGGCAGTATGTGATGACTGAGCATGATACGTTCAGTGAGCGGACAATCAGTGACCCGGTTGGCATGGGCTCTTATACGCTGGACTCGCACAACGTGCAGCGGTACGTGAAACCGGACGGCTTCGTGCAGAACGAGGGCGACATCGGTGTGCACCCAAAGGAGGGGCCTTATCAGATCTCATATGGATCATTGGTTCCAAAAAGGGAAGAATGTACAAACCTATTGGTGCCGGTATGCGTGTCCAGTTCGCACATCGCCTTCGGCAGCATCCGCATGGAACCGGTGTTTATGATCCTGGGACAGAGCGCGGCGTTGGCCGCTTCCTTGGCGATTGAGCAGGGTGTGGGTGTACAGGATGTGCCTTATGCTGACCTGGAGGCGCAACTCCTGAACGAACAACAGGTGCTGAAGAAATAATACCGGATGGACATCCGTTATTAAGGACAGGATTTATACCTTTGGTGCCATGGTAACAGGTCGTGCCGATTTCCAATTCAAAACCAATGATTACTTTTTTTGTATGCGTATGCATTCTGGTACTGGGTTATTATACTTACGGACAGTTATGTGAACGGATTTTCGGTATTGACCGGGAGCGGCCTACACCCGCCACTGAGCTCGCTGATGGCGTAGATTATGTCGTGCTGCCAAGATGGAAGTCGTTTCTCATCCAATTTCTGAACATCGCAGGACTTGGACCGATTTTCGGAGCGGTGGCCGGGGCCATGTGGGGGCCGGTCGCTTTCATCTGGATCGTGCTGGGTACTTTGATCGCCGGGGGTGTGCACGACTATTTTTCGGGCATGCTGTCGCTCCGCCACGGCGGAAAGAGCTTCACCGAAATAACCGGGCGGTATTTAGGTGCCCCACTTATGCAGTTGATGCGGGTATTGACCTTTGTGCTGCTGATCATGGTCGGCACCGTGTTTTTTGTGGGACCGGCGCAGATCTTGGCTGATCTCACCGTAGGCGGGATGTCTGTTGCCGTCTGGTCGTGCGTCATCCTCTTTTATTATATACTGTCAACGGTGCTGCCGATCGATCAGGTTATCGGTCGATTCTATCCGATATTCGGCGGTGTGTTCCTGCTCATGACGGTAGCGCTCGGTGTGGCGATGGTCTATGGCGGGCTGCCGGTGCCGGAGTGGTCGGCAGGGATCCTATCAACCAACCAGCACATCCATCCCGAAAAATTTCCCGTGTTTCCGATGCTGTTTGTCACGGTGGCTTGCGGTGCCATCTCAGGATTCCACGCGACCCAGTCGCCGCTGATTGCTCGTTGTCTCCGCCACGAAGGCCAGGGCAGGAGCGTATTCTATGGCACCATGGTAACCGAAGGTGTGGTAGCCATGATCTGGGCCGCAATCAGCATGAGCTACTTCGGCGGTGTCCGGGAATTAAACCTGTTTATGGATGAACGCGCCGGCAACGCGGCCATAGCGGTGAATGAGCTCTGTACCGGTTTGTTGGGCCGATTGGGTGGTCTACTCGCAATCATCGGTGTGGTGGTTGCACCGGTCACCTCCGGGGATACAGCGTTTCGCAGCGCGCGGCTGCTGCTGGCTGATATTTTTAAGGTCAGCCAAAAAGCGATCAGAAACCGGTTGGCACTCGCTTTGCCGATGTTTGCCGTGGCCTACACCATCAGTATGATGGATTTTGCGGTCATCTGGCGTTACTTCGCGTGGACTAATCAGACACTGGCGACTGTGGTGCTGTGGACCGTTACGGCTTACCTGATCCGCGCAGGCAAAAATTACTGGATCGCCTTGGTGCCGGCAGTGTTTATGACCAACGTGGTCGTGGCTTACCTATTGATTGCACCTGAAGGCTTTTCGATGCCGCACGCGGTCTCGTATCTGTGTGGCTTGTTGATCAGTACCGCACTGTTGCTCTACACTTTTCTCTACATTTATCGGAAAGGAAAACGTCCGGTTTCGGTGCGACCGTAGGATGTCTCCACTTATTTTCCCAAATTTGGCGCGTGGAAAATAAAAATCTAGTGTTCCTGATAATTGTTTGTTGGCTAGGTCTCCAATGCCAAAGCCCACAACGCGACGGGGTGTTATCTCCCGAAGCTTCGTTGAAGGCGATGGAAGTGGAAAAAGGGTTCGAGGTTGAGCTGGTCGCTTCCGAGCCGCTGGTCGTTGCTCCGGTGGCGATGGCCTTTGACGGACAAGGACGGATGTGGGTGGTCGAGATGACGGGTTATATGCCGGATACGCTGGGTTCAGGGGAAGAGCTGCCGGTAGGCAAAATCGTTATTCTTGAGGACAAAAACGGAAATGGTAAAGCAGATAAGCGGACGATCTTCTTGGATTCACTAATCATGCCGCGTGCCATCTGCCTGATCGGTGGCGGGATATTGGTAGCCGAGCCGCCCAACCTGTGGTATTATGAAATAGTCGATGACCGGCCGCAAAACAAGCAATTGGTAGACAGTGCCTATGCCGACGGCGGGAATGTGGAGCACCAACCGAACGGGCTTTTAAGAGGCCTGGACAACTGGATATACAGTGCCAAATACGATTGGCGGTACCGCAGGTTTCAGGATGGGACATGGGCAAAAGAAAAAACGCACTTCCGCGGACAGTGGGGCATCAGCCAGGATGATTGGGGGCGGCTTTATTACAATGATAATTCCAGCAACCTTTGGGGGGACTATTTTCCACCGGGTCTCGGCGCCGGCAACGCGAATCAGCGCAAGGTAGCGGGCTATGGGGTTACCATCGTGGCCGATAAGCGTGTTTACCCCATTCACCCTACTCCTGGTGTAAATCGCGGGTACATGGAAGGGGTGCTTGACAGCACCGGTCGCTTGGTTAACTTTACTGCGGCGTGTGGCCCATTGGTCTACCGCGGCGGAGTCATCAAAGGCTTAAATGCTTTTGTAGCCGAACCGTCGGCCAACCTGATTAAGCGGAATGTGTTGGATACTGCGGGCTATCGGACAACGGGCAAGCAAGCCTATCAAGGCAGGGAATTTCTCGCCAGCAGCGACGAACGGTTTAGGCCGGTAAACCTTTTTGATGGGCCCGACGGATCCCTTTACGTCATCGACATGTATCGCGGTATCATCCAGCATAGCACCTATCTCACACCTTATCTTAAAGACGAAATTGAAGCGCGTGGACTGACCCGGCCACTGGGAATGGGCAGGATCTACCGGGTGTTCCCCAAATCCGCCGCGCGCGACAGGGTGACGATTCCCGAACGGACGGATTCATTAATCGCGCTGTTGGGGCATCCCAACGGCTGGGTCCGGGATCAAGCGCAGCATGCATTGATAGACCGCCGTCAAAAGGATGCTTTAACAGGACTGCGTAGCGTCCTTATTGGCAAACATAGCCCCCTGCAGGTCATCCATGCCCTGTGGACAATAGAAGGGTTGGGTGAGTTGACGGTGGCTGATATCCGGGCGGCGCTGAATCACGACCGTTGGGAAGTCCGATCGCAGGCATTGGTTGCGCTAACGTCATTGGGCGGGAATGCTGCTGGGCAGCTGATAGCGCTAATGGAAGCCCACCTGGCACCGACTGATACCCTGCTTGCACCTTACGCCACATTGGCCCTGGCGTCGCTGGCGTCAGCCGATCGCGCGACAGCCGCGCCTGTCCTTGAAAGATGGGCCCTTGACCATCCAGACAACCCGTACGTCGCCGACGCGGCGATCAGTGGCTTAGCAGGATATGAAGAGCAGTTCTTGCGAAAAGCCGCTATACAATTACAGGATACATCTGCCGTCCTATACCGGCGTATATCATCTGTGATCGATCAGATCCGGGGCAAAGCCGCGGGCGGTAATCAGGCCTCGTTAGCTAGAAAATATCCCGAGGGCATGACATTGTTCCGGACGGCTTGCCAGCCCTGCCATGGCGAAAACGGAGAAGGTGTCGCATCCGTCGCCCCGCCACTTGCCGGATCAGAGTGGGTACAAGGTAACAAAGAGCGGCTGGTTGCTTTGGTGTTGTACGGACTCACTGGGCCCGTAGATGTCGCAGGACGCACGTATAAAGCTCCCGATGTAAGTGGCGAGATGCCCGGTATCGCGCATAATACAGCCATCGGGGATGAAGACCTTGCCGAATTGCTGAGTTATATCCGCAATGCTTGGGGAAATAATGCGGACGATGAAGTGTTGCCGGAAGATCTGGGCAAAGTCCGCTCGGAGTTTGGCGACCGGACAAAACCATTCACTCAACAGGAGCTGTTCGTGTTGTTCGGAAAGGACTAATCAGATAGTTGTAGCGTTTATACGTCGAAAGTTTTCCAACGCCCTTTGCTGAACAACCATAGTGAAAATATACCAACGGCGGTTTCCGAAATGAACACGCCCCAGAATACGCCGGAATGCTGCCACCCCAGCGTGATGGCCAGAAAATATGAGAGTGGAATCTGGATCAGCCAGAAAAATACCAGGTTGATCTTCGTCGGTGTACGGGTATCCCCGGCACCGTTGAACGCCTGCACAGACACCATCCACCAGCCGTATACAAAAAAGGAATAGGAGAGGATGCGCAGCCATTCGGCACCAATGGCAACCACTTGGGCTTCCTGCGTAAACATGCGCATCAACGACTCGTTGTAAAAGAAATAGATAAACGAAACGCCAACGAGGAAGATCATGTTGTAAAACCCGATTTTCCATACACTTGATTCCGCACGTTCAGGGTGTCCGGCACCGAGGTTTTGCCCTACCAGGGCCGCTGCAGCATTGGATAAACCCCAAGCGGGCATCATCGTAAACATCATGATACGCATGGCAACTGTAGCCCCGGCAACGGCCTCGCTTCCGACGTCGGCCAGGATACGCATCAGGAATATCCAAGAGGTCATCATGACTAACATCTGGCCAATACCGCCGATGGAGGTACGGAGAATACTGCCCAGGGTTTTGGCGTGGAGATAGAGGTGTTTACGCATGACACGGATATGTTTCCCACCACGGAAGAGGGTCCAGCATTGGATCAGCACGCCGGCCGCTCTGCCAATATTGGTAGCAATAGCGGCGCCCTCAATGCCCAACGCCGGGATGGGGCCCCATCCGAAAATCAGCAGTGGGTCGAGCAAGATGTTGAGTCCATTGGCAATCCAGAGTACCCGCATGGCGATGGCCGCATCCCCGGCTCCGCGGAAGACGGCATTCAGAAGGAAAAGTAACACGATTACGACATTTCCGCCAAGCATCCATTGGGTATACCGATACCCATGTTCAATGGCCCAGGCATCGGCACCCATCAGCGCCAGTAGGTCTTTGGCGAAATAAATACCCACGACGGCAAAGGGAAGTGATGCCAGCACGGCGATAAACACGGCCTGTATCGCAGTGATGCCAGCCGCTTCTTTATCTTTCTCCCCGATACGCCGCGCCACAATGGCGGTCACTGCTGTGGATAGTCCCATGGCAACGGAGTACAAGAGATACAAATACGTTTCCGTAAGGCCGACAGCCGATATGGCTGAAGCACCCAATTTGGCAACAAAGTATATGTCCGCCACGGCGAAGGTAGACTCCATCACCAACTCCAGAATCATGGGCACGGAAAGCAAAAAAATGGCTTTCCTCAACGGGATTTTTGTATAATCTGCCTCAGTGCCCCGAATGGCGTCTTTCAAGGCTGCCCATAGGGACTGCTTGGGAGGATTCGGTAATTGCGCTGCCGTACTGGTAGTCTGCTCGTTCGCCATATATAATGCTGTGATGTCGGCTGCAAAAATAACATAAGCTGCACACACGGATGTGGTACATTCATGACATTTTACATGGCAATACACGACAAGGTGCAATGACGATGTACCCGGCAGGCCAGTTAACTTAAGGATGTGAGCCAAAAACAGTATGTTTTTTTTACATTTGCCATTATGTCAACGTTATCAAAGATCAAAGAATATCCGATTATCGCGATCATCAGGGGACTTCACCCCGACCATGTGGTGGAAGTTGCCGAAGCGTTGTATGTAGGCGGCATACAGGTGCTGGAGGTAACGATGAATTCGCAAGAGCCGCTGGCAGCCATTCGGCGATTGTCCGAGATCATGGGCGAACGGATGGTTATCGGTGCCGGAACGGTATTGGATACCCAGACGGTAAAAGCTACCGTGGCGGCGGGTGCACGGTTCATCCTTTCTCCGGTAGTGGACGCAGACGTCATTAAAGCGACCAAAGACGCAGGTGCGGTCAGTATTCCGGGGGCGTTCACGCCTACGGAAATTTATAGTGCATATAAGCATGGAGCGGATATCGTAAAAGTGTTTCCTGCTACCTCACCGGCTTATATCAGGGCTATAAGCGGGCCGTTTCCGCAGATACCACTGCTGCCTTCAGGGGGGCTTACACCGCAGAACATCAACGGCTTTAAACAGGCAGGCGCCGTTGCTTTTGGCGTAGGCAGCACATTGGTCGATACAGCGCAACCTATCACGGCAGGATACTTACAGCAATTGACCGATAAGGCCCGTGACTTCGTTGCGGCTATTGCCGATTAATGAGCCATTTGCAACAGGCGAACAAGCTTCATCACCGACAAAAACAGATTTATACAGATGAAAATTAAATCCTACGACCTATTCCAGGTTCCGCCACGTTGGCTATTCCTGAAAATTGAAACGGATGAGGGGATCACCGGCTGGGGCGAGCCAGTAATCGAAGGTAAGGCAGCGACGGTGAAAAGGGCGGTCGATGAGCTGATGACTTACTTGGTGGGCAAAGATCCGATGGCGATAGAAGATCATTGGAACGTGATGTACCGAGCCGGATTTTATCGCGGAGGTCCCATTTTGATGAGCGCAATTGCCGGCGTCGACCAGGCATTATGGGATATAAAAGGCAAATACTACCAGGCGCCGATCCATCAACTGCTGGGCGGTAAGGCACGAGATAAGATGAAGGTCTATTCGTGGATCGGAGGGGATCGTCCGGCGGAAGTGGGATTAGCGGCCAAACGCATGGCAGAAAATGGATTTCTCGCAGTCAAGATGAATGCTACGGAGGAGCTGCAATACGTTGACAGTTACAGCAAAATAGATGAAGCTGTGAAACGCATGGCGGCCGTCAGGGAAGCCGTGGGTGCAGACTTCGGCATCGGCGTCGATTTCCATGGACGGGTACATAAACCCATGGCCAAAATACTCGCTAAGGAGCTCGAGCCCTATCGGCCGATGTTTATCGAAGAACCGGTGCTACCGGAAAACAACGAAGCGCTAAGGGAGATCGCCAATCATGTAGCTATTCCTATCGCCACCGGTGAACGGATGTTTTCAAAATGGCAGTTCAAAGCGTTGTTGTGCGCAGGCTATGCCGATATCATCCAGCCGGATGTGTCTCATGCAGGCGGAATCACCGAATGTAAGAAAATCATTTCCATGGCTGAAGCGTTTGATGTGGCAGCTGCGCCACATTGCCCGCTTGGTCCGATCGCGTTGGCCGCATGCCTGCAGGTCGATGCTACCTGCCATAACGCGTTTATACAGGAGCAAAGCCTCGGCATCCATTATAACCAAGGAAGCGATCTGTTGGATTACTTGGTTGACAAGACTGTGTTTGAATACAAGGACGGGTACGTCAATATTCCGGAAAAACCGGGATTGGGCATCGAAATCAACGAAGCGTACGTTCGGAAGATGGCTGCTGTAGGCCATCAATGGCAAAATCCCGTTTGGCGGCATGTAGACGGTAGTATAGCAGAATGGTGAGCGATGGAAAAATTTCTAAGTTGCGACTGGGGGACAAGCACGTTCAGGCTGCGGCTGATCAACGCGGATAACCTCCGTGTGCTGGCCGAGACAACCCACGAATCCGGGATTGCTGACACGCACCGTCAATGGCTGCTGCAGCCTGAGGGTTCGCTGTCGCGCCGGGCATGCTATACAGCTGTTTTAAAGCAACGGCTGGATGAGCTTAGCCAAAGGGCTGGGATTGCACTGGATGATATCCCCATTGTGCTCTCAGGAATGGCCTCGTCGTCAATGGGCATGGTTGAACTCCCCTACAAATCACTCCCTTTTGATCTCGATGGCAGCGATTTGATCGTCGAGGCATTACCTAACTTGGATGTCAGCAACCCGATTTTTATGGTATCCGGTGCACGTACTGATCACGATGTCATGCGGGGAGAGGAAACCAAAGTATTGGGATGTTCGGCGATCGTGACGGAGAATAGCGATAAACAGCTCCTGATTCTTCCGGGTACGCATCCTAAACATATCATCGTGATAAGGCGCCAGGCGGTCGAGTTAGCGACCTACATGACAGGTGAATTCTTCGACCTGCTTTCGACCCATAGCGTGCTGTCGACCTCGGTAGAAGCTGGCGCGAATTTTGGTGACGCAGAAGCCCAGCGATGGTTTAGCGAGGGAGTCGAAGCCAGCCGTACATCCGGAATGCTCAAAGCCGCTTTTAAGGTAAGAACTAACGAATTGCTCAGACAGATTCCCAAAACCCATAATTTCTATTATTTGAGCGGTATTTTGATCGGTTCGGAGTTACAGCACATCACGCCGGCAGTACCGGTCTACTTGATTGCTGGATCAATGCACCGCGCCTTGTACAAGAAAGCACTGCAAATAATTGATGTGCCGATCGCAGGAGAGCTGGATGCCGACCTGGCGCTAATCAAAGGACAGCGGATGATTTTGTCCCGGTTATCTTGACGACTTGAGCAGTGATAGCTTAAAATCAGGTACACCGATTGAAAAGCGTAAAAGATCGTGTTTTTCGTGGCTTGCACAGCCCTCGTCTGGAAAGATTAGCGCTCGAGAATAAAATGGAAAAGGGCTTTCTTTACCTTTGCTTAAGCGTGGAGAAAACCTGTAATTTACAAGGCAGTTTAACAAGCTGGGGCTCATAGTCAGTCCGTGGGTGATTTACAAGGTCCAGCAAAAGTAAACCTGATTTTTGCCCAATTTCATAGGGTTGTTCTTTGAGTGAAGCGAGAGGTGGCCGCTCTAGATATTGGATCATCGGATTGGCGCCGTAGCCGATAAGCGCGATAGAGTCGGCTTTTGACGGAAATTCCCGCCGTAGACAGCTCAGCGCATCCAGCATGACCTGATCCTTAAAAGAAAGGATGGCCGTCGGCGGGGTGTTGAGCTGCATCAGTCGGCGCATGGCGTGGAAATTGCTTTCTTGGGTGAAGTCGCTTTCCTGAACGAGCGATTTATCAAACGGAATGCCGTGCTGAATCAAGCCATCACGATAGCCAAGAAAGCGGTCACGGCTGGTAGTCCAAAAAGAAGACGCATTGATGAAGCCAATCCGCTTATGACCTAGCGAAACGAAGTACGCAATGGCATCAATGGCACCGGCATATACGTCGCTGCAAACGCAATGATATTCCTCATTAATGGGCTTCCGCATAAAGTATACGATGGGTATACCTGATCGCACGAACTCGTTGATGTGTGTGGTGTCGACCGTCTCACGGGATATGGCTATGATTAACCCGTCTACTCGGTTACTTTGCATGGTGAGTAAGAGTTCTTTTTCCCGTTGAAGGCTCTCATGACTCTGGCCGATTAGAACATTGTAGCCGTTATCATAGGCGAACTTCTCAAAGCCTTCCACTGCAGCCACGTAAAAATGGTCAAGCATGCTCGGTATCAGTATGCCCAGCGTGAATGATCGCTGCTGTTTAAAACGGATTGCCGTTTGGTTGGGAACGAAATGGAGTTGCTTGGCAAGCCTTTTGACACGTTCTTTAGTGACCACACCTATATTTGGGTGATCTCTCAGCGCCTTCGAAACGGTGGATGGAGAGAGTTTCAGTTCCGATGCAATATCCTTGATGGTAGCTCGTTTGTGGCCCATTTGGCTAAGATACTAAATCGGCACCAAGATTCAAGGAGCGAAGGCAGAACACGAGGAAGAATTCCGGGCCGATTATTGATTGATGAAACACGATAGATAACAGATTGATGAAAACAAGAAGAGCATTTATTCAAAAAGCATTGTTGAGCGCATCGGCCGCTACCATACTGGGGTCATCCGTTGCCCTTGCGCACCCTCGCCGTCGCGGTCGAGGCAAACAATCGCAAGACAAGTTTGAACTCGGTGTCGCAGGTTACAGCTTTGTGCACTTCAGCCTCGACGAGTCCTTAGCGATGATGAAACGGTTGAATGTGCATTATTTGTGCATCAAGGATTTTCACCTGCCATTTAAAAGCAGCGATAGTGAAATCAGGGCCTTCCATGAAAAATTAGCTCAATCTGGCGTCACCGGTTATGCTGTGGGGCCGATTTACATGACGAAATCCAAGACTGAAATCGATAATGCGTTTGAATATGCCAAACGTGTCGGCGTTAAATTGATTGTGGGTATACCTAATAAGGAAGATTTGCCTTATATTTCGGATAAAACCGCAGAATATGATATCCGATATGCCATTCACAACCATGGACCTGAGGATAAGCTGTATCCAAACGCAACCAGTGTCTTTGACTTGGTAAAGGACCTTGATCACCGTGTGGGACTTTGTTTCGATATGGGACACAACATGCGTGATGGTCACGATCCAATCCGGGATCTAGCCCGATATCACAAGCGGATTTTTGATATCCATCTAAAAAATGTCACTGCCGTCGCGAAAGAAGGAACGACGTGTGAATTGGGGCGCGGTGTCATTGATATTCCTAACTTTGTAAATGCCCTGCGGAAGATTGGCTACGACGGAAAATGCAGTTTGGAGTTTGAAAAAGACATGAAGGATCCATTGCCCGGCCTGGCCGAATCGGTAGGTTACTTCAAGGGTGTGCTGGATGCATCCGTATAATCAGTAGCCAAGAAGTTTTTAATTCAATAAATCAATTATAATGAAAAAACACGAATATTCAAGAAGAAAATTTCTCCAACGGGCGATGTTAGCCTCTGCGGCTGCGGCAGTTGCGCCAAGTGTGCTATTAGCCAAGCCAAGGTTCGCTGCTGCCAACGAGCGGGTAAATCTGGCCTGTATTGGGATCGGTAACCGGGGCGCACAGATCATTGACGATCTCTACGCAACCGGATTATGCAATATTGTGGCGCTCTGCGATGTCGATATGGGTGCATCCCATACCACAGCAACGATCAAAAAATTCCCGAATGTGCCGCGTTTCCAGGATTTTAGAAAGATGTTCGATAAAATGGCGAACCAAATTGACGCGGTCGCTATCGGTGTGCCAGACCATTCGCACTTTCCAATAACAATGCACGCAATGGCACTTGGCAAACACGTGTATGTCGAAAAACCATTGTCGCGTACGTTCCAGGAGAGCGAATTATTGATGGAGGCTGCCAAGAAATACAATAAGGTGGTCACCCAGATGGGCAACCAAGGGCATTCCGAAGCTAATTATTTTCAGTTTAAAACCTGGGTGGAAGCAGGTATCATCAAGGATGTTACCGCCATTACAGCGCATATGAATTCTCCACGTCGTTGGCATGGCTGGGACCCAAATATGAGCAGTTATCCCCCGGCTGAGCGAGTACCGAAAACACTGGATTGGGAGTTGTGGCACATGGCGATCGCGGAGGAGCACGATTACAATAAAGATTTTATTAACGGACAGTGGCGTTGCTGGTACGATTTCGGTATGGGCGCACTTGGCGATTGGGGAGCGCACATCATTGATACGGCACACGAGTTTCTTGACCTGGGGTTGCCCTACGAAGTGGAATGCGTTAAGGCGACCGGACATAATCCGTTTTTCTTCCCCATGTCGTCAACAATTGTTTTTAGATTTCCCAAACGGAGGCAGATGCCTGCGCTTGACATCACTTGGTACGACGGATTGGACAATCTTCCACCAATCCCGGAAGGCTATGGTGTTTCAGGATTGGATCCGAATATCCCGCCGCCGAGCACCGGTGATATCGAACCGGTGAAGCTGAATCCTGGCAAAATCATCTATAGCAAGGAACTGACCTTCAAGGGAGGGTCGCACGGAAGTACGCTTTCCATCATTCCGGAGCAGAAAGCCAAAGATATGGCGTCACAGCTGCCGGAAGTTCCTGCCAGTCCTTCCAATCACTTCGCCAACTTCCTCAAAGCATGCAAAGGTGAGGAAAGAACGCGATCACCTTTTGAAATCTCCGGTCCACTCAGTCAGGTTTTTTGCCTCGGTGTCCTGTCACAGCAGCTAAAGACCAAGCTGGTATTCGACCGGGAAACCAAGACAATAACAAATAACCCATTGGCCAACAAACTGTTGGTAGGTACTCCGCCGAGGAAAGGGTGGGAAGAATACTATCGGGTTTAGTCTAGTAGTATATGCTCGATAATTAGTAGTTGAAAATGAAAAGTCGAAAGTTAAATTTCGACTTTTCATTTTCAACTCTGTTTTTTTTGAGATATATTCACCTCCATGGTTGGAAGGTGTCTCATACTCCTCCTGATCTCCTATGAAAGCATCGCCCAAACCTACCTAGGTCCGAGATTTCAAGCCATGGGTAATACGGGCGCCGCCCTTCAGGGGATTTACAGCCTGGCGGTCAATCCTGCAGGCTTGTCCGCGTTGGAGCGCCCGACAGTCAGCCTTGACTACCAACATCATTTTTTCGCTACCGATATTACCACACAATCTGCGATGCTGGGTGTTCCTACTCGTTTGGGAACGTTCGGATTGGCGGTCCGCCAATATGGGTTAAAAGGTGCCTTTGATGATATCAAAGCAGGGTTTTCCTTTGCAAAGCAGCTCGCCCCGTATTTCATCCTCGGCATGTCTGCAAGTTTTCACCAACTTTATGTGCCGAATTACCTGAGCACTTCTGCCTTGTCCGTGGATGTCGGCATGCAATATCTGTTTGGTGAAGGTGCGATTGTCGGACTGCAATATGCCAATGTCGGCAAGGCAGATTATGGATCTGATGCTTATGGCACCATCCCTGCTTATTTGCGGATTGGTGTTAGCTATCCGCTGGTTGCGGTACTGGTTTCTGCCGACGTTGTGTACCGTGCCGTTGGCTCGCTGGGCGGGCATCTGGGTATCGAGTACCGCTTGGGTGAGGTATTGCATTTACGCGGCGGATTATCCGTCAATCCCATGGAGCGGCACGCCGGTTTTGGTTTTCACTGGCAGCGTTTGACGTTCAACACCGCAGCGAGCTTCCATTCTAGGCTAGGCACTTCGCCTCAAATCGGTCTATGTTATGCCTTTTAACCGCTATCGGTATATTGCATTGTTAAGTGGCTTCCTTTGGTTGTCCAGCGTATGGGCGCAGACCGAGGAAGACTTGCTTATTGAACGTCTGGTCGAACTTTCGGCCGAGGACTTGGCGGAGGATGTTGACCTTTCCGAGCTGCAGGAGCAGATGGAATTTTACCGGAACAACCCCATCGATCTAAACCGTACGGATGGTAGCGAAATGCAGGACTTGCGGTTCATACCGCAGCTGTTTATCGACAACTTAATAGCGCACCGCGAACGATCGGGGAAGTTTGCTTCGGTGTATGAGCTTCAGGCCATTGAGGGGCTCGATGTCGAATTGCTTCGCATGCTCACACCCTATGTAACGGTGGTCCTTCCAAGGTCGTTGGCAAATACCGGGGCGAAGCAGCTATTGAATGAGGGCAAGCATGATTTGTCGGTCAGGTATGGCCGCACGTTGCAACAGCGTAGGGGGTATGCTATCGAAGATACTTCCCGCTCCCGGTATCTCGGCAGCCCTGACCAAGTACTGACGCGCTACCGGTATCACTTTGGCCGTGACCTGAGGATAGCGCTTAATATGAAGAAGGATGCCGGGGAAGCATTCTTTAGCGGTGCCCAGCGGTACGGCTTTGATTTTTATTCCGGGAGCGTCCATATACACGACCAGGGCAGGCTCAGGGATATGGTGGTGGGCGATTATGCGCTGCAATTCGGGCAGGGTCTGGCCATGTGGGGCGGTATGAGTTTTGGCAAAAGCTCAAGTCTGCAAAATTTGGCAAGACAGGCAACAGGTTTGCGTCCCTATACCTCATCCAGCGAAGTGATGTTTCTGCGCGGGGCTGCAGCCACCGTTGCACTGGGGCGCCTGGCGGTAACGCCTTTCCTTTCGTGGCGCCGCCTTGACGGATCGGTGTCTTATACCGCAGCGGGGGAAGCTGTCGTAGGCACCATTAATCAAACCGGGCTGCACCGCACGCCAACGGAAGTAGCAAATCGCGGCGCTTTGCAGCAACACGTATACGGATTGAATGTGCAGTACCGGGCCGGACGGCTGCAGGTGGGAACGACGACCTATCATACGGGTTTTGATGCAACCGTCCAGCCGCAAGATTTGCTGCGCAACCGATATGCGTTCCGGGGACGCAGTCTTTGGAACACAAGCTTGTATTATAAGCATTCGTGGCGCGGGCTGCACGTATTTGGCGAGACTGCTCATAGTATTGGCAGCGGTTTTGCCTTCGCCAACGGGTTGATCGCCAGCCTGCACCCCCACCTATCATTGGCGTTGCATTACCGCAATTACCAGCGCGACTACCATTCGTTCTTCAATCAGGGGCTTGCTGAAGGCAGCACCGCTGCCAATGAGCGCGGTTTTTACTCGGGTTTGATGTATCACCCGAATAGGAAAATAGAATGGACGGCTTATGCCGACTTCTTCCGTTTTCCCTGGCTGAGATACCGCGTAGATGGTCCGTCGCATGGCGTCGACCTGCTTACGCAGTTTACCTATATATGGTATAAAAAGGCCAACGTATCTGTTCGCTATCGCTATAGGCAACGTCAGGAAAATGCAGCCCTGGGATTGCCCGAGCAAACCGTCGCAGGTGTCTTGCGGCAGCAACTGCGCATAAGTGGGCAGTATACATTGAACGCGGCATGGAGCCTGCGAAGCCGTTTGGAATACGCTCAATATCAAAAAGAGGGTGTTGCCGCCGAAATGGGGTGGATGATGTATCAGGATGTGATTTATAAACCGATGGGCAGCCGGTTCAGTGGCAATATGCGTTTCGCCTTATTCGGAATCCCCGGATATAACTCGAGGATATACGCTTACGAAAACAATGTGCTGTATGCAAATTCTTTTTCAGTATATCACAACGATGGCATCCGCACCTACCTCAACATACGGTGTCGAATTGCGCGTAAAATGGATATATGGTTCCGTTATGCGGCGTTTATGTATCGCGGTATTGATCAGATCGGTAGCGGCCTCGATGCGATAACCGGCAGTAGGCGTTCGGACGTCAATGTACTGTTGCGGTGTCAATTTTAACTTGGCATCCAGGCGACGTGTCCGCAGGTTAGATTAGTCGGTAACCTGATTCTGGCTGTTCAATTATTTATATGGCAAGCAATACAGCAACAAACCCGTTCCGCCTCAACCATCAGGGCCATACGCCTTTCGTGCGTTTCCTGATGGCACTGTTGGCGGGGATAGGCACGGGTTACTTGCTCACGCCCGAGCAATCGTGGCATACCGTCGCATGGTGCATCCTGATCGTTGCAATGATTGCTTTTGTGGCAATCGCCTGGTATACTAGACTGCAGAAATACGGATATTACAGCGTGTTGGGTTTTGCTGTGTTTTTTATCCTGTATGCTTTAGGCTGGATTTCAACATGGCAACCCCATCCGGAAATAAACCGCGCTCATTTCAGCAATAGCCAAGCAGATGCATTGGCCGGCTATGTGGCCGATGAACCTGTCGAGCGGGGCACCCGCGCGCGGTTTCCCTTTGTGGTTACCAAAGTGTACCGTCAAGCCAGCTTCGAGGCCGCCACAGGAAAGCTGATGTTGACGGTCGACATAGGCGATACCGCGCTGACACAATCGTTCCGATATGGCGACGAATTGATACTCCCTTCGGAATACCGGGAAGTACCGCCGCCTTACAATCCCAATGAAATGAACTACAGGGGTTATCTCGCAAATAGAAATATGTGGCATCAAGCTTATTTGCGGGCTGATCAGCTACAACGCCTGGGTAAGGGAAAAGGCAACCGACTTATCGCTTATGCGTTAGCCGAAAGGCAGCGGATGGTTGCGAAGTTTTCGAAATATATAGCCGATAGGGATGCTTTCTCAGTGGCCTGCACATTAATATTGGGATATCGTGCAGACCTGAGCGACACGTTGATGCAGGCGTTTTCCAACACGGGAACCATTCATGTGCTCAGCGTGTCGGGTATGCATGTAGTTATTGTGTTTTGGTTGTTATCTAAGTTGTTTTGGTGGACGGACCGCAGTAAAAGACTAAGGGTTGCCAAGTTTGCGGTTTTGTTAACAGGCATATGGAGTTATGCGTTGCTGACTGGTTTTTCTCCATCGGTATTGCGGGCGTCCATTATGATCAGTTTTGTGCTGGCGGCGGCTAATTTTGACAGAAAAAACCGGATTTATAACAGCATTGCCGCTTCAGCATTTTTTCTGCTTTTATATAATCCCAAATTCATCGCGGCCATCGGTTTCCAGCTTTCGTATCTCGCGGTGTTGGGTATTGTTTCTCTGCTTCCGGTTCTCCAGCAGGTTTTCCTCGTAAGCAACCGTTTTGCCAGGCCAATTTGCGACTATGCTTGGATGTCAATTGCTGCGCAGGTCGGGGCGGGCCCGCTGGCGGCTTATCATTTTCACCAGTTTCCGCTTTACTTCCTTCTTGCTAATCTGCTTATCGTTTTGCCTGCAACTGGGATTATGTACCTGGGCTTTGCGCTATTGATCCTGCCATCCGGCCAATTGTCAGCCTGGACAGGTAAGGTATTGGAGCAGCTTATTTCGTTGACCAATAATATACTGCTCACCATAGAGCAACTGCCGATGGCAAATATCGGTGGGCTTTGGATGGCCTGGTGGCAAACGTTGCTGGTTTACTTGTTCATACTTGCCGTGCTGCTTGCATGGGTGATGCGCAGCAAACGCTGGGTATATGGTGCTTTCGGGTGCGTGGCTATCTGGGTATGCTCGTCTTTTCTGTCAATTACCCGGCATGCGAACAGCGCTAAGGCCATTATCTTCAACATTAGGCATAACCTCGCGATCGGCTTGATCCAAGACAGAAAGGTCTGGTTGTATACCAACTTGGCATCCGCTGATGACCCGACCATCGGCTATTCGGTATTACCTACATTAGCATCCCATGCGGCGTTCGATACCATCAATTTCATACCATACGATGGCAGCTACCGGGATAAAGTGGTATATGCAAGGGAGGGAATTTTGCAATTCGGCGAGATGCGACTGATGGTATATGACGGCACCACCACTTACAGCGGAAATCTGGATGTGGATGTCCTCCTGTTGCGGAACAATGCGGATGTGTCATTGAAAGCGATGTCCGAAACGGTTAGGTGCAAAATGATCGTCCTCGACGGTTCCAATCATGACACCACGATAAATCGCTTCAATGAAGAGGCACATGCCGCCGGAATTCCAGTTTACGTTCTGAAGAACAATTTTGCCTATCATTTGAATTGACAAAAGCGATCGGGCGCTGTGTTATTTATTGCTGGTCAGGGTATAGCCAACCGTCCATTCAACAAAATCGGCTACGGCTTTATGGGCTTTGATCGAAATGCCGGTATACGAATTCCCCATCACCCGGTAGCGCACCCCCATCCTCAAAAATATTGGATCTGTCTCACCATTGAACACGTTGCGGTGGAGATACCAGCCTACATTTCCGTTGAGATAGAGTCTGCTAGTGAGCAAATGATCGATGTTTAACGCGGGTCCTCCCGAAAACAACGCCCCGGGAGTGGACGCTTTTCCGCCTGCCTTTTCCGTGTCACTCCCCGATTGCGAATAGAAAATGTCGGCTCCCAATCCCAGGCGCCATTTATAGCTTAGCGGACGGTTCCAGTACAAGCCGAGTGTTGATTTAAAGTAACGGCGGCCACCAGGTTCGTATTGTTTTATCCCCGCCGCATAATGCATGTCAACGTGATGCGCTTTCTCCAATGGCGGTACGGGCGCTTCGCTGAAGTCGAACCGCCGCGGCTTTGGAAGGTATGTGAGGGCTACGGTAAGGGGAACCAAGTTGATGCCCGAGTTTGGTTTTCTGATCGCGCCATTCGAAAAGTGATGGAAAGCAAACCCAGCTCCCATCTGCAAGCGGTCACTCAAGCTGTAGTTTGCTTGCAGGCCGAGGTCAATAAAAACGTTTCGGTGGGTGCCCAGCAGTTCATTGAATGGGTTGTTGTCTTCATCATAGGGCTCAAAGTTGCTGGCAAGTCCCAAGGATATCCGGTAATTAAAATCCCATCGGCTAAACCGACCGGGCTTGATGGGAATGGCCACAAAACCGTATATCGCGTTAGGTGTACCTATGGCGGCCTTCCGGAACGTACTGGAATACAGCCCAATGCCGTAAACCGGATAGTTGAATAATTGGTGGTTGATATCCCCTCCGCGCTCGGTTTGCCATCCGATTTTGAGGTTCACACCGTTGTAATATATTTCACCCAGCTCCTCTTTTATTGCCCCATTCTTGTACAGCATACCGCCGTTCTCGATTTCCAACTGGACAAGTATCCTGGATAAGGCAATTTTGGAAGAGTCCCGGGGCAGATACCTGGAATGCTGGCCCCGGGGAATGACCTGCGACAGCAGATGATGCGGTGTCAGTAACAGGCAGCCCATGAGAAAAACGGATGAAATACAGTTTCTTAGATGGTAAAACGACCGTAACAGCATGGTATTGTAAATGTAGAAGCGCGTGTTTTCCGCCTGCGAAGGTATTATCTTTCGTAAAAAGATTTGTCTTGCCAATGTATTTTCTTGACAATACGGCACAGCACTCGCGATACGCTCAATGCAAAATACATTACGTATGTTTGTATGGGTTCAGACAACATGAACAGTGTAGAAATTCTTCATAAGTACTGGAAACATGAATCGTTTCGGCCGCTGCAGGAGGAGGTCATCCAGTCGGTCTTGATGGGTCGCGATACGTTGGCACTGATGCCTACCGGGGGTGGCAAATCAGTCTGTTTTCAAGTGCCGGCGTTGGTTAAAGAAGGGATATGCATTGTGGTGACGCCACTCATCGCATTGATGAAAGATCAGGTGGAAAACCTTAGGGCGAAAGGTATCGAGGCAGTGGCCATCTTTTCGGGCATGACTAAACGCGAGGTAGACATTATCCTCGACAACTGCATCTACGGCAACATTAAATTTCTGTACCTTTCACCTGAAAGGTTGGCTTCCGATCTGGTACGGGAGCGGATCCGCCATATGAATGTCAACCTGTTTGCCGTTGATGAAGCTCATTGTATTTCCCAGTGGGGATATGATTTCAGGCCGTCGTACCTTTACATTGCCGTGTTGAGGACACTGCATCCCAGTATTCCATTTCTTGCACTTACCGCTACTGCTACCATAAGGGTCATAAGCGATATCCAGGACAAACTGGAATTTGCACAGCATAATGTTTTCAAGACAGGTTTCGGCCGAAAAAACCTCGCCTACATGGCATTCGAAGAGGAAGATAAGATAGGCAGGATGTTCCGGATTATCCGCAAGCTTGGCGGTAGCGGCATCGTTTACGTCAGAAACCGGCGGGAGACACAGGAGGTAACCCGCATCTTGTTAAACGAAGGGGTTTCGGCCGACTTCTACCATGCCGGTCTGGATACCCCTGAGCGTGCACGCAAACAGGAAGCCTGGAAAAATAACAGCACGCGCGTCATTGTCGCGACCAATGCCTTCGGCATGGGGATCGATAAACCCGATGTTCGTTTTGTTATCCACCTGGATTTACCGGATTCTTTGGAGGCCTATTATCAGGAGGCAGGGCGTGCAGGGCGTGATGGTAAAAAGGCATACGCTGTACTTTTGCACCATCGCAGTGACCGCGACCGGCTTCTCCAGCACTTTGAGCTTAGTTTTCCGCCACTGGAAGATATCAAACGGGTGTACCAGCATTTAGGCAACTATTACCAACTTGCATACGGCGCAGGCGAGGGTGTCACACTTGACTTTGATATTGCCGACTTTTGCTCCCGGTATAAGTTGGATGTGATCGCGACGCTCAGCGCACTGAAATTTCTCGAACGCGATGGCTGGATAACCGCCACCGATACGGTATACCTGCCCTCAAGGATTAAATTTGAAGCAGACCAACACGAGTTATATCGGTTTCAGGTGGGCAATGCGGCTTATGACGGGCTGATCAAAACTGTTCTACGGAGCCATGGCGGCGCATTTGACCATTATGTCCCCGTACGTGAGCACGACTTGGCCCGCCGCATGGGCAAACGCGTATCTGACATCATTGATATGCTGCGATACCTCCAAAATGCGGAGATATTGAGTTACCTTCCACAGACGGATAGCCCCCAGCTGCAGTTTTTAAGGCCACGGGTGGATAGTAGGTGGCTGCATATCGACCGGCAGTACATCGTGCAACGGAAAATAATCAAACAGACGCAACTTGATGCCGTGTTCCACTACCTCGATAGCAATACCTGTCGAAGTAAGTCGCTGCTGGCGTATTTTGATGAGCCGAAGTCGACACGCTGTGGGATATGCGACAGGTGCTTAAAAAGCCAGAAAACGGAGGATCTGGACGATCAATTGCTGGCGGAACTGGTAGAAGTGCTGGCTGAAGGGCCGCTTTCCATAGATAAGTTGGTTACAGGCATGCGTTTAGGCGATGAGGAGGCCAGGCTAGCATTTATCCGTAAGCGGTTGGACGATGGAACCCTGAAGGTGAACGGAGATAAATATTACCTCGGTCGGGATCAGCCCGGTGAACGCCAGCTTGTAGAATAGGGTAATTTTCGCTACTTTTGAGACCCAAATTCATACAGATTATGTCGAAAAATACCACGATTTTTTACACGAGGACTGACGAGGCTCCAGCTTTGGCCACCTATTCTTTTTTACCCATTGTTACGGCTTTCACCGCCCCGGCCGGAATATCGGTTGAGGAAAAAGATATTTCATTGGCAGGCCGGATTCTGGCAAATTTCCCGGAATACCTGACGGATGACCAACGGATCAGCGATGCACTGAGCGAATTGGGCCAGTTAGCCACCACACCGGAGGCTAATATCATCAAATTACCCAACATCTCTGCCTCTGTGCCGCAGTTGAAGGCGGCCATTGCCGAGCTGCAGGCCAAAGGATATGCAGTGCCTGACTATCCTGCGGAACCGAAAAGTGAAGAGGAAGTGACCGCCAAGGCGCGATACGCCAAGGTGCTGGGGTCAGCCGTAAATCCTGTCTTGCGCGAAGGGAACTCTGACCGTCGGGCACCCCGTGCGGTGAAAAATTATGCCAGACAGCATCCGCACTCCATGGGTGCATGGTCGCCCGACTCAAAAACACGGGTGGCTTCTATGCCGGACGGCGATTTCTATAGCAGCGAGCAATCGCTTACAGTGCCACAGGCAACTACCTTCTCCATTCAGTTTGTGGGCGACGATGGCGAAAAGGTGGAGCTTAAGGGTCCGGCTAAGCTGCTGGCAGGAGAGGTCATCGACTCATCCCGCATGAGCATCAGCGCATTGAAGCGCTTTGTAGCCGAAGAAATCAAGGCGGCCAAAGAAGCGGGCCTGCTGTTTTCTGCACACCTGAAAGCGACGATGATGAAAGTGTCAGACCCGATTATTTTCGGAGCCATCGTAGAGGTATATTTTTCGGATGTGTTTGCGAAGTACGCCAAATTATTCACTGAACTCGGGGTAGATACCCGGAATGGCTTGGGCGATGTCTATGCAAAGATAGCTGGACACCCACAAGAAGCTGAAGTAAAAGCAGCATTGCAAGAGGCTATCGGAAACGGGCCGGACATTGCTATGGTAAACTCTGATAAGGGTATAACCAATCTTCATGTGCCGTCGGATGTGATTGTCGATGCATCAATGCCGGCAATGATACGTAGTTCGGGAAAAATGTGGAATAAGGACGGCGAATTGCAGGACACCATCGCGCTTATTCCAGACCGCTCTTATGCCGGCGTATATGTGGCAACCATAGACGATTGCAAGCAGCACGGTGCCTTCGACCCGTCCACGATGGGGTCCGTGTCCAACGTGGGACTGATGGCGCAAAAAGCTGAAGAATATGGTTCACACGACAAAACGTTCCAGGTTCGCGCTAACGGGGTAGTCCTGGTGGTGGATGGAGATGGCGCGGTGTTGATGGAGCAACAGGTGGAAGCAGGTGATATCTTCAGAATGTGCCAAACCAAAGATGCATCGATCCGCGATTGGGTGAAGTTGGCCGTAAACCGGGCACGTTTATCCGGTACACCGGCTGTATTCTGGTTGAATGAGAGCCGTGCGCACGACAGGCAGCTTATCGAAAAAGTCAACACCTATTTGCAGGAGCATGACACCGAAGGCCTTGATATCCGTATCATGGATCCGGTGGACGCGACGAAATTCTCACTGGAACGTCTCCGTAGGGGAGAGGACACCATCTCGGTGACCGGAAATGTACTGCGGGATTACCTGACCGACTTATTCCCTATCCTGGAGTTGGGTACGTCCGCTAAAATGTTGTCGATTGTTCCGCTGATGAACGGCGGGGGCTTATTTGAAACCGGTGCGGGCGGGTCGGCTCCCAAGCATGTTGAGCAATTTCTTCATGAAGGATACCTCCGTTGGGATTCGTTGGGCGAGTTTCTAGCGCTTGCTGTTTCCTTGGAGCACGTCGGCCAGACGCAAGGGAATGCCAAAGCACTTGTATTGGCTGAAGCGCTGGACGCCGCTACCGAAAAGTTTCTGGAAAATGACAAGTCTCCGGCGAGGAAAGTAGGCCAGATAGATAATCGGGGGTCTCATTTTTACCTGGCATTGTATTGGGCAGAGGCGTTGGCCTCACAGGATAAAGACGCGGATCTTAGCGCCCATTTCACCCCAATTGCTGAACAATTGAAAGCGAACGAAAGCAAAATCAATGAAGAGTTGATCGGAGCTCAAGGTAAGCCCCAAAACATCGGCGGATATTATTTTCCGGACCACGTATTGGCGGCTGGGGCGATGCGGCCAAGTGCAACGCTCAACAAGATCTTTGGATAGATAAGTTTCAGGCGGAGCTCGGCATGGATTTCCAACCCGCTGCTCGGGTTCCGCCTTATACAATACACCCGCCCGGGTGTTTCAGCACGTCTTTCGCTTCGGTTCCTGACCGCTTCCGTCCCTAGCAACGTTATCGCGCTCACCAGGCAGTTCGCTGTTTACGACATTCAATCTTCCCGCCTACACCAGCTTGCAAAAAAAATCCCCGCGCCTTTGGAAGGAGCGGGGATTACAATTATAGTTTGTGCGGAAGGCGGGTTACTTTTTCGCTCGCTTAGCGCTTTCCTCGTCTTCCAATTGCTCTTTCAATTGTGCAAGAACATCGAGGTCTCCTAAGGTGGACTTTTCTACCGACTCTTTCACTTTCTTCACAGCAGAAGACGCTGCTTTCGCCTCTTTTTTACGGTTATTGAAATCCTCCATCCGTGCTTCAGCCCGTTGGTCTTCCCAGATACGGGAATGAGAGATTACAACACGCTTGTTCTCTTTGTTGAATTCGATGATTTTGAAATCAGCGGTTTCATCAAGTTTCAATACGCTGCCGTCTTCCTTGACGCTGTGCTTGGCAGGGCAGAATCCTTCAACTCCGTACGGTAACGCTACAATGTTGCCCTTCTCGCCGACCTTGATCACTGTTCCCTGGTGGATGGAATCAAGCGTAAAGATGGTTTCGAACGTATCCCAAGGGTTTTCTTCCAACTGCTTGTGTCCAAGGCTCAACTTGCGGTTTTCCTCGTCAAGTTCAAGCACCACCACCTCCAATTCTTCACCAACTTTGGTAAACTCATTCGGGTGATTGATTTTCTTAGACCAGGAAAGGTCAGAGATATGGATCAACCCATCGATGCCCTCTTCCAGTTCTACGAATACGCCGAAATTCGTCATATTCTTAACAACAGCTTTCTGCCGGGAACCAATAGGATAGCGGTCTGCGATATTTTTCCAAGGGTCTGGGGTCAATTGTTTGATACCCAAGCTCATCTTGCGTTCGTCGCGGTCCAGTGTAAGGATTTGGGCTTCTACCTCGTCACCTACTTTCAAGAACTCCTGCGGACTGCGCAGGTTTTGCGACCAAGACATTTCTGATACGTGGATCAACCCTTCGACACCCGGAGTTATTTCGAGGAATGCACCATAGTCGGCCACGGTCACGATCTTGCCTTTTACTTTTGAACCGATTTCCAATGACGAATCCAAAGATTCCCACGGATGCTCGGTCAGTTGCTTCAAGCCAAGTGCAATACGTTTTTTCTCGTCGTCGAAGTCCAAAACAACAACATTGACAGTCTGGTCAAGCTGAAGCACTTCCCTTGGATGCTCGATACGGCCCCACGAAATATCAGTGATGTGCAGCAGGCCGTCTACACCGCCCAGGTCAATAAATACACCGAAGTCGGTGATGTTTTTGACCGTGCCTTCGAGAACTTGTCCTTTTTCGAGTTTGGAAACGATCTCGGTTTTTTGATTTTCCAGATCGTCCTCGATAAGTACTTTATGTGATACCACAACGTTTTTAAACTCATGGTTGATTTTTACAACCTTGAATTCCATGGTTTTACCCACGTATATGTCGTAGTCGCGTATCGGTTTAATGTCAATTTGCGATCCGGGCAGGAAAGCCTCCACACCTTTAATGTCCACAATGAGTCCACCCTTGGTACGGCTCTTTACGAAACCATCAATAATGGTATCATTTTCAAGTGCTTCGTTGATTTCTTCCCAGGATCTCTGGGTTTTGGCACGTTTGCGTGAAAGCACCAATTGTCCATTGGCGTCTTCCTGTGACTCAACAAATACATCCACCGTGTCTCCCACTTTCAGATCCGGCGTGTCACGGAATTCAGAAAGGGATACCAAGCCGTCCGACTTGAACCCGATGTTTAGCACCACATCTTTGTTGTTGATGGATACCACTGTGCCTTGTACGATCTCGCCCTTGTTGACCGAATTGAACGTGCCGGCATACAGATTTTCTAATTTAGCGCGCTCTTCATCGCTGTAATTGCCGAAACCTTTTTCGTCCCGCTCCCAATCGAAATCATCCTCAGGGGTGTTCCAGGTAGTCGATTTGATCTCGTCAATGAATTTCGAATCGGCTTCCGACTCGATGTCCTCTTTTTCTTTCACCAAGGTATCCTCGGTGTCATGAAGTTCAGCTTTTTTCGCTGCTAATTCTTTTTCTGCTTCTTGTTTTTTTGCCATTAATTCATTTGTCTCCTTTTTCCCGATTTTTATCAGGACTGCAAAGATATGAAAAACTTTTGTTTATAGGGAGTTATTATTTAACTTTGTTGCCTTTGAGGCCTTTACCTGATCCCAATCCGGTCGAAGGACCTGAGAAGCTCTTATAGAAGAGCTACCGCCATTCGATTTTATGAAGCTGTTGACGCTCGTTTGGAAAGACAGCCAAAGTGCATCTGTTTGACTAAAAGGACAACTTTGCCCAGGAAAAAATTCTGAAGCATTATGCAGCGTTGGCACCCCAGCATCCGTCAACCGATCCACGCCCCTTGTATAAAATATATACGAGCCGTCCGCTTGTTGTTCGTATCCAAAATCTCGGTTGCCGCTCACTGGATGCTGACCATACCTGGGGTCAAATATCGTGGAGAAAGTCCATGTGTTATTGCTACTTTGACTTACAATTACCGAGCCATTATCAGGGCCGGCCATGTCAATTGGTTCCGACACCTTTCTTTCTCACCAGCAGCTCTTCATAAACAAATTGTTGATTGCTTGCCGGAGTGTAGCGCAGGATATCGCCAGCCGCTTTGCCAGATCCACCGCATTCGGTAGCAGCTGGCAATGAGCTTGCGAAGCAGATTCTTTGCTTGCACAAGAAGAAATGATGTTTAGTTTGCCCCTAAGAAATACTTACAGGTCCTTCGCAAATAAATTGCTTTTTCTTCGGAGTTTGTTCGGAGTTTATTTGGTTTACACCGAATCAATACCTAATGAATTTCAAGTTGCTTTTGGATTAATAACAAATGATAAGTAAATTTGGATGACTGAAATTATAAACTAACAGTAACTCGCTATGGGAATACTAACTGATGGGATAACCGGGCATGTCCGGGGTAAGGTCGGGGGCGTTGTTTTTTATACCGCAAACGGGCAGAATATCGCACGTTCATTGCCCCGTGCCACCCGCAAAAAGCGTCAACCTACAGCGCTGCAAGCGCTGCAGCGGGAGCGGTTCAGAGTCGTGCAGGACTGGCTCCGGCCGCTGCTCCGGCTCGTTAAAGTTGGGTTCGGCAAGTATGCGCCGCCAAGGACGGGGCACAATGCGGCGATGTCGTACAACCTTACCCACGCAGTAATCTACAACAAAGAAGAATCCCGGTATGAAATTGACCCTGCTGCTTTTGCGTTCAGCGGCGGTCCGATTCCGGCACCATTGGACGTCAGTGCCGTACAGGATGGAAGTGTAGTACGTTTTTCCTGGAAGAATCCCGGCGGGCGGGACATCAGGTATGCCACCCGGACCATGCTTCTGCTTTACCGGCCCGGCGCCAGCTTCTGCTGCTACAAGACCTATGGGGACGGATGGGGGGAAGATACGTTGGACATCCAGGGGTATTACCAGCCGGGCGATACCTGCCACGCCTATATGGCGTTCATCGATGAGGAGACAGGAGCGGTATCCAATAGTGTGTATGGGGGAACATTGGTGCTGGAGGAATAAGAAAAAGATTTTGGCATCAAGTTGGCATTCTTGATAGAGATATGTAACATTTGTATCACAAGGTAAATGCCTTGCGGACGTTGCCTGCTTTTCTGCTAAATTGCGCTGAAAAATCAAACCAATGGCTGAATGAAAAGATGTTTACTATCGAGTTTTATTGCCTTATTGATTGGGGGCAGCCTCCACGCGCAAGGCGATTACAGTGACGGACGGCGGCTCGCCCAGCGGATAAATGCCCTAGCAAAAAGCCATCCCCAGTACGTCAAGACCCGGTCGCTGGTCAAGACCCTTGGTGGAGCCGACATCTGGCTGATCACCATCGGAACCGGGCAAACCGAACAGAAGCCAGCCATCGCCGTCGTAGGAGGGGTAGAAGGTAAGCATTTGCTGGGCGTCGAACTTGCGATCGGCTTTGCAGAAAAGCTGCTGGCGAGTGCACAGACGGACAGTATCCGGCGGCTGTTGGATGAACAAACGTTCTATGTGTTTCCTAATATGAGCCCCGACGCGACGGAACAATATTTCGCTGCAGTCCAATATGAACGGAATGGAAACGCCAGGCAAACCGATGATGATCGCGACGGAAAAATAGCAGAGGATGGCTACGACGACCTGGACGGCGACGGGAAAATCACGTTTATCCGTGTGGAGGATGCTACGGGCACACATATCCTCAATCCGGATGAGCCACGTTCACTGATCCCGGCGGACCTGGCAAAGGGGCAGGTGGGCCGGTTCCTGGTTTTCCCCGAAGGTATCGACAATGACAAGGATGGCACATTCAATGAAGATGGCGAAGAGGGTGTTCATTTCAATAAGAACGCAACCTACAACTACAGAAATTTCCTGCCGGGAGCGGGCGAACATGCTGTATCGGAAGCGGAAAACCGGGCAATGTTTGATTTTCTGTATGATGCGTTCAACGTGTATGCCGTAGTGGCATTCGGGCCCTACAATAACCTCTCCTCGCCCGAGCAAGCCGGCAGGGGAGACGGTGCTGGGCCCCCGCAGCAGGGTAGGCGTCCGGGTGGCCGGAAAATCACCAGCTGGTCCTCGCAGGATGCTAAGGCCAATGCGTTTGTTTCTGAGCAATATCGTAAGATCACGGGCACGACAGATGCGCCGAAGGCAACTGCCGGAGAAGGCAATTTCGCGGAATGGGCGTATTATCACTATGGCCGATTCAGTTTCAGTACGCCCGGTTGGTGGGTACCTCGGGTGAAGGCCGACTCCGCCAGCCGCGGGCGCAATCTGGACAATGCTTCGAACGGCAGCAACGACCCCGTTGCGGCCTACTTGAAATGGGCCGAATCGGAGGGTATCAGCAATACGTTCGCTGAATGGAAGCCTATTGAGCACCCCGACTTTCCCGGTAAGCGAGTGGAAGTTGGCGGAATCCACCCCTTTGTTCTTAATAACCCACCGCATACATTGGTAGATGATATCGCCAGCAAACATACCGCGTTTGTGGTTGCCCTCGCAGGCATGGCGCCAAAATTGGATGTGGTGGATCTGAAGACAGAGAAACTGGATAACAACCTCACTCGGATTTCGCTGAAAGTGCTCAATTCCGGACTGCTGCCCAGCCTTACACAGGTAGGCGAACGCAGCTATTTTCTAAAGCAAATAACCGTCAATGTAAAAACCACGGGAAGCCAAAATGTGGTAAGCGGACGGAAGATACAGACACTCGGAGCTGTAGCTGGCGGCCAGGCCGTCGAATTGAGTTGGCTTGTGCAGGGAAGCGGCAAACTGAGCATTGAAGCGGGTAGCGTATCTACCGGAAAGAAAACCGTTGAAGTAACGTTATAAAGCAGACCACCATGATACACGCAAAAAAATATACGCTTACGTTGGTACTGGCTGTGCAACTGACGTTTACGGCCATCGCCCAAAACCCTGAAAACATCCTGGCGGCCGCTGGCTCGCCACCCAATCCGAAGGTAGCCATCAGCTGGAACCGCTATCACGACAACACGGCACTGGAGGAGATTTACCGCAAAATGGTGGCCGCTCATCCCGACCTTGTCTCACTGCAGTCTATCGGAAAGTCGGTGGGCGGACGGGACCTCTGGCTGCTCACCGTGACGGATAAAACTCAGGGCCAGCTTGACCGGAAACCAGCGACTTATGTAGACGGCGGGATTCATGCCAATGAAGTCCAAACGGTTGAATTCGCTCTCTATATCGCTTGGTACGTAACAGAGATGCACGCGGCAGGGAATCCGTTTTTCAAGCAATTGCTGGCTGAAAAGACGTTTTATATCGTGCCGAGTATCAGCCCGGATTCCCGCGACAATTTTATACACCATGCGAATACCCCTCATTCGTCACGTACGGGGCAGCAGCCGGTTGACAATGACCGGGACGGTTTGGTGGATGAAGATGATTTTGACGATCTCAACGGCGATGGCCATATTACGCAGATGCGTCGCAAGAGTCCCTATGGCCAGTATGTCCCGGATCCACGTGACCCGCGAAGACTGATTCGGGCCGTGGAAGGTCAGGAAGGCCAATATGAATTACTGGGTTACGAAGGACTGGACAATGACGGCGATGGTTTGGTCAATGAAGACGGTGTTGGCGGATACGACCCCAACCGGGATTGGGGCTGGAACTGGCAGCCCAACTACGTCCAGGGCGGAGCCTACAAGTACCCATTTTCTCTTCCCGAGAACCGGGCCGTCGCTGATTTCGTCCTCAGCCACCGAAACATCGCAGCGGGTCAAAGTTTCCACAATTATGGAGGTATGATCCTCCGGGGCCCTGGAGCGGAGGAGGACGAGCCAAATTTTACCCGTGAAGACATATCGGTATACGATGCGCTGGGAAAGAAAGGGGAGCAGCTGATTCCCGGATACCGCTATATCGTAACCTACAAGGATCTGTATTCGGTATACGGAGGAGAGTTTGATTGGCTTCACGGCGCCCGTGGTATCTTCGCCTTGAGCAATGAGCTCTGGACGGCCAATTATTATTTCAACAGGCAACAGGGCAGCGGCGGCCCGGGCGAGCAGTATGACTTCGACCAATACCTCATGTTCGGGGATGGGTTCGTTGACTGGCAGCCTTATGACCACCCGCAATACGGGGAGATAGAAATCGGGGGTTTCAAAAAGAATTACGGCCGCATGCATCCTGGATTCTTATTGGAGAGCGACGCACACCGGAATGCCGCTTTCGTTATCTATCATGCATACCACACCCCGCAGCTTGAAGTGGCCGATGTAGAGATCCTGGATATTGGAAGTGGGCTTAAGCAGGTTACGGCGGTAGTAAAAAATACCCGGATCATCCCCACACACTCCGCCCATGATATTGCACATAAAATCGAAGTACCCGATGTGGTATCGTTGGCCGGCGGCGCCGTGGTAGCTGGAATGGTCGTTGAAAACCGTGACCTTGGAATCACAGTCGAGCAGCGTAATGACCCGGCCAACATCAATGTCCGCAATATCCCGGGCAATGGCATTGCTACCGTACGCTGGCTGGTAAAAGGGGGCAGCAAGTTTACGGTGACCGTAGACAGCAAAAAAGGAGGAATCGCCTCGAAGTCCGTTGAGTGATATAAAGGGTAAAAGCTCCTATTAGCTGTTTTTAAGGGCTCTTAGAATCGTTTTGACAACCTCATGCTCGGTGAAGGGTTTTTCGATGAAACCGTCGAATGATGCCTCAGCCGGGCTTTCTTCTGCATATTTAAGTGTCGACAGGTCGGCGGAAATAGCCAGAACCTTCATGGAATGGAAGCGCTCTTGCCCACGGATCCGTTCAAGCAGCTGCACACCGCTCATTCCCGGCATGTTGATGTCAGTAATCACGATGTCAAACAATTGGTCGTGCATCAACTGCCAGGCATCCTCGCCGTTGTTGACCGTATAAACACTGCCCACACTTTTGAAAAACTGCTTCATCAGCAAAATGTTTATGGGGTTATCATCAACCACAAGCAGCCGAAGGCTGGCTGGTAGGTCCGATAATGTAGCTTTCAGCTCTTCGTACGCTTCTATCTTGCTGCCCAAAATAGGGATGTCTGCGAAAAAAATTGAACCCGGTTCCTGCTTGGGCTTTAATCCGATGGTCCCACCCAGTTCTTCCGCCATCATCTTAGATATGTACAAACCTAGCCCAATTCCGCCCGAGTTGGCATTGGCCGTGAAATATTTGCGGAAAATCTGGCGCCTGTCCTGTTCTTTGATGCCGATGCCGCTGTCTTCCACCTCGATGTGCAGGCTGGGGCTGTTGCCGGCTTCGGATACCGATGCCCGGAAGTTAATTTCGCCTTTCTGGGTGTACTTAATGGCGTTACTCAGGAAGTTGGAAGCAATCTGCTTGATCCTGAATTCGTTGCTTAGCAAACTCCTTTGCGTGTCAATATCGATTTCGGTACGCAGTAGCAGGTTTTTCAATTCCGCCTGGTTTTGGTGGAGTGTAACAATTTCTTGAAAAGACCTGCACGGGAAAAAGTACTCCAGCGTAATGTTGCCTTTGTTGGATGCTTCCAGCTTGCTTAAGCTGAGAATATCTGTGATGTTATTGCTGATGATGTTAATGTTGTAGTATGCCGAGTCAATGAGCTTCTCGTCGACATGATCCGATTTCGCACGGTTCTTAAGCAAATCGATGATGCCCAATAAAGAATTGAGTGGCGTGCGGATCTCGTGGCTTATGTTGGCCAATACGCTGGTCTTTTCTTCAGCGAGCTTAGCGGCATAATCTTTCTCCTCCCGTAATCGGCGTTCGTATGAAGTGGCATAGATTTGATAGTACACCAGCGCAACAATCATCACCAGCATAAGGATCAATGCAAAAATAAGTTGCTTGCCGAATAGGTCTACGTTTTCTCTATATAGCGAAAAATCATTTTCTTCGGCTTGGCGCATCACATACATGTCAAGCGATTTGATGGCTTCCATGCTTTCCTTTAGCTTGTCCAGCAAAGTAAGGTTGGTTGTGATCAATTCCCTCTCTTTTTCGCGAAGCTTCAGAAATGTGTTACGAAGTTGATTGACGCTTCCTGAATAAGACTGTGCCAGTCCCTTTTCGGCTGCCGAGAGGTTTTTCTTAAGCACGGTAACCCGTTCGACATCATACCGCTGTTGTTCTTTCGGTACGACTATGGTGTCATCTTTGGTGTTGAAAATCCGTTTGAATAGACCGGGGTTTTTTCGTACAATCGTGTCGGTAACCACCTTTTTGATGGTATCGCTGGTCAATGCTTCATCAACTAGCGATTCGATATCCGTTGGGCGAATATTTTGTGGTCCCGATCCGGTGAGCTCCCCCAGCGTATCGCTGGTATGCATCACCAGGCGGTCAACCCTCTGTTTGAGCTCAGCAAATTCCATGGCAACTTTCTGCTGGTCGTCTACCTTCAATGCCGGATTGTGCAATGAAGTATGAGCCATGGTCTCCAGCGAATCAACAAACAATTTGAGTGTCTGCAGCTTTTCCAGATACGCTTGGTAGCTACTGTCGCTGAATTCCAACGTATATAACCTGAACATGTTTTCGGCTTCACTGTACGTCGAAAACAGGTTGCTGAGATTCTCAGAACCGGTCTGGCGGACTTTGTAGGCCTCGTTCAGCTGCTTTTCAAGCACCCGGTATTGCCCGTATTGGTAGATAAAAACGGTGCCGATGAAGAGAAACAGTATAGCGAAGCAACAGAGCAGTACAATCCGTAACGTCGGGGCATTTTTGGTGTTTTTTTTCATGTTCGTGTGGCTGACGTGCTAATTGCACAGGCCGAAGCTGCTAGCGGAAGCCAGACAAAAATATGCCAAAATTTCATTTGCGGCAAAAAAATTAATCATCATGTATGTGGCCCATTGAGCGGAGCACTTTTTTCTTGTTGTGATTCGGTAGACCGGAATGCGTTGAAGGTTCGCGGCCGGACAATCTTGATGCTCTGTTTAGAAAGCGCAATGCTGGCATTCAACTCGAAGCCAATGAGCAAGATCAGCGAATTGAGATACAGCCAGATCATGATCACGATCAACGTGCCGATAGAGCCATAGAGCTTGTTATAAGCATTGAAATTATTGATGTAGAACGCGAAACCCGAGAAAGTCAATACCGCCAGGATGGTGGCCAACATGGCGCCCGGGCTGAAGAGCTTCCATTTTCTTGACGATGCCGGGCCGAATTTATAGAGGATGCTTACCGTAAAGAAATAAATACCGAACAAGATGAGCCAGCGCGATGAGGTGACGACGAAACGCCAGAATGCCGCATTGAATTCGATATTCTCTTGCAGATAGCCGATGATGTATCCAGCCGCGGTGAAAATTGTCATCCCCGCTGCAAGCGCAATGATAATCATCAGGGTGAGGCCTATCGCGACAAGCCGCTGTAAGCCCCAGCTCCGGCTTTCGATAAGTAACGACGCCTTATTGAATGCAAGCATCAATGAACTCACGCCGTTTGTCGCAAAAAAGGTGGCTAAGATAAAACCTACTGAAAGCAGCCCCCTGTTTTGGTTTTTGATTATATCTTCTAACGTGGATTGGGTTGCGAGGAAAGCGTTTTCAGGCATCACCACCTCCATGAAGTCGAGCAGTTGCTCCTGAAAATTGTCGATAGGAATATAAGGTATCAGCGTAAACAGGAAAATAATGCCGGGGAAAATAGCCAGCATAAAATTGTAGGCCAGTGACGATGCCTTGTTAAGGATCGACTCGCGGGCAATCTCCTGGAAAAAAAACGTGGCCACTGTGTATAGCGGCAGGGATCCGAAACCCGGTAGCACGGCTACCTTCGTCCATTCCATGAAAAGCCAGTACGGTTTGAATTTTAGTAAGGTGCGATGCATCCAACCCATTGTTCAATCAAAATATTCCTTCAGCTGCTTCAGGAAATCGGCAGGTGGCATGCAGGGTTTCTTGCGCTTAATATTCACAAAAACCAATACCGTGCTGCCGGTGTTTAGCAATTCGCCTGACTGGTTAAACAATTCATAATCGAATCGGATCTTCACGGCTGGCATTTCGCTTAAAATCACTTTGACCGTGATTTCCTCATCATATGTTGCCGGTTTGAAAAATCTGGAATGAAGTTCCATCACCGGCATCATGATGCCGCTGTCCTCCAGGGCCTTATAGGAAAATCCGAGGCTACGGAACATTTCCACGCGTCCCACCTCGTAAAACGTGGCGTAGTTGCCGTAATAGACATAGCCCATCTGGTCGGTTTCGGCATAACGTATTCTCAGTTTTGTTTCAAACGTGTACATCAGCGCATGATATTTCGTTCATTCAGTGCCTGCTGAAATTTACGGGCGTTCCGGTTGTGTTCGGCGTGTGTCACGGCGAAATTGTGATAGCCCGAAAAGTCATCCTTGGCGACCATATAGATGTAATCGTGTTGTTCGTGGTTCAGTACAGCATCGATGGATGCAATGCTGGGCATCATGATTGGGCCAGGCGGCAACCCCCTGTATAAATACGTGTTGTAGGGCGAATCCGTGCGCAGGTGGCGATAAAGCACACGCCGGATGGAAAAGTCCTGATTCGCGAAGATCACCGTCGGGTCCGCCTGAAGCAGCATGCCTTTCCGCAGCCTATTGATGTATAACCCCGCGATCGTGGGCATCTCGTCTGTGTGCAATGCCTCACCCTTTACGATTGAAGCCAACACACTGACCTCCTGTGGGGTCAGGTTCAGCTTGGCTGCCTTTTGCCGGCGTTCTTCGGTCCAAAACTTTTGGTATTCGCTATGCATCCGTTCCACAAAGCGTTCCGCCGATGTATTCCAGTAAAATTCATACGTGTTGGGGAGGAACATGCTGAAGAAATTTTCAGCGTCGAACCCGTATGCTGTAGCCAGACTATCGTTGTTCAAAAGATTGATAAATGCAATGGAATCGGGTTCGAGCTGGCTAGCCAGTACTGAAGCAAGGTTTTCTTTAAGTCTTACGTTTTCAAAGCGGAGCTTGACCGCCTCCTGGAATCCGCCGCCCAGTTTGTTGATCAGTGTCCGGTTGTTCATGCCAGGTTCCAGACGGTACCTGCCCGGTTTTATCCGTGTAGGGTATTCCATTTTATCGGCTGCCCAGCGGAACAATGCAGTATCTTTGACGGCACGCAGTTCACCGATGCTGGTCATTACATCTTCGAAATCCCAATGGGAATAAATGTATAGGTATTCGGTTTCAGCCGTCACATTCGGTGCGAAGAACCCTTTGTAATACCTAAAACCGATCACTCCGGCGATTATAATCACAGCCGTGGCTATGATTAACGTTATGCGCAACTTTTTATTCATATGTTTCACTTCCATTCAGCGTCATTCATTCGCAAGCGCAATATTAATCGGTGTCCCAATACTTACCATTGGATCTTCCGGAGTCGGCGTCTGCGATATCACGGTTGCACTGAGGCTATCGGTTACGGGCCCCATATAATTAACCGTCCCCAACGTCAGTGAATTGCCTTGCAATGCAAACCTTACCTGTTCGAGTGTTAATCCTATTAAATCTGGCACAACTACTTCGTTAGCTCCCCTGCCATCTCCCAGCACCAGACCTACCGTCGATCCTTTCGGTATGGGGCGCCCGGCATTTAGCCGCTCGCCGCCAAACTTTACGTCCAATACCACGTCACGTGCGATATCGGGGATATAGGTGGTGTCTCCGAGTTTAAGCCCATAGCTGTTGAGGATTGCGCGGGCTTCCACGAACGTTTTCTCAATGAGGTCTGGAAAAGCAACTTCGGGGGCGGTTCGGGTGATGATGGTGAGGTAAAGCGTCCGGTTTTTCTTTACTTTGGTCGCAGGGTCCGGATCCTGTTCAATGACCAATCCCGGCTTCGCATCCACCTGATACACCGAGTCCACATCATATTCAAAGCCCTGTGCCTGCAACGTCTTAATGGCATCGTCAACCAAGAGCCCCTTAAGCTCTGGTACAATGACAGACTCATTATGGCGTGTATACTGACGCAAACCAAAGACAATAAGCAGGAAGAAGACGGTCAGTCCGATCAGCGCTCCAATGAGATTTTTCCGAAAGGTGTCCGTTCTTAAGTATTGGAAAAATTTATTCATGTTGAATTTGTTCATGTCGGCGCTACGTGCAATTAGTGTTTAACGTTGCAATATTAGCGCCAGTTTGCCGCCCCTGAATTTAAGTAAGGGGAAGCGGAAGCAAACTTAGACAAAGTTGCTTTGATATGCAAGTATAAGCAGCCCGTCATGCAGCGGTTCTTTCGTGTATCATGGGGCCCTTGATCGCCGTTATACGTCCGTTAGATTGTCGGCTTGGCGCCTTTTTTCTTTTGCATATAAACGGCGAGTTATCTAAGTTTGTCAAATCATGAGCAGCAAAAAAATAGCGTTAGTCACTGGCGGATATACTGCGGAATCCGACGTGTCATTTAAAAGTGCCGAGTTTGTTCACCAGCAGCTGGACAAGTCGCAATATGAGGTTTATCAAATAACCATCGCGGCCGACAGTTGGTTTCATGTCGGTGATAATGGGGTGAGATATCCAGTCAACCGTGACAACTTCACGCTGCCGTTAGATGGTCACACCATTTGGTTTGATCTGGCGTTCATCATGCTGCACGGGTCGCCGGGTGAAGACGGCCGTTTACAGGGATATTTAGATATGGTTGGTGTGCCTTACACATCCTGTGATGCGCTGACTTCGGCACTGACCATGAACAAGGCGTACACCAAGGCCGTGTTGGCGGATATCCCTGACCTGCACCTTGCCAAGTCGGTGCTGTTGTTCGACGGTCAACGGGATGAAGCTATCGACCTTATCCAGCGGGAGCTGTCATTGCCCTATTTCGTGAAACCTAACGCAGGTGGCAGCAGCATCGGCATGAGTAAGGTGAAGGTGGAGGAGGAATTGCCCCAAGCCATCGAAAAGGCATTCAATGCCGAGAATACAGGTAAGCAAGTGATCGTGGAGGAGTTCGTAGCCGGCCGGGAGTTTTCCGTCGGTGTATACAGGCGGCCTGACGGGTTGTTTGTGTTGCCCGCGTCGGAAGTGATCACCGAACGAGAGTTTTTCGACTTCGAGGCCAAGTATGTGCCGGGTCTGACCAAGGAGGTGACCCCCGCCGAGCTTACCGAAAAACAGCGGGCCCGCATCGAACGGCTGGTGAAAGCGATATACACCCGACTCAACTGCAAGGGGATGGTCCGCATCGATTTTTTCCTTGAAAGCAACACCGATAGATTTTACTTCATTGAGATCAACACCATACCGGGACAGACCGAGCAGAGTTTTATTCCCCAGCAAGTCCGGGCAGCGGGAATGACGGAGACAGCGTTTTATGGCGAACTCATCGAACAATCTTTAGCTTTTAAGTCATAAGCCGTCAGTGGTCCAAAGGAACCACTTCCACCCATTGTCCGGGTACAACGGCTCGAATACGGTTGTCATACATCGCTTCGGCACTTACGGCAGGAAGGAAAAACCGCCCGATGTAAGACGCGTTGAGTACTACCCGGTAGGTGACCGTCTCCTGCTGCCTGATGTTGAAATGGGTAAGTACACGGTCGTCGCGGATATCCTGATAAGTGGCAAGTGACGAACGCTGTGCCGGCGCATTGTCATTCCATCTGGTATTGATAATCTCCCATCCGGAGGGAAATATCTGTGCCAGCGCCATGTTATCGTAGGTACCCATGCTCCCCGTATTTTTCAACGTCACCTCGGCCATGAAATCCGTGCCTTGGGGCAGTGCTGTTGGACTGATTTCTTCGCCTTGATTGTTGGTGTACCGCACGCGCATGGTGAGTACTTCCGAATTGTTGTGCGCCGGCGGATTTTCGCCGGGTGGCAGCTGGCCTTCCCGTATGATGCGGACATATAGTTTGCTGCTGCCGTTATTTTCAATGTGCAGTTCATGCGGGGAGTTTCCTGCGTCGATGGTAATACGGTGGAGGTAAGCATCCGTGGTCACGCGCTTCGATGTCCCGTTGAGCGAGTAGGTAAAGTCGTTCTTGTTTTGTGCGTTGCCGCCGAATTTTGCAATGGCAAGCAATGCGTATGCCGTGGTCTGCGTGCTGTGCCAGGTTTCGTTGCCGAGCCCAGACGCCACCGCGCGCAACAATTTCTCGGCCTCTTGGCGACGGCCCAACAAATCCAGCGTTTCCAGGATCATGGCACGGTCGCGCAATGCCGAGCCGAAGGTGTATCCCGGGCGCTCGTAGGGCTTCACTTCGGTTGGCCGGTTTTTCACTAACTGGTTGGCTGTAACCCCTTGGCCGGCCAGCTGATAGGCGGCGGCAAGCCGCCATGCTGCTTCATCAGAAAGGTAAGAAAACTCCTTAAGCCTGTTCATTGCTCCGATTTCAGGAGCCTTGGCCAACGCCAGCAGGTATAGCCGATAGGCCTGCACGAGATCGCCGCCCCGCCAATTATATTGGTTGGGTGTCCAACTTTGTGCCATCCCGCGCTGATAACGCAACCAGGCGTCGAGGAAGCTGGGAGGCATGGAATAACCCCTGGCTTGCGCCTCCAGCAGAAAGTGTCCGGCATAGTTGGTGCCCCATTCATCGGCTTCGCGGGCTCCCGGCCAATAGCCCAGTCCACCGTTGGGAAGCTGGTAATTACGGAGTCTGTTGATACCTGCCTTGATATTTTTGTCGATGGCTGTGTTATCCTGTTCGTTGAGTTCCATGAGCCTGCCAAGCGTCAGCTGCGGAAATACGCCAGATGTAACCTGCTCCACGCAGCCGTACGGATAGCGGATTAAGTAGTTCAGGCGTTTACTCAGGTTGATCGGCGGTAGCGAGGATACCTCGACCACGGCGCTGTTCGCATTGCCCGGCCCGAACGGTTTGATCTGCTCTTGCAAGGATGCCCCACCTACGATCTCCGCTTCATCCACCGTAGTGATAAACGGATTCGGATTACGTATATCGATTTCTACTTCATACGTCGCTGTCTCATTACCACTTCTGGCTACAGCCCGTATTTTCCCCACGCCGGTGCTGTTGCCGGCTGTCACCGTAGCATATACCATCTGTTCGCCTTCCCGGGCAAACGTTATCGTCTGTTTTCCCTGCTGGACAGCCAGTCCGCCCGAAGCACTTACATCGATACTTACCTGTTTGATATCTTTTTCCATGGCAAATACCGTGAGCGGCAACGTAAAGGTCTCACCGGGGCCGGCGACCCTCGGCAGGGTTGCCAGCAGCATCAGCGGTTTCTTTACGGCTACGGCCTTTTCGGCATACCCATAGGCGCCGTCCTGTCCGGCGACAACCATGGCGCGCACCGAGCCGACATACTGGGGCAATGTGAAACTGTGCGTGTTTTTCCCTCCTTTGCGGAGGGTAAACGGACCGAGGAACTTGACAACAGGCTGGAAGCGGTTGGCTTTTGCCGCGTTTACGTTGCGGTCTATTTCGCCGTCGCCCCCGATACTGAGGATGCGCTCCAGGCCGCCGCCCCAGGCGCCGAGCACCTGATCAAATAAGTCCCATGATTTGACACCCAGCGCCTCGCGGGCATAGAAGACGGCATGAGGGTCGGGGGTCCTGAAGCGGGTCAGGTCCAGGAGCCCTTCGTCCACCAATGCGACGGTGTAGGTCATGGCCTTTCCCTGAGACTCAGACACCGTGATGGTCGACCGCGTTTCCGGGCGCAGCGTCTCGGGTATGGTTATCTGCGGTTTAAGTACCGTATTCAGATCTTCAATGAGGAGCGGGATGACGCCGTACATCCGTATGGGCAGGTCATTGGCTGTCTGTTCGTGCGACTGCAAAAGGGTTACGTTCACAAACACGTTGGGAGCCATGTCTTTGGTGATCTTGAACTTGGACAAAGTTTGCCCCTGTTCGGTGTCGATCCACCAGCTGTCGAGCACGCGGCTGCCATTCTCTATGCTAATAAGGCCTCGTCCGCCTGCGGACGAGGGTATGGTCAGTGTAGCTTCCTCGCCGGGCCGGTACGATTCTTTATCGGCCGTGAAGGAAAGCATAGCCGCTTCCGTAGGATTGTTTTGTTGTTCGCGCTGCGCCCAGCCCGGCCAGTCGATGTAGAGGGTTTTTCCCGCGGAATGGCCGCTTTCCAGATCAACAACGCGGATAAGGTAGCGGCCCCAGTCGGGATAATTCACGCGAAGCTTCCACTTGCCGCTACCATTGTGGAGTGTGATGGTCTCCTTTTTGAGCAGTTGGTTGTACTTGTCCTGGGTGAAATTTCCGAGGTATTCGCCCTCCTGGTTCCACCACCACCTCCAGCGTATCTTGTACAATTCGATTTGGACGCGCCGGTTTCCAGTCACCTGTTTGCCATCGGCACTCACATCCACGATATCGATTTCGTGGTCACGGTCTGTCAGGAGCATCCCTGACAGGCGGTCGCCCTGTGGTGTACGTAGCCCTACGTAGCTGTTATACGGACTATACGGCATGCTCACGTTGTCGATGCTGAAATTACCTCCCGGTTCAAACACGCGGGTAGTAAAGGTGGCGCGAAGCATGCCGGGAGCATTGTTGGTAGCCGCGATATCGGCGGCGAAGGACGCCTTGCCTGCCGCATCCAGTGTGCCGTCGAACATAACCTGGCTTTCTGTCGCGAAGCTTCGGGTAGGGTCATCAAACGTATACTGCCGGAAGTCGCCGAAGGTTGTTGCTGCAGGCGATATGACCGCTTCCACACGGGCTTTGAGGTGCTGTACATCCGCGCCGAAGAGCCATCGGGCTGAGAGGCCGATCGGTGTGCTGGTTCCCTTGTTCAGTACGCTACGTCCGCCGAAGTCGAGCGAAATCCGGAGACGGTTGGGCATCACGGTTTCAATTTTCAGCGTCTTTTGGAATACGGCACCGCCCACGCTTACTTTGGCCATCCAGTTGCCGGTAGGAGCCGTGGTTTCCGTAGCGGTTTTAAAGGCATAGAAGCCGTTGGTATGTTTCGATTCCACCAGCCTTTTGCTCAGCTGTCCTTTTGGATTGTACAGCTCGAACGTAACAGGATGGTCAGAAGGCAGATTGGCCGACTGGTTCTCCAGGATAAATCCGACGTACAGGGAATCGCCCGGCCGCCAGACGCCGCGCTCGCCGTAGATGAATCCCTTGGTGCCTTCCTGCACGACGTCGCCGCCGACATCAAACCGGCTAAGGGGTAAGGTAGACCCGTCGTCCATTTTCAGGTATCCACGCTCTTCATTTTTTGAGGCGATCAGCATGAAGGGCTTGCGCGGTGCCTCGAAACGGGCGAAGCCGTCGCCGGCCGTTGTGGCCGTTTGGATAACCTGCTGCTGATAATCCAGCAGCTTCACTTCCACGCCTCCCATGGGTTGTGCGGTGAGGATGCTGGTCGCAACAACGGTTACGCTGTTGTCATTGCCACGTTTGGCGATGAGCCCGATATTGGAGGCCAGCATATCGCGGCTGGCCCACCGATCGGTGGTGTAATAAGCGCTGTGGCAAGGATTGTCGCGTTCATTCCAGTCATAGTCGTAGGGATAGTAGCTGTTATACCGGGCCCAAAAATCATCATCACCGTCGATCGCTTCAGAATAGTACGAAGAATTGCGCTGTTTGTTTTCGGCATCGGCTATGGCGTCAGCGTCGGCATCGCCGCAGGGATAGACCGAATAGCTGTGCCTGAAACCGATCATTATTCGATAGATGGCGCCCGGTTCGGTTTTTAGCAATTGGTCGATATCGAGTGAAAAGCGGTTCTTGCGCCGGAGATTTATGCTTTCGTCGCTGTCCAGGGCGATGGTTTTCTGCACCACTGGCTTTGCTACGCGGCGCAGTTCATAGTTGCTGTCGTAGGTGTTTTGAAAATACTGTGGTACGTTGTTTTCGTAGATTTTTACAATCGTTACGTCCACCGCCCGCAGGTTGACCGCCTCGAAGGGCATGGTCAGTTTTCCCGAACCGGGGAGGATGGTACCTTTTCCAGGGATGCTGACGGATGGCCGCCTGTTCTCGAATATTAAATTTGCCGAATAAGCTGAAGTCAGTTTTTTGTTGGCGATATTTTCGATGCCTTCATTTACCGCGATGGAATAATCGCCCTCCAGCCGTTCCGCTGCATAAACTTTTACTTCACTGCCATCGATGGTGTATCGCAGGTCGCTGATGCCGCTGATGCCGATCAGGCCGTTGAGTTGCTGGGCTACCAATATGGGGTCCGAAAGCTGCACCAAAACATATTGTTCCGGCTCCTGTACAGCACGGATGTTTAGCACGTGGAATGCCCCCAGTTGAGGTATATCAATTACCTTTTCTTCTTTCTTTTTCGTGCCAATGGAAGTTCCGTCCCATTGCAGCGACAGCCTACCAGTCTCGTTGCCCTTGGGGATAGAATCAATGGTAAATGAAGACACACGCATTTGCTCTTGATGTTCCCATTTGATTCCCAGCGCTTTGCCTGAGTTGGTGGCTTTCAGCAGTTTTTCAATCTTATCTGGCTGTTCGGCGTCGGCAAGGTGGACGGTCCCGGTGAGCTTCAACCGGTCCAGCGCATTATTCGTTTGGGCTTTCAACCCATCGATTTCGACGCTATATGACGGCTCGATGACCTTGACATTAAATGCGAACGTGTTTAGGTCGTTGCTTACGTCGGTAATTTTACCGAGGTCGAACCGGACTTGATATTCCTGCCCGGATCGGAGCTGCGCATCGGGCCGGAATTCTACAGTGCGCGCATCTATCCAATAGGTCTTGCCCTTTACCGCAGGACTGAACGAAAATAGAGCGCGGCTGTCTTCCTGATTGGTTTGCTGGAAGGTGTTTACCTGCGAAGCAAGGCGCACTCGTATCGGGCTTTGACGCGAAATGATACCCGTGGTATAGCCTTCGATGTACCTGGCAAACGCGGCATTGTCGGCGTTAATGGCTGGTGGTTGACTGAGCTTCCAGATGAAAAAAGCGATGATTGTGAGGATGATGACCCCTGCTGCCGCGATGATGACTGTTCTTCGTGCAGGGTTCAAGTTGGCTTTATCCATGTGCAATTAAATTTACACAGCGAAAGTAGTGAAATTTGGTATATACTGATGGGCGCTGCCCAATGATTGCGGAAAATACCTGAATTCGGGGATATCGACGTATGCTTATTTTACATTTTCCCACCATCGGGAAAACGTTTGTGTACTATCCTTAAGATAAACAGGCTCGCCTATTCTTGGAGTCAGCAGTGGGATGCTGTCCACAGCATTCGCTTCGGTCAGCTCGATCAGCGGGTCATCCCAAGCGTGCATAGCCAATGAAAACTTGGAATTATGTACCGGTAAGGTACGCTTGGCATTTAAATCCCTGGCCGCGAGTATGACTTCGTCGGGAAGCGTGTGGATGTATTTCCAGTACGCATGATACTGTCCAGTTTCCAGTATAGCCAGGTCAAACGGACCATACTGCTCTCCGATGGCGGCAAAATGCTTGCCGTAGCCACTGTCGCCGCCGATAAAGATCCGGTTTGTAGGACTGTAGAGTACAAAGGAAGCCCACAGCGTGCCGTTGCGCTTTAAGCCACGGCCGGAGAAATGCCTGGCGGGGGTGGCTGTAAGCGTAAACCCTTCGGTCAGCACGGTCGACTCATACCAGTCGAGCTCCGTGATTTTGGATGGGGAGTATCCCCAGTGTTCCAAGTGAGCGCCTACACCTAAAGGACAGATTACCCGGCTTACACCGGGCTCCAATTTTTTTACGGTATTGTAGTCGAGGTGATCCCAGTGATCGTGTGTGATGATCAGGTAGTCGATGGCCGGCATGTCCTCGACATGGTAATTGGTAGTCCCAGGAAAACTTTTGGTTGTAAACGATACCGGTGATGCATTGCCATTGAAAACAGGGTCAACAAGGAACCGTTTGCCATCTGCCTGGAGGAAATATGACGAGTGTCCGAACCATATGAGGGCATCCTGGCTGACATCGAGTGCTTTGATGTCGGTTTTGACATGAGGGATGCGGTCGGTAGGGACCTGACGCGGCGTCTTGTTAAATAGAAAGCTCCATAAAACGGTCAGCATGTTCGCGCCTTCTGCTAAATCCGGCGTGTCTTCAAGGTTTTGGAAAGTGCTGTTTTTGAAATTTGGCGAGGCTTTCATCCGTTCGAGGCGTTCGCCCTTCGGGGCCCTGCCAAATGGCGGTTGCTGGAGAAATATGACAACAGCCACCGTAACGGCCGCCAAAACAATAACGAAGAAGTATAATGCCATTCGCAGGGTCTTTTTCATGCCGGTGTTGGAAACTGCGGCAAAGTAGCCATGCGCTGCGTAATAAACAATGGAAGCTGCGGAATTTTACACTGCACTGATGCGATTCAAAAAGCGGTTCATCTCAGCATTGAAGCGTTCAGCGTTTTCGAGGTTTGGCAAGTGCCCGCAATCGGGAAACTCCACATAGGTGGCATCTGATATCTTTGACACGAGGATGTCCGCATGCTCCTTGGTTGTTATTCTATCGTCCGCACCTCGGACGACCAGCACGGGGACGGATATAGCGGATAAGCTGTCCGTGGTGTCGGTCCGGGACGCCAGGGCCAGCAGTGTTGAGCAGATGCTGCTTTCTGTATTTCGGCGTATGCTGCTTTTGATGAGGTCTACAGCAACATGGTTTTCGATAAGGCTTTTCTGGGAAAAGACGTTATTGACAAAGCCGATTGAAAACGCCCGTTTACCATTCTTAAGGACAGATTGTATGCTGTCGAACCGTTTGATCTTTGCTGCGTTGTCGTCTGCTAATGAGTGGGTGTCGCTCAAGATAAGACCTGAGAAAACATCGGGTTGTATTTCATACGCCCTTAAGGCAATGTAACCGCCCATGGACACACCGCAAAGTACAGCTTTGGCGATGCCTAATTTCCGCAGGAACACCAAAAGATCTTTTGCAAATACATCCACGCTGAAAAAGCCATGACCAACGGTGCTGTTGCCATGGCCGCGCACGTCTACGGCAATACCGGTGGTGTTAGCAGGCAGTGCCTCTAACTGCGGTATCCAGGTGTTTTTATTGAACGGGAAACCGTGGACAAAGACGACGGTATGCGTAGGAGTGGGAGCTTCCCTCGTCAAGTAGCTAATGCTGATGTCTCCGATACGGATCCGCTTTCTTTTGATCAGGTGTTTATTGTATTCCATATGCTCTCGTAACAAACAACAGTTAGATTGGTTTTTCACCGATCAGTGCCTGCATGCTGTCATCTTTTGCCAAGCACGTGGATGTGGCGGAGATGGGACAAAAACGCGTGGCCCATGGTCCGATGCTCTATATAAGCGACATTATATTCCTTGCATGTCGCCTTGACGAGCTTGTTGATAGCCGGATAATGCACATGGCTGATGCGAGGAAAAAGATGATGCTCCACTTGAAAGTTGAGCCCCCCGAGCAGCCAGGAGATGAATCGGCTCCCCGTAGCGAAGTTTGCCGTGGTGCTCAGTTGATGCACCATCCATTCCTGTTCGATCTTTCCCGTATCGGGGTCCGCAACAGGAAACTGGGTGCCCTCAACCACGTGGGCTAACTGGAATACCACAGCCAAGCAGAAGCCGCACGAAATTCCGGCAATCAGCCAGCCGACCAGCGCGGGCAGCCAGCCCACCATGAGAATAGGTATGACAAGGTACACCGTGGTGTAGCCGAGTTTCGTGCCCCAGAAAATAACATGCTCGCGCAGCGGCATCGCTTTTCTGATTGCTTTGTTGCCCATTTTCCCGGAAAAGTACTTTTCGAAGTCCTGAAACATCACCCACGCGATGTAAGATATGCCATACAACAAAAACCAATAGGCAAACTGAAAGCGATGAAACCATTTTCTCGGCTGGTCGGTATGAGTACGCATAAACTTAATATCAATATCATGGTCCAGCCCATCTACGTTTGTATACGTATGATGATTGATATTATGTTTCTGTTTCCAGAAATAGATGGTGCCACCCAGCATGTTCAGGGTGTAGGCAGAAACCGTGTTAAGCCATGCCTTTTTAGAGAAGCTTTGATGCCCGCCTTCGTGCATAATATTAAACCCGATGGCGGCGAAATTGATGCCCAGTAGGATGCAGAGCACACAAGCCACCCAGATCGGAAGCGGAAAGAAAATCAAGGTTATGTATATACCAACGGCAAAAGTGACCAATATGATGCTTTTGATGTAAAGCCGCCGGTTTCCGGTATTGGAAATATTGCGGGTTTTGAAGTAGTCGTTTACTCTGTTGCGTAATGTGTTAGCAAAAGGTTTGTTGTTGTTATTGAAACTGACTTTAGTCATATATGTGCGTATTGAATGAGCATCCACAAATATACAGGTTTTTAATCCCGCTGCAGACCGTTGCGGATAGCTTTAACTGTATTTAACACTTAGGAAATGTAAATAAGGTTGTTGGTTAAAAAAAAACCATCCGGCATTTCGCGGCGGATGGTTTTCTACAATATCTGAAAAATGGATTTATATCAATTTTACATTTACTGCATTGAGGCCTTTTTGGCCTTGTGCTACTTCAAACGAAACATCGTCGTTTTCGCGGATACGGTCTTTCAACCCTGAAGTGTGAACAAAGACATCACGTCCACCGTCATTCGGGGTGATGAATCCGAAACCTTTGGTTTCGTTGAAAAATTTTACTACGCCTTCTTGCATGGCATTCTTGAATAAAAAAATAAAAAAATAATTAATTGCTGTAAAGGTAAGAATAATTTACTGAATTTCAGAATTTTTATTTTTTAATTTTATTGTCTCTCATGCACGCTCCCACTTATCGTAATGGGGTGAAAAATCATTTTTTCCAAAAATATTTCGTTGGTATCAATGAGATTTCTATCTTTGCAGACCGATTCGGGAATGCGCTTGTAGCTTAACTGGATAGAGCACCTGACTACGGATCAGGAGGTTAGGGGTTCGACTCCCTTCAAGCGCACATGTTACATCCATATAGCCTAATCAATATACCGATTAGGCTATTATTTTTCACGCGTAGACTATGCTAAACCTTGTATTGTTTGGCCCTCCGGGAGCAGGGAAGGGTACCCAATCGCAGAAGCTCATCGACCATTATCAGTTGGAGCACATTTCGACGGGCGACCTGTTTCGGGCGCACATCAGCAACCAGACTGATTTGGGAAAACAAGTGAGTAGGCTGATCGCCGATGGCGAATTGGTGCCGGACTCGATCACAATTGCGATGCTGGAAGAGGAAATTGATAAGAATCCACAGGCAAAAGGCTTTATTTTCGATGGTTTTCCGCGTACCGTTGCACAGGCGGAGGCACTAGATCGTTTCTTGGAATCCAAGGAAACCGCCATTACGGGAGTCATTGCACTCAATGTGACCGAGGAAGAACTTACCGTCCGTATCGCGAAGCGCAAGGTTGTCAGCAACCGTGCGGATGACGACAGTGAAAAGCTTAAAAAGCGGATTGACGAGTATTTCAGCAAAACCATTCACGTGCTTCCTTATTACGAACAGCAGGGAAAGCTGACAAAGGTCAACGGCATCGGCGAAATTGACACGATCTTTGAGGAGATCAAAACGGTTGTCGACGGTTGGTTGCCGGATAGTCGCTAGTCTTGGCACTTCATAAAAATGCCGCAGGGATCTAATTTCGTTGATTATGTAAAGGTGTGCTGCCGTTCGGGGCGGGGCGGGGCAGGTTCTGCTCATCTCCACCGCGATAAATTTACAGCCAAAGGCGGGCCTGACGGTGGCGACGGCGGCCGCGGCGGGCATATCATCGTCAGGGGCAATACACAACTGTGGACACTGCTGCACCTGAAGTACCGAAAGCATGTCATTGCCGAAGACGGGCAACCCGGCGGGAGTGCACTGAAGCACGGCGCCAATGGCAAGGATGAAGTGCTGGAGGTGCCCCTTGGCACGGTAGCGCGCCGGGCAGACACCGGCGAGATCCTATTTGATATTACGGAAAACGGCGAGACGAAGGTATTGACCGCCGGAGGAAGAGGAGGGCTGGGCAACTGGCATTTTAAAAGCCCAACGCAGCAGACCCCGAGGTTTGCGCAACCTGGTGAGGCCGGAAAAGAGGAATGGATTATCCTCGAATTGAAGGTGCTCGCCGACGTCGGTCTAGTGGGCTTCCCAAATGCCGGTAAATCTACCTTACTGTCTGTCGTGTCGGCGGCAAAGCCGGAAGTTGCCGACTACCCGTTCACCACACTCGTGCCCAATCTGGGTATTGTTGCCCATCGTGACAATAAATCTTTCGTCATGGCCGATATCCCCGGCATTATCGAAGGCGCTTCTCAAGGAAAGGGGCTAGGACATCGTTTCCTGCGCCACATCGAGCGCAACTCGGTTCTGCTCTTCATGATACCGGCAGACACCAACCGGACGATCGCAGAGGAATATGGGATTCTGTTAAATGAACTGATCGCTTTCAATCCAGAGTTGAAGGACAAGCCCAGAATATTAGCCATTACCAAGTCGGATTTACTGGATGATGAACTGGAGCGCGAAATGGAAGCGGAAGTTCCTGAAGGCATTCCGCACGTATTTATTTCAGCCGTTTCGGGCAGACATATCCAACAGCTGAAAGACCTGATCTGGAAAACCATTATCGACTGATAACGTCAGTTTCTCAACTCCGCGCCCCCGATTGAAGGCGTCGAGGTTATCCCGATAGGAGGCGAACGCTCGGTTCAATATTTTGCGGGTACGCCTTTGCCCGGCAAACTTGCTTTGATGAAGTTGCGGATATCCTCATTTCCCTTTTCCAGGTCCTCTTTGCGGAGGTACATCATGTGGCCGCTCCGGTAGCCCACAAAGCTCATCCGGTCCTGCAGCCTGCCGGAAGGATCCATCTGCCACATGTTATACTTGGCGTTGAAGTAGTCGCAGGCGCCATCATAGTAGCCCGACTGCACCAACACTTGCAGATAGGGGTTTTGCGCCATGGCAGCTCGGAGATTTTCGCCGGTACGGTCGTTGCTGCGATCCCAGGGATGCACAGGGCCGAACATATTATACTTCACATCGGTCCTGAAATTCAGTTCGTTGGCCATGTAATGATTGATGGCAGGGGTAAACGCATGCAGCCAGGCGGTCAGTTCAGCATTAAAATCAGGGCGTTCGCCCGCGTCGCGGCGGTCAATACCCAAGTACCGGGAATCCAGCCGGCCAACAGTATATCCGCTGTCGCGCAACAGCTCTTTCCAGAAAAGCGAAGTGGAAATGTCGAGGTTGTTTTGCAGGATTACTTTTTCGGGAAGACCGGAATAACGCGATACCCTTGTCGCGATCGCCTGCTTTTCAGCCGGTGTGAGGGTTCCCCCTTTAACGAGGGCCGGCAAAAACTCATTGACCGCATATTGCTCCACTTCGGGCAGCATGTCGGTGAGGTCTTTCTGCTGGAGATCAGCAGGTAGCCTGTTGTGGTACCAAGCGGTGGCCGCAAAATAGGGAAGGCGGAGTGCGACCTCCACGGGCCCACCCCGCTCGATGCCAAGTGTGGTGGGCGATACGAGGATAACCCCATTAAGGTACATCCACTGATTGCTTTGCAGTTCGAGCGCAAGGCCAGATACCCGTGTCGTGCCGTAGCTCTCGCCGATCAGGTATTTCGGAGAGGGCCAGCGGTCCTGGCGGGTTACAAAAGTATTCAGCCATTCAGCCAGGTACTTGATGTCGGCATTCACGCCGAAAAAGGTCGATTTGTTCGTTTCCTTGTCGAGAATGCGGGAGTAGCCCGTATTGACCGGGTTGACAAACACAATGTCAGCCACATCCAGGATGGAATACGGGTTTTTCTTGATGCCATAAGGCTGAACAGGATATCCTTCATCGTCTATCTCGAGCAGAGCCGGCCCGGTATAAGCGATTTGCATCCATACCGAAGCCGAACCGGGCCCGCCGTTGAACGAAATGACCAGCGGACGCGATGCACGGTCGCTGATGCCGTCACGTTCGTAATACGTATAATCCACCGCCGCTACCGCCTTGCCGTCTTCATCCCATACCGGTTGCGTGCCTTTATAGGCAGTGTAGCTGATGCGTTGTCCTGTAATGGTTGTTTCGTGCTTGGTTACCACCACCGAATCCGCCGGTATTTTCGGCTGCGCAAAAGAAAGCAGGCTGACTGATATGGCCGCCAACGTGGGTAGCAGGTGTTTCATGGTCTGCGTGTCGTTAAGTTTGGACACGCAAATTAGTGAATACAACGCATAGCCGGTGTTATATCTCAAGATTATTACACGGACTTAATACACCCGATTGCCACAGCGGGGCTGATGAAATATCCAGTCAGGTGCGGCCTATGGCAATGCCACCTTATAGATCATGTAGGGATACTTCACCTTGTCCTCGCCGTCATTCCATTGCGGGTCAAGCTGCAACTGGGCACATGAAACATACAGGTATCCATCTGATCCGATTCCGAATGAGTCCGGCCAGAGCAAGCGCGAGTCCTGTACCAGCGTATGCAGCTCGCCGGACGGCGTGAGGTACTTAATGCTGTAATCCATTGAGGAGGTCAGGTAAATGTTACCTTTTTCGTCGGCAATGAGGCCATGGGTTACCGTGGTTTCCCCCATATCTTCTACATGGGCGGCCAGCTGAGCATCATGCAATGACGCATCGGCGAGGTACTTGGTTTCAATCCGGTACAGATTGAGTTTATTGATGGGTTTGAAATAAAAATAGCGGTTGTCTTTGGTGAGTGCAATACCGTTGACATTTGACCGAAAGGGATTGCCGTGGCGGTCGCGCATTTCCCTGCCGTCATACGTAAGGACGATATCGGGATCTGCCGTGGTGGGTGGCTGATTTTTCAGCACCGTCCGGGAGCTGCCAGAGCTGAGATCAAGTACCACGATGGCCGCCTGTCCTGGATCGGACAGGTAGGCTAGCCCCTTATCCGTATCAATACGCATGTCGTTGAGTCCAGAGGCACTTTTGTCGAGGTCGTCAAACGTATAGACGCGCTCGACCGCATCGGTGGATAAGTTGATCTTCAATAGCTTGAACGCCCCTTCAGCAGGAGCGGCGGAGGCGCCCTGTCCGCCGAATATGGATCCTTTTGGGGCGGGTTTGGAATCCAGTACCCAAAGGTAATCGTCCGCGTCTACATAAAGGTCCTGCACGTTAACAAACCGGCTGGCGGAGTCTCCGGTATGGGCATTCCATGCATCATCCGGATAGGGAACCGGTTGGCCATCCACAATTTCGGTGAGGCCGTACAGGTAGTTGCTGCCCTGGTTGGGAAAGGAGACAAACAGCCTGTTGTCAGACGATACGCTGACACCGATGGCGCGGCGCTTACTCAGGTCGGCGACCGGAATAAGTTTGTTGCTGTGGTATCGTTGCTGACCGTGGGCGTACATGCTGATCATTATGCTAAACACGATCAATATCGACGTTACCTTACTGTATTTTCCTAAGTTTGTCATCGTTCAATCCGTTGGTCCAGCCGTTCGAGATCTTCCTTGTCCAGTTTCAGCGCCGGGGCGGCGATGATGGTCTCCAATTGGCGCTTGCTGGTGGCGCTGACAACGGGCGCGCCGATGCGTGGCTGGGCGAGCAGCCATGCAAGCGCAACCGTTGCCGGTGTCGACCGGTATTTGGCGGCCACGGTATCCAGTGCGTCAAGTACCGCCAAACCGTTTTCATTCAGGTATTTCTTTACGCCTCCACCACGGACACTCTTGCCAAGATCGGCTTCACTGCGGTATTTGCCAGTGAGGAATCCGGCGGCCAGCGCCCAGTAGGGGAACACGGTCAAACCGTATTTTTCGGCCAACGGCGCGTATTCGGTTTCGTAGCCGGCACGTTCCACGAGGTTGTAATGCGGTTGCAGGGCCACATAGCGGGGAAGGCCTTTTTGCGCTGCCAGTGCAAAGGATTCTTCCAGCCGCGCAGGGGGCACGTTGGAGGCAGCGATGTAACGTACTTTGCCCGCCCTAATGACCTCATCGTAAGCCGAAAGCGTTTCTTCCACCGGCGTTCGGTGGTCGTCATAATGCGTATAATACAAATCGATGTGATCGGTCTGCAACCGCCGCAGCGATTCGTCTACCGATTGGAGGATGTGCTTTCTACTGATGTCGAACGGATGGTCCCGGGTTTCGGAGCCTACTTTGGTCGCGATAACGACCTTGTCGCGGTTGCCCCTGCTCTTGAGCCAGTTGCCGATGATGGTTTCCGATTGACCACCCGTTCCGTTGACCCACCAGGCGTAGGTGTCTGCCGTGTCGATGAAGTTAAACCCGTTCGCTATAAATTCATCCAAAATATCAAAAGATTGCTGTTCATCGAGTGTCCAGCCAAATACGTTGCCACCGAGGTTGATCGGTGCGACCGCTAAGTCAGACGTACCAATTTTTACTTTTTCCATATAAGGGATTACGCAATGCAGCGCTTTTTGTTTGCTGTTTTCCGCTTAGGGGTTCACCCTTTTATATCCGTACGTTGGGCAAGTTTCGTGGCGATAATGCTTATAATCAGGATCTGCAGTGCATGGAATACCATCAGCGGCAGCAGGAGGAGCCCCACCGAACCGCTGTTGCCAAACAGCGCGCTCGAAAACACGGTGCCGTGCACCAGCGATTTTTTAGTGCCGCAAAACTGGGCGGCGATGCGGTCTTCGGTATCAAGACCGATCTTGCGACCGACGAACCCTGTGAACCCATAAATCAGGTAGAACAACGCGATCACCAGCAAAGCCATGACGCCGATGTCCAGCCATGCAATGCCTTTGAATACTCCTGCAATAAAGGAATGGGCAAAACTTTTGTAAACGATCAGTAGGATTACCGCTTTGTCAAACAAGCTGAGGTATTTGCTGTTGCGTTGTGCCAATTGTCCCAACCATCGCCGTAACGCTAAGCCGATGGCAAGTGGAAGCACGATTTCAAGCAGCAGGCCGGTATAAATACCTGCGGTATCAACCGATGTCTGTTGGGACGAAAGGAAAGGCGCTATCCACAGCGGTGTGATGGCTATGCCGATAATACCGGAAATGCTGGCGTTGAAGATGGCTCCGGGTACATTGCCGCGGGCCATGGACACCATTACCACCGAGGACGACACCGTTGAAGGCAGGGCAGCTAAAAATAAGAACGACAGCCATATCGTCTGCTGTTTTTCGCCGAAGATGAACGGGTACGCGGCTAATACAACCAGCGGGAAAACCACAAAGGTCGTCGCCTGTACCAGCAGGTGCAGCTTCCAGTTTACCAGGCCACGCATCAGCTCGGCCGTACTTAACTTCATCCCGTAGAACAGAAAAATCAACGAAATTCCTATCGAAGATACGGTGTCAAGCGGCAACGGGCTCTCCGGATTTCCCGGCTCGGGAAAGAAATAAGCCAGCAGAATGCTGAACACAATGGCAATGACGAACCGGTCTACTTTCATGATAAGTTTCAGTGCTACGGTACACCATCCATGCTGTCACAGTGTCTCTTCCAGCCAGCCGAAGAATTCGCGCTGCCAAACCAGGGCATTCTGCGCCCCAAGCACCCAATGGTTTTCATCCGGCAGGTAAAGCAGCCGGCTTTTGATGCCCATGAGCTGCGCGGCTTGGAACGCCTCCAGTCCCTGTTCGATACCTACACGGTAGTCCTTGCCTCCCTGTATGATGAATATCGGTGTGTCCCAGCGGTCAACATGCTCAATGGGATTGAAGTCCGTGTAGGTCTTCTGGTTTTGTTTGTCCCAATACGGTCCGCCGAGGTCTTTGTTAGCAAAAAACAGTTCCTCTGTGGTGCCGTACCAGCTGCGCATATCGAACAGGCCATCGTGGGCGATGAATGTTTTGAAGCGGTTTTTGTGCAGACCGGCGAGCATGAACACCGAATAACCACCATAACTGGCGCCTACTGCCCCAAGCCTGCCTGTATCTACATAAGGTTCCTTGGCAAAGTCATCGATTGCTGAGAGGTAGTCACGTATCGCTTGGCCACCCCAGTCGCCGCTGATTTGCTCGTTCCATGCTACACCGTAGCCCGGCATGCCCCTGCGGTTGGGTGCCACCACAATATAGCCCTGCGCGGCGATCAGCTGAAAGTTCCAACGAAAAGAATAGAACTGCGACAGTGCGCCCTGGGGGCCGCCCTGGCAGTAAAGTAAGGTTGGGTATTTTTTGGCGGGATCAAAATCCGGCGGATAAATGATCCAGGAGAGGAGGTCTTTGCCGTCTGTCGCTTTGGTAATGCGTGCTTCCACGTTGCTGGAGGCGATGCCGGCATAAATGCCATCATTTACGGACGTGATCTTGGCCAGCTGGTGCGTATGGAGGTCGAATCGGTAGAGTTCAGCGGCACGGTTCATATTGGTCAGGGAGACGACAAGCTGCCCGCCAGATTGCCCGATGATGCCCGTGATGTCGTGCTGTCCCCGGCTGATCTGCCGGATACTCGATGCTGTCATCCGGGCCAGGTTGTCATTCAACGCGATTTCAAACAACTGGACGGTTCCTTTCACTGCGGCGGTAAACCAGATCCCGCGGCCATCCGTGCTCCATTGATAGGCATCAACCGTGCCATCCCAGTCCTTGGTCAGGTTATAACGCTGCGAGGTGTGCTTATCAAACACGACGATGTCGTTTTTGTCGGCCTCGTAGCCGTCTTCGGCCATACTCAGCCAGGCGAGGCGTTGGCCATCAGGGCTATAGGAGGGCGATTTGTCATAGCCCATCATGCCTTCGGTGAGGTTGGTGGTATTTTTTGTGGCGAGGTCATACCGATAAATATCGGTATTGGTGCTCAAGGCATATGCTGTGCCGTACTTCTTCTTGCAAACATACAGTATGCTGCGTCCGTCCGGACTCCAGATGGCATCTTCTCGGCCGCCGAAAGGCCGCTGGGGGCTATGGTAGGGCTCTCCGGCCATGATATCGATGGCTTTTCCAATCTTCCCGCGGTCATACGGCGCATAAAAGACGTGGCTGAATTTGCCGTCTGCCCACGTGTCCCAGTGGCGGTAATGCAACTCGTCATAGACATAAGCGTTGGACTTCGGCAGGTCGGTGTGCCGGTCTGTGCTATGCACCTGTTTGATGGATACCGATCGGGTAAACAGGATGTGCCGGCCATCGGGCGAAAAACGGACATTTTCCAGAGGCTCTTTTCCTTTGGTCAGTTGTTTGGGTTTCCTCGAACCGGAGGCAAGCCGCCAGAGCTGCCCCTTTTGCAGGTAGATAATGTCGCCGCTGGTTCTGTCGATATGGACTACGCTTCTGTGTCCTTTGCCCGAAGTCAGCTGTTCGGCGGTTCCGCCGGATATCGGTATCTGGAACAGGTTTTTTTCGCTATTGTTCGCATTGAGGTCATAGCGGGTCACCCCATAAATGACGTCTTCCCCGTTGGCTGAAATCCCTTCAGCCGAGACCCGCCCCAATTGCCAGAGCAGTTTGGGCGTAAGTGGTTGCTGGGCATGACTTACACCCGTGGTCGACAATGCTGCTGCCATCATATATATCGTGTGCTTCATAAGGATTGCTGTGTAATGGGCGCAAGTTAGCGAACTTTTCTTTCATCTACCGGACGTTTTGTATGTTTGCTACCTATCATATTCGGAATTATGGCAAGATTAACTAACGGCATGCTGTGTGTAGAGATCGACCCCCAGGGGGCAGAATTGAAAAGCCTGCGCGATAAGGGTGGCCGCGAATACCTTTGGCAGGCCGACCCGAGGTATTGGGCCAAGACGAGCCCGGTGTTGTTTCCCATTGTCGGGGCGCTGAAAGACGACGCATATATCTTCAATGGTAAAGAATACCGGCTGTCGCGCCACGGGTTTGCGCGTGATCGGTTGTTTGAAGAATACCGGATATCCGAAACCGAGGTGGCTTATACCCTGAGGGATTCTGCTGACACACACAGCGTGTATCCGTTTGCTTTCGAGTTGACACTGCGTTATGCGCTTTCAAGACATACACTTAGCTGCACATACGAGGTATACAATCTGAGCGACAGCCAGCCGTTGCTGTTTTCCGTCGGCGGGCATCCCGCGTTCGCGGTGCATACCGAAGACGGAGGGCCGGCTTATACGGATCATTACCTTGAGTTCCCGGACGACGAGGCACTGTATTGCCACGCCCTGGAGGGAAACCTGGTTTCCGGCCGCGTTGACGCCGTACCGTTGAACAACAACCGCCTGCCACTCCGGTACGAGCTGTTTTACAGGGATGCCCTGGTAATAAAGACGTTGCGGAGCAGACGGATTAGCTTGAGAAACACGGTGAACGACAGGGGACTCCATTTCAGTTACGAACATACCCCATTCTTCGGCATCTGGGCCGCGAGGGATGCGGATTTCGTCTGCCTTGAACCATGGTGCGGAATCGCGGATTCGGTGGACCATAACCAGCAGTTGACCGATAAGGAAGGCATCCAGCGACTTGATCCGGGCCAAAAATGGAGCGCGAGATGGGCGGTGGAGTGCTTTTAAATAGCGGGTATATGGAGACAAACAACTGGAAAACGCTGGATAACCACACGGTTTACGAAAACGCCTGGATACAGGTGCAACACCGCGATGTTATCACACCCGCGGGCAAGCCGGGAATATACGGTGTGGTGAAGTTCAGGAACAAAGCCATCGGTATCGTGCCCTTGGATGATGAAGGCTTTATTTACCTCGTGGGGCAGTACCGGTATCCGTTGGATGAATATTCCTGGGAAATCCCTGAGGGAGGCGGGCCATTGGATGAAGATCCGTTGGTCACGGCGAAACGCGAACTGAAAGAGGAGACGGGATTGGAGGCTGGCACGTGGCAGCGTATCGGCCGCATCCATACGTCCAATTCGGTGACGGATGAGGAGGGATTCATATACCTCGCCAGGGCATTGCGACATGGAGATGCCGAGCCCGAGGAAACCGAAGAACTGCAACTGAAGAAAGTGCACCTTTCCGATGCCGTCGCAATGGTGATGCGTTCGGAAATTACCGACTCGATATCCATGTGCGGGATACTGCTGACGGCGAGGTTGATGGGGATGTGACTGTTGCACACCATCAAAGAAATGACGATCTTTGCATGATGTCACATCCACACGTTCAGGCCGTCTTTTTCGATATCGACGGCACGCTCCTCGGATTAAAGAGCAAGGTTATTCCCGATTCCACCATAGAAGCCTTGGCTATGTTGAAAGCAAAAGGGATCAAGATCTTTGTATCGACAGGGAGGTCGTACGAACATGCTAAGTTCTTGGAGCAGTATGGATTTGACGGATTTATTACGTTCAACGGGAGCTATTGCGTGGATGGAGACGGGCAATCGTTTTTCCGCCATACCATCGATGTGGACGATATCCGGATATTGCACGACCATTTGCATATGACCGAAAATTTTCCAGTGGGCGTGATGACCACGGAAGGGTCATTCATCAGTGATATCACCGACGAGGTAACGGCCATTTTCGAACTGCTGAAACTGGATGTACCCCGTCCTCGGCCTTTTGCTGATGCGTTGGAAAATGAAGTCCTCCAGCTCAATTTATTTGTCGACCAGGATAAAGAATTGCACCTGATCAATAACGTGCTGAAGAACTGTGAATCGAGCCGTTGGTGCCCGGTGTTTATCGATGTCAATGCGCGCGGCATCAGCAAGCAGATCGGAATGGAACAGTTTTTTGCGCGGTACGGCCTATCGGCTGAGCGGACCATGGCGTTTGGCGACGGCGGCAATGATATCCAGATGCTGCGCAGCGCAGGTGTAGGTGTGGCGATGGCCAACGCCGGGGAAAATGTGAAAGCTGCAGCCGACTATGTGACCGACACCACCGAGGGACACGGCATCTGGAACGCACTTAAACGCTATGCGATTATTTAAGCGTTTTTGTTTTTACTGTCGGTCGCGCACGTAGTTTGCAAATGACGATAGGATATAGGGCCACCCCTGCTTAGACGCCATGGCTTTTTGGTAGTTATCGGATTCCTCTCCGTGGTTTTTAAATTGATGATGGGTAAGCATCACGTTCGTATTGCTGTATTCGGCGTCTTTGAAAAGGATTTGCACCTCGCTGGCCTTTGCCGTGTCAGGTTCTGGATTGCGGTTTGCGGAAATCTGCCACTTCAGTGAAAAGCCGTGGCCGTAGTCTACCGCCGTCACGGTGCCCCAATCGCAGCGAAAGCCATTCGGCCCGATTTCACTGCACAGCCCATTCGGAATCAGGTCGATGCTTAATTCGACCAGTTTGTTTTTTGACCAGGTATACTCCTTGGGCCACCATAAGGTTATTTCCCTGACAAAGCATTCAAAAGCCTGTTTGCGGGGAAGTGCTATTTCGACTGATGCGGTCAAAGCGTCCATAACTTATCGTTGTTTTTTCTTATCAATACCAGTTGCATTAGAGGTAACGCGGTGGGCAGCTGATTGTTTTTTTTGCGACCAATCGTAACTTACCGTAAAATTATTTCGGGGTATGGATTAAAATATCGGTCTTTGTAAAAAGAATATGATAAAAATAGACAACTAAAGAAACCACGTGATGGATGCCGTCCGTTATTTCTTCGCTTTACAGGCCCAACGAATGCATCGCACCATCAGCGATTGGGGAATACATCCGTCGTTTGTATATGTATGCCTGCCGATACTCTTTCTCGCTGGCTCCATCACACTTTTTCTCCGTACATCATATGCACCATGGATTTATGTGGGAATTGCCGTTTTGATATTGTTGCAAGGGTGCGATGTGGGTCGGCAACGGTTTTTGCGGCAGGTGTTTGACCGGCTGACGTATTGGCGAATTCGTATACTTGAGAATATGTTGATGATTGCGCCATTTCTACTATTTCTCCTATACAGGGGCGAGGCGTGGTTCTGTTTCGGCCTTTTGGGGATGGCAATGGCTGCGCTACCGCTCCGTATAGGCGCTAGCGGATCGACCGTGCTACCTACACCATGCTCGGGCCATCCTTTTGAGTTTGCCGTGGGCTTCAGAAGCTCGGTCGGATTGCTGCTCATCGCTTACGTGCTGATGGTGGTCGGTATTTATGTAGGCAACGAGAAACTCAGCATAGCTGCGTTACTGTGGGTTGTCTTCGTATGCGCCAACTACTATGCCTGGTGTGAGCCCCTTTCGTATGTTTGGGTTTATCGGTTGACACCCGTGGCCTTTCTTTGGCTGAAAGTAAGGTCAGCTCTCGGACACCTGACCATTGTGTTACTTCCGATGGCTGCGGCTATTACCTGCTTTTTTCCGGATGACTGGCTTTTGGTATTGGCAGCTTCGGCGGTGGGATATGGTTATCTTGCCTTGGCTGTCCTGGCCAAGTATGCGGCTTTTCCACGGGGCGTGAGTATCCCGCAAGGTATTTTTATGGCGGTGTCATTCGTGTTTCCGCCATTGCTGTTGGTTTCCATGCCCTATTTTTTCCGCCGGGCAAAAAGTAATATCGCAATAGTGCTATGAACGTTGACGTTTCTCAATTAACAAAATCATTTGGTGGAGCCGCCGTATTGAAAGGCATTGACCTAAACTTCCGTAGTGGGCAGGTATACGGCCTTGTAGGGCGGAACGGCGCGGGGAAAACTACCTTTTTCAATTGCTTGGCCGGACTGGAAAAGCATGGTGGCAAAGTGGCGGCTGAAGGTGAGGTGCTCAAAGACCGGCTTGGCTTTTTGCAGACCGAGCCCTATTTTCCGTCGAAGCTCACCGGACGCGAATATTTACGGTTGTTCTGCAAGGCGCGTGGGGTTTCGGATGAAAACTTGGACGAGCGGAATGTGTTCGACCTTCCGCTCGATCGATATGCGCAGCAATACTCTGCCGGGATGAAAAAAAAGCTTGGTCTCTTGGCGATTCTTCTGCAGAAGAATGATTTCTTTATCCTTGATGAGCCTTTCAATGGAGTGGATATACATAGCGCATTGCTGATCACCGAAATCATCCGGCGGTTGAAAATTGAGAAAAAAACAGTATTGATTTCTTCGCATATCTTTTCAACCCTCAAAGAAACCTGTGACATTATCTATGTGCTGGAAGACGGCAAAATAGCCGAAACCATCGGACAAGATGATTTCGATCGGCTGGAGCGGGACATGGCTGCCTTTGCCATAGGAAACCGGCTCGATGCGCTTCAGTTTGGCTAAAATACCCGTCGAACAGGTGGTCTATCTTTGTTTTTCTGGACGCGACGAGGTGCCCGAAAAAGCGGTACAATTCATCAACGAGCAATAAGCGTTTCGGACGGCCCTCATGAGCCTGCTGATTTCCAGCGCAGGTTACATCTTCCCGATACCGAAGTGCAACCACTATGGCCGGTATTTAGACCGTTACACATTCATCTCCTGCGCTAAAGCCGCACACGGAATGTTGTTAACACCCAGTTTCATCAACGCCGGTACGAAGAATGACACGATGCCTACAACACTGATGACACTGCCCAGTATCACGAAAGTGAGGCTGATACCGATGTTGTCTGCAATGAATCCGGTGCTGAGCAACCCGATCATGGAAGGAAGCAATGCGATGCTGAAATACATCGAAAACACGCGTCCCAACATTGCCGGATCGATTTTTTCCTGTAGCACGGTGGTAAAGCTGGCGTTGTATATGGAGGCCGCGACACCGCCAAGGATGGTCAGTGCCGTGAAAAAGATGAACCCCGAGGCAGGCAGCAATCCTGATACCGCCAGACTGATGCCCAACAGGATGTGCATGCTGTTGATGATGATGACTTTGTTCAACGAGGGCTTAAATACGCCCAATAGGCCGCCGCCCACCAGCATACCGATACCCCAGACCACCTCAATTACACTCATCTCGAACTTCCCGCCCCCGAAGTGCTGCAGCGTGAGCAGCGGAAACAGCACCGCCACGGGCATGATGCAGAACGTGGCCAAGATGGAAAAGCCGAAAAGCCAGGAAATCCCCTTGTTGGATGTGACAGCGCGTATGCCAAGCGCGAGGTCGCGAAGCACTTGTTTCACTCCCGCTTGTTGCTTCGGATCCTTTTCGGGATTGGGAATACGGACCAGCAACAGGGACGTGATGGCCATTACGGCGCCCCCGATGTCCAGCAGCAGTACATAACCGATATCCATCAGACCGATGGCCAGTGCGCCGAGTGCCGGACCGGCGATGCTGGACACCGATTGGATCACCTGGTTGATTCCTCCGATGCGCAGCAATTCGGATTCCGGCGCCAGTAACGGCACGGAAGCTTGCATCGCCGGCATGTGGAATGCCGATCCCACCGATCGCAGCGCGAGCAGGACGTATATGAATGTCAGTCCGGAATATCCGAAATAGAAGAGTACGGACATCACCAGGGTGCATGCGGCAATGAACCCATCGGCAAAGATCATCGTCCGTTTGCGGTCCCAACGGTCGATATACACTCCGGCAAATGGACCGATAAGCGTCTGCGGAAGAAGCGCCGCGATGGCGGCATAGGCGAGTACCTCGGCGGAGCCGGTCTCGAGGCTCAACCAGATGATGATGGCAAAATTGACAGCGGAACTGCTGAGTAGTGATATAAATTGGCCACTCCAGATGATGGCAAATGTTCGTTTCCACGAGTGTTGCATGACGATCAGCTACAATTAATCCTTTCGATAAGGGCAATGGTTACTAAGATGTAAATAAACAGTTGAAATGCTTCAGGCCCGACGCCTGAAGGAAAGAGGAAGCCAAACGGAACTCCGTTTGGTCTTAGGCCCTGTCCCGAAAGACAAAGGCGACGCAGGTGCTGGTCATTCTCATCGGTGTATCGCGTTTGTTGCGGCGCAAAATTAAACAACTTCATCGAAATATGCAATAGCCTACGATGAGGGGCCTGATGCGCCACCGTCCTGCTGGCGGCAATAGGGCATGATTGCTTTACAGAAAAAAATGTACTTTTGCGCCCGTGCAACACCGCCTTGATCATCTCCGGATGTTCATGCTCGGCCCTATTGAAGCATAGGTATAATTCGATGTCGATGCAGAAACTTCTCAATCTGTTTGATTTTAAACAACGTATAAATTACAAAAACGAGATACTGGCCGGGCTAACGGTTGCGATGACTATGATTCCTGAATCGCTTTCGTTTGCCATATTGGCCGGACTATCTCCACTAACCGGTCTTTACGCCGCGTTTTTGATGGGTCTGGTTACCGCCGTTTTAGGCGGCCGGCCCGGCATGGTGTCTGGCGGAGCCGGCGCGACAGTCGTCGTGCTTATTGCATTGGCCGCCGCACATGGGGTAGAATATCTTTTCGCGGCCGTTGTTTTGGCGGGTTTCCTGCAGTTATTGGTCGGGTTGTTCAAGCTCGGTAAGTTTGTCCGATTGATTCCCCAACCGGTCATGTATGGCTTCTTGAACGGGCTCGCCGTCATCATTTTCATGGCACAGCTGGCACAGTTTAAAGTATCCGAAAACGGGCTTGATGGGTGGATGCACGGACCTGCACTCTATGTAATGGCCGGACTAACCGCGTTGACCATCGTCATAGTGATCCTGTTGCCGAAACTCACAAAGGCTGTCCCAGCGTCGTTGGTAGCTATTATGATTGTCTTTGGCATCGTCTATTTCTTCAATATTGATACCAGAAAGGTGCTCGATATTGCATCGGTAAGCGGCTCATTGCCTGCATTTCATATCCCTGAAATTCCGTTCAATCTGGAAACACTGCAACTCATTTTCCCCTATGCATTAGTGATGGCCGGAGTAGGGTTAATCGAATCGCTGCTGACCTTAAATATGGTCGACGAAATAACCAATACCAAAGGCCAGTCAAACCGTGAAGCGGCAGCTCAGGGCATCGCCAATATCACCAATGGTTTCTTCGGGGGGATGGGAGGCTGTGCCATGGTTGCCCAGACACTGGTCAATATCGGGGCGGGGGCGCGGACCAGGTTTTCCGCGGTGATCGGTGCCCTCACTATCCTGACGGTTATCCTTGTTGCGGGACCGGTCATCGAGCAAATACCTTTAGCTGCGTTAGTTGGCGTGATGATGATGGTGGCCATTGGGACCTTTGAATGGGCAAGTATCCGCATCATTAATAAAATGCCTCGCCATGATATTTTTGTCGGCATGCTGGTGGCCATAATAACCGTGCTTTTACATAACTTGGCGCTCGCGGTGTTGATCGGCGTTATCATTTCCGCCTTGGTGTTTGCCTGGGAAAGTGCTAAGCGTATCCGCGCTAGAAAATTTGTTGACGACAAAGGTGTAAAGCATTACGAAATTTTCGGTCCGCTGTTTTTTGGTTCGACCGCTGCATTTATTGAGAAATTTGATGTCATTAACGACCCCGATGAGGTCGTCATCGACTTCCGGGAAAGCCGTGTTGCAGATATGTCCGCTATAGAGGCGTTAAACAAAATCACTGAAAAGTACCACCAACGGGGCAAAAAGCTTCACCTGCGGCATTTGAGCCAGGATTGCAGGCAGTTGCTGAAAAATGCCGAATCGGTTATCGATGTCAACATTATCGAAGACCCTACATATCCCGTGATGACCAACAAATGAGAACGACAATAGCAAGAAACTAACCGGAATGAACATGCACCGTAGGGAAATGATCAAAAAAGCCGGAGCACTGGCGTTGGGAGCCACGGGCTGGTCCGTATTGCCTGTTGTTGGGTCGCCGTCGGCCAAGCCGGTAAACAAACTGCCCCGGTGGAAAGGGTTCAACGTGCTGGACTTCTTCAACCCTGACCCCAGGAACAAACGGCAAACCACGCTGGAAGACCATTTCCGCTGGATGGCGGACTGGGGTTTTGATTTTGTGCGCGTTCCGATGGCTTATCCGTATTACGTGGATTTTGATCGGACACGGCCCATTGCCAAAGCCGAAGTCTGCCGCATCAGTGTAGCGCGGGTGCACGACGTGGTTGATCTGGTAGAGATGGCCAACCGTTGTGGCCTGCACGTGAGTCTAAATTTGCACCGGGCACCCGGATTTTGCGTCAATGCCGGATTCGAGGAGCCTTATAACTTGTGGCAGGACCCGGAAGCCATGGAAGCCTTTACCTTCCACTGGGCATACTGGGCCAAGGTGTTCCGTCATAAGACCTCCAATCAGATCAGCTTCGATTTGCTTAATGAACCCTGCTGGCGCGAAAATATGAACGATCAGTTCTCAAAGCGTACCGCGGTGCCGAAGGAGCTGTATCGGTCTTTGATCATCAAAGGGTTTGATGCGATCCGGATGGCCAGCCGCAAGCACCTTGTCATCGCCGACGGCAACAACATCGGTACTGAGGTAATCGACAATATCCAAGAACTGGACGTAGGGCAAAGCTGCCGGGGGTATGCACCGGGTTTGGTGTCACATTACCGGGCGCCTTGGGTCTTTCAGCATCCCGACGACCTGCCTGACGTCTCATGGCCCAGAATGGACAACGGTAAACTGCAGGACAAGTCGTGGCTGCGGGAGCAGTTTGCGCCGTGGATCGCGTTGGTGGAGCAGGGGGGAGGTGTACATTGTGGCGAATGTGGGGCTTGGCGCGAAACCCCGCATGATGTCGCTTTGGCGTGGATGGACGACATGTTTTCCGTGTTGACTGAACACGGTATTGGATTTGCGCTGTGGGAATTCAACGGGGAGTTCGGTATCCTTAATTCCGGAAGGAAGGATGTGCAATACGAGGACTGGTACGGCCACAAGCTGGACCGAAAGATGCTCACGCTTTTGAGAAAGTTTGTGTCCCACCACGGCTGATACACTCCTTTAAACATTAGCCAACACGTTCGGTGTGGAGTACAACGTACACGTGCTATCTTCGATTTTACAGCATGTGGTACAAATATGATAATATACCTAAATCAATGGATAACCTATCCATTGTAACCTAACGCGGAATCCGCTCTCTTTGTAATAGTTTATAACCAAATAGCCGGGAAGCGATGCGCGACCTGCCAGCAAAAATCATCAATGGCCACCAGCGGAAATTGAATAACCGCGGCATAGGGGAAAGACCTCTTACAGGTCAAAAACGTGACGCTAAAGGCCGGCTAGCCGCGTATGCCATATTTGTGAAAGGATTTATTAGTTTAGCAAAACAATTCGACGATATCCCATACCATGATGAGACCATATGCCATGATCGTTGCGAGGATTTACGTTTTAGTGGTGACAATCGCTTGTGTAAGCAAAGTAACCAACGGACAGCACAGAGCCGGCCCATCCGAGCCGGGGTTAACGCTTTGGTACGACAAGCCCTCGGGCGAAATCTGGGAAAATGCCTTGCCGGTAGGAAACGGCTGGCTGGGCGCCATGGTATATGGCAACGTGCCACAGGAGACGCTGCAGCTCAATGAACATACGATATGGAGCGGCAGCCCGAATCGGAACGACACGGCGGTTCCCTGCGACTCGCTGGCCACGATACGCCAATTGATCTTTGACGGCAGGGCAAAGGAAGCAGAGGACATGGCCAACCGGCTGATGTTTCATCAGAAGTCTTCTGGGCAGATGTTCCAGCCGGCAGGTAACCTGAACCTGGCATTCAACGGACATGAACACTACACAGACTACCGCCGCGAGCTGGACCTGGAAACCGCCGTTGCGAAGACCACGTATACGGTTGGCGGGGTAACATTTACCCGGCAGGTGATCGCCTCGTTGCCCGACCGCGTGATTGCGGTGCACCTGACTGCCAGCAAGCCATCATCCATATCTTTCATGGCCTCTTATACGGCGCCGCATAAGACGGATACCGTCACGGCAGAAGGGGGGCAACTCCGTTTTTCAGGTGTCACGAGCGATCATGAGGGTGTAAAGGGAATGGTGAGATACGAAGGAATCATCAACGTTGTAGCCCAGGGCGGGACACTCGCAACCGATGATGATCAGTTGACCGTGACGGCGGCCGACGCGGTGACCATCTATATCTCCATCGGTACGAATTTCAACAACTATCGCAATATTTCCGGCAACGCGGCAGAACGGGCTGGCCACTACCTGCAAGGGGCGTTGAAAAAAGATTTTGCCCGTATGCTGGAAGGCCATATTGCGGCATACCAACGGTACTTCAACCGAGTAACAATCGACCTGGGAACCAGCGATGCGGCAAACCAGTCCACGGATGTGCGGCTGGCGAATTTCCGCCATACCCACGATCCGCAATTCGCGGCGCTTTACTTCCAGTTCGGACGCTACCTGCTCATTTCCTCATCCCAGCCGGGAGGACAGCCGGCGAACCTGCAAGGGATTTGGAACCACCGGTTAAAGCCCGCTTGGGATAGTAAGTATACCATCAACATCAATGCGGAGATGAACTATTGGCCCGCGGAACGGACCAACCTGGCCGAGTTGCATGAGCCTTTTCTGCGGATGGTCAGGGAAATGGCTGAAACGGGATCGGAAACAGCGAGAACGATGTACGGCACACGTGGGTGGATGGCACATCACAATACCGATATCTGGCGGGCTACCGGCCCCGTGGACGGGGCGTTTTGGGGAATCTGGAATGGTGGCGGCGCGTGGACGAGCCAGCACCTCTGGGAGCACTACCTGTATGGCGGCGATCGGGAATTCTTAGCAGCAGCCTACCCGGTGTTGAAAGGTGCTGCGGAATTCTATGTGGATTTCTTGGTGCCGCATCCCGCCAATGGTTGGCTGGTGATCAACCCCGGTACTTCACCCGAAAACGCGCCCCAAGGAACAGACGGATCGTCGTTGGCCGCAGGAGCGACCATGGATAACCAGTTGGTGTTTGATGTATTCTCCACGGTGATCCGCGCGGCGGAGCTGCTGGGCAAGGACGCTTCATTTGCTGATACGCTTAAACGTCTCCGTGACCGCCTGCCCCCAATGCATATCGGCAAGTATGGTCAGTTGCAGGAGTGGTTGGAAGATCTCGATAGTCCAGACGATAAGCATCGGCATATTTCTCACCTGTACGGACTGTTCCCGTCCAACCAGATTTCGGCTTACCGGACCCCCGCACTTTTCAAGGCCGCAGAGACGACGCTAATCCACCGGGGTGATGTCTCGACGGGCTGGAGCATGGGCTGGAAAGTGAATTGGTGGGCGCGGATGCAAAATGGTAACCACGCGTTCAAACTCATCCAGGATCAATTGACGCCAGTAGTCGGCAACAGGGGCGGCGGTACGTATAACAACTTATTCGATGCGCATCCGCCCTTCCAGATCGATGGCAATTTCGGCTGCACATCAGGTATTGCCGAGATGCTGATGCAAAGTGCCGATGGGGCGGTACACCTGCTCCCGGCGTTGCCGGATGCATGGCCATCCGGATCGATTACAGGGCTCCGTGCACTGGGCGGCTTTGAAATCGACGAGCTGGTTTGGAAAGATGGGGTTGTTGAGCGCGTGGTCATCACCGCCAAACTCGGCGGCCATTTGCGGTTGAGGTCTCCCAACCCACTGGTTTCCCCCGAGGGGGAGCAACTGAAGGAGGCGAAGGGGACAAATCCCAATCCCTTTTATTTCGTGGCCCCGACTCCGGAGCCGGTCATCAGCCCGGAGGCAAAACTAGTCAACTTGGCGTTACCTCAGGTGTTTACGTATGATATACCTACCCAAGCGGGAGAAACGTATGTCATGGTGTGGCGTAAGTAGGGAAGTGACGGCGCTCAGTTCGATGAACCGGATGGCAGAATCAGCGTATTCCACCGGGCGAGCGGGGCTCACCATCCCCCGAAATCAACGACCGCTTTAATGACACCGCTTGCCGGATCCAGCAAGTCCGCTAACGCATTGGGCAGTTCGGTGTGCGTGATCCGGTGCGTGATAAACATGTCCGGTTGGATGGCACCCTCCTGCAACAGGTGCGTCACCCAATCGAAGTCTTCGGTAAGCGCATTGCGGCTACTCAGTAGGGTGCTTTCGCGCTTGTGGAATTCGGGATGAGGAAACGCAATATCCTCCTGCTGCAAGCCGATGAGCACGTACCGGCCGCCATGCGCCAAATAGCTGAAACCGTTTGTTATGGCTAGCTGACTTCCCGTGCAATCAATAACCACACCGGCCATATCGCCGTGCGTATGGCTTTGCACCTGATCGTATACATTCCCGCTGGTAGCGTCTATCGTCACCAGATTATCTGCAAGAGTGGAGCAGTGGTGCAGGCGGTGGGTGTTGGTATCCATGATGATGACGTGTGCTCCCGCAGCTTGGGCCAGTAACATGGTGCCGATACCAATCGGGCCAGCACCCATGACGAGTACATACTCACCGGGGCGGATCCCAGCACGGCGCACGCCATGAGCACCGATGGCCAACGGTTCAACAAGCGAGAGCTGGTCAACATCCAAGCCATCACCTTTGACCAGTGCGGTAATCGGCAGCGAAACCCGGGCACGCATTCCGCCGTCTACGTGTACACCATAAACCTTCATATCCACACAGCAGTTGGTTTTCCCCTGCCGGCAGGCTACGCAGGTGCCACAATGAAAATAGGGCTTTACGGTTACAAGTTCGCCCACCTCGAAGCCATGCCCCGATGGAATGTCCAACACCTCAGCGGCAAGCTCGTGACCGAGGATGCGCGGGTAGCTGAAATACGGTTGTACACCCTGGAAGGCATGGAGGTCGGTGCCGCAGAGGCCAACTTGACGAATTTTAAGCGATGCCTCGGTAGCATGGGAGCGCGGCTCATCCGTTTGAATGAGTTGCAGTACGCCTGGGGTGTGACAAATGATGGTGTCCATAACTGAGCGTAAAATTATGCGTTTGGATCCATTAAAAGTTGCTTGTGCGTTGCCGGATGATTAAGAAATATTGCCATAATTTTTGTTTTTTAGCCCAAAAATCTGATAATTGTTTGAAAGAATATGGCGATGCGGGCAAAACAGCTATTTGTACAACAGCCGGTTGAAAGGTCATTCAGCATCCGACAAGATAAGGTGCCTAACACCAACAGCTGGTGGCACTTCCATGGTGAAATCGAATTGATTGCCTTTCACCAGGGCTCGGGCTTACAATTTGTGGGCGATAGCATCACACGCTTCGAAGTTGGCGACGTCGTCATGGTCGGATCGAACGTCCCGCATTGTTGGCGGTATGATGACGCGACGGAACGCGGTCAGCAGGCGGGACCTTACTCCACAGCGATTCACTTCAAGCCGGGCCTCTTGGGAGAGGTCTTTATGCACTTGCCGGAATCGGCCGGACTGGCTCAGCTTATCGATCAGAGCAGGCGGGGGCTCCGCTTACGTGGCGAATGTGCGCGGCGTGTGCTTGACCAGTTGGTCGCTGTCAATGAAACAGACGGTATACATAGGTTGATAGGACTGTTGCAATGCCTCGCAGCATTTTTAGCTATGCAGCCCAACGCCCAACCGCTATCATCGCCCGGCTTTGGCTACCAGATAGATCACATGGACGAGGCGCGGATTAATAAAATATACAGTTACAGCTTCGCCCATTTAGGGCATCCCATCGCCTTAGCAGACGTTGCCGATTTGGTGGGGCTAAGCCGAACTTCGTTTTGCCGGTTTTTTAAGCAGCGGACCGGAAAAACTTATGTGCAGTTTCTCACAGAAATTCGGATTGGTTATGTTTGCAGGCAGTTGGTGGAAAAACCACAACGGCCGGTCAAAGAGCTATGTTATTCCAGCGGTTTCCGTAATTTCGCTTCGTTTCATGAATCATTCCGGCAAATAACCGGAATGAGCCCCAAAGCGTATCAAGCCTTGCATAGGGCGGGGAGGGTGCCCGCATAACGGCTGGGGAGCTCTTACCAATTGACGAAACCGTCGCCGCGTTCGAAGTTGTGTATAAACAGCGCCGTTGGCATTGTCACGAAATACCTGAGGAGATTCCGAGCAACATGCCCACGGAACAAACCTTTGAGCTCATTTTGGAGACTACCCTTGGTGCTGAGATGCAACCGTCCGACGAACATTGAAATGACTATCTCACAGCCCACATCGGCTTGCTTTCCAGTATCTCGGCATATATCGGACAACCGGGATTGTGTGCGCCCGGCAGGTAGCCGGTGCTCATCAGAAATTCATTGACAATCTCGCCGCCGGTAAATTTGAAGGTGTTTTTAAAGAGCTTCATCCATTCCTGAAGTGTTTTGGGATGGTGATGTTGCAGCCACTTTTCAAATGAGCCGTATTCCTGCCGCAGTTGCATGATCGCTTTAGCATTTTCAATGGCTGCATTGACTTTGAGCCGGTTGCGAATAATGCCTGCATCGGCGAGTAGCCGATCGCGATCTTTCTCGACATATGCGGCTACTTTAGCGATGTCAAAATTGTCGTAAGCCTTGCGAAAGGCCTGTTCTTTGCGCAGGATGGTTTCCCAGCTCAGCCCAGCTTGGTTGATTTCCATGATGAGCCGGCCGAACAATTCGTTGTCATCATGAATGGGAAAGCCGTAATGTTTGTCGTGGTAGTTTTTGTGCAATGCCCGGCGCGCTTCGGGCTGCATGGTGGGGATGTAATCGCAATAGGACATCGTGCTATCGTTTTTAATACGCAGCGAATTTAGCAAAAAATTTTAGTATCTTAATTGGTCGCGATCCGCTGAGCCGGCAACTCGGCAAAGGACGGCCGCTGTAGTCCACGCCGGTGCTATCTCAAACCGATAAGCTGAAGAAATCATCGTCAGATAATGGGATTTTTGCAGCCCGCAGGTTCTCTTGCAAATGGATCAATGACTTGGTGCCGGGAATAAGCAGGATATTGGGCGATCGCCTCAACAGCCAAGCCAGCGCAACCTGGGCTGGGGTAGCTTCGTATTTGTCGGCCAAGGCACCGATTCGTTTTTGGAGCTTATCAGGGCCGGAGGCCAGTGGGTACCAGGGAATAAAGGCAATCCCACGTTCGGCGGTGTAGTCTACTACGGTTTCCCACTTGCGTTCAGCCAGGTTGTACAAGTTCTGCACGGATACGATGGGAACTACTTTCTCCGCGCGCTCGATGGTCGGGATGTCTACTTCGGAAAGACCTACTTGCAAAATTTTTCCGGCCTTTACGGCATCGGCTACCGGCCCGAGCGATTCCTCAATCGGTATGTTGGGATCCACCCGGTGGAGCTGCCACAGCTGTATCTCATCTTTGCCAAGCCGCTGGAGGCTGCCATCGATGGCTTGACGGATATGCGCTGGATGGCCGTTGATAGGCCATTGGTTGGGGCCGGTTCGCTCCAAACCTCCTTTGGTGGCGACAACGATATTCGGGTAGTAAGACGACAGGGCTTCACGAATGAGCACTTCGTTGGTATGCGGGCCATACGAGTCCGCTGTGTCAATGAAATTGACACCGGATTCGACCGCCGTCCGCAGCACGCGCTTGGCCAGCTCGCGGTCAGGGGCATCGCCCCATACGCCGGGGCCAGTAAGCTGCATGGCGCCGTAACCTATCCGGTCAAGCTCCCATACGCCACGGAGCTGGTAGGTGAGTGATGTTGTGGTATTCATGATCATTCGCTTTCGTTGTCTAAGGAGATAATGCCGATAATGCGGTTATTGTTTGCAAGAACGTTGTTTCGCTTCCAAGTATAGTGAAAATAGCGGAATAGGCTGAGTGAGCTGTTGCAATTGTTTTTTAAAAACGGCAATGCAAATTAATGGATCGTAAAATTTTTCTTATCTTTGATCGGCTTTAGGGGTATTCTGAGAAGAATTGAGACACACCCTTCGAACCTGATCCGGCTGATACCGGCGTAGGGAAAAGCAATCCAAAGGAATCCGCTTTAGCCATTTAATGTATTTTGATATGGAAAAGCAACTTTGGGATCATGTACAAACCGTCCGCCAGCAATCTCCGCTGGTGCAGAACATTACGAATTTTGTGGTTATGAACAATACGGCAAATGCGCTGCTCGCGGTGGGTGCCTCGCCCATCATGGCGCATGGCCATGCCGAATTGGACGATATGTCGCGGATTTGCCGGTCGCTGGTGGTTAACATTGGGACGTTGGATGATTATTGGGTGGCAGCGATGTTCCGGGCGGCGGTGTTAGCCGGGGAAGCCGGCAAACCTTGGGTACTGGACCCGGTGGGAGCCGGTGCATCGGGATACCGTGATACCACGCTCCGTGAGTTGCTGGAGCACCGGCCCACCGTAGTCCGCGGCAATGCTTCCGAAATCATGGCCTTGGCCAAGGCCAACACCAAGGCCACCAAGGGGGTGGACAGTACCGCGGCAAGCAGTGAAGCGTTGGACGCCGCACGATCCATTTGCCAGCGGTATGGCAGCGTAGTTTGCATTTCCGGTGCGGTGGACGTTGTGGTGGGGCCAGCCCAGTCGATGTATATCCACAATGGGGACCCACTAATGACGAAGGTAACGGGACTGGGGTGTTCGGCCACAGCCCTTATCGGTGCGTTTATTGCAGTGGTTGACAACCGCGTGGAGGCAGTAGGGGCGGCTATGGCGCTGATGGGTGTATGTGGCGAACTAGCTGCCGCCGCGAGTAGTGGGCCAGGAAGCCTGCAGGTCAACCTGTTGGACAAGCTGTATAACATTACGGAAGAGGAATTCACCACGCGGCTCCGGATTTCACATGAAGCCTGACTTTGCCTTTCCATATCGGCTATACCTGGTATTGTCTGAGGCCGACTGCAGGGGCAGAAACCCGCTGTGGGTGGCCGAGGAGGCTATCTTAGGTGGGGTAGACATTATTCAATTGCGGGAGAAGCATGCAAGTAATGATGTCTTCCAGAAAAAGGCAACACAGTTGAAGGCGGTGACAGACCGCTATGGAATACCCTTGATAATCAATGATAACTTAACGGTGGCTATGGCTGTGGGCGCATTCGGTATTCATGTGGGGCGGCAAGATATCCCACCCAGTGAGGTCCGCAATGCATGGCCAGATTGCCGGTTGCTGGGGTATTCCATCGAGCGATTAGCGCAATTGCAGCACTCTGAGACAGCAGTGGCCGACTGCCTTGGAGTCAGCCCGATTTTCAGAACGGCTACCAAGACCGACACGATAGCGGAATGGGGTATCACGGGCATCCGCCAACTCCGAAACTTGACGGGCAAACCGCTGATCGCCATCGGCCGGATGAATCGGGAAAACGTTGCAGACGCCATTCGCGCGGGGGCCGACTGCGTTGCCGTGGTTTCTGCGATCTGTGCAACAGACAGCCCACGAACCGCAGCAACTGAACTGAAAGAACTGATTAATAACGCGATATGAACAGAAAAAAATACCGATATCCTTCGGTACTTACCATTGCCGGGTTCGATGGCAGCGGAGGCGCCGGCATACAAGGAGACATCAAGACTATCTCTGCGCTGGGATGCTATGCTACCTCCGCACTGACCGCGCTGCCGATACAGAATACGCAGGGCGTCCGGACTATTTATCCGATTCCTTACCAAGCGGTAAACGAGCAGATAGAAACTATTCTTGACGATATTTTCCCGGATGCCATAAAAATCGGTATGGTACATACCGCTGAACTGGTGAGCACGATTTTGGATGCCTTAGCGCGGTATCCGCATGTGCCGGTGGTGTTCGACCCCGTGATGGTGGCTACCAGCGGCGACAAGCTCATCGAGGATAAGACCATTGCGGCGATCGTTGAGCGATTGTTTCCCATCGCAGCGGTCGTAACCCCGAACATGGACGAAGCGGCTATCCTCGCTGAGATGCCTGTGCGTACGTTGGATGACATGCGTCTTGCTGGCGCAAAAATCCGCCAACTTGGCTGCCGTTCGGTGCTGCTTAAAGGCGGACACCTCGATGCACCCCGTCTCACTTCCTTGTATTTTGATGAAGCGGGTGATGTACATGAGTTCAGCTTCGACAGGTTTGAGACAAACAACACACACGGTTCGGGCTGTACGTTGTCCTCTGCAATTGCCTGCTTTATCGCACAGGGAAGAAATCTGCTGGAAGCTGTGGGAGCTGGACAGGAATACGTGCACCAAGCGATCCTGCACAGCCGGGACGTGCAGGTCGGCCATGGCAATGGCCCATTGAATCATTTTTTTAATCCGCTTGAACTGAAGAAGTATGACTTGGTCTGAACATGCTTGGAGGTCCATTGAACCGCTGTACGGATCCATTATTGGCATGCCCTTCATTATGGAGTTGCAGGAGGGAACATTGCCCATCGTAAAGTTCCGGTTTTACATGGCGCAGGACTGGGGCTACCTGGAGCACTTCGGTCGTGCATTGGCGGTCATCGGCGCGCGCGCTGCGGGCATCGATGACGCGCTGGCATTCATGCGTTTCGGCGAGGGTGCTATCGTGGTGGAAAATGCGCTTCATGAATCGTATTTCCGGGATTTCGGTGTTACGGAGCGGGGCGTGCTTGAGCCTGCATGCCATCACTATGTGCATTACCTCAAAAGTACTGCTGCGCTGGAACCGGTAGAGGTGGCTATGGCTGCTGTGTTGCCCTGTTTCTGGATTTATAAAGAGGTGGGGGATCACATCTATACAAACCAAAAGTCTGGAAACAACCCTTACCAGCGGTGGATTGATACCTACGCGGGGGAGGACTTTGCGGTGTCCGTGCGACAAGCGATCCAAATCTGCGACAGCGTAGCCGAAGCGACGACGGGTAGTATGCGGGAGCGGATGACGGAAGCTTTTATCACAGCCAGCCGATTGGAATACCACTTTTGGGACAGTGCATACCGGCTGGTTAGGTGGTAGCGGTAACGCGGCGTTCGTCTCGATGTTTAGCTGACCGGCTTGCCCCGATCTGCCATCGAGGCACACCATGCCGGTAAAACCACTCGGGAACCCCGGCGTACATTCTAGTCGGTTGCAATGGCCGCCTCAGGACAACTCAATCCAAACTGGGGCATGGTCGCTGGTCTTTTCCCAGCCCCGTACATAGCGGTCTACACCAGCGGATTTGAGGCTCGGCTTTACCGAAGGGCTTAGCAAAAAGTGGTCGATGCGCAGGCCCGCATTGCGACCGAATGCATTGCGGAAATAGTCCCAGAATGTATAAATAGTTTCGTCGGGGTGGACGCTTCTGATGGCATCCGTCCATCCCTGAGCCATCAGCCTGCGGAAGGCTTCCCGGGTTTCAGGCCGGAAAAGCGCATCGTCTGTCCACCGCTCGGGTTTATACACGTCCATTTCTGTAGGGATCACATTGAAATCGCCGGTAAGGATCACGGGAGCTTTTTGGCTCAGCAGCGTTTGGCCATGCGCGATCAATCGGTCAAGCCAACGGAGTTTGTAGTCGAACTTGGGCCCCGGTGCGGGATTTCCATTTGGCAGGTATAAGCAACCGATGATGATCTCGTTTATTTTTGCTTCGATATAACGGCTGTGGCTATCTTCCGGATCGCCGGGAAGTGCCCGGCAGGTCTCCTCGGGCTGGCCGTACCGCGATAAAATCGCTACGCCATTCCAGCTTTTCTGGCCATGCCAAATAGCATGGTAGCCGGCATCTAGCAACGCCTCGGCTGGGAAATTTTCTTGGATGGCCTTCAATTCCTGCAGGCAAACGACGTCTGGCTGTGTTTCGCCCAGCCACCGCAGTACAACGGGTAGGCGGGCATTGATGCTATTGACGTTATAGGTGGCGATTTTCATCTGTTTGCGGATTTTGGGGCTAAATATCGTAATATTTAATTGTGGAACAAACTCAGGCCCTCTCGGCGACTACCGCCTTCCGTTTAGTAAGCACATCTGGACTGACATTGAGATGCTCAATTCGGTATTGCAAATCTAGAACCTAAACAGTCCGCTTTCAGACTATTGCACGTTCGTGGCTTAAGACGCAAAAAGTCGTTTTTCTATACGGAAAAACGACTTTTTTGACTGGTGACCCCGCAGAGATTCGAACTCTGGACCCACTGATTAAGAGTCAGTTGCTCTACCAGCTGAGCTACGGAGTCATCATCTGCTGCAAATATAAGAAAACAGAAACATCTGCTTGTTATTTTTCACCGATAAATTCTTACTCCATATTTATGTAGCGTTATTCCTATCGCATGTTATTTGCGGTATCGCATAGGATATCCCGCCGGCTGTAGCCCCTTTGCAATTTTCCGGAGTTTACCTTCCAACATCTTTCTTGTCAGCGGATGTAAATAATCAAGGTAGAGGATACCTTGAGTGTGGTCATACTCATGTTGCACCATGCGTGCCGTAGCCCCCGCAAAGGTTTTCGTCTGTTTTATAAAATTGCGGTCGTAATAGTCGATTGTAATTGCCCATGACCTGTTGATTTTTTGGGAAAAGTGGGGGATGCTCAGGCAGCCTTCTTCATCCTGCCATACTTGAGCCGATCGTTCCTGATCTCGGCATTGATAAATACTTCTTCGATTCCTTCATCATCAGGATGGAAATACAGTGCACGTTCCTCCTCATCGTAGTTTAAATAAGTCGTTTTGCTATCGATCACAAACAGCTGGATACACTTGCCGACCTGCGGTGCCGCCAATCCGCATCCGTTGGCATGGAGCATGGTTTCCCACATATTGTCGATCAGTTGCTGAAGTGCAGGATAACCCGCATCGATTGGTTCGCATTTCTTCCGTAGTATCGGATGGCCGTAAGACAGAATGGGTATAATCATGGCTAATCATCTTATCTTGGCAAAGGTCCATGGTACTGACCGATAATGCAATGAATCGATGTTAACAAATTTCCTTCCGTATGCGGCTGAGTGCCTGCGGCGTGATACCGATGTAAGACGCTACGTATTTGAGCGGGATGTGTTTGATGATTTCGGGTTGTTCGTTAAAAAGGTTCAGGTAACGCTCTTTGGCCGTGCAACGCAGCAGTGACAGTTCGCGTTTGCTTTTTAGAAGAACAGCTTTTCCGCGGCAATACGTCCGACAGCGTTGCCCGCTCGGGTGTTTGTATATACTTCTTGGAGATGACGGTAAGTTATACGCCAAGCAACAGTATCCGCCAGCGCCCCCAACTGATAGCCGGAAGGCGTTTGGGTAAGCAGGGAATCGTAAGCGCATGCGAATTCTTTACTAAAGCAGAAATGGAATGTGACTTCGTGTTCCTGATCTGGAATGTAATACCGCAGGATGCCGTGTTCAACGAAGTACAAAAATTGCTCAGTGTCGCCCTGTGCGGTCAGTATATCACCTTTCAAAAAACATATCCGTTCAAACCGGGCAGCGATATATTGCCAGTCTGTGCGGCTCAATGCCGTTAGTCCTTCGTAGTATGCTTTAATATGCCCCATGCGCGTAGCCGTCGTCTTGCAAAGATAAGCGATCCCGCCGTTATTTCGTCCTACTCAACGCCTTGTTAACTGTTTGTACGGGATGTAACACGCCTTGGTTACCAATCATCCGTTCCGGGATTAACGTTGCCTTAAGGCTTTGCAAGAGCGCCGATCCATGCGCGGGTCCGGCAGCAGTGGGAAGGAGCGCCCGCACGGGATTGGCTGCGTCCCGCATTACCCGCGCTCGTTGGCCGCAGCCTTCCCTACGCGGGGAGGTTCCAAAGCAAACAGCAAGGCTATCGCTGCGCTCGTCTTTTTTCGTTTAAACCGGTTAGCTCAAGCAAGCTTGGCTCAATCGTGTTAAACGAAAAACCCGACGGTCGTCGGGCTTGCTGTTTGCTTTGGCGGTGAGGGCGGGATTCGAACCCGCGGTACCGTTTCCAGTACGACAGTTTAGCAAACTGTTCCTTTCGGCCACTCAGGCACCTCACCTTTTTGCGAGTGCAAACGTACTATAAAAAAACGAATTTTAGAAAAATCGCATGCGAAAAAATCAATTTTTTCGGGGTGCTCAGTCGGTATGCTGAACAGTTCTGGGGTCGATCCGCTGAGCTGTGTTTCCCTTTTTGCTGGCATCGTAATCGATGCGGACATGATAAATACTTTTCAGCATATCCTTGAAGATTTCGCTGATCATTGTAATGTCTTTCAGTGTAATATTACTGTTTACAAGTTGCTTCTGGCTCAACTTAGACTCGATGATTTTGTCGACCAAATCGTTGAGGCTTTGCGCGGTGGGCTCCTTCAGGCTTCGGGAGGCGGCTTCCACGGAATCCGCCATCATTAATACGGCGGTCTCGCGCGAGAACGGGATTGGACCAGGATAGTGGAACACGTCTTCGTCTACGGATTTTTCGGGAAATGACTTGATATACGACTGATAAAAATAGTCTACTCGTGTGGTTCCGTGATGGGTCCGGATGAAATCAATGATCACATCGGGCAATTGATACTTCTTTGCCAACTCGATTCCCTTTGCCACATGGGAAATGATAATCTGCGCGCTCTGTTCGAAGGAAAGGCCATCGTGCGGATTGTATCCTTTAGTCTGATTTTCTATAAAATACTGTGGGTTTGACATCTTACCGATGTCGTGATAAAGCGCGCCCGCCCGTACCAGTAAGGTGTTGCCGCCTATCTTGTAAATCGCAGCTTCGGCGAGGTTGGCTACCTGCATGGAGTGCTGGAAGGTGCCCGGGGCTTTGTATGAAAGTTCGCGGAGCAACTTCGAATTGCTATTGGTGAGCTCCATCAAGGTGACGTCCGAAATAATGCCGAATACCCGCTCGAATCCGTAAATCAGCGGATAGGCCAGTAATGTAAGCAGCACGCTAAAGACAAAGGGTGCAATGTCTGACCAATTGAGGTTGCCGAACGATCCATCGCGCATAAGGCCCATCCCGATATAGGCCGCCAAGTAAGTGCCCAAAATAATGGCAGATGAAATCAGAAATTGCTCTCTTTTTACCAATGTTTTGATGCTATAAATGGCTACCATCCCGGCGGAAAACTGCAAAAAGACGAATTCGAAGCTGTTCGGTACAAAGAAGGCTGCCAAAAGCACCATCAGCAAGTGGATGTTGAGCGCCAAACGGGTGTCAAAAAGAATGCGTATGATAATCGGTACGATGCAATAGGGGATATAATACAGGCTGGGAAGCCTGATTGTGATTGCCCAAGACAATACCAGCAACATGCCTGTAATCACAATAAGAATCAGAAAGACCAACCGGTTGTTGTGATAGATGTCTTTTCGGAACAGGTAAATAAACACAAAGAGCAGTGTTACCACCAGGGCTACGATCAAAAACTGCCCAAGCATGACCAGTGCACGGTTTCCGCCGATACGCGCTTCCTCTTCGTAAGCTTTGCGCAACGACTCGACCTTTTGGTAAATCTCATTGGTTACGGTCGTTCCGTTTGCAACAATGAGCTCACCCCGCTGTACCATGCCTCTCGTGGTAGATATGCTTGCTAACGCATCTTCTTCCAGCTTGGCTGTCATGGATTCATTAAATTGATAATTCACGCTGAGGTAAGCAGTGAGCATTTCGACAAACCACTCTTTCTGCTTGATGGCCGACCGCGCTTTTATCGCCTTTTCGAGATGTTCACGTGCTGTCTCCGTGGTGAAAACCGCCGCAGTATTGAGTTGCCTTGCTACATTGTCCGTCAGCAGGGTGAAGTTGTAGTGGGTTTGCTCACGCTGAAATTTATTGTTCAATGCGATGATGCCGCGCTTGTAGACATCGGTAAGCAATTGGCGGCCAACCTGTTCATAGGTAGCCATGTTCTCCCCGAGGGTGTCCAATCCGGAGGCCCGCCATTTCTCAGGCAAATCGGTCTCGAACTGGGCGAGCTGCTGGTCTAAAAGTTGTGTGTTGTTGTTATAGATCGGATATACGGACTTAAGTACGTTTTCTCGGTCTCTGTCCAGCTCGGCCTGGGTTTTCAGGACGGCAAAATTGTAAGGGGATATCAGGTCTTCATGCATCCACACCTTACCCTTTTCAAACTCATACCTGAAACGCGGTTGCTTCGGCAAAAATAACGTGATCAATGTGACACTCGCCAGTATCATCGCATACTTGGGTAAATAACCGTATTTAGGCGCAGTATAAGTTGATTCGTATTTGATTTTTAGCCTTGCCACTTGTCATATTTTAGTCCAAATTTACTAAAAAAACGATAGCATGCGAAGGAAACTGGATTTTTGGGCCAAAAAGAAGTGGCTTAACAATATGGTAAATTACTGTTAATTGCAAGTTATTATTGATGCGGTAACTTTTGTCCGCAAAATAAATAGCGTGTATCATGACAAAATCGAATATTGAAATCACCGACAGTGAGTACCTCATCACATTGAGCAAAAGTGAGTTCGAATACCCGCTGGTGCGAAAGCTCCTGAATAGATTACTCAGCGGCAACCTGTATCAGGATGCCGACGACGCAAACGAAGAGGATCCGGCCAATAAATATCCCTCGGACCTTGGGGAGCGTTTCGACTTTCTTGCAGATAAATAACTTCAGATCGGTGCTTGGCAAAGAATAAGCGGTAATTGATTATCTTTGCAGAAAAAGAACCATGTCGAAGCGTAAACACCTTGTAGCTCCTTCTTTACTGTCCGCTGATTTTGCACATTTGCACGACGATATTACGATGGTCAATCAAAGTGAGGCAGACTGGTTTCACGTGGATATCATGGACGGTGTTTTCGTGCCCAACATCTCTTTTGGGTTCCCTGTGTTAGCGTCCATTGCGCACTATGCGAGAAAACCGCTGGATGTGCATCTGATGATCTCGGACCCTGATAAATACCTCGGACAGTTCAAAGAACTGGGCGCAGATCATATTACAGTGCATCTCGAAGCTTGTACCCACCTGAACCGGACAGTACACGCGATAAGGGAATTGGGATGTACCGCAGGAGTAGCCATCAATCCGAGTACCCCTGTCTCCCTTCTCCATGAGATCGTAGAAGACGTAGATGTGGTACTGATCATGTCAGTCAACCCGGGGTTTGGGGGGCAACAATTCATCGAGGGTACTTATCGGAAAATAAAGGAACTGCGGAGACTGGCTGAAGAAAGAAACGATCGTTTATTGATCGAGGTCGACGGTGGTGTAAGTATTCATAACGCCCTGGCGCTGTTGAAGGCAGGGGCAGATATTTTGGTGGCCGGGAACTCCATTTTTGCAGCCAAGAATCCAATTCATGCGATTGCCGAACTCAAACGGATAAAGCCGGATCTGATTTCCGTCTAATTGCGCAGCTCAAGTTCTTTGGGTTGTTTAGAACGTTTACAAATTGGTCGGGCGTACAGGCAATGGTCGTCAGAAGATGTTTTTTTTGTAAATTCGCAACAATTTTTCAGGTAACGGTACGATATTTCCGTTATGTGTTTCTTTTCTTAATCTTACGCTAATACATTATTATAGATGGCATTTGATATTGACATGATTAAAAAGGTTTACGGCCAATATGCAGCACGTATTGCAGCTGCACGTAAGGTTGTAAACAAACCGCTGACCTTGACAGAGAAGATTTTATACACCCATTTATGGGACGGTAATGCTGCGCAGGCATATGAACGTGGGGGGTCGTACGTCGACTTTGCCCCTGATCGCGTGGCGATGCAGGATGCGACCGCCCAAATGGCGTTGCTGCAATTCATGCAGGCGGGAAGACCCAGGGTGGCCGTACCTTCCACCGTGCATTGCGACCACCTCATCCGCGCGAAAGAGGGAGCCGAAAAGGACCTTGCTGTAGCTACCACGGAAAGCAGGGAGGTTTTTGATTTTCTCGCGTCCGTATCCAATAAGTATGGTATCGGTTTCTGGAAACCGGGGGCGGGAATCATCCATCAGGTTGTATTGGAAAACTATGCATTTCCGGGTGGACTGATGATTGGTACGGATTCCCATACCGTCAATGCGGGTGGACTCGGCATGCTGGCAATCGGCGTGGGTGGGGCTGACGCCTGTGACGTGATGGCCGGGCTCCCCTGGGAGCTTAAATTTCCCAAACTGATCGGTATAAAGCTGACAGGTAAACTCAACGGATGGACAGCTCCGAAGGACGTAATTCTGAAAGTGGCCGGTATACTTACGGTTAAAGGTGGCACCGGATGCATCGTCGAATATTTCGGCGAAGGAGCACAGTCTATGTCTTGCACGGGAAAAGGCACCATTTGCAACATGGGGGCTGAGATCGGGGCGACGACGTCTACGTTCGGGTATGATGAATCGATGGAACGCTACCTCCGTGCAACCAACCGTGCAGATGTGGCCGATGCAGCTAACACCATCAAAGAGCACCTCACGGCCGACCCGGAAGTGTATGCCGACCCCGAACGCTATTTCGATCAGGTCATTGAAATCAACCTGTCGGAGTTGGAGCCGCACCTGAACGGTCCTTTTACTCCGGATTTGGCAACTCCCGTGTCAAAAATGAAAGAAGAAGCCGCCAAGAACGGTTGGCCACTGAAAGTTGAATGGGGGCTGATCGGCTCTTGTACCAATTCCTCATATGAGGATTTGTCTCGCGCTGCATCCGTAGCAAAACAGGCGGTAGAGAAAGGGCTGGCAACAAAGGCGGAGTTCGGTATCAACCCCGGATCTGAGCAGGTGCGCTACACCGCTGAACGGGATGGTCTGCTCGATACGTTCACCGATTTGGATGCCACTATTTTTACCAATGCTTGCGGCCCTTGTATCGGAATGTGGGCGCGGGTTGGCGCTGAGAAAGCGGAAAAAAACACAATTGTCCATTCCTTTAACCGTAACTTTGCGAAACGTGCTGACGGCAACCCCAACACGTATGCTTTTGTAGCGTCGCCGGAGCTGGTCGCCGCCATTGCTATCTCGGGCAACCTCTCATTCAATCCGATTACGGACACGTTAGTCAACGATAAGGGAGAGGCTGTGAAGCTTGATCCGCCCTCGGGGGATGAGTTGCCCCAAAAGGGATTTGACGTGGAAGATCCAGGTTACCAAGCACCAGCTGCAGATGGAAGCAACGTCCAGGTGGTTGTGTCTCCGACATCTGACCGTCTCCAATTGCTCGATCCGTTTCCAGCTTGGGAAGGAACTGACCTTACCGGTTTGAAGTTGCTGATCAAGGCAAAAGGCAAATGTACAACAGATCATATCTCTATGGCCGGACCGTGGCTCAAATACCGCGGACACCTGGATAACATTTCAAACAACCTGCTCATCGGAGCGGTGAATTTCTTCAACGATAAGACAGATTGGGTAAAAAACCAGCTGACTAACGAATACGGGCCGGTGCCTGCCACCCAACGGGACTATAAGGCTGCGGGAATAGGTTCCATCGTTGTCGGTGATGAAAATTACGGTGAAGGATCGTCCCGTGAGCATGCCGCTATGGAGCCGCGTCATCTTGGAGTCCGTGCTGTATTGGTTAAGTCATTTGCACGTATTCATGAAACCAACCTGAAAAAACAGGGAATGCTGGCCTTGACCTTTGCTAGTAAGGACGATTACGATAAAATACTCGAAGACGACACGTTTGACATCGTGGGGCTTACCGATTTTGCGCCTAATAAGTCGTTGAAGTTGGTGATCCATCATATAGACGGTTCGGTGGATGAAATTGAAGTCAACCACAGCTACAACGAGCAGCAAATCGGCTGGTTCAGGGCGGGAGGTGCATTAAACATCATCCGGCAGGGCCAAGCCTTAGGGTAATATCGGCTGCCTCCGAACTGAACAAAAGCCGTTCCGTAATTTCCGGGACGGCTTTTTAAGTTATTTCTGTAGCCTTATCCAAGCCACTCATTCAATGAAAAGGTATCTTTTAGCCGGTACCCTTTCTCGGTCAGTTGAATGGTGCAGCATTCGTTTACCGGATCGTGCTCCAAAAACAGGGCGTAGTCGCCATCGACCGCTTCCTGCCAGTATTTTTTCCGCTCTTCCATTGTAGTGAGCGGGCGCACATCGTAGCTCATGACGTAGGGGAGGGGGATGTGGCCGGCCGAAGGAAGCAAGTCAGCCATGTAAAGTAGCGTCTTGCCCTGATAACTGATCTGGGGCAACATCATGGCATCTGTATGCCCATGGGCGAAGCGAATGGTGATATTTTCCGAGAAACGTATACCATCTTCTACATCCAGAAAGCGGAGCTGTCCGCTTTCGTATATGGGAATGATGTTTTCCTGTAAGAAGGAGGGTTTTTCACGGTGGTTTGGAAACAAGGCCCAGTCCCAATGTTGTTTGTTGCTCCAATACAGGGCGTTTTTAAAAGCAGGGAGTAACCGGCCATCAGCCTCAGAGCGATGAATAGCTCCACCTACGTGATCGAAGTGAAGATGCGTGAGGATCACGTCTGTGATATCATCTCGGTGAAAGCCGTTTTTGGCAAGCGAATCGTCCAGCGTCGCATCGCCATGGCGATAATAATGGCTGAAAAACTTGCTGCTTTGTTTGTTGCCGAGCCCCGTGTCGACCAGAATCAGCCGTTGGCCATCTTCGATAAGCAGTAGCCGTGCTGCCCATGTGCACATATTGCGTTCGTCTGCAGGATTTGTACGTTGCCATATCGATTTCGGAACGACGCCGAACATAGCGCCGCCATCGAGCTTGAATAATCCGGTATCAATGCTATATAGTTTCATGCGTCTTTACGTATCATTTGGTTAACTGCTAAAGATAACAAACAAGGGGAAAAACTTAAAACTGCATTCGATTTTTTGGAAAATACGGCTAAAACGATAAACTATACTGTAATACAATTTGTTATCTTAGTGTATCTTTTACAAAAAGCTGATTTACAGTGGTTTTTGATCTATAGTATCCGTTTTTAATCCCTACTTTTGCAGCATCTTGATTCATTAATTAGATAAAAATGCTATGAATGCTTCAAAAAAAGCAATTCCTGATCTAAGTTACCTTTTTATCCGGAATAAAGAAAAGGTACACTATCAAAAGAGTGTGGCCGAATTGGTTGAACAGGCAATCACCCGACAGGAGGGCACGCTCTCCGATTCCGGCGCGTTGGTTGCAGATACCGGGCGATTTACCGGTCGCGCACCACATGACCGTTTCATCGTACAGGATACGCTGACCCGGGATACCGTGTGGTGGGGGGATATCAACCAACCGATATCCGAGGCGTCATTTGCGTATTTGTTCAAGCAAGTGGCTGAATATTTCAGCCATAGGGAAATATTCGTCCGCGATGTTTTCGCCGGTTCGGATCGGGCGCATGCCATTGATGTGCGTGTGGTGTCAGAAACCGCTTACCAGAGTATCTTTGTTAACAACCTATTTATTCGGTCGGCTGCGCCCGATGAGCGCAAACGTCCGGCGTGGTCTATTTTAGCTGCTCCCGGCTATGCCTGCCCGGACCCAGAACAGCATGGGCTACATAACCATCACTTCGTAATCATCAATTTTTCCCAGCGGGTGATCTTGGTAGGAGGAACCGGATATACCGGCGAAATTAAGAAGGCGGTTTTTTCCGTGCTTAATTTCCTGCTGCCCCTTCAAAAGCGGGTGCTCTCGATGCATTGTGCAGCCAATACAGACGGCAACGGTCATACGGCACTTTTTTTCGGGCTTTCGGGAACCGGCAAAACCACACTGTCTGCCGACGGGGGGCGGCAGCTGATCGGGGATGACGAACATGGGTGGGACGAGTCTGGTATTTTTAATTTCGAAGGTGGCTGTTATGCGAAATGCATTGGCCTCGACGAAGATAAAGAGCCTGACATCTTCCGTGCCATCCGCTTTGGAGCGCTAGTAGAAAACGTCAATTTTTTTCCCGGGACGCGTAACCCGGATTATGAGGATGTGTCAAAGACAGAAAATACCCGGGTCGCCTATCCCATCGATCACGTGGCCGGCGCGGTCGCGTCAGGACGGGCAGCCGAGCCTAAGGACATTTTTTTCCTCACCGCTGACGCATTTGGCGTGATTCCCCCGGTATCACTGCTGTCCACTACGCAGGCAATGTATCACTTCATGTCCGGCTATACGGCAAAAATTGCTGGAACCGAGATTGGCATCAAGGAGCCGAAGGCCGTCTTTTCCGCATGCTTCGGCGAAGCGTTCCTGCCTTTACATCCGTCGCATTATGCTGAATTGTTGAGAGCTAAACTCGCCGATAAGCGCATCAATGTGTGGTTGGTCAATACCGGCTGGATTGCTGGACCCTATGGCGTGGGACGCCGGATCAAACTTGACTATACCCGTGCCATCGTCAGGGCGGCGCTTACGGGTACGCTCAAGGAGTCCACTTTCTGCCGCCACCCTGTTTTCGGATTTGACTATCCCACAAGTTGTCCAGGTGTGCCCGATGCGGTACTTGATCCGGTGCAATTATGGCCAGACAAAAGCGCTTACTATGCTCAAACCTGTCAGTTGGCGAAGCTGTTTGTGGACAACTTCCGTAAGTTTGAGAATCACGTGAGCAGCGACGTGCTGGAAGCATCGCCGATCGTTTTGGAGGCGGCCCCGATAGTTTGATAAGTATTGTTTAATAATCACAGATGTGCCTCCGCGAGCTGAGCTTGCGGAGGCATTTTATGTCACCCGGCAAACGGGTACTTGAATTTTTCTCAGATAGCGCAAACGATTGTGTGGCGAATTGATATGGTTATTACTTCACGAATTTGCATATTGCGTCTTGTTTTATAGCAGAGACCGTATATCTTATCTTTATGAGTAATATCAATCCAAAACGGCTACGCCTATTGGCAAATGTGTTTGCTATTGAAGGAAATGTTACCGCGGTCGTGCCGTTCGGATCGGGGCATATCAACGATACTTACCATGTCCAGACTGACCGTCAGGAGCCAGACTACCTGCTGCAGCGAATAAACCACCATGTGTTTGCCAATGTGGCAGCCGTGATGCAGAATATAAAGCTGGTAACGCAGCATCTTAAAACGCGCTATTACTCAATCGGTAATGGTATACAGCGGCCCGAGGAACGGGTGCTTACGTTGATACCGACCAAACTGGATAAGCTGTATTACCAGGATGAAACTGGCAACTTCTGGCGAATGTTTATCATGCTGGCCAATACGCGGAGCTACGACATTGTCCAGACGGAGCGTCAGGCCAGGGAGGGTGGACGGGCATTCGGGCAATTCCAGCGCCTTTTGGCAGATTTGGATGTACGGCTCATCCGTGAGGTCCTCCCGGGTTTCCATCACATCGGAAAACGATTGAGCAACCTCAGGACGGCCATTGAAGCAGATGCTGCGCAACGTGTCTCACGGGTAGCCGGCGAATTGGCGTTCATTACACGCCGGGAAAAGCGTATGCAGACCCTGTTAGATTTAGCCGGACCCGGTCAGCTGCCACTGCGGATCACTCACAATGATACAAAATTCAACAATGTGTTGCTGAATGCACAAGACCAATCGCAATGTGTAATCGATCTGGACACGGTGATGCCCGGATACGTAGCCTATGACTTTGGAGATGCAATCCGTACCATCATTAACAGCGCAGCGGAAGATGAAGCAGATGTGGATAAAATCAAATTAAATATCTCGTTGTTTGAGGCTTACACTGAAGGGTATCTCGAAGAAGCCCATCCTTTTTTGACGCAGGAGGAAATTGACTCGCTGATAGAAGGGGTGTTGTTGCTGCCCTATATGCAGGCCGTCAGGTTTCTTACGGACTTTTTGGAAGGCGATCATTACTTCAAGATTTATCATCCGGACCACAACCTGCAGCGCGCAAGGGCACAGCTCAAATTGGTAGAAAAGCTTGAGCAACATGAATCGGAGCTGCGGCATATTGTCACGCGCGTAGCCGAAGGATACCGGCGGACGGTTTAATGTTGATTTTTGATGAAGCAGTTAGTCATTCCCTTTTTGGAAGCAGTAGATTACAGTTCGTCAGCCAGAAGGCTATGGGAGGCATCAGCCACACTGATGGCCAATAAGCTTGACGAAGTGCCCTGGCCCTCATTTCCATATAAACCGTTGGTGCAATTTAGGGCCGCCCATACAATAGACAGCCTGTTGCTGGTTTATGACGTCAGCGAAAAACATGTTAAGGGGGTATACCGGAACACCAACGATCCAGTTTACAGAGACAGTTGTGTAGAATTTTTTCTGTCATTTGATGGGACGAATTACTATAACCTAGAATTTAATTGTCTGGGCGTTGGTCTGATCGCTTATGGAGGTACCGACAAGGGTATGCGCAGGCTATTGCCCAACGCCACGGTGGAAAAAGTGCGGGCAATCAGTGAGCTGGGCGCCGTCCGCGGTAAAGGCGCGGACAACCAATGGCGCTTGTTGTTGAATATCCCATTCACTGTGTTTGACGCCCATGCGGTGGATTCGTTGGCTGGCCGCCGCTGTCATGGGAATTTTTACAAGTGCGGCGATGACCTACCCATACCGCATTTTATTGCTTGGAACGGCATTGACTCCCCAACCCCCAATTTCCATTTGCCGGAGTTTTTTGGGGAGTTGTTGTTTCTGTAACCGGGAAACCGAAGTCTCCCCACCCAGAAGCTACCACTAAGCATGTCACGCGTTTGGACAATTTGTTCAACAAGCGAAATAATATTGGAAGTTTAACCGAAATATCCTATCTTTGCACGCTAAAACAGGAATATAGTAACTCGTAGATAAAATGAAAAAAGACTTGCATCCATCGAATTACAGGTTAGTAGTTTTTAAGGATATGTCAAATGATTATGCGTTTTTGACCAAATCATGCATTGACACGAAAGAAACCACCAAGTGGGAAGATGGAAACGAATATCCATTGGTGAAGCTTGAAATCTCCCATACTTCGCATCCGTATTATACAGGTAAGATGAAGTTGGTCGATACCGCAGGGCGTATTGACAAATTCCGCAACCGTTACAGTAAAAAGTAGGCGCCGCAAGCTAAATGAATATTGGTCCCGATATTTTATCGGGACTTTTTTATTTTAGCCGTTCTAAATGGAAGCCTATGCATGCGTGCTGGTTACCCAAATTTATATTGCCGTGCGTCTTCGCGACAAAACGTTGTCGTGCAGCAAGCCGATGGTGTCCTCCAGTCGCGCTATACTGTTTGTTGAGAACGGTGCCATGCAAATCAAAAGGCGCCGGGGTCCTAAAAAGTAATTTTTAATCATTTACATAGACATCAAGCATCATGCGAAAGAAAATTGTTGCCGGAAACTGGAAAATGAACCTTGACTACCAACAAGGATTAAGCTTATTCTCTGAAATTGTAAACATGGTAAAGGACGAGGTGATCGGAAGCCAACAGGTGGTCATCTGTAGCCCTTTCATCCACCTTCACAGCATCGCCCAATTGGCCAAAGGCACAACGCAAGTTGCGATAGGAGCCCAGAATATTTATTTCGAAGACGCCGGAGCGTATACCGGTGAAGTATCTGCCGTCCAGGTAAAATCCACGGGGGCTGACTATGTAATTTTAGGGCATTCCGAACGACGGGCATATTTCGGCGAAGATGATCAGATGCTACGCAAAAAAGCGGATGCTGCACTGAAACATGGGTTATCTCCTATTTTCTGCATCGGCGAAACGCAAGAAGAGCGTGAATCCAACAACTACTTTGAAGTGATACGGACGCAATTGGAACAGGGCATCTTTCATCTTTCGGGTGATGTCTTTGATCGGGTGGTATTGGCTTATGAGCCGGTTTGGGCGATCGGTACCGGGCTGACAGCATCACCCGAACAGGCGCAGGAAGTTCATGCATTTATTCGCAGCGAGTTGGTTTCCCGGTACGGTCAAGACATTGCCGGACGCACTACGTTATTGTACGGCGGGAGCTGCAACCCCAAAAATGCACCGCAATTGTTTGCCCAGCCGGATATCGATGGAGGCTTGATTGGCGGTGCATCACTAAAATCGCGTGATTTCACAGATATTGTAAAGGTATTCAATAACTGAACCGGCGATCCATTGCCATGAAATATACGGAAGTCATATTCACCTGCCTTGGCGGCGAAGACTGGCAGCAAGACTTGTTGATACATGACCTTGCCCGCATGGGGTTTGATACGTTCGAGTCGCTTGATCGTGGTTTTGCAGGTTATATTTCTTCAGAACAACTCAATTTACAAGCTGTTGAATCGTTGCTGATCCACCAGCCCAAAGGTTTTGAAGTAACTTATGAGGTGCGGGAAATTCTCCCCCAGAACTGGAATGAGGTTTGGGAGCGGAACTTTGAGCCGGTGATCGTGGCGGACCAGTGTTATGTGAGGGCGACGTTTCATGCCCCCAAACCTGAATGTCCATACGAAATCGTTATTGACCCTAAGATGGCGTTCGGTACCGGCCACCACCAAACCACGTCGCTAATGATGCGTTATATGCTGGAGACTGCATTTGAGGGTAAAACCGTACTGGATATGGGATGCGGAACAGGTATTTTGGCTATACTGGCTGCAAAACTAGGTGCCGCCAATATATGGGCGGTAGATAACGACCCAGTATGCGTTGCCAGCGTGGAGGAAAATAAGTTGCTCAACAATACCACATCTATTGTAGCTAAGGGTGGCTCTGCTGAACAGATTGCGAATCAACGTTTCGATATCGTACTGGCCAACATCAACCGCAACATCTTGCTGGATCAACTCACCAGCTACGCCCAATGTCTTTGCTCTGGGGGGATGCTGTTCATCAGCGGCTTTTACATCGGGGAGGACCTTGATGCGTTGAAGGCAGCGGCTACGCGGTACGGCCTCGCTTACGACAGTTGCAAGGAATTGGATGGTTGGGCTGCCGCACGGTTCACAGTACAATAATAAGATCGTTATGCGCGTACATTTCATTGCAATAGGGGGCAGCATCATGCACAACCTTGCTATTGCATTAGCCAAGAAGGGGTATATTGTTAGTGGATCGGATGATCATATCTATGAGCCGTCGCGAACAAACCTTGAAAAGCACGGGCTACTCCCTGAACCCGGATGGGAGGCTGAGCGCATCACCGAAGATATCGATGCGGTGGTATTGGGTATGCATGCTAAGGCAGATAACCCCGAGCTGTTGAGAGCTCAGGAACTGGGTGTTCGAATTTATTCGTATCCTGAATTTATCTATGAGCAGGCCAAAGAAAAGCTAAGGGTGGTTGTGGGAGGAAGCCATGGCAAGACAACCATTACCAGCATCATTATGCATGTACTGAAATCCGTTGGGCGGGATTTCGACTACTTGGTGGGGGCAAAGCTTGACGAATTCGAAGGCATGGTAAAGCTCACCAAGGATGCGCCGCTTATGATCATCGAGGGCGACGAATACCTTGCGTCGGCGATTGATCAGCGGCCGAAGTTCCACCTGTACCAACCAAACATAGCGCTTATTAGCGGTGTAGCATGGGACCATGTAAATGTATTTCCCACGTTTGAAAGCTATGTGAATCAGTTTAGGCTGTTCATCAAGAGTATCGAGCCCAAAGGCACTTTGGTATACAATAAAGAGGACAAGACGTTACAAGAACTGGTACTCGAAGACCACTCAAAGATAAATAAGCATGGCTACCGGACACCGGAATATACGATCAACAAGGGTATAACATATATGCATACCCATATCGGTGACATTCCTTTGCAGGTTTTCGGTAAGCATAATTTGTCCAATATTGCAGCAGCGTTTACGGTATGCGAATGGCTTGGCGTCGAGCGTGAAGCATTTTATGCGGCAATTAAGCAATTCAGGGGTGCCTCGCGGCGCTTAGAGTATGTAGCTAATAATAACGACAGCGTAGTCTACCAGGACTTTGCGCATACTCCTGCCAAGTTGAAAGCGAGTATACATGCACTCAAAGAGCAGTTTCCGGATAAAGCACTCGTCGCTATAATCGAACTGCATACGTACAGCAGTCTCAATACAGCATATCTGGACGAATACCGGGATACCATGAGGGAAGCGGAGTACCCTGCCGTTTTTATCAATCAGGAAGCCCTGAAGCAGACAAATGTCGAAGCGCTTTCCGAAGATACGCTCCGATCGGCTTTTAACCAACCTGATCTCGCCTACTTAAACAGCATCGAGCATATGAAGCAGTATCTCACACAAATGGATGCCGCTGGCAAGAACTTATTGTTTATGAGTTCAGGGAATTATGGTGGCATAAATCTTGTTAATTTTGCCGATAAGTTTTTGTACAAATAAAAGTTTAGTTATATTAGTTTCCCCATTAGGAAAATAATTTGAGGACAACTTCTTAAATTTCAAAATACCATCTTACCAATGAATGCATTAGGAAAAAAAATAAGGCTGTTGCGGCATCAAAGAGGGTGGAGCCAGGAGGACGTTGCCAAGCGATTGGACATATCCATACCTGCTTTTTCCAAAATCGAGACAGGGATAACGGATGTAAACTTGTCGCGGTTGGATCAGATTTCCCGGTTGTTCGGCCTGACGATTGTCCAACTATTGTCGACCAACGATTCGGAAGAGGAAAAGAAACATGTTTCTGAAGTAACATTGCTCAAAAAAAAACTACAGGAGCGGGAAGCCGAAGTGATCGAGTTGCAAAAAAAAGTAATTGAGCTTTACGAATTGCTACATAGGAAATCCGCGAATTAGCGACAATATGAAGCCTTGTAAGCATACCTCTACGCTGGTTGCTTGTGCATAGTAGCTGTTTCGGGAACAACTCGATAGTTAGCCCTAGTCCATATGCTGTATGCACCTTTCTTGAAATCGGTATACAGGTCTTTCGTAATACGTTACTGTGATGGGTAAATGTTTATTTTCAAATAAGAAAAGTTTTTATCAATAATCGTCGTCGTCATCGAAGTCGTCAAACTCATCTAACGAATCCAGCTCATCGAGCTCAAAACTCTCCTCATCATCAAAAAGGTCATCCGAATCATCATCTTCGGGCCCACCATCAAAAGTGACTAAAACGTCATCCTCCAAAACCGCAAAATCATTGTCGTGCATCATTGGCGTTTCCATTATCATGTTAATCGTGTACTGTTGTATATTTAGGATAAAAATAGCAAGTTTTCGGTTTCAAAACGTTTTTTTTGAAAAAAATATATTCCTCTGCATCAGTCAGTTACTTCACCTATGGCATTGTCTTCCTGTACGATTTCTTTGAGTTTTGGGAGGTCTGCCGTACTGGTCAGACCGAAATGATCCATGAACAGGTCGCTTGTGCCATATAGGATTGGCTTACCCAATGTTTCGGCCTTACCAACAATCTTGATCAGCTCTTTTTCTAACAGCCGTTGCACTGAATAATCGCAATTGACGCCGCGGATTTGTTCTATTTCTAATTTCGTTATCGGCTGTCGGTAAGCGATGATGGCGAGGGTCTCCAATGCAGTTTGGCTTAATTTCTTTTTCGCACGGTGCGCCTGCAACTGGTTGATCGTCTCATAGTATCTGGGCTTTGTCAGAAACTGGTATCCGTTATTTATAAATTTTAATTCGAGTATATGGCTTTCGTCGAGATATCTGGTTTTAATTTCCTCCAATGCTGTCAGGATATCTTGTTCAGCCATGTCATGGCCTGCCAAAGCTTCCAGCACCTGCTTGATTTCGGTTATCCCTATACCGTATTCCGAAGCATAAATTAGGGCCTCTATTTGTCGATTTAAGTTCACCAGTACCGATTGAGCGGTTAATAGTTAATGACCTGTTCTTCCATTGTCTCCGGTATTTCACGGAATTGATATTTCTGCGTGCGCAATTGAGGCTGGAATCCTGCTTCGCGGATAGCCTCCTGGATTGAATTGGAGGTAAAACGGTGCGGTGCACCAGCTGCAGACACTACATTTTCTTCGATCATGATCGATCCGAAGTCATTTGCGCCTGCATGCAGGCAGGTCTGTGCCACTCGTTTGCCCACCGTAAGCCATGAGGCTTGGATGTTTATGATGTTTGGCAACATGATGCGGCTCAGGGCAATCATCCGGATGTATTCGTGGCCTGTTACGCTATTGGTAATCCCCCGCAGGCGCTTAAGCAGTGTGCCGTCGTCCTGAAACGGCCAAGGAATGAAAGCGATAAAGCCGTATGCCCCCGGTGGCCGCTCTTCTTGGACCTGCCGTATCCATACCAAGTGCTCAAACCGTTCCTCCAGCGTTTCTACATGGCCGAACATCATGGTTGCAGATGTCGGTAAATTGATTTGGTGGGCGGCTCGCATCACATCCAGCCACTCCCTGCCACCGCATTTGCCTTTTGATATAAGGCGCCGTACGCGGTCGTTGAGTATTTCAGCACCGGCACCCGGCAGGGAATCAAGCCCCGCTTCCTTCAATGCCCTGAGCACGTCTATATGGCTCATGCCTTCGAGTTTTGCGATGTGAGCGATTTCAGGTGGGCCGAGCGAATGTAGTTTGAGCGCCGGGTAAAGCGACTTCAACTCCCTAAAAAGGTTGGTATAAAATGCCAGACCTAGGTCGGGGTGGTGTCCGCCCTGCAGCAGCAATTGATCGCCTCCGTATCGGAACGTTTCTTCTATCTTTTGTTTATAGGTTTCGATATCAGTGATGTAGCTTTCCGCATGGCCTGGCCGGCGAAAGAAATTGCAGAACTTGCAGTTGGCGATGCATACATTTGTCGTATTAACGTTCCGGTCAATCTGCCAGGTTACCTTGCCATGGGGTACCTGTATTTTGCGCAGCTCATTTGCCACATAAGCCAAGTCAGCAACCGGTGCATGATTATATAAAAAGATGCCTTCCTCGATTGAAAGGAACTCAAAATTCAGCGCTCGCCCAAGCAATGTATCCACATTCATGATAGCAAAGATACGCAGTTTTTGATAAACCCAACAGCTTTTTGCGAGGCCAAAATTATTCGCCTGGGGTCAGCTTTAGCAACATGCCTGGCCCTTCGGTAAGCACAAAAATAAATCCATCCGGGCTTTGGGCCACCTGCCGTACGCGTCCGATGTTCTGTAAGAGCTTTTCTTCATCGACGTATCGGCCTCTGGAAACTTCGATGCGCGCCACATGTGTCGAGGCAAGTGCCCCGGAAAACAGGTTGCCCTGCCAGCCCGGGTACTTGTCGCCGGTATACAGCAGAAGTCCGCAGGCGGCGATTGATGGTGTCCAGTAATGAATAGGCTGTTCCATGCCTTCTTTTTCCGTAAGTTCAGAAACGATGGCCCCGCTGTAGTCAATACCATAAGTGATCACCGGCCACCCATAGTTTCTGCCCTTTTCGACAACATTGAGCTCATCGCCGCCACGTGGACCATGTTCGGTGGCATAAATGAGGTCATTCGCGCTGTCATAAACCATTCCCTGCATATTCCGGTGTCCATAAGACCAAATACTGTGTTTGGCTGTCGGATCATGTACAAAGGGGTTGTCGTTGGGGATGCGGCCGTCATCGTGCAACCGGTGAATCTTGCCCATATCATTTGATAGGAGCTGTGCATTCTTCTTGACGCCACGATCGCCAGTGCTGAAATATAAATAGCCTGCCTTGTCAAAAATGATCCGGCTTCCGAAGTGCACGCCGGATGTTGACAGGGGTAGTGTTTGATATAATGTTTCGAGGTCGGTAATCTGATTGCCATTTAGCCGGAAACGGATCAGTACGGTACTACCGCCCCCTTGTCCCGGTTCAGCGTAGGTTACATATAGCCAGCCGTTTTCCGCATACTGCGGATGCCGCTGAATATCCATCAGTCCGCCCTGTCCTCGTTCATAAATTTCAGGAAAGCCATCGATCTTTTTGCCGGTATATCGCTCGTTTTCAAATACGAATATTTCGCCTTTACGCTCGGTCACGAGGATACGGCCATCGGGCAGCCAAGCTATTCCCCAAGGGTTGTCTAATCCGGAGTGAAGCGTGTCAATGTAAAAAGTTGCTTTCTCAGATTTAACCGCTACGCCGGTTTTTGTCAAGTTTTCGCCGTTGCGTTTGCCTATATTTTGGCAGCTGGACAATGACAACACGCTGGCAAGCGCGGTTAGCAAAAAAAGTGATTTCATTGACGTGAAATGGCATTTGTTTGTGGGCAAAGATAGGAACTATTATCGTGATTAGGCGCGGGACGTTTGCATTTCTGTAGCCGAATGGTTAAGTTTGTGTCAACCAATTATAGGAGTCCCTTGTTAAACAAACCAACTATCGACACTGACGCTGAGTTGCTTGACCGCATGAGCAGGGACGATCAGATGGCATTTAAGGAGCTTTATAAGCGGCATTGGAAGCGATGCTATTTGCAAGTATTGAGGCGGTCGGGAGACCCGATGCTGGCGGAGGATTTGATCCAGAGCGTGTTTATTACCCTGTGGGAGAAACGCAGTTCGTTGGCCATCAGCAACATCAGCGGCTACCTGTTTTCGGCTGTGCGTTTCCAATTCATCACGCATCTTAAAAATCAGTTACACAAAGAGAACTATACCGCCCATGTCTTAAGCAGTCGGGAATATGCCGGAAATGAGGCAGAAGTATCTTTGCGCATAAAGGAGCTAAACGAGGCTGTTGACAAGGGTGTTGCCCTGATGCCCGCAAAGACCAAGGCTGTGTATATCCTCAGCCGTATCGAACATTATTCGGTAAAGGAAATTGCTCATAAGCTCGACCTGTCGGAAAAAGCAGTGGAATACCATATAACCAAATCGCTGAAAACGCTCCGTTTGGCATTGAAAAATTTCCTAATCATTGCGTTACTTTTCAAAATTTTTAACTAGCCTTTAGGGATTCGGCCGTTTTGGCCGACTACATAAATAGGTGGGCTAAGTTGGCCCTCATTGGACATGAGCAGAGAACATTTTCATCAACTTTTGAAGCGATACTTGGCCGGACAGTGTACCAAAAGCGAGGAGCAGCTGCTGCATCACTGGTACCATATGCTTGATAAGGGCGAACACCAGAAAGAAAACACCTCCAGCCTGGAGGCGTTGGAAGACGCCCTATGGAATAAAATACACCAGCGGGTCAATGGAAACGGCGAAGTGGAAACCAATGTGACGACATTAACCAAGCGTTCAAACCAAACCCGTCTGTGGTTGGTTGCAGCTTCAATTAGCGCCCTTCTGATCACATCAGGGATGATGGTTTACCTGCGGATAGCATGCTATCCCATCAGGCCGTCGTTTGTGTCAACGCATACTGTTCCTGACAGTAATGTTATCGTGGTCCGGAATGAGACGACGCAGCATATGAAAGTCATTCTCTCGGATGAGTCACTCGTAGAGCTTTATCCGGGAGCTTTACTCGAATATCCCAAGCGGTTCAGCGGAAAAAACAGAGAAGTTCACTTGGTAGGTGATGCTTTTTTTGCCGTCGCAGCTAGCAAAGACAATCCATTTTGGGTTTTCCATGAAGGGATGATTACTAAAGTGCTCGGAACCAAATTCAAAATAACGGCACCAAAAGAGGGTGTCAAAGGTGAGGTCATTGTCTATTCCGGCAAGGTAGATGTGTTTTATAACGTTGGCCGAGAAAACTTCGTCAGACGGGTACTGTCCGTGCCGGACAAAATTTTAGTTACGACGAATAAAAAGGCAATATTGTTGCCCGAACGGCTTGAAGCGGCTGTGACTGAAAATCCTTTGCCACTTACAGGGCAGGCAGATGTGGTCCGCCAGGAAACATTCAGGGATATACCCATGCCAACGCTGGCTAAGACGTTGAGTGAGCTCTATGGATTAAACGTCGTGGCAGACGATAGCCTTGCGGAAACTACCTTCACCGGCAATATCAGTGGCATTGGCCTGTTCAAACAACTGGATATCATTTGCACCGTTACCGATACCCAATATGAAGTTATGGGTACGACCATCATCTTGAAAGACAAACATTGACCACAATTAGTCACAGATTTTATACCAAACACACAAACGCATTGACATGAAAGATGAAAAAACTTAATTAATTGTCACAGCGATAACCCAATCTCGCAAACTGTTGGCATTGCAGTGATTCGGCTTCGGCGACCCGTACTGATCGGGGTGGTCGTTGCATTCCCTCGGCGTTTTCTCGGTGGGGTGGTATGGCTTTGTGTGCGATTTATGTTGAACCAAATAAACAGAATTATGGAAAAAGCAAAGACTTGACAAAAAAAACCGGCAATATGGGGGTATTGCCGGCGATGACCCGGAATCGATATTCCGGAAGGATTTACAGTTCAAAAAAATTCCGTTTAACGAACCATAAATTTTCCAAAAATATGAAAAAAGTACGAATTATTGCTTTAACCAAACTAGCGATGAGACTAACCTTTTTATACGCCTTTATCACGTTGGTTGTCGCATTTACTGCACATGCCAAAGAGGCTGATGCACAGGGTGTGTTAGATAAAAAGATTGAGTTGTCAGCCAAGCGCATCACCATTAAGGAAATGATCGAAGCGTTGGAAAATCAATCGGACACCCACTTCATATATAGCTCTTCGGCCATTAAGGCCAATAGGAAAATTAAGACAGCGCCCATTTACGGCGAGCTGTCTAAAGTGCTCGATGAGGTTTTCAAACCTATGGGGATTGCATATAAGATTGATGACGATAAAATATTGCTGTTCAGTCTATCGCAGGATTTTACGATCACCGGAACAGTTATAGACGGGCAGGATAACACGCCGATCTCTGGGGCAGCTGTCAAGGTAAAAGGGACCACAAGGGGCACCAGTACCAACGACAATGGGCAATTCTCCTTAATTGTAAATCCGGATGACGTGGTGGAGGTCAGCTATATCGGGTATGCCACACAGGAATTTGTTGTGAATAAAGAGAAATTTGTCTATACGGTAGTATTGCAGGCATCGCTCAGCACATTGGATGAAGTCGTTGTTACCGGCTATTCGGCACAACGTGTGAAGGATGTCACTGGTTCAGTGGCGGTGGTTGACGTAAACCAGCTTAAGGCCCAGCCGGTTGCCAGCCCCGTGGAAGCGCTGCAGGGAAAGGCTACCGGTGTACAGATCATCAGTGACGGCGCACCGGGGGCGACGCCACAAATACGCATCCGTGGTTTCAGCACCATTAACAATAACGACCCGCTATATGTAATTGATGGGGTGCCTTATGAAGGTAAGCTAAGTTGGCTTAACCAAAACGACATCGAAAGCATGCAGGTATTGAAAGACGCTTCGGCGGCTTCTATCTATGGGGCACGGGCGAACAACGGGGTAGTGATAATCACCACGAGAAAGGGAGCAAAAGGCACACCCCAAGTTTCGTTTGACGTCTATTACGGCACGCAGAACCCCCGTCGTGAAGCATTTCCGAAAATGATGACCCCTGCGCAGTATGCCAATTACCTGTGGCAGTCTTTCGAAAACAACCCAGAGCTGGAGCCCGGGACGTCTGAAACCACAGGAAACAATTACCGGATGGTGAATGGCGTTATTCAATTGCCAGAATACTTGGTGGCCGGGTCGGCTACCGGCCACAACGTCACCAATGCAGATGCAGATCTGGCAAGATACAATTACAGCCGTGATCCTGGAACATTTTACCAGATCACACGGGCTAACCATGTCGGAACACCGTGGTTTGAAGAAATGACGCGTAAAGCGCCAATTCAGAACTACCAACTGAACGTGAGCGGTGGGGGAGATGGCGCTACTTACTCGGTTTCGGGGGGGTACATGGAACAGCAAGGTATTGTGAAGCACACGAATTTTGAACGGTTCAACGTTCGGACAAACACTACGTTTTCAGCGCTAAACAATCGGCTTCGTTTCGGTGAGAATTTGCAGTATAGTTACGAAGAGTTTTTTGGTGTGGGTGCTAATCCAAACGTAGCAGGAGATTACCAGGGTGAAGGCAGCGCATTGGGCTTTGCTTACCGGATTCCGACGATCATACCCGTTTACGATGAGATGGGCAATTTTGCAGGCAGCAGAGGAGACAAGCTCGGAAATGCACAAAATCCCGTAGCAATGCTATACCGTGCAAAAGACAATAAACGCAGGCGCAACTTCTTTTTCGGAAATATCTTTACCGAGGTGGATGTTGTAACCGGACTGACTGCACGGACTAGCTTTGGGTTGCGCTATGAGAATTATAACGGCATGAATATCGGCTATCCGAATCTGGAATTTTCAGAAGGGAGCAATGCAAACAACCTGGATGAATGGCAGGGCTTCTCTATGGATTGGACTTGGACAAATACGCTCACCTATAAGCGGACCCTGGGTGGCCTGCATGATCTTACGGCGATGGCTGGTACAGAAGCTATCCGCTCAAACGCGCGCGAGCTTGGGGGTGCCCGCAATGACTTCTTCCTCTTAGGGAATCTGGATTTTTACTACCTGTCGCGGGGAGCCAGCAATATCAGTAATAGAAGCTCGGGCAGTATCTGGTCAATGTTTTCCGTATTTGGGCGGGCCGATTATTCATTTAACAATCGGTACTTGCTCAGCGCTACTTTGAGGCGGGATGGCTCGTCGAACTTTGGCCCGGAAAACAAATATGGCGTATTCCCGGCCGGAAGTGCAGCTTGGCGTGTTTCGGAAGAGGCGTTTTTCGACGAAGCCGCCTGGTTGACGGACCTGAAATTGCGGGCGGGATACGGTGTCACCGGCAACCAGCGTATACCCGGGTTCCAATATTTGCGCCGCTATGAGGTCTCTATTCCTTCGGCTTCCTACCCGACAGGCGGCAGCGGGCTGACTACCGGTATCTGGCAGAATGCATATGACAATCCTTCCGTCAAGTGGGAACAGGTAAACTCACTGAATCTTGGTCTGGACTTTACGATGTTCGAAGGGCGGTTTGAGGGTGTATTTGATTGGTACACCCGTAAAACAACGGATATGCTCTATCCCGTGCCTTTGCCAGCTGCGGCCGGGGGAGAGGGCAGTTCGCCATTCATCAACATAGGCGATATGGAAAACCGTGGTATCGAGTTATCCTTGAATTACCATTATGGACAGCTAGATGGCCGTAATTTTCAATTCGATATCGGCGTGAATTTCACTAAGTATACGAACAAGGTCGTGTCTTTGGCACCGTCGGTCACCGAACAGCTCTATGGAAATTTCCGAAGCTTGCAGACCACTATACTCCGTCCGGGAGCGCCTTTCGGTTCGTTTTTCGGCTATCAAGCTGTCGGCATTTACCAAAGTACTGAAGACATCGCCAATAGTCCTTCTTATGACGGTGCGCGGGTTGGTGGACCGAAGTACGCGGATATTTCAGGGCCGGATGGAACCCCTGACGGCGTAATTAGTCCGTTTGACCGCACGATTATCGGCAATCCGCACCCGGACTTTCTGTATTCGTTGAGCTTAGGCGCCCGCTACAAGAATTTTGACATCAATATGTTTTTCAACGGGTCACAAGGCAACGATCTCTACGAAGCTACGCGATACTTCACAGACTTTAGCACCTTTGACGGCTCGGCAAGCGTACGCATGCTGGATGCTTGGAGCCCATCGAACACGTCGAGTACCATTCACTCGCCATATCGCGGAGCGTCCGATTTTGAATTGGCATCGTCCAGCTACTACGTGCAGGATGGCAGCTTTTTTCGGATGAAAAATCTTCAAATAGGTTATAATTTACCCGTTAACAACATTTTTCAGGGTAAAGTGCGCAATATCCGTATCTATGCGAGTGGCACTAATTTATTTACCATCACTAAGTACACAGGATTAGATCCGGAGGTAAGCCAAACTAACAGTACCTTCTCAGCACTTGGTGTTGATTTCGGCGTCTACCCGGTTGGGCGGCAATATTTAGTAGGTTTTAGTGTAGGGTTTTAATTTTAAAGGAGCGTACAATGAAAACATTGAAAAATATCATCGGCTTTATCTTTGTTGCTATAACCGTCTCTTGCAGCAGCGACTTTCTGGAACGCGTACCGCAGGGCGAGCTTATTACTCCCCAGCTGGAGAATCCGGATGGCGTGGAGGCTATGCTTGTAGGGGCTTATGGCTTGTTGAACGGCAATGTAAATGGCACATGGGGCAGTTATGCTTCGGCACCAAGCCAATGGCTGTTTGGAGAAGTTGCTGCGGACAACGCGCATAAAGGCAGTAACAACGGCGACCAGCCGAACATGAACCAAATTGAAGCCCATCAGGCGATAAGCACAAATGACAATCTGGCTGTTATGTGGAGCAGGTATTATGAAGGCATTGCTCGCTGCAACAACACGCTGCGGCTGCTCACCGCTGTCCAGAACGGCGCCGGGGATAAGCTGAGCGATCAGCGGGCTGCCGAAGTGGCCGCAGAAGCGCGAATGCTTAGGGGGCATTACTATTTTTTCCTTAAACGGGTCTTTAAGAACATTCCTTATGTGGATGAAAATACCACTACGGCTGATGCAGTAACTGTTCCCAATGACACCGACGTTTACCCATATATCGAGGCGGACTTTCGTTTTGCGGTAGATAACCTGCCACCGGGCAAGCCACTCGAAGAGGCGGGGCGTGTGGACCGGATTGCAGCGCAGGCATATCTCGGCAAACTGTTGCTATATCTTGGACGGCATGATGAAGCCTTGCCATTGTTTGAGGCGGTAATGGACGCAAAACCCGATATCACTACGCTACCCTTTACCGACAATTTTGATGTCACCAAGGAGAATGGCCCTGAGTCCATTTTTGCGGTACAGCATGTTATAAATCCGGATGGAAGCGGCGACAATGCCAATGTAGGCGACATGCTCGGCGGTTTCTATGGCAATGCGCCCGTAAATTGCTGTGGTTTTTTCCAGCCGACGTTCGATCTGGTGAATGCGTTTAAGGTAGACAATGAGGGCCTGCCGATGCTGGATGGCAGTTACCGGACAGACCCGTACCTCTCCGATTTCGGTCTCGTGGGCGATGCCAAAACCAACTACCAAGTGGATCGGACGCTGGCTTTTGACCCACGCTTGGATTACACGGTCGGCAGAAGAGGGGTTCCTTTCAGAGATTGGGGTATAATGCTTGGTGACAGCTGGATCCGCGACCCAGCTTACGCAGGTCCGTTTGTTGGCGTTAAACACATGATTGAGCAATCGCAATTTTCATCACACGCGGTGCAGGGTACTCTACAGATTACTGCACTGAATGTAAATCTTATCCGCTTGGCGGATGTTTACTTGATGGCAGCCGAATGCTATGCAGACGCGGGTAATCTTGGGGAAGCCCTGGCATTGGTGAATGCCATCCGCGAACGTGCGGCCCAGTTGCCCGCAAAGCAGGTAAACGGATCGCCTGTTGCAGCATACAATGTGCAGCCTTACCCGGCGTTTCCTGATCCCGCGTATGCGCTCAATGCCATACGCTTTGAGAGGCGACTGGAATTGGCACTGGAAGGTCATCGTTTTTACGACCTGGTCCGCTGGGGTATCGCCAAAGAGGTGCTGGAACGTTACGCTTCGTTTGAAGGAGAATATTTATCAGCCTACCGGAACCTCGTTTTTCAGCCGAGGAATGAATTTTTCCCAATTCCGCAGGAACAGATAGACCGTAGTCAGGGAGCACTTGTACAACATGACGAATACTAGCAGCAATGACTTCGAGAAAAAAATTTATTCAGCACATCGCACTCGGCTTAGCGGGCATCACTGTATCGCCAGTGGTGCTCCCGTTGCGTTCATGCGGTACTAAGGAAAGCGAGCGCAATGCAAACGAAGCTGAAGATGATTTGTTTTTCAGGATATCGTTGGCAGAATGGTCTTTGCACCGCGCAATATTCAGCAAGCAACTGAATCACTTAGACTTCCCGCGTTATGCGAAAGAAAAAATTGGCATTGACGCTGTGGAGTACGTCAACCAGTTTTTTGCAGATAAGGCGAACAACCAATCCTATCTTCGAGAAATGAAAAGCCGGTGCGACGACCTTGGCGTTACCAGTGTACTTATCATGTGCGATTTGGAAGGTGATTTGGGCGATGCCGTTCCCGCCAAACGTCGAGAGGCCGTAGAAAATCATTATAAATGGGTGGAAGCGGCGCAGTTTCTGGGCTGCCATGCCATCCGTGTGAATGCCGCCGGGCAGGGTACGGCGGAGGAAGTGGCTAAGAACGCCACCGAAAGCTTAACGCAATTAGCAACATTTGCTCGTGATTACGGTATTTCGCTTGTTGTTGAAAACCACGGAGGCTACTCGTCTGATGGCGCCTGGTTGCGCCGGGTGATGCTGGCCGTTGACCTTCCCAACTGCGGAACGCTGCCCGACATCGGTAATTTCTGTATCAGGCGGAGTGAACCGGATGCGAAGACGATCGAAGCTTATCTAAACACTGAATGCCTTGAAGAGTACAATCGGTATCAGGGTACGGAGGAGCTGATGCCTTTTGCCAAAGGAGTGAGTGCAAAGACCTATGATTTTGATGACGATGGCAATGAAACAAGCATCGACTACCGCCGGATATTGAAGTTGGTGAGGGATTCCGGATTTACCGGTTATGTGGGCATAGAATATGAAGGGCATAGCTTGCCAGCCGATGAAGGGATTGCCAAAACAAAAGCGATGCTAGAGCGGATCGGACGGGAACTGATGGTCTAACCTGTTAAGACATTACCTCTGATGCTAATGGGGTGCCCGTAAACCGTGACAGCAGCGGGCACCCATTTTTTGTGCTGATCGATTCCTTGGTAAACCCAACTATTCCCTATCTTAGCCGTTTCAACAGGATTCATGTCGACACAAAAAAACCATAAACCCACTATACGAGCGTGGGCCATGTTTGATTGGGCCAATTCGGCTTATAATTTGGTGATAACGTCCACGATCTTCCCGGCATACTATACGGCAATCACCTTTACCGAAGCGCATGGTGACCGTGTCAAATTTTTCGGCTTCAACGTAGTAAACACGGCGCTCTCTAATTTCTCCTTGTCGTTTGCCTACCTGTTTATGGCATTGGTATTGCCGATATTTTCTGCTGTTGCTGATTTCAAAGGCAGTAAGAAAGTGTTTATGATGGGGTTCACCTACCTCGGCGGGTTCGCTTGCATGGGGCTGTTCTTCTTTAAAATTGAAACCTTGGAGTGGGGAATATTCTGTTTCACGCTGGCGGCCATGGGCTATGTGGGAGGTGTGCTGTTTAACAATTCGTACCTGCCCCAGTTAGCCACCCCTGATCAGCAGGACCGCGTGAGCGCCCAGGGATTTGCCTATGGATACGTCGGATGTGTAACGATTCAAGTTATCTGCTTTATATTCATACTTAAACCTGAGTGGTTCGGCATCACCGATCCCAGCTTTCCGCCGCGCCTTTCGTTCCTGCTCGTAGGGCTGTGGTGGATAGGCTTTGCCCAGATTCCGTTTAAGAAATTACCTGCGGACACACCAAACGGCCAACGGGTCAACAAGCATGTATTACGTAAAGGATTTGCGGAGTTGCGGGAGGTCTGGGAACGGCTGAAGGGTATACCGGAAATCAAGCGGTTCTTACCGGCATTTTTCTTTTATGCCATGGGGGTACAGACCGTCATGATTGTGGCCGCTGCATTTGGCGAGAAGGTGCTGCGCCTTGGCGCGGCGAAGTTGATAATAACCATTTTGATTATTCAATTGGTAGCCATTGCGGGCGCATACCTGATGTCAGTGCTTGCGCGCTATATTGGCAATGTGCGGGTGCTTATGTTAGTGGTTTGCGTCTGGATTGGGATATGTGTGGCAGCATTTTATATCAATCACGAAGTGCATTTCTATATCCTCGCCGCGCTTGTGGGGCTAGTGATGGGTGGTATTCAGTCGCTTTCACGGTCGACTTATTCCAAGTTGTTGCCCGCTAACGAAGAAGACACAGCGTCATTTTTTAGTTTTTATGACGTTACGGAAAAAGTTGCTATTGTGATTGGTCTGTTCTCGTTTGCGCTCATTGAGCAGGTAACCAACAATATCCGCTACTCTGCACTGAGTTTAGGCCTGTTTTTTGTAATGGGCTTGTTATTATTATTTAGGATGATGTTACTGAAAAGATCCGAAGCATGACTGTTGAGCTATTCATCCCCTGTTTTATCGATCAACTGTTCCCCGAAACGGCTTTCAACACCAAGCGCATACTGGAAAAAGCTGGGTGCAGCGTTGTATATAATCCGGAGCAGACCTGTTGCGGCCAGCCGGCCTATAATGCCGGCTTTTGGGATGAAGCCAAGCAAATCGGGCACAAGTTTTTGCATGATTTTTCTGACGATCGTATGATTGTCTCGCCCTCGGCATCCTGTACCGGGATGGTTAAGAATGCGTATAACGACCTGTTCACCAATACGACCGTGCACAACCGTTGCCGTGCTATTCAAGGTAACATTCATGAGCTATCGGATTTTCTTGTGAATATACTCAAAAAGGATTATTTTGGGGCCGAATTGGAGGGACGTGCGGTGTACCACGATTCCTGTTCGGCGCTGCGTGAATGCCGTATCAAAGAAGAGCCCAGGCAATTGCTGCGCAAGGTGGATGGGTTAGAATTGGTAGAGATGAAGCATGCAGATATGTGCTGTGGCTTCGGCGGAACATTTGCGGTTAAGTTTGAAGCCATTTCCAGTGCTATGGCTGAGCAAAAGGTGCACCAAGCGTTGGAAGCAGAGGCCGATTTTATTATTTCCACCGATTCCTCCTGTCTATTACAACTACAGGGGTACATAGATAAGCATCAGTTGCCAATCAAGACCATGCATTTGGTGGATGTGCTCACGCATAGTTGGGCAAATATTTGATAAATATTATACCGATGATAGATAGAAGATCTTTTCTGAAACATGTTGGCCTGGGGGCACTGGGCCTTTCAGTATTGCCGACAACGGCGGCAGATGTGCTTTTCCCTCAACGAAAAGAGCTTTTTTTTGATATTTCGCTTGCCCAGTGGTCGTTGCATAAAACTATTTTCGGCGGAAAGCTGGACAACCTCGACTTTCCGGGGAGTGCAGCGAAAACGTTCGGCATTCATGCGGTGGAGTATGTGAACCAGTTTTTCAAAGACAAAGCGAAGGATAAGACCTACCTGCGCGATCTATTGCTTCGTGCAGACGACAACGGTGTCAAAAATGTATTGATCATGGTTGATGGGGAAGGGCCATTGGGTTCGACCGACGAAAAGGAGCGGACAACAGCCGTAACCAATCACTATAAGTGGGTTGAAGCTGCAAAATTCCTTGGTTGTCATGCCATCCGGGTGAATGCTGCGGGAAAAGGCACGCCAGAGGAAATTAAGTCCGCTGCTATCGAGGGCTTGGGACGATTGAGTGAATTCGCAGCATCACACGATATCAACGTGATCGTGGAAAACCACGGAGGCATATCTTCGCATGGCGATTGGTTAAGTGCCGTATTGCAAGGCGTCGGGATGGACAACTGCGGTAGCCTACCAGACTTCGGAAATTTTTATGAGTATGACCGTTACAAGGGGGTAGAAGAGCTCATGCCCTTTGCTAAAGGGGTGAGTGCGAAAGCCAACGTGTTTGATGAAAAAGGAGATGAGGCCAACATCGACTACCGGCGCATGCTCCGGATTGTCAAGGACGCGGGGTACCGCGGATATATCGGCATTGAGTACGAAGGAGATCAGCTGAGCGAAGAAGAAGGAATAAAAGCTGCGAAACGTTTGTTGGAGCGAGTGGGCGGCGAATTGAGCTAGACCGTTGCACTATAGTCACAACATTTGCTGTGCTCTGTTGTTGTCATTCTAAAAAGCGCAGCATGAGAGCAATATGGACGGGTGCAATTGGTTTCGGGTTAGTAAATATCCCCATAAGGATTTTTAGTGCCACTACAGACAGCAGGCCTGATTTTGATATGCTCGACCGCAAAGATCATTCGCGCATTCGGTATAAACGCGTGAATGAGAAAACCGGTAAAGAGGTAGACTGGAACGGCATTGTAAAAGGACATCTGCTGAAAGACCAATATATTATCCTGGACGATGCAGATTTCGAAGAGGCTAGCCCTGAAAAGACCAAGATGATCAACCTCCAATCGTTTGTTAAAACAGCTGACATCGAAAGTGTCTATTTCGAAAGCCCGTATTATTTGAAAGCACAGAAAGGAGGGGAGAAGGCGTATGAGCTTCTATTGAAAGCATTGGAAAAAACCAAGATGGCGGGGCTTTCTACATTTGTGATGCGGAATACTGAAAACCTGGCCATCATCAGGCCGTATCGCGGTATCTTGCTGTTGAACAAATTGCGGTTTGAAGAAGAGATACGACCCGTTGAAGAGATTAAATCATCCCAGAATATTAAGATCGCGAAGCAAGAAATGGATATGGCCGTTCAGTTGATTAAGCGGCATTCCAGTGATTTTGATATTGCAGCGTACCGCGATGAATACAGCAAGGAGCTGATGAAAATCATACGGGCAAAAGCAAAGGGAAAAAGGCCCACCATACGGAAGTTTAAACCGCGGAAAGCGGCTTCAGATGATTTATTGGAGCAACTGAAAGCAAGCCTGGCTTGACGCTTTAATTTCAACGGACGCAGTAACTGCACAAGAGCAAATAAGATTTTACTGGTCTACCCTCACTGGTGCGCCGCCCGCGTTTTCGGGGGCGGTTTCTTTTTGCGATACGCACACTGTAGTCTGCGTCGTGCAAGTTGATGGCGCAAAAGCGCCTTTCCGGCTTTATCAGATGGGCAAATGTTAAGGTATAATTTGTCATTTAAAAAATAAAGATGCAACTTTGCTGCAAATGAGTTGCAACTTGCAGCATTGTTCATTGTTCGCACACATGGCCTCAATGGTTATGATTGTGGCGGTGATCGCAATACCGTTCACCTATGCCATGCATACCCATGCGTACCACGCTGCAGATGACCGGTGCATCGGCTCTGACCGTTGCGGCGACCATGACCTGAACGGTGAGCATGGATGCAGTACATGTGAATTTTACGGCCGCTATGTCCCTGTTCAAGCTGATTTCAAACCACCTTACACGTTCCGTATCGCTGCGGTACGGCTTGAAGGCCTATTCAGGGCTCCCGCGTGTCAGAGTCCTTGTGAGGGACGGCTTGTCAACCACACCAATAAGGGCCCTCCATACGGTTGACGATCTCAAGTTCTAAAGCGATCACCTATAAATATGATTAGCATGGGTGATTTAAAAAGGTTAAAACATCATAAACGAATATTCATGAAAAAGCATAACAAATTAGCTGCATTAGCCCTTGTGGGCGGCGTATTATTTTCAGTGGTATCTTGCAACAAGGACAATGACAACGAGCCCGTTAAGGATGGTATTGAACGATCAGAACTCATTTTCACGGAGGTTAGTGGGGACGGGGTGGAAGCCCATGGCGACCATTTCCACGGCTTGGGAAACGGCGTGGAAGGTGAGTCGATCACCATCAAATTCGATGAGAATGGAACCGCCATCTCTAATGGTCACCTTCACTTGGAAGCCGATGCGGTATACAAAATTGAGTTGAAAGCGTGGGATTATACCGGAAAGGAAGTGCATAACGATTTCATAGCAAACAAGGCGACGGCAGACAACTACAAGGCGTTCTTAATCGGCGGTGATTTCATCTTGAATCCTGATTCGGACCATGAAAGTGGCGCTATTTTCCAGCCACGCGAGCAGACCTACGCAGACGGAGAGCGCGTAACCGGACAGTATGAAACTACCGGTATTTTAAGCTACTTTACCATCGGACACGACAATGAAGGCCCGACAAAGGAAGTTACCTATGTGTTGCGAAAATTGAACACAAGGGTTAAGGAGACTATTAGCCGGGTGGATTGGAACCGCAGTGATTATGCGACCAAATTTCCCGGGGAAAACATTTTGGAATTGAAATTTGATATCCATGCCGAACACGGGCACGGGCATTAATAATTAGGTTTTGTTGTATGTTACCGTGGGCGGCGGAGCGTATAAGTTCCGCCGCCCTTATTGATTGTATCTGACTGTAGGCTACTTGTGAGACGCAATCCTGTTGCAAATCTGGAAAGGTTGTTTATCTTTGTCGAGACTGGTTGGGCAATTGTTTGATGTTTCCGACTGTCAGCCTGCTTGAGGTCATGTGGTTTTGACCGGCAGGTAGTTTGGTTTTACTTTGTCATCCAATCACTCATGGTATCATTTGCGACACAATCAAAAAGGCATGCAAAATATGGTTCTACCAGCCAGCTTGTCTGCATTTTGCTTTCAGCAGTTGTTTTACTGTCCTGCGGCACTCGTGGTGCGGGTGTTTCTGATTTGCAAGTTGGCAGCCAGGGTAGCGGGGAAGCCTTCGTTGGGCACTCGTTCTCTGTTGAAGCCAACCTAAGGGCTAATACCTCAATAGCGCACGTGGTTATGGATATTCAGCCTGTTTCGGGAGACGGCTGGACATTTAATGAGCAATATACCGATGGCGTCGCAGGCGAAAAAGGGGCGAAGTTTACCACCGAAGTAGCTGTTCCGATAACGGCTGAACCAGGTCACTACCGATTGACCCTGCGCGCAGTGGACGATAATGGCTCGGCTACCGAATCGTCTACAGATTTCGAACTTAGTATCGACAGTACGGTTCCGACACTATCAGGTATAGATGTAGGCATAAATGCCGCTGGAGACGACCTCCACCTGGAGGCCGAACTGACCGCGCCAAGCAAGATAGAAAGTGTGAACGTGGAAGTCATCGGGGACGCTTGGAACAAGGAGTTCAGGTTTACCAACGAGCGATTGGTGGGTCAGCTCTCATACCATTTTCACGAGCACGTTCGTGTTTCCGAAGCCCCGGCAGGGACTTACAGGGTTGTCCTCACCATTGAAGATCAGCAGGGAAGGCGTGCGCAGGCTGAAGGCAAGTTTACTAAGTAGCTAGTCTACGCTATTTAATCGAAATACAGCATGCTTGAAACGTACTTCCTTGCAGAGACTTCGTTTGATCTCTCCTGCAATTAACGCACAGAAAGCTAACGGAACAGGGCTTCTCTAACCTGAGAAGCCCTGTTCCGTTCGGGGAAAATCCCGTTCTGTACCTGGAGCGGGAATCGAACCCGCACTCGCTTTAGGGCGAACAGGATTTTAAGTCCTGCGTGTCTACCAGTTCCACCATCCAGGCCAATAATGGTTTGCCAACAAGATTCCTTTTCTTTTTTCAAGAAGAAAGGACTCTTGGAGCGAAAGACAAAGTTCGAACTCGAGAAGCCTCTTCCCTCAAATAAATCTCTCGAGAATCAACCAGTCTTTTCTGGACGCAAATATAGGGTGTTTTACCTGTTTCCAAAGCTATTTTTAATTTTTTTGTTAGGTTTTCTAACCTGAAGAATCCAGGAGCTCCGATTTTTCGGCAGGAGTGTCGGTGTGTTCAACTGGCTATAGAAGAATCACGCTCTACTGCAAAATAAAACCCGCAGTGGCATAAGCATCAGCATAATAACTGAATTGCCCCGATATTATTGCTATAGGCTCTCCTTTTTCCTCTCCCCGTAAATTTACAGGTATCGCTTTGGATACTTTTATGCCTTTGGGCAACGTTACGTCGAGATTCCCGGAAATCCCAGCTTGCTCCCACAATTGCAGCACCGTCCCGTCCCCATCTGGATTTTTCCCAAATGCGGTAACTACCGTTCCTTTTCTTGATAATTGGACACCCGACGCAGCAATTGGTAAACAGCCCCCACTATCATTTACCAATGTGGACAACAGCGGAGACGGGATTCTTCAGAAGGCGTGATGATAGACTTCTCGTTACTAAAATCGTCTATAAACCATAAATCAATTCTTGCAGACCATGAGCCTTCGATCCATTCGGTAAAGTTAGTGCTTCAAAGATTATTGTAAAGACTGATAAAGACATTCGGTTTCTCGGGGATGAAATGCCGCGAGTACTTCCATAAGCCAGGCCTGTCAAGGCTAATACCTGGTGCATCAGGTGTGGAAATCCCAGCTCCATTACCATTGCTGTCAATTACCGCCATTCCCGAATTAAGGAAATTATAATCAAAATTACTTCCTTTAACGAAGTCCTTTGCCGGGTCTACTACTGGAATTCACCTCTTGCTGAGTAACCGATGATGAGCTCGCAAAGGACAGCCAGCACAACAGGTATAATGCTTTTCGTTTTATAATTGCTTGTGAATGTATGTATACGATACAACCTAAGAATGATATTACTAAACGGGTTATAAGTTGTTTGATTTATCTAAACCCCGCGGACAACAATAAGATAAAAGTACAACTAAACAAACGAAATCCATTAAAAAGTTTAGTGGTTTCGTTAAATGTATATACATATTACCTCGTCTTGACGATTTTGGAATATTTATGTGTATAAACCCAATTGGTTAGATGCAGGGGAATTCCCCTTCCGAACCCATCAAACACAAAAAACCCTTTCTATTGATGATAGAAAGGGTTTCATTTGGAGCGAAAGACGAGGTTCGAACTCGCGACCTCAACCTTGGCAAGGTTGCGCTCTACCAACTGAGCTACTTTCGCTTGCTGTTTGTGGATGCAAATATAGTGTAGATTTCGGCTCCCGTCAACAATTTTTTAAAAAAAATCACAAGTCATTGTCATTCAATAGTTCCATAATAAGTTCGCTTTCGAACCCCTTGCCCAGCGCATACCGCAAAAGTTTATGTTTACGTTTGTAGGTGTGAGTTTCCCGCTCAGTGCGGGCTTTAGCTTGCAAAAGATCATGGAGTTTAGCCCGATATTCCTGCTCGTCCAAACTGGCCAAGGCAGCACGGATAAGCGGGGCGGACACGGATTTCTGCTTCAGCCCTTGCTTGATTTTGTGGCGCCCCCAACCTTTCATGCGGAATCTGCCTGCGGCGTAGGCCAGCGCAAAGCGTTCCTCATTGAGGAAATTTTCCCCAATCAGGTCGGTGATAATGGTTTCAACGTCAGATTTGTGCAACCCTAAACTGTAGAGCTTGTCGCGTACTTCCTGCTGTGACCGTTCTTGATATACACAATACGCTTCGGCTTTGGATTTGGCTTGTTGCGGCGTTATTGTCTTGCGTTTTGTTTCACGGAAATCATCCATCTGCGCCAAAATGGGAAAAATTAGTACAGTACCCAAAAATTGTTGAAATTCGTGCCATGGCTATATCGGAGCAACGTTATACTATTCAAGACATCGCCGATGTGCTCAGTCCCGTGCGTGTTTTTCTGCCGATGCCGGCAGCGCGGGTGAGCTCGCTCTTGTATGATAGCCGGAAGTTAGCTGACGCTAACCAAGGCTTGTTTTTTGCGCTCAAAGGCCGGCGCAATGGACACGCCTATGTCAATGACGCATACGCCGGTGGAGTGCGCAATTTCGTGGTGGCCGAAGCGGAAGTGAACGAGAACGTATTCCCTGGTGCGAACTTTATTTTCGTCTACGATACATTGGAGGCGTTGCAGTCGCTGGCGGCTTACCACCGCAGCCGGTTCACCTATCCCGTTATTGGCATAACGGGCAGCAATGGAAAAACCATTGTGAAAGAATGGTTGGGGCAGCTGCTGTCGCCCGAATATCGCATCATAAGCAGCCCTAAAAGCTACAATTCCCAGATTGGCGTAGCCTTGTCGCTGTGGCGTATGGATGCGGGGCACAACCTTGCCATCGTTGAAGCGGGGATAAGTCAGCCGGGCGAAATGCAATTCTTGCAGCGCATGATCAGACCCGATATCGCCGTGCTGACCAATATTGGTCCGGCGCACGACGAAGGGTTCGCTTCTCGGACGGAGAAAGCCGTGGAGAAGTTGCGGTTGTTCGAAGGCGCCAAGACCATGGTATATTCCCCGCCTTACTTGCAGGGAATGGCTATGCCTCCGGCGGGGCAGCACGTTACCTGGGGGCAGGGTGAGGCGGCACTACAGGTACTGCACCATGAGCGGATAACCAGCCACCGGTGCCGGATATATGGGCGGTACCGCGGAAATGACGTTTTCATCACGATACCGTTTTCGGATGGAGCCTCCCGCGAAAACGCAACCTGTTGCTGGGCAGTCATGCTGACCATGGGGTATTCGCCGGCGGTGATCAATGAACGTATGGCCCTGCTCCAGCCCGTGGAGATGCGGTTGGAAATGAAGCGGGGCATCAATAACTGCACATTGGTGGACGATAGTTACAGCAACGACCTGGCTTCCCTTGGCATTGCGCTGGATTTTATCCGGCAACAGCATCAACATGTTTCTCGTACACTGGTATTATCCGATATACCGGGAACGGGTAGGAATGAAGAAGAAGTTTATGCAAATGTGTACAAGCTATTGGTTGATAACGGAATCAATCGGTTAATCACCGTAGGCGAACGATTGGCTGACCAGGCTTTCAGATTCCAGGGTATACGGCACGAGGCTTTCCCGAATACGGAAGCATTGCTTGAGGCATTGCCGAGCATGGGCTTTCATGACGAGATTATCCTGCTAAAGGGCGCAAGGGCGTTTACCTTTGAACGTATCAGTCAATTGCTGGCGGCGAAGCTGCATGATACGGTGCTGGAGATTAATCTCAATGCCCTGGAGCATAACCTCGGCCAATTTAAGTCGCTGTTGCCTGCGCATGTCAAGTTGATGGCTATGGTTAAAGCATTTTCGTATGGCAGCGGCAGTTTTGAGGTTGCTAATCTTCTCCAATTCAATAAAGTTGATTACCTGGCCGTGGCTTATGTGGATGAGGGCGTAGAGCTGCGAAAGGGGGGGATTCACCTGCCTATTATGGTAATGAACCCAAGCCCTGCGGCAATAGGTTCGTTGCTCAGGTATGATCTGGAGCCCGAAGTATACAGCTTCTCGGTGCTGGGTGACCTGGTGCGAACATTGTCCAATAGGGGAATGGCCGAATATCCAGTCCACATCAAACTGGATACAGGGATGCATCGGCTGGGTTTCGGTGTAAATGATATCAATCAGCTAACAAGTGACTTATCTGAAACAAATGCAGTAAAGGTTAAGTCTGTATTTTCCCATTTAGCAGCTGCCGGTGAGGGAGAACACGATGCATTTACGAAAAGGCAATTGGCGTCGTTCGACGCAGCAGTAAGCCGATTGAGGAAGGTTTTGGGCTATCCCTTTATCTGCCATATCGCCAATACCGCAGCAATCCAGCGGTGGCCCGGCGCGCATCTGGACATGGTTCGCTTAGGTATCGGTCTTTACGGGATTCGTAACGCGGGCAATCATTCCATACCGTTGCAGCAGGTATGCACGTTAAAAACAGCGATTGCGCAGCTCAGGAGAGTGCCCGCCGGTGAAAGCGTAGGGTATGGCTGTAAAGGGATACTCACAAGGGAACGTATCATAGCGACAGTAAACGTCGGGTATGCGGATGGTTATGACCGGCGTTTCGGCAACGGAGTAGGCTGCATGGTTATCAATGGAAAGGCCGTGCGTACGGTGGGGGATATCTGTATGGACATGGCAATGGTTGACGTCACGGGTGTTGAAGTTCGGGAAGGGGATGAAGTGGTTGTTCTCGACGACCTGGCACAGCAAGCGGCTGCTATCGGTACAATTCCGTATGAGCTGCTGGCGGGTATTTCGCAGCGTGTCAAACGGGTATATTTTTATGGTTAACGTGGTGATTTATTAGAGGCAATTTAACAATATGAAGCATAAAACGATACGATTATTTTTCAATTACCTAATTAAAGGAACGCTGGTGATGGTGCCGTTGGCTGGGGCGCTGTTCCTGATCGTTTGGGTGGTAGCCAGCATTGATTCGGCACTCAACCTAAGCAGTTGGCTCTGGGAGGATGAGAGTGGTGCGCCGCTCTACGTGCCGGGTCTGGGTATCCTTACCGTAGTGGTCTTATTGATTCTCGTGGGGATGGTATTTACCAATGCGGTTACCGAGCCGATATCCAATTGGTTTAATAACCTGCTCAACCGGATTCCGTTGTTCAATACCTTGTATTCTTCCATTAAGGATTTTACGGAAGCCTTCGTTGGTGACGCCAAAAAATTCAATGAACCGGTGATTGTGGAGGTTAACGAAACGGGATTGAAGAAAATCGGTTTTTTAACGCAACGGGACCTGAGTAAGATCGGTCTGTATGGTGAAGTTATAGTTTACTTTCCTTACTCTTACTCATTTGCCGGTCAGGTTGTTGTCGTAAAGTCCGAGCGGGTGAAACCGCTGCATATGAGTGCCACGGACGCGATGAAACTCGTAGTGTCAGGCGGGGTGAGCGGCTTGGAATAGGAGCCGCGTTGTCGGTGGCCAGGACAGCCTTTGCATTGGCTACGACAATACTTCCTTGAGGATGCGGTATGATTTCAATCGTGCGCCCTGATCGTAGATATTGCTTGTTGTCATCAGCTCGTTGATGCCTGTCTCTTCGATGAACCGGGAAAGCTGAGCTGCCAGGGTTTTATCACTTCCGATGAACGTACAAGCCGTCATCTGCCTAACAGCAGCCTCCACCTCGGGCGACCAATACGGGTCCATCGAAGGTACGGGCGGCGATAGCGGTCTCCGGGTGTTTGTGACGATGCCTAGGAACATGCGGTACATACTGGTAGCCAGTACATGTGCTTCTTCATCGGTGTCTGCCGCGATAACATTCACGCAGGCCAGTACATACGGTTTATCCAGTTGTGGCGACGGTTTGAAATGCTGCTTGTAAAGCGCTATTGCCGTGCGGAATTGAGCTGGAGCGAAATGCGCTGCAAAAGCATAGGGTAAGCCCATTTCTGCCGCAAGAAAGGCGCTATCCGTACTGGATCCCAATATCCAAAATGGAATGTTCAGCCCTTCACCTGGGAATGCACGCACGCGGCCGCCACTGTTATCATTGCTGAAATAGGTTTGAAGCTCGCGGATATCTGAGGAAAAGTGGTACGCGGTATTGGGGTTGTTTCGGCGCAGTGCCATGGCGGTCAGTTGGTCTGTGCCGGGAGCCCGCCCTAGGCCAAGATCGATGCGTCCCGGATACAATGTTTCCAAGGTGCCAAACTGTTCGGCAATGGCCAACGGTGCATGGTTAGGCAGCATGACTCCGCCCGAACCCACGCGTATGTGAGTTGTTTTACCAGCCACATGACCGATTAGGACCGATGTGGCCGAGCTGGCGATGTATTCCATGTTGTGGTGCTCGGCGAGCCAGAGGCGTTTGTAGCCAAGTTGTTCGATATATTGGGCAACGTCTACGGTGCGGGCGATGGCTGTAGCGGCATCACCTCCTTCAATGACTACGGAAAGATCAAGGGCAGAAAGTTTCACTTGCTTTGACATGTAAACAAATTACCGCATTATGGCGATGAGGGGCAAGTGGGTGTCAGCATTTTGATGAAAAGATGACCAATGGCGCTTCATCAATGCCTTTACAGAAGAATAGGTAGGTGTCTCCACCATCCTGTATCTGGTGTTTTTTACGCAATTCTTCTGGCTTCAAAGGAAAATTCCTTGCACTGATATTACCGCGTATCGATTTTTTATTCCGTTTAAAATCAGTGTAATCTACCGTTTTATCTATACGGAAGATTCTACCTGAGAATCCGGGTATATAGTCTGTGGAGGTATAGAGGTGGGTGTGCCGGTGAAGCTTCTTCAATTTATAGTGTTGGGCGACAAGTTTGAAAGCTCCGCATTTGAGCAGTGCTGCATCAGGTTCGTACAGGTAGTACTCCGGTAGACCGTATTCGGGCATGGCGGCTTTTTCCTCAGCGATATGGAAGGGGAAGGTGTGCTGTTGCCCGCCGTCCAGCATCACCGCAATGATGCGCGGCGTCGCGGTAGGCTTTCGGTCGAGTATGAGCAATAATTCTTTGCATTCGTTATCCATGCTGATCACATGTATCTCGCGGATGTTTTTCAGGGCATTCATGGCGATGGAGATGTCCAGCAGTGGCGCCGCCTTGATGAACACCCTCGCGGTTTTTTCCAGCAGTTGTTCTTGGTATTTTACCACATCCGGCTCGCAATCCTCAAGCCGGAACACCCTGCGCTGCTGCACGCGCCGCGACGGATCGATAAACATGCAGTCAAACGTATCAGTAGGTTGGTCCAAAAGGTAGGCCATGCCGTCAGATGCTACGAAGCCCATGTTGTCTGCGTTTAAGACTGAAGCATTGTGCTGGGCAATCTGTGAGAGGAGCTCAATTTTTTCGCAATGCGTTACTGATGCGGCATGCTTGGCAAAAAAAAAGGCATCAACGCCGAATCCTCCTGTTAAGTCCGCCATTCGGCTCCCTGGAGCTATAAGGGCGGCTTTGTATTTGGCCGTCAGCTCGGATGAAGCCTGCTCTATTGCACGTTTTTCTGGGTAGTAGATACCGGTTGCATTATACCAGAGGGGTAATTTTTTACGGCACCGCCGCCGGGCATCAAGCTGTTGGGCCAATTCCAGGGAAGACACGTTTAGAAACGGACTTTTCTTAAGCGCCATACTAGCGGGATCAATCTGTTCAGGCCGTCGCAGGTATCGTTGTACTTCCGGTTCGAGTATATGCAGGTTCATTCGCCGTGTTCGTTATGGGAAGACAAGTTGGCTGATCTGTTGAAAAGATTCTTCCGCGGCCTTCAGCTGCTTTTCCTTAGACTGGTGCAGTGCGGTCCGGTCAACTCTCAGGGCTTGCCTGAAGCCTTCGGATATGCCATCCAGTGCCACAATGCCGTTTATACCCGCTACACCCCACGTTTGTAAGTAGCTGTTCAGCTTCGGCACTGCCACGCCGACATAAGGGACAGCGTAGCTCATTGCCGTGATGGCCCCATGCAGGCTGGTTCCGATGTACACACCTGCATTGGCGATCAGATACATGATATCCCAGATGCTGACATCATCGAACACCGTACAGGGATGCGCTAGCAGTGGCGCAATTCGTTGCAGGGCAAGATGGTCGTCATGATTCAGCGCTTTACCGATTGGGCATAAACACAGATGCATGCCCGATTCTTGGGCAATCGCATTCAGTTGCTGAGCGATGCGATTTTCGTTGTTTTTTGCATGGTTGTTTTTAATTTGGAAGAACACGTAGGTTCCTTGTTTTTCGGCTACATAGTTGCGGACCGCCGGAGAGACCCGCTCAATTAAAACGGCGTTTGGGAAAAATTTGGACATCAGAATGGCCGAATCAGGATACAGCAGTGTCTTTATATCTTGGTTAGCGAGGTTTAGCTGTGTGGCGTTGTCGCGTACGGCGAAGTAGTCCACCTGACGCAGCTTGTCCTGTAGGGCAGGGTAACGGCTGAAAATGGAGGGATCAAGTTCCGATCCGCCAAGCGAGTTGAAGATCACTCGGTTTATTCTTGGAAAATCAGAATTGGTAAACACAAAGGGCAAGGCTGTCCGGCCGTGCAGCATCCGCCGGGCAAAAGCATTTAGGTCAACTATCTTGTTTAGATGATGATGGAATCGATGCGTGCGCTTGAATGTCTTGTTCAGTGCCAATAGCAGCGAACTCCAAGTCACTGCCACCGCCTCTCCGCCGGCCACAACGATGCTCGTATGCCCTGTGCTTTCATCGCACCGGCGGTAAAACGCACGGATATCCGCTGTAGGTTTCCCGCCCAGCGCGCTAAGATCGCTGGATATAATACCAAAGTATGACACCTCGTAAGGGCGCCCATATGTGCTCAATTGCGCTTCGATAACTAGGGGGAACAAAAGGTCGCCATAATTGTAGCGGTCAAAAGCCCCGATGATCAGGATATTGTTTTGTTCAGTCAATCTGTTAAAAATTAGTATAAAAACTCAATTTAATCTGTCAGTCCGGCCTCATGCAGCTGCCAGATAGGAGAGGTAGCTCTCAGTTTTTCAACAGCCGCAAACACCAATTTGATGCATGTGCGGATGTCTTCACTCGTGTTGAATCTGCCCAGACTGAAGCGTAGCGCGGCGTGAGCATCGGCATCCGACAACCCCATGGCTTTCAATACATGCGACGGATCCCGTGTGCCGCTCACACAAGCCGAGCCGGAGGCGATGGCAATATCAGGTACACGGCCCATGATCTGGTCTGCCCTAAGGTGCCTGAAGGAGACATTGCTTACATTCGGCAGTCGTTGAGCTCCTCGGCCGTTTATGAATGTGGCTGGCAGTTTTGCAAGGCCGACTTCCAATTCATTGCGGAGATTGGCCAGCCGTGCAGATTCCGTTGCCATGTTTTGCGCTGCGATGGCGGCGGCTTTGCCCAGTCCCACAATACCTGGCACATTCAGCGTGCCTGCACGGAGCCTGTTTTCCTGGCTTCCGCCATGCAGGAGCGCGCCGGTTTGTATCCGTTTGCTTCTGCGTCTTATATATAGTGCACCAACGCCCTTCGGTCCGTAAAGTTTGTGTGCGCTCAAGCACAGCAGATCCGCGCGTATTGCTTTCACATCCACAGCAACTTTACCCGCCGCCTGCGTAGCGTCGCAGAAAAACAACACATCATGCTTTTGGGCTATTTCGCCGATCTGGGCCACCGGATGCAATACCCCGGTCTCGTTATTGGCGTACATCAGGGCTACCATTACCGTATCCTTGCGGATGGCTGATTCGAACAACGCGCTGTCGAGCGTCCCATCTGCTTCCACCGGCAGGTAAGACACCTCGGCTCCCTGCTTGTCGAGATAAGCAAAAGTATCCAGTACCGCCTTATGTTCTGTCTGGCAGGTAATGAAATGGCTACCTTTGGCGCGGTAATGCTCAAATACGCCTTTGATCGCCATGTTGATGGCTTCTGTGGCTCCTGAAGTAAATGTTATTTCGCGTGATGAGGCTCCAATAAGCCCGGCAACCTGCTCCCTTGCGTTTTCCACCGCCGCGGCTGCTGCCCGGCCTGCGCGATGGGTCACGCTGGAGGCATTGGCGAAGTGCGTGGTAAGGAAAGGCATCATTGCCTCCAACACCAGCGGGTCAAGCGGGGTAGTGGCATTGTTGTCCAAATATATGAGTCTTCCCATGTTGCGAATTTATAAACAATTTAAGCGTAATACTTGTTCTTGAAATATACTTTACAGAAAAATAGCGAATACCATGAAATTAACCAGAAAAGCAACTGCTCATTGGAAAGGCACAGGCAAAGACGGAAGCGGTACCGTCTCTACACAGAGTACCGTGCTTGACAAAACCCAGTACTCCTATAAGACCCGCTTCGAAGACGGCGTTGGTACCAACCCGGAAGAGTTGATTGGTGCTGCCCACGCCGGTTGTTTCACCATGCAGCTCAGCTTTTTGCTCAGCGAAAAGGGATATGAACCGGACAGCCTGGACACGGAAGCAAAAGTCACGCTTGAGGACGGTAATATTACATTGATTGAGCTGGTTTTGCGGGGAGAGGTGGCGGATATTTCCGAAAGCGAATTCAAGGAAATCGCAGAAAAAGCGAAGGATATCTGTCCGGTATCCAAGCTGTTGGAGACCTCAATTGAGCTGACGGCAACATTAGCTTGACACGCGCTTGGCCGGCCAATAATGTGAGGCAGGTGTTTTGCAATTGTTGAGTATCCCGTATATTTGCGTCGGTAAATCTTTACCGACGCCGACGTAGCTCAGTTGGTAGAGCAACGCATTCGTAATGCGTGGGTCGCAGGTTCGAGTCCCGTCGTCGGCTCGTTTCCAAACCACATATCCCAAGGGTATGTGGTTTGCTTTTGTTTAAAACGCCGTATATGCCATCAATTCGGCAATCTGGCGAGTGGCTGCATAAAGTCAAATCGGGCGAAAGGTCCCAGTTATAGCCTGCGTAGCGTTTGGTAAGATCGCATGGAATCTACAACCGGCGGACGAAAATTAGCCTCCGCGATAAGCGCCATTCAGCCCCGCCGCGGCAGCAAGCAGTGGATAATTTGGTGCGTAATATGTGCTTCACCAGTCACTAAAAACACATAAATGAGCATAATACGATATACTTCACAATATCGACATCACGTCTTTTTCTTCTTGCTGTTGTTAGTTTTGGCTAACAGGTCATTCGCGCAGGAAGGAGCTGAGCCCATCGCAGCGGATACAGTGACGCTTGGGGAGGCGCTTGCGGCGCTTGATCCGGCTTCGGATGCTGCAACGACAGCCACACGTCGGCGGCGCCTTGGCCGATTTGATGCTCACCTTATAGACAACATACCAGTCGCCTTACTCTCCAGAGAGCTCAACCTGTTGGAAGAACGGCATGTTCTTGCTATGCGGCTGCTGGACAGTCTTGGTGCAGAGATGCTGTCAGATACCATCGCGTCGATGCGGGAAGCTGCCGAGCGGCGAGTTTCCAGGTTAAATGATTTCAAGATTTCGGTAGCCGCGTACCGGGCCACCCTAGCGGAAGCAATCAGCGATCTTAACGAGTTGGCGAGTGACAGCTTAGTCCAATCGGGTGCTCAACGGCCGTCAGCTTCGGAAGGTTTCAATGAGTTGGACAGTCTGGATCTATTGATTCGGCGGAAAGAGATACAGGCTAAGTTGAAGCTGGATTCGCTACACTTGTTAGCGAACGAAGTAAACCGCCTGCTCCAGCACTCCGTATCGTTGCTTACTGATCTTACAGCCCGTGAGAGCAACGTACAGGTAGTGGCAGGCAGGAAAAATGCACAGCGCCTCTGGGCAGCGCCTGCTTCGTTCGACAGGCAAACCCTGGTCGGAAATTTAAGGGCGACGTATAGCGATTCGAAAGATTTTTCTAAATATTTGAAACAGACGGAATGGACCGGCCGTATTTTCCTGCTGCTGCTGAGCGTCGGTTTCTTTTACTGGAGTTACAGAAAGGGCGTGCAGATTCATCGTTTGACGAAGAAAAATACCGATTACAATTATGCCAGCGATATCATAAAAGCGTTAATTTTTCTTTTTACCCTGCTGCCTTTATTCAGTGTCTTCACGCCGAGTGCGGTGGTGCAGATCACGCAGTTGCTAGTGTTTGTTCTGCTGGCCGTCGAATTTAAAGCGATGATCGACAAACCGCAGCGGCAGGCGTTAACCTATTTGTTTTTATTTTACGTACTGGTCATTTTCGCCAATACGGTGGTGGGTGCCGATTTTTTTTCGCGCTCCTTCAGCCTCTTGCTCAATGTCGTGGCCTTATATGTTTGCCATCGGATGCGTAGAGGGTCAAAAGGACGACCCCGTGCGAAGTTTAGGATCAACAAGTACCTCTTCCTTGTGTTGATACTCATTCATGTTTTTGCTATGCTGTGCAATGTGTTTGGTTATGTCGAGTATGCGCGTTATTGGAGTATAGGGGGAGTAGTCGCTATCGTACAGTCCATTTCGTTAGTCGGGTTTTGCCATGTTGTGGTAAGTGCATTCAAACGGCAGTTCCACTACGTCAGTATCCGTAAAACCAGCAGCCGGTTCGATAAGGTAAAAACCATGCGTAGTGTCAGAAAGTTTCTGACCGTGATATGCGTAGCGTTGGGTATGGTGGTCCTGGTAATCAATTTGCATAGCGTACAGCAATTCTTCAACTGGCTGTTCTCGGTGTTGGACGAGAAGAGGCATGTTGGCAGCATTGCCTTTACGTTTGGCAATCTGGCCGTTGGCGTTGTTATCATCGCATCATCCAACTGGCTGCAGAAGCATCTTGCAGCGCTATTGGGCGATACAAGCCAGCCGGGCTACAATCAGACAGTGGAGCGGGGTGCCCTACATTCCCTGATGCCCCTGTTTCGACTGTTAATTATCATCGGAGGGTTTTTGATGGGAGTGAGTGCCTTGGGCATTGGATTGGATAAGCTGACCGTCATCATAAGCGCCCTGAGTGTCGGTATCGGATTCGGGCTTCAGAACATTATAAACAATTTTGTCTCGGGTATCATCCTGATCTTTGAAAAGCCGTTCCGTACCGGCGACTTCATCGAACTGGCCGATAAGAAGGGCCGCGTACAGGAAATAGGTATTCGTTCCAGCACCTTGCTGACGCAGGAGGGGTCGGAAGTAATCATTCCTAACGGCGACCTGCTTTCCGGCCGTCTGGTCAATTGGACATTGGGCAAGTCTTATAATAGGGTCAATACGGCCATCAAAATAGCGAAAGACAGCGATATGCAGATTGTTAAGGAGGTGCTGCAGGATGTGTCGGGTAGCATCGATTATATTATGGAAGGTTCGGAAATTGAAATGCTGTATACCAGAATAGGCACAGACATGATCGAATTAAAGCTGCATGCGTGGATTGTAAATATTTACAATGAAGAGGTGTTCCGCAGCCAGCTCATCGAAGTTTTAAGCAAGGAATTCGAGAACCGGGGAATAGCCATGGTGAGTGTGTGATATCTTTGTGTATCGCCGCTTGTGTCCTAATTTTTAGATTATGCCAACAAAAGGGGTATGCTAGCTGTCATTCCGATAGACTGAAGTTCGGTTGAGCACCATGAAGTCATCATCGGTGTTGATTGTTGGATATGAAATTAAAAGATTATGGAAACAAAGAACAATGGCGAGAAACAGCCCAACCAACCTTATGAAAAGCATCCGCAGCCACCCTTTCCTGAGCAAAAGCAGGATTATCCCGGTACCGAAGCGTTGATGCAGCCGCAGGCCGATCATGGTGAGCAAAGCTACAAAGGGTCCGGAAGACTAACCGGTAAAAAGGCCATCATCACCGGGGGCGATTCGGGTATTGGTAAGGCTGTGGCCATAGCTTTTGCCCGGGAAGGAGCTGACGTCGTGGTCAGTTACCTGAGTGACATGGAAGATGAGGATGCGGCCGACACCGAAAAGCATGTGAAAGAAGCCGGGCGGCGGTGCATCCTGATTAAAGGAGATATCACCAGCGAGGAGCATTGTCAGTCGATCATCGCCCGTACGGTAGAAGAATTCGGACAGATCGATATTTTGGTCAATAACGCAGCCTTCCATATCTCCCGTGAAAAGCTGGAAGATATACCGGCGGAGGAGTGGCGCCATACCTTTTCGGTCAATGTGCACGCCATTTTTTACCTATGCAAAGCTGCGGTGCCCCATATGCCACCCGGCAGTTCGATCATCAATACGACCTCAGTGAACACGTTTGACCCGTCACCCGTATTGCTCCCATACGCAGCGACCAAGGCGGCTGTCGAAAATTACACCGCTAACCTGAGTCAGGTGCTGCTCACACAAGGTAAAGGCATTCGCGTGAATGCGGTGGCGCCCGGACCGGTCTGGACACCCCTGATCACGTCGACCAAAGCAGAGGATGCTCCGACATTCGGAGAGAAAACCCCAACTGGCAGACCCGGACAGCCGGCAGAGCTCGCTCCTGCGTTTGTGTTCCTAGCTTCGGAAGAGGGTAGCTACGTCTCAGGAGCTACCATTCCCGTCACAGGCGGACAGATCACGATTTAGGGAGAAAACATCAGGATGCGGCAAGACGAGCAGGTAAAAGAACATGTAGAAAATTGTAGCGCTTTGTTGGCTCGGCGGGGGCTACATTTAGCCTTTGCCGAGAGTGCTACTGCCGGGGCGCTAGCCGCGGTCTTCTCCCAAAGCCGCGATTCTGGCGATGTATTGAAGGGAGGTGTCGTTTGTTATGATGTATGCCTGAAAGAAGATCTTCTCAAAGTGCCGAGGGCGTTGATCGAAAGGTACACGCCGGAGTCTATGGAGGTGACGCAAGCGATGACGTATCAGTTGAGGGATTTGATCGCGGCGGATATCCATATCGGGGTAACAGGATTGACAAAGCCGGGGGGGAGTGAAAGCCCGGAGAAGCCGGTTGGTACCATGTTTATCTGTCTTGTTCACCGCGATTGGGAATTGCAGGAAACGCGCGTGTTTAAAGGAGATGGGGAAGATATCATCGTTCAGACCATTGTCCATACTTGTAGGCTATTGATGGACAAGGTTGGCGGTTAATCCGTCTGCAGGTTGCGGCGGCGCTTTGGAAAAGAAATTGTATTTGGAAGCCCGCATTTTGGTGGCTACCTTCGCGCTGTGATACCGCGTTTGCTATTTGTTCTTCTTCTTTTTCTTCCCGAAGCGTGTGCTACCCGTTATCTTACCGGCAGCGTTGTTCACGTGGCAGACGGTGATACTTTTACGCTGCTCATTGGTGATGAGCAGCAGCGTGTTAGGCTCCACGGGGTGGATTGTCCCGAAAGAGGTCAGCCTTACAGCCGGGTCGCTACCACCTTTGCAAAAGAGATGCTCGCTTCCGGTTCAGTGAAAGTGAAGGAAATGAATATCGACCGCTACGGGAGGGTGGTTGGTGTTGTCTATATCGCGGATAGCATCAACCTTAATGTGCGTCTGCTGAATGAGGGCCTGGCCTGGCATTACAAAGCCTACGACAACGATCCACTATGGGGTGCTATAGAATCAGATGCGCGGGAGGCACGGCGGGGCCTATGGTCAGATTCAAACGCCATCGCACCATGGCGTTGGCGAAAGGGGGTACGCGCAGAAGGCGAGTGAAGCCAGTCGGTTACGAGCCTTGGTGACATTTTGTGCGCTACATTTGATGGATATAAATCTAATAGTTACAGGACTCATTATAGGTGGGTTGTTCTTGTTGTCATTTCTGAATTTGCGAAATGTAACAGGTGTGAACCGCAAGGCAAATGTCTATTTCGGAGTATTTGCTCTGATATGGGCGACTTTCTGGCTGGACGAAATGATTCTTCCGGCGTCAACCGGAAGCAATGACCTTGTTGTTCTCGGGATACGGTTTGTTCAGTTCATTGCACCGATCACATTCTATTTAAGTGTTGTTTTCTACACGGATCCGCATCACAAGTATGCAGCACGAGACCTGGCATACTTGGCACCATCATGCGTATTTTTGATATTTTCAATGTTGCGTTCTGTTTTTGAGGAGAATATCTTTAATCTGTTGTATCTGATTCTTGTTTTCGGCCATGCGTTGTTTTACACGATATTAGCCTATTTCAAAATCCGGCAACATAAAAAAAACATCGAACGATTCGCGTCAACCAAAGAACCTATCAGTTTAAACTGGATCAAGTATATAATCTATGCGTTCATCGGTTCTTCCGTCGTGGTACTGCTTTACAATGTGGCCGCACCGCTAGCGTCGTTAAACATCTATATCAATACCTATTTTTTAATGGTTGTTTACTTTGTAGCTTACAATTCGGTAAAACAGAAACAGATTTATCCCATAGGATTAGATCATGCAGTTGTCACCGCCGTATCAGGTCAAGACGATACGAAAAGGGGGAAATTATTAGATGATGGGCAGTTGCGTGTAACAAAGGAGCGTTTATTGCTGTTAATGGAAGCCGAAATGCCCTACCTGGATAGCGAACTCAACCTTCCAAAGCTCGCTGGTAGATTAGGCGTTTCAAGTCATCAATTATCTTATGTGATAAATACCGGGCTGGGAGAGAATTTTTATCAGTTTGTAAATCGTTACAGGGTACGTAAGGCGCAAGAACTGCTTTCAAATACCGAATACGATCACCTGAACATGTTGGCGATCGGGTACGAATCCGGGTTCAACTCCAAGACATCTTTTAATACAACATTCAAAAAATTGACCTCTTTTACGCCAACAGACTACCGAAAAAAAAGACAGGTATGATGTTGTTCGGAATTATAAATCCGGGCACCTGTGCGCTATCTACCTAATAGTTTTGCTGCGTTGAAATTATGATAATAAATGGATATGCAGGAAAAATTTGCGGTGGTCACTGGAGCTAGCCAAGGATTAGGAAAGTCCTTCGCGCGGCAGCTCGCAGCACAGGGCCGGAACCTAGTATTAATAAGTTTGCCCAACGAGGGACTGCCAGCCTTGTGTGAAGAGCTCGTCAGCCAATATGGGGTGGTCGCGCATTGCTACGAGATCGATCTGAGCGTCAAGGAGAACGTATTGGCGGTTTCAAAATCGATCAATGAAAATTTCAGCGTAGAGATGTTGATCAACAACGCGGGGATTGGCGGAACGAAAAAGTTTGACGAAGTTCCCGCCGGGTACGTCGAAAAGATCATTCAGGTCAATGTGCTCGCCACGTCACTCCTTACCCATCAGCTTTTGCCCAACCTGAAACTGCAGGAAAAAGCCTATATTTTAAACGTCTCAAGTCTTGCGGCATTTTCCCCGATAGGATACAAAACCGTTTATCCGGCATCGAAAGCCTTTATTCATTCATTTTCCCGGGGGCTCTACCAAGAACTTAAAAGAACAAATGTCTTTGTCAGTGTTGTCAACCCCGGGCCGATGAAAACCAACGCGGACACCACGAGGAGAATCGAAGAACAGGGTTTCTTTGCGAGAGCAACTTCGCTGGATCCCGATAAGGTAGCTCGTTATTGCATTCAACAACTGCAAAAAAGGGATACCGTAATTATGGTCAACCGCCTGAGCTGGTTGCTGCTAGCAATTCTGCCGATTTGGATCAAGCTTCCTATGTTGACAAATAAAATCAAGAAAGAAATTGATGTGATGGCGTGACTTCCGTTTTGTCGAATCCTGCGGGTTGGAGGGAGACAAAATTAAATTACCTTTGGATTATAATTGTCTTAATGAAACCATATGGAATACAAATTTCGGAAGGCAAGCCATGAAGACTTATCCCACATTTGGGAAATTTTGGAGCAAGCCATAAAAAGGAGGAAGCACGATGGCAGTGGTCAATGGCAGGACGGCTACCCCAATTTCGCCGTGGTCCAGAACGATATCGATAACGGAACGGGTTACGTACTTGCAGACGAGATGACCATTGTAGCATATTGTGCCATAATGGTCAATGACGAACCAGCGTATGCAACGATCGAGGGGAAGTGGTTGACTGACGGCGATTTTGTCGTATACCATCGGGTTGCGGTATCAGAAAAATACCTGGGTAGGGGGCTCGCGCACAAGCTATTGGAGCACATCCATGGATTCGCACTGCAACACGGCATCCGCAGTGTCCGGGCAGACACTAATTACGACAATCCGGCCATGCTAAAACTCTTTGAGAAGATGGGATATCGCTATTGTGGAGAGGTCATGTTTAGAGGGACGCCCCGGAAAGCATTTGAAAAGGTTTTAACGGCTTAGCGGATATTTGCATATACCATGGCAAAATCCAAAATAGCCGTCAAAACCCGGATGGACGAAGCACGTAGCTGGGAGAAAGCCGGTAAAAACGCCGATGCGTTGAAGCTATACCGCGGGTCGGCACGGGGCAAGCACCTCAATGCCGAGGCCTATAACCGGATGATGATTATCCTAAGGAAGCAAAAGAAATACGATGCCGAATTGAAAGTCATCAGGCAGGCCACTACTGCTGTCGAGCGTGCGATATCCACCGGCCAGCAGGCCATTGGCGACAAAGACCAAGAATCGGCTGCGTTGAGTCGAAAGTTAGCCGCATCACTGGGACTACTAAACGATAAAGGGCTGCCGGTATACGAAGAACCTCAATTGGTAGCCTGGCGCAAACGCGAAGCTACGGTAACGAAAAAACTGGCTAAATAGGGAGGACTATTCAGTATGTGCCGTTACAGTTATCCTAAATTCTAGTTGTTATCCCTTGCTTATTTAAGCCTTATCACGGACATCCTTATTCAAAGCAAGGTAAGCGGCAGCGGTAACTAAACCTCCAAGGGTATAATACAGCACCGTCAACACCTTTGTCTGGGTAGTTCGGTTTACCGGGGTATCGTCCAATCCCAACGGTTTCGTCGCTGTCAGCGCACCCACGCCCGCCACAAGCCCAAACAACAGGCCCCTTGCCCACGTTTCACGCTGCGAGCTGCCCGTAATCATCCGATAGTAGGCGGTGTTGGCTACCAGATCTCCGGCCATGGCCATTGCATATCGTTTCTCTCCCGATGGCGGTTGTTTACCCATTTTTTTATAGGTTTTCGCAATCGCTTCTTCGCCGATCTTATTGATCTCAGGTGCCCGGCTTAGCCGCTTTCTAGCCATTTCGTGCACGAGGTTAAGCACAAGCGAGCCAACCAACGGCGCAATGGTTGCTTTCAATAATTTCATGGCGTCTTGTTTTTGGTTTGCATATTTTACTATTCTGGCATAAACGAGCCGTCCAGCATTGCCACGGCCTCCAAATTTCCCTGCTGGATGGCCAAATCAAGTGCCGTTAGCCCGCGCGACTCCCGCACATCGGTGTCTGCGCCGTGGCGCAGCAACACTTTTACCAGCTCGTTGCGGCCGAACATTGCAGCGAACATCAGGGCGGTTCCGCGGTTTCCGTGCTGCATGTTGAGGTCGGCTCCGCGGCGTATCAGCAGCTCCGCGATTTCAGCATACCCTTTGAAACAAACACCCATCAGGGCTGTGTTGCCTCCATAGTCCTGCGCGTTGGCGTCTGCACCGGCATCCACCAAGGCTTCGGTGGCCTCCAAATGGCCGTTGTAGGCAGCAATGATCAGCGGGGTATAACCGCGGGCATCCCTTTCGTCTATATGTTGTTTGTTTCCAGTATATTGCCTGATAAACGCTGCGTCGCCGGTCCGGGCGGCGTCGAACATGGTTTTTTGCTGTGTATCCTGTATCATATCGGTTGTACTCAGTAAGGTTTTGCGTCCTTGCCTTTCTCTGCTGCTTCCTTCACCGCTTTGTCGGCATCGGCTGAAGCCCCTTCGGTACCTTCCATCGTCGGACGCGCCTGTTGGATACCTTCCGCTATCCGACGGCCATAGTCATCGTCGCAAGCGTAGCACATCTCGATCATTTTTTCCTGTATATGCGCAGGGCACTTTGACAAAGCGTCTACGAGGTTAAAGATCAGTTCCGTCCGCTCCCATTCCTCGAAACCGCGATAGGTTTCCCCCGCCTGTTTGAAGTTGTTTTGGCGGTCAATTTTTGCACGCACCAGGGAGGCGCTGTAGTGCGGCGTGTGGTCTTTTCCGGGTCTTTCGGCTTCTTTAAGACCGCCCAGCGAAGACGGCTCATAGTTGACATGGGGGTTCACCCCATCAACAATGTCTTGATGGTAAGCCATCTGCCCATCGCGCTGGTTAGTAGCCACGTGCTTGCGCGGCGCGTTGATCGGTAGCTGCAAATAATTGGTGCCTACACGGTAGCGCTGCGTGTCGGAATAAGAAAATGTACGTCCCTGCAACATCTTGTCGTCGGAAAAGTCGAGCCCGTCTACCAAAACACCGGTTCCAAAGGCGGATTGCTCCACCTCGGCAAAATAGTTGACAGGATTTCTGTTCAAGGTCATCCGGCCAACCGGCAACCAGGGGAATTGGTCTTTAGGCCAGAGTTTGGTATCATCAAGCGGATCAAAGTCAAGCTCGGCGTGCTCATCATCACTCATGATCTGGACACATAGCTCCCATTGTGGATATTCTCCGCGTTCAATGGCTTCATAAAGATCCTGCGTGGCGTGGTTGAAGTTTTTTGCCTGTATTGTTTGCGCTTCTTTTGTGGTCAGGTTTTTGATGCCCTGCAGCGGCTCCCAGTGGTATTTCACTAATACCGCTTCTCCTTCTTTGTTCACCCACTTATAAGTATTTACGCCCGATCCCTGCATTTGGCGATAATTAGCCGGTATGCCCCAAGGCGAGAACAGAAATGTGATCATGTGCATCGCTTCAGGCGTATTGCTGATGAAATCGAACTGCCGCACAGGGTCTTGCCGGTTAGTCACCGGGTCCGGTTTGAAGGCATGGATGAAATCCGGAAACTTTAGTGCATCGCGAATAAAGAAAATTTTTAGGTTATTACCTACTAAGTCCCAGTTGCCGTCTTCGGTATACATTTTTACCGCAAATCCTCGTGGGTCACGGAGCGTTTCAGGCGAGTGGCCGCCATGGATCACCGTAGAGAAGCGTACAAACAGCGGTGTTATTTTGCCCTTTTCTTGAAAAAGCTTCGCCCGCGTATAGCGCGATGCCGGTTCACTGCCCACCGTTCCGTAGGCCTCGAAGACACCGTGCGCGCCTGCGCCCCGCGCATGCACAACGCGCTCAGGCACCCTTTCGCGGTCAAAATGCGACATCTTTTCCAAAAAATGATAATTTTCCAACGTCGCCGGCCCCCTGTTGCCCACCGTCCTGAGATTCTGGTTGTCGTAGACGGGGTGCCCTTGCCGCGTGGTCAGGATATCGGAAGTTTCTTGGCCGGTACTGCGTACAGTCGATTGTTTCGTGTCCGCATTTTCGTTCGACATCGCGTTGGGCCGAGTGTTCTGCTCCATTACTACTTTAATTAATTGGTTATCACTTTGGGTGCCTATAGCTTGCTGCGCCCTTAGCGATATAACAGTCGACTACCTGGATTGTTTTCGGGAACAGTGAGTCGCTGGCGTCGCCCATTTTGTTCGTACGCTGGTCTGCCACTACCCGCGAGTATCGGCACATCGAGTTTAATACATTAGGGCTTAATAAAGACAGGCGACCCGGATAATGGAATGGTGCCGGCTACGCTAGTTTGCTTACTTTCCCAATTAAACTGCGTTGCAGTTTTGATATTTAATGATGCCGGAAAACTATATTGCACCGATGCAGTTTCTGATGCGCCGCTGGTTTTCGCCCACAATACGTAGATATAGTCGTTGTCGTCGGCAGCGTAGAAGGCTCCGCCGTCGACGGTGGGTGGCAACTGCAATCTGGCGGTTGCGGCCGGATCGTATTGCCGAGTTCTCAATAAAGTGCTTACCGTGCGCCAAGCTATACCTCCGGGCGTAATGGTGGCATTATAAGGGCCTGAGGCCAGCTTTTGATAGAAACCCATCACCTGGTAAGGGTCAGTAGCCTGGGATAATGGTCGGTTTTCAGCGCCACTGTAAATATAAAGCCCGCTGATACCAGCTTTTTGTGCGCGTATTGCCGCCTTAATTAAAAAGTTGCGCTGTACTTCATCTCCGCCGATATAGCCATTTAGGGCTTTCCGGGGAATATTGCTTTCAGTAACAATAAACGCTTTTTTTGGATGGGTTTTTCCGTCATAAGCATAGTGATCAAGCACGGCCTGAAAGTCATTCTTATGGTTCACTACCGATGCTGCTGCTGCATCCGAATTATGGTTGCTGCCCAAGTAATACATCGGATATACATGGTAACTTAAGCAATCGAACCACTCGCCCCCTTTTTTGGGGTAGTCGGCATTAACACCTCCTCCACTTGGGTTGTCGGTATTGCGCAATATCGCATCTAGAAAGCTGGGATAGCCCAAGCCGCCCACGCAGACCATACCATCTTCATCCAGGTGCTTAACGATCTCGTAGGTAATTCTGAGCATCCGCACATAAGATTGGATCGGTGCGGCAAAGTTAGGCAAGTCGCAAGGGTCAGGGTCTGATTGAGTCCAGGATTGTGTAGCCCGCCAGTTGTGAGTATAGTCCGGTTCGTTCCAAACCTCCCAATACTTTACATAGGGGCCATAAGTCTTTACTACATGATAGACATAGTTGGCATAGTAGTTATCGGTATTCACTTTGCCGGGTGAAGACCATATTGGTTCATACAGGTTGGCAAACGTTTTCGATTGGATACTATTACAGTACCTTGTCTGTTCCCTGTGTGCATCAGCGGGACCGTTGAGGAAGATTGTATGCTTTTCGCCGCCCAGTCGTTGGTAAGTTTTAAATGCACCCAGTCGGATGTCGTAACCCCACTTTTGCACAAAATGATCATACATTGCTGGGCGCAAGCTGTTCACCCCAGCGCCGGCAATATCTTTTTCCCGATTGCCAATCAGCAATTCAGCCAGCTGCTGATCGGACCACCCCGAATAGTACCCCATATTGGAGCCGTACAGGAATGGCTCACCCAAATCTGAAGGCGGGCCATGCAGGCCGCCTGTCTGGTCTATACCGGCTTTATCTTTTGTGCACGCACCGAAAAATAATAAAAGAAACAATAAAAAAAGTGGATTAATTCCACGAAACTTGTTCAATTGATTGATCATCGATTTTAAGTAAATTTCGTTTTCCAGGGCGACGTCAAGCGGCGGGCCTTTGCAAATAAGTAGAATTACAGACCAATTAGCGCACAAAATATGTACCAAAATCGTTACTTTCGGGCAAAAGCAATGATTATTATGCTGATGATGCAGAAAGGGAACCAGAGGGAAGGAAAAAAACAAAAAAATATTTTGCAGGGTGTATAAATTACACTATCTTTGTGTCATCATAATTTAGGTTTATAATTGGTTAGTAAAGGTTTCCATTCTCCCCGTTTGGAAACCTTTCTTTTTTATAAACCAATACCATGTGACCTGTTGGGGAACCGTTATTCCGTTCCCAAAAAAATACCTATATTTCCTGTCAGAAAAAGAATATACACTATGCTTGATTTAGTTATCGAATCCCGAGCCGCTGCGATCAGTGCCGAAATGAAGGTAAAGCGAATCCTACCGTTTCGGTTACGCAGGATGATAGGTCCTTTTATCTTTATGGATCATGCCGGCCCTATCCAAAATCAATTTGGGAATCCTTCCGATCTGGATGTATTGCCGCATCCCCATATCGGCCTTTCAACGGTCAGCTACTTATTTGGCGGTGAGGTGACGCATCGGGACAGTTTGGGAGTTCAGCAAATTATCCGTCCGGGCGAAGTAAACTGGATGACAGCCGGTAGCGGAATAGCGCATTCGGAGCGTTTCGAAAGCCCGTCCGCGTTAGCCGGTGGGCTGGAAATGATACAAACCTGGGTGGCCCTTCCCGAAAAGGACGAAGAAGCTGCACCTTCATTTTTCAACTACAAACCTAAGCAATTGCCGGTTTTCACTGATAAAGGTCTTTGGATGCGCCTCATCGCTGGCGATGCATATGGCTTGAGCAGCGACGTAACAACTCATTCGCCGTTGTTCTACCTGCATGTTGTACTGCAGAAAGGTACACATTTTGCCCTTCCGAAAGAACATTCGGAACGAGGATTCTATATTGTCAAAGGGGCCGTTGAAATTTCAGGAACTACCTATGATGATGGCAAAATGCTTGTATTCGCAAAGGGGGTAGATCCGCGCATCGTCGCTAAGGAAGAAACGACATTGATGCTCTTGGGGGGTGAGCCCCTGGGTGAACGCTTTATTTGGTGGAACTTTGTCTCCTCCCGGAAGGAACGCATTGAACAGGCCAAAGAAGATTGGAAGCAAGGCAGGTTCATCCTGCCCCCCAACGACAGCGAGGTCTTCATTCCGCTGCCCGAAGACAGGTCAAGACCGGCGGGTACGCCACCCAACCCTGAGCCGCTTTCGTAAAAGCTATTTTCGGCCTGCGAACTGAAAGATTTCTGCCGCTGCATTTTATACGCGTTGCTCAGGGCCGCCAGGCCACTGCCGGCCGGATTTCCCAAATACCTGAACGGAAAAAAAAATCGCTACCTTTGTTAAGCGATTTATGAAAAAAATAGGCTTTTTATCATTTGGACATTGGTCCAATCATCCGAACTATAAAACCCGTACAGCAAGTGACACGTTGTTGCAGTCCATTGATTTGGCTATTGCCGCCGAAGAAATCGGTTTAGACGGCGCATATTTCCGTGTACATCATTTTGCAGCTCAATTGGCGTCGCCATTTCCGCTACTGTCGGCCATCGGAGCCAAAACAAGCAAAATAGAAATTGGCACCGGTGTAATTGATATGCGTTATGAAAATCCGCTGTATATGGTGGAGGATGCCGGAGCTGCTGATCTAATCTCCGCGGGGCGGTTGCAGTTAGGTATTAGCCGAGGTTCGCCGGAGCAGGTTATCGATGGTTGGCGTTACTTTGGTTATGAGCCGGCTGAAGGAGAAACTGATGCAGACATGGGGCGCCGGAAAGCATTGGAATTCCTGGAGAGGCTAAAAGGTGTGGGATTCGCCCAGCCAAACCCATACCCGATGTTTCCGAATCCACCGGGGCTGTTGCGTCTGGAACCACATTCGGAAGGGTTGCGCGAACGTATTTGGTGGGGCGCTGCTTCTAATGCTACTGCCGTTTGGGCGGCCGAAAACGGAATGAACCTACAGAGTTCCACCCTAAAATACGACGAAGGCGGCAAGCCTTTCCATATACAGCAGGCAGAACAGATCCGGTTGTACAAGGAAGCGTGGAAAAAAGCGGGACATCAGCGCGAACCAAGGGTTTCGGTGAGTCGGTCAATTTTTGCATTGGTAAACGATCAGGACAAGTATTACTTCGGTCAGGAAGCGGGCCGGGTCGATAAAATTGGATTTATTGAGCAAGACAAACGTGCCATTTTCGGGCGTAGTTATGTTGCCACACCGGACCGACTCATCAACGAATTGGCTCAGGACGAAGCCATTCAGGAAGCGGATACACTTCTTTTGACGATACCCAATACGCTTGGAGTTGATTACAATGTACACGTGCTTTCTTCCATTCTGGAGCATGTTGCACCCGGGCTAGGTTGGCGTTAAATTTAGTATGGCTCGCGTCCATGCCTCACGGTTCGACGCGGCCAGACCAAGAATCGTAAATGTGGGCATCAGTGTAAGTTCAATTCAGGCGATATACTATGCTAGCCAAACAAGTCTGAACACTAGCTCCTCCAGAGAAACTTCATAGCCCATTCACTGCTGCATCATCCGCAGAAACTTATCTGCCAAGATGCCATCCAGAAACGGGGTGATGTGCTGCATCAGCATCTCCGTTTCCATTCCCAACCCCACATGGGTGCGGCCCGGTAGGATGAGCATCTGCGATGGCGGCAACCCATCCGTGTCGCCGGACCGGCCGATGTCGGCGGCTTCCATGAATGCCATTTTCTGCTCGTTGCTTACACCGTCGTTGTCTCCCATGAGGTAGAGAATAGGGGTTTGAATGGCTTTGATATTATCGTAGCCCACGTCAAAGGGTTTAAGTTCAAAAGCAAGTTGTTTGGTTATAAATTTCGTCCAATCGGCTGGATTGGGTGCGATGCTGTCATACAAGGCTTTAATAGGCGTCTGATCCAAAAAGTCCGGTTTAAATTCGCGGATGTTGTCCCATACCGACGGATGCCACCCCTGATGATGGTGCGCCGTGGACATGATGATGGCCTTATTTACCAAGTCCGGATTATCCACTATTAATTGCAGCGCCACTGTACCGCCAAAACTATAGCCGAATACATCCACCTGATCAAATTTGAGGTATCGGATGGCTTCGGCCACGTCTTTGGCATGCAGCGCATAGGTCATATCTCGATCCGTCAACGGTGTATGCCCATGGCCATCCAATTCCACGGCAATAACCTTCCGATTTTTAGCCAATGCGGGTATGAGTTCGCCCCAAGTAAATGCAATTGGCCAAAACGAACCATGCAGCAGCAGCACGGGATCTCCCTCGCCATAGATTTCGTAATACATGTCAATGCCCGTTAGTTTGGCGTAGCCTTTTTCTTTCGGTTCCAATGGCGCGTCCTGTTGCGCGCTTGCTAACATCGGCCCCAATAGCGCCAATGTAAGTAGCCAGCTTTTAGCGACGTGTGGTGTTTTCATCCTTCCTTCGTTTAGTAATTAATGTAACAATACAAAAATATCGGGTTCAGCTAGACCGAACGCCATGTGATAATGACATTGTTGCGGGGTATTTGCGACAGTGCGGATGAATGACAGTAAAATTATACGTATAACCCAAAGAAAATTGTTGCTTATCACAGTATATTAGGTGTGCTAATAAAATTAGTATTCTTATCTTTGTCGTTATAAAGAGATGGAGGGCATATGAGCTATGTGGAGTTACAGGTTACAACCAATTTTAGCTTCCTTCGCGGGGCTTCCCATCCGGAGGAACTGGTGGAGCGGGCTGCCTGGCTGGGTTACGAAGCCATCGCTATCACCGACCGAAACAGCTTTGCAGGAATCGTACGGGCACATATCGCGGCAAAGAAGCACAATATCCGCCTCATCCCTGCCTGCCGCGTGGACTTGCTCGACGGCCCAAGTCTGTTGGCTTATCCCACCGACAGGGAAGCCTATGGTCGGCTTTCCACGCTGCTCACCACCGGCAACCGCCGGGCGGAGAAAGGGCAATGCCACCTATACAAGGCTGATGTCTATGCGCATAGCAAGGGTATCGAATTTATTGCCGTACCACCCGGTAAACTAACGGCAAAATTTGAGCTGGATCCTGATTACATCAAGCACATCACCGAGTACCGGGGGGTGTTGGGCAGCCATCTCTGTCTCGGTGCCGTGCGTACATACACGGACGACGGTGCCAAGAAGCTTTTCCGTATCCATCAACTCTGCCAACGGTTGGATATGCCGATGGTTGCGCTAAACGATGTACATTACCACATCCCACAGCGCCGTGAACTGCAGGATGTGCTCACCTGCATCCGTGAGAAGTGCACCATCCACACGGCAGGCTATCGCCTGCATCCCAACGCGGAGCGGTACCTCAAACCGCCTGATGAGATGAACCGGCTGTTCAGGCAGTATCCCGAAGCCATCCGAAATGCGGGCGCAGTCGCCGATGCCTGCCGCTTCTCGCTAGACCAACTGCGGTATGTTTATCCAGAGGAGCTAGCCCCGGAAGGCCGCACCCCGCAACAAGAGCTTGCGCGTCTTACCTGGGCGGGCGCAAAAGAGCGGTTTGGTGATGATATTCCTAAGAAAATCAAAGAAACCATCGAGCACGAGCTGGAGTTCATTCAGAAGAAAAATTATGCTTCTTATTTCCTTACCGTGCATGACTATGTGCGCTTCGCGCGTGAGCGCAATATTCTGTGTCAGGGCAGGGGCTCGGCAGCCAACTCCACGGTGTGCTATTGCTTAGGCATCACCTCGGTTGATCCCGCCAAGTTCCGGCTGCTGTTCGCCCGGTTCATGTCCGATGCACGTGATGAACCGCCTGACATTGACGTCGATTTCGAGCACGAAAGGAGGGAGGAGGTTATCCAGTATATCTACGAGAAATATACTCGGGATAGGGCCGCCATTGTGGCCACGGTTACCCATGTACATGCCAAGGGAGCCGTTCGCGATGTGGGCAAAGCGATGGGGCTTTCGCTTGACGCTGTGGGGCGGCTGGCGGGCACTGTCAGCAGCCATTGGGATGAAAACCTCGATGAGCATCTGCTTGCCGAGCAGGGGTTCAATCCCGGCGAGCCGCACCTGCGCAGGGTATTAGAGCTAACCTACCAGTACATAGGCTTTCCACGCCAGCTGGGCCAGCACACGGGTGGCTTCGTCATCACCCAGGGCAACCTGCATGAGCTGTGCCCTATCATCAAGGCCCGGATGGAAGACCGCACCAATCTGGAGTGGAACAAAGACGACCTCGAGGCACTGGGATTCCTGAAGGTGGATGTGCTTGGCCTCGGCATGCTCACTTGCATTCGCAAGGCGTTTGATCTGGCAAAAACCCATTACGGCCTCGACCTTACGCTGGCCAATATCCCGCAGGACGACCCGAAAGTTTACGAAATGATCAGCCATGCCGATACACTCGGTGTGTTTCAGATCGAAAGCCGGGCGCAGATGTCCATGCTGCCTCGTCTGCGGCCCAAAGAATTCTACGACTTGGTCATCGAGGTCGCTATCGTACGGCCAGGCCCGATTCAGGGCGATATGGTGCATCCCTACCTGCGCCGGCGCAACGGCGAGGAGCCCGTGGAATACCCCTCGGAGGAAATCCGGGAAATTCTCCAAAAAACACTGGGTGTGCCGCTGTTCCAGGAACAGGCCATGGAAATCGCCATGGTGGCGGCCGACTTCACCGCGGCCGACGCAGACGAGCTCCGGCGCAGCATGGCCACCTTTAAGGCCAAGGGCCAGGTATCTGCCTTCCACGAGAAAATGGTAGCAGGGATGATGAAAAAGGGCTATACCGAGGAGTTTGCCAACCGCGTTTTCCGGCAGCTGGAAGGATTCGGCAGCTACGGTTTCCCCGAGAGCCACGCAGCCTCCTTTGCCCTGCTGGTCTATGTGTCTTCGTGGCTCAAGTGCTATTATCCCGATATCTTTGCCGCCTCTCTGCTCAACAGCCAGCCCATGGGATTCTATCAGCCTGCTCAGATCGTCATCGATGCCCGCAACCATGGTGTAACGGTTCTGCCGGTAGATGTAAACCATTCGATGTGGGACCACACGCTGGAGGGCGAATTCGGCAAAGGCTACCATGCGCTTCGCCTTGGCCTGCGGCAGATCAAGGGCCTTCGCGAGGCAGATATGGATGCGCTGCTCGCCGGCCGGGGTGGTGGTTATTCTGCCGTCAGCGCATTGGCCGATGCGGGCGTACCGCTGGCAGCTATGGAACGCTTGGCCGATGCGGATGCGTTCCGCTCCACGGGGCTTGACCGCAGGCATGCTCTTTGGGAAATCTCGGCGCTGGCCGGCCGGCCCGTCGCCCTGTTCAAAGGCCAGCCATCGGAATGCACGACCGAGGGGCAAATCGAGCTGCCGCTGATGACACAGGGCGAGCATGTCGTGCACGACTACGCCAGCACCTCGCTTTCCATCAAGGCGCATCCGGTCAGTTTCGTGCGTGAAAAGCTGGATCTGCTGCACGTTACACCCACAGGCAAGCTCTCGGCTCTTCCGGACGGGATATTCGTCAAGGTGTGCGGCATGGTCACCGTGCGGCAGCGGCCCGGTACCGCCAAGGGTGTGCTGTTTGTGACGATAGAGGACGAGACGGGATTTGCCAACCTCGTGGTGTGGGGTGCCACGTTCGAGAGGTACCGCCGCGAAATCCTGCAGTCGAGGCTGCTCCTGGTCTCAGGCAAGCTGCAGGTCGAGGGCAAAGTTATTCATGTCATTGTACAGCACTGCACCAACCTGAACAGCTGGCTGCGCGGGCTAGCCAAACCTGAAGGAATGGACTCATCAACGGTATTCCACAAAGGCAGAAATTTCCAATAGAAATTTCCAATGATAAGTTAGCGAGATTCCTTCAGCAGCCTTCATACAAGGAGGCTGATTCTTCCATGCGTCACTTCAAAGCAAGCGTCACTATCGGATGCTCATCACTCCGGATATAGGCAGAAACGAGCTCGTACTGAAGGTTTGACTGTCCATCCTTAGCCGTTATGATTTGGGAAGAAGAAGGGTATAGCACGATCTTCTTTGTGCCGTTTCCCGACCGCAACACCAACTCAAAATACAAGTCGCTGTTGTTTGTCACTTCGTAGTAGTTCGTCCGCGTTTCATTTCCATTGGCATCCTTGCTTTTCTTGCTGTGGTATGAAGGCCCGACCTCAACGCAAGCATTAAACAATCTTTTAATGTGTTCCTCCTTACCGGCAAGGTATTTACTGGCCCATGCAACCGTACGGCCTGCTTCAAGCGCCTCACGGATCGATTCGGCAGAGCGTTCTTTCGCCAGTATAAGGGTCATGGTGCGGTGTACATAGTCAGTAGCCAGGTCATAATCATGGGCCACCAAGTTATGGATGTCCGAATTGGCCATGACCGTCAGCCCTTTATCCATCGCCCAATCAAGTGCTTTTTTATGAAACCCCAATCCGTTGAACACTTCTATTCCGCCCAGTACCTTCTCCTTCTGTAGTTGATCTACAAAATCTATCCATTCATAAGACCCTTCGATGGTCGTTGCCTTCCAACCCGGATGGTTCCAAAAAAGGAAAGCGTCCTGCTGTACAGCTTTTTCAATCGCCGCCTTATCTTTGCTGGGATCGTTGTCTGCAATGTAGCCGGAAGCATCACCGATGAATAGGGCATTGAAGTGCCCAGGAGGCGTCTGTCTGGTTATCTCCGTTCCTCTGATCAGGATAATGTTATTTTCAGCCGCTTGATTTTCGGCCAGATCGTAAGACCGTGTGTTATCTACCTTTACATCCGCTTTGTATGGCGTATATTCCACGTGCTCCGTATAAGCAATGGCATCCAGCCCTTCATTCCACGCTTCCTGTACCCGTACATTAGGCCATACATGACCATCCGAAAAGACAGTATGCATGTGAAAATCGGCTTTGAGTACTTGATATCCGTCCACATTCGGAATCCGGATGATTTCCCTTTTCTTGGGTTTGGCGAATTCGCTCATGCGGAACACCTCACCATTTTGAGCGGTGGTCACTGATGCCGCCGTGAGCAAGAACGTTAGTAAGCTAAGATACTTTTTCATGTTATACTGGCTTGATAAGAGCATTTACAATAGGCGCAGCCCATTAGTAAATTGATTTGAACGTTATGATTTTTACGGTGAAAGCCTTTAGTCAACTATGGAAATGCCATTCGCAAACCGTTTAACTTTCGACACGCAAAACTACCTATGTGCTGTTAATTTAACAATAACCAGATGTAATGTCATCAGTTCTTACAATCAGTTTCCGATGGATATCTCGCAGGGACAGCAATGGTTTATAACGCGCGTCAAGTATAGGAAATTCGATAGCCTGTCTTAACTTATCTACGTATAGGGTAAAGTTATGCCTTTTTTGGAGGTAAATCAAAAGCTATCGCCTCATGCTCGAAGTGTCCGTTGTGTGATCCATCGCAAAAGGGCTTGTTTTTTGAGAGCCCACAGCGGCAAATGGAAAGTACGGTTCTCCCCTGTAAGCCGTAGGCATTACCATTTTTGTCAACGATTTCAAAATCGCCTTCAATTCTTACTGAACCGTTGTTATTAATAGTTAGTTTAGTCTTTGCCATTTTGTTTCCTTTTTCTGTCAAAAATAGCACATCCAAATGGTCAATCGATATCTAGTCGCAGTTTAGAAACGTTATAAGCCGGGTAAGGGTGCTGGCTGCTTAGGTCATGTTTATTTTCGTCGGTACGGATAAATACGGCCACCACTCCTAATCCGCCACCCTTGCTACATTACTTTTTCTTCTCGGCTGGCATAAAGAAATCGAATGTAACCTATTTCGGCGGCATTTTTCATCAATTCCAAATTTAGCCATGCTGCGATGTCACTAAACGGACAATCAGCTATAGGCCATCTTGAATATCTATGGGACTCCAGATCATCTGATGACAGGCTATTAACCCGCTCTATCCACTCCTCCTTAAGCGTCTCAAATCGGTTAGTAATTTTTTCGATCGATGACTGCCATATTACTTCATCTTTATTTAGTGCAGCATTCCCGAAAGAATGGTTGATGACCATCGACCACCAATAATCAATATGCCAGATTAACCACGCGATATTTGGAGGACCTACTTCGTACGCTTCGCTTTCAGGCAATGTACCAGCCCATGTATCAGCATTCACCTGCTTAAGATAGATGCCTTTTTTCGATGGTTGCCAAAGACATTCGTCGACCGATAAACTATCAAGGTGGTAACTCAGTAATTGAAAAGAAATCTTAAACTGTGCAAGCAAGCATCTTGCTACATTGTTTCCTGGCGGTATTTCCATGATGTTTCAGCGCTATAAACTAATTAGACATCCACCTCGCCCGAAGCTTCTCCTGTTCGGAACTAACCTTTTCTGCTTTTTTGAACACGTCGTACCTTGCATTCGGTATGATACTTCCGTCGACCTTGATCTTTTTTTCATTTCTAACAACCCAAAGCTGGTATCCATCATTGATATTAACGTTTGCTGCCTGGTTTAAGAACATTTCTGTGTCGGCGGTCGCTCCGTCGTCCAGCTTACCAGACAACACTTGGTCTCCAACTTTCACCATTACTTTTAGCGTATCTGGAGAAGTACTTTCTCAACGATGTATTCATTATTTCTAGGACCAATTGTAAAGCCAAGGGATGGATCATTGCCGGTACCTTCGGGTACAACAGGTAAATAACTGATTCCAACTGGCAAGAATTCAGCTGCATAATTAAACGGGGTATAAGATTCGATGTGGTTTTTGATGAATGACCTGATTTCCGGGTGGGTAGAAGCAATAAATTCGTCGAAAAAGGTATCGTTGTCAAAAGGCCGCCATTTTCCGTATTTCTTCACAAAATCCAGATACACTTCCCGAAGGCCATGTTGTCCTTCTGATAATTGGAGCATACGAATATCAAGAATGGCTGCCGTTAGCGCTCCTAATTGATATATATTGCCATACTGTTGCCCTCCCTCCGCAGTGTGCCATTCATTGCTCAATTTTAACAAGCTGTAGAGATTGTCAAACCTGCGGCTCCACTGCACGCGGATTATGCCCCACGGAAAAATTCACCGAATTAGCAATAAAACAAAGCTCGTTTGCTCGCTTATGCAATTTGTTTGCGTCGGGTATCATCGCGGCTTCTGCGACTGTCACAATTGGATTAAGCGTTACCTCTACAAAGCGGCCGCCTCCGTTCGAATCTTCTGCCATTATACCAATTGCACTGTCCACGTACTCCATAACCACCACTCCGGCTTGCGAACACAGATGTAAATACCAGAGCATGTGGCAAGTCGACAATGAAGAGATCAACAACTCTTCAGGATTATGTTTGGTTATGTCGCCACGAAACGCCGGATCAGAAGAGCCCAAAATATCAATTTTGTTCGCGATCGAAATTACGTGCTCCCGAGAATACGATTTATAGTCACTTGTTCCTTCACCGCTGTTTCCTGTCCATTTTACGTTAACGCTATATTGATGTTGTCCCGCCATTATTTTTATTTTATTTGCTGTCACTTGATGACAATTTTATATTTCGGTGTTATAACTGTTCTTCTTTTCTAATTCGCCATCTTGTGTTCGGTTATTTGCTTCTTTTGATCATATATCCGTTGTCGATTTTTTCAAATCCAGCTTTGGGGTAATATGCTGAATGCCCGTCGAAATGCTGAAATGTAGTTCCGGAAGCACCATCCGCCAATTTCTGATCGACTGACAATCGTCGTACGGATTCCGTTGATCAGTGTACCAAAATCTGCTTACTACATCTTGGAAATCATGCCGGGGTTGGATTATTCGAATAGCCATAAACGGTTTATTTAGAGAGTCTTTTATCGAAAAAGATAGTCTTCCAAAGTCGTTGGAAGCTTTATTACCTTTCCCGGATGTTCGGGAACGGCAATATTGTCGATAACGGCTTGTGTCATACCAACAAGGTTAGCTGCTGTATTTTCCGAAAATCCAACAGATCGTAGGGTTTCCCGCCACTTGATATGTGATATAACTTGTAGGTTAACCGGTTTATTGTGTGTCATTGAAAAAATGTTGGCAACGTCTCTTGGGTTGTATCGTTGCTGCCCGGTAAGTTCAATGACATCTTCGTCACCAAAGGCGTCTTCTTCCACGATCACTTTCGCGATAATTTTCGCCACGTCGATCGGCGAGTTCATCTCGATGTCTAGGTCTTCCGGGAAAAAAGTAGGCAATATGCCGTATCGCTCAATCGTGTCAAGATAACCCAGCCAATTGCTGAAATAGTAGGACGGCCTGACAAATATTTTCCTTGCATTTAAACCGTCAAACCCTTGTTCCAGTATTCGTGACATCAGGATATTCCCTGTATTTCCATCAACGTGAGCCCCTACACACGATAAACCAACGACTTTTTGTATCCCCGTTTGTTCAACTGCTTTTCGGTAGTTTTCTACGATTCGTCTCGTGTCTCCGATAATATCGTTTGACGTTTGGCTTTCGGGTGTTATTACAAAGACGGTCGTACCATCCTCAAATGCTTCTCGAAGTTGATCTGAATCAAATAGGTCAGCTTCTCGAAACTCAATGCTTTTATCTTTAAGCTTTTCCGGATTTCTCACTACTGCCCGCACCGGTGCGCCGTATTTCTTTACCTCGCTGATCAGATTTGAACCTATTTGTCCGGTTGCGCCGACGATAATATTCATACTCCTCTATCTTTTAGTTTGTGGCAAGTTCAAAAAAATGTGTTAGACGTGTTCTTTCTGGCGTTTCATCAACCCCTCTATCCGTAATCTGTTATATTGCTGTAAGAGAATTGTGGGTATGTTAAAAACGACATTTGCCACCGTAATCAATATACCATATGTGCCCCTATCGTGAAGAAAACAATGTAGGCTAGACAACAAAAAGAAAATCAGACAGCACCAATGGAACCGTTCGTACATATCAATTTTTCCGAGGTATTGTTTTGCCTTCAGTGGGTTGCTGATACTTCTTGTCCTGGTTTTAGTCGCCCAGCTGTGATCTCCCTCTTGAACAAATTTTCTAAACGTTTTCAAGCGCCATTTCTCGTAAGACTTCTTGTTTTTATAAATCCGTAGCTTGTGCAAAATCTGCCTGGGCACGAACGCGGTGACGATGCTTAGCATGATTAAAACAGAAAGCCACTTGTCTATGCCGACTTCCATCCAATACATTAGGAGCGGAGTAAAGAAGATTACCGACCATCCGATATTTAACAAGTGGCTAAAAACATCTATTTGTTTTCTTTTCGGCATAACCCGGGAAACCAAGAAAGAGGCTCCAATTACGGCGGCCTCTTAATTAGCTATTCACTCACTTCACTACCTTTTTTCGGACGTCGTCGTACCATCAGGGTTGAGCGTCACGGTCTGTATTTGTGACCCGTTGATCACATTGAAATGGTAATCGTCGACGTTGTTCCGCTCGCCGATTATTTTTTGCAGATTCACGGATACAGACATCTCCCTGTCGCTATCAAAATCCCCATCTGCGTTGTCATACAACATAATCAGCCGAATACCCATCGGGAAAGATTCCTGTACGCGGCCATCCCAAATAAACTGGAATGAATCGGCTTTGCCGCCGCCTTTCACTTTGACCTCCAAAACATCTTTTTTTCGGATTACATCCAAAACCTCAAAAACACTTCTCGAGTTTCTACCTTCGAGCGTATTGACAAATAGTTTGCTGCCCATCAGCAGGTTTGCTTCCAGCTGATACGGATCTTCGTTGTTCGGCCCGTTATTCTCCTTACTGCAACCAGAAAGGAAGAGTGCACTCAACGTCGTCAACAATGCGGACAGTGTAAATAAAAGTTGCTTTTTCATATTTCTGTTGTTTAGTTAATCTGATCTTCATTATATAAAACACCATATTACCCGCATTTGCTACAACAAAGTAGATAATACCGCCTAAAAGAGTACTTTGATTCTAATACCTGAATTAAGAAGGTTTATATCCCGGCGTTGCAGGCCACCCATTGGAATTTTGATGAACGGTTCAAATAGCAGATCAGTACGTTTGTTAATATGATGTTTTTTGCCTAGGGAAAAATTCAAATAACCCAGATTACTCCGCCCCTCGAAATCAGTATCCGTGCTTTCTTTACGGTACTCATTGGTGACCACTTTGAAAACAGAGACCGACGCTCCGCTCTCTGGATCTGTCACTATACTTTCGCGCAAAACTTCCGATTTCATTCTGTAAATTTTACTTTCCGCTAAAACAGCCAAAGCCGAAACGCCGACCGAAGCATACCAGCCGTCGATAGGTTCGTAAACGACTGCTAACGGAATGTCAATTGCCTTGATCATCGACTCGCCACCCACTATCTTCGTATCATAGGATAGCTGCACAGGGTCAGTCGCATGTATGGCTGACATGCGCGAATACGTTAACCCTGTAGAAACGCTGACCTTGTCGGAAACCTTGAATTGCGTCAATATTCCTGCAGCATAATTAATTTTGTCTGTTGTTAGCGAAGAATTCACCTCAATACCGAACTGCCACCTGCCACCCGCCAACGACTGCTCTTCTTGCCTGGCTGCATAAGTGGGTGCCCTCGCTTCTTCGCTGGAATGCGCCGTCTTCTCGCTGACGATCGTGGAAAGTAAAGGGGTTGGCGTAGCGACGCCTTCCGATGCAATAAGGGGTTGCTCTTCTTCGGCATCAGGTTCGATAACTCCGGCACCTTCGGCAGGAACCGGATTGTTCGGCAAAAACGCAACCTCTTTTGGAATACGCCGTCCGGACGAAGGCGCACCTGCGGTGTCGGTAACCGGCTTTGTGGAAAATGGGTGCAGATTTTCCTTGATTGTAGGCTTTGGCTGCTCGGCAATCTGACTTTCGCCGATATTCGGCTCCTCCGTCCCGTACCACGGAAGGCAGATTAAGACGCCGATTAATACCGCGGCAGCTGACACATATTTCCAAAGGGATAACGGTAGTTTTCGTCGCTTTAGATCGTTTTCGACTAATTTTTCTCCATACGACTTCTGGAAATTTTCCCAGCTTCCTTCCTCGTAAGGAATCTCGAAATCATAAAGGCCATTTCTGATTTCCTCGATCAATTTTTTTTCCTCGCTGTCCATTTTTATACCATTAAAGTCCGGTACAACATCTTAAGTTTTTCTTTCGCTCTCACCAGATATACCCGGCTTGAGCTTGCTGTTATCCCCATCAATTCAGCGATTTCATCGTGGTTGAAACCTTCGATCTCATACAAGGTGAATACTTTTCTGTAGTTTGGGGTAAGGTTATTGATCAGCTCCCATACGTTTTCCACATGCAGATTATCCTGCAGCATTACTGGAAAGCGCCAATCAGATTCGTCAGTCAGTGGTTCCTGAAGCGCGGCTAGTTTATGTTTGCGGATTTCGTTAAGCGCGGTTCGTGCGGTTATTTTCGCCATCCAGCCTTTCAATATCCGGTTAAAATTCTCAGGGTCGTCACATTGAAACGTGCGTAGATTCGTAAAAATTTTCATAAAGCTGTCGTTCACGACCATGTTTGCCGTATCGCGATCGGAAACATATCTTAAAGCGACCCCCATAAGGAACCCCCAATAATGTTTATATATACGCTCTCGCAGTTTATCTCCGATGTTTTGCCAATCCCTCGACAGAACTTCGACTAAGTCTTTATCAGTACTCAATTTATTCCGACGATTAGCTTTCAGCCTTCCTTACAGGATATCCCAAATTGTTTAAGACATAAACACAGCTTTTAGCATCAATGCTACATCAGATCGGGTGATGTTCATCTTTATCGTTCAAATCAGTTGTGTTTGTAGCGTTACCAATTGTTCGTGTGTTTGGGTTAGGGAAATGAATTTATAAACACAAAAAATCAAAGTATCATGAACATCGAATTACGAACAACTTCAAAACTATTTCTCCTTGCCTCATTCGTTTCAATATTGGCAATGACTGTTGGTTGCGAAAAGGATGACAAAGGCACACCCAAGCCGCCAGATGGGGAGGGTAAAGTCGCGCTTTTGAATGCGGTTTTTGGAACGGACTCCCTTAACTTTTTTGTTGACACGAAAAAAGTGACCAAAAAGCTTCTCGGGTACAGCGATAGTTTAAACTACGTAGCCGTCACCGCTGGCGAACGCGAATTTGAGCTCAAAGGGAAAGATGACAAATCCATTGTTAAAAAATCGTTCAAAGCCGAGAAAGACAAACACTACTCCATATTGGCTGCCAATTCAGCGGATGGCAAAACGTCTGAGCTGATCCAGGTGAGTGACGATTTAACGGCGCCTAAGACGGACAAAGCCAAAGTTAGGTTCATTCACCTATCACCAGACGCAGGTAAGCTGAATCTGTCGATAGGCGAGACTAAACTAGCTGAAAATATCGCCTACAAAAACGCCAGCGCTTATAAAGAGGTGGATGCGAAAAAGACCTCTTTTGATATCGTTGATCCCGAAGCAAAAGAGACGCTACTTACCGTCAAAGATCTTGAACTGGCGAAAGGTAAGATATATACCATTTGGATAGCTGGTTTGCAGGAGACTAATGACGAAGAAAAGAACCTGCAAGCTAATATCTTCGTCAATAAGTAGTATTTAAATCAGGAAACTATTGGCAGAAACCATCTGATCCTGGATGGTTTCTGCCTCATTCCAGGAAACTAAACACTTAAATAAAAATACACTTCGTCCGCGATTATATCTGCCGATCGGCTGATCCGTCCGAAATAGTTACTAAGATTCTTATTGGGTTGGGGGTGTAATGTAGATTCGCTGAATAATCAACAAATTCAAGTGGTAACATAGAAGTTGCGATAGTGATATCAGCGTCTTTCGCCTGAAACTCGTAGAAAAGCGTCGATGATTGGCGGGGTAGCAGCTGATAATTTTTGCCGACCTTTGAAGCAACCTCCTTAACACCGCCGGCTTTAGATAGGTCAACCCAATTTTTTGCAATAATTAATTGAACACCCACCTTACCTGCTCAAAATTTTTAGTCTCAGCATCCTACCCAAAGGTGTGAACGTAGATGGAAGAACAACAGGTAGGACAGATTAATATCTTCTCCATACCCTTTGAAAACGACGGTTAACAAATAGCCTGCAAGTAAGTTAGCGTTTGTCGCAAATAATTAGTGCTGGGCGAAGTCTGCTGGCTGGAGTAAAGATAGACGATTTTTTTGGATCCATAGCAGGCGGCAGTGATAATTTGGTCCTGTCCAAGCAATGTTTTATTCATCGAACCTTAACATTTTCGTTACAATATCCTATTGTCTATAAACTAATTTTGGCGCAGAAAGATGAGCTTGCTGTGACAGGCTCCGCAAAAAAGCATTGAAAAATTCTCAGTAGTCAAACACGCTATTTTTATGCATCCAAAAACCCTGTTATCTCTAATTATCTGCGCTTCAGCATGGTCTGTTCCCACGGCCGCTTTTAGTGCCGTTCCCTTGAATGCAATTTCCGTGTCCATACAACAACGTGTGGCAGGCACCGTAATAGATGAAACAGGGGCACCGCTGTCCGGCGCAACCGTTCTGGAAAAAGGAACGACGAAAGAGGTAAAAACAGATCGCGACGGAAACTTTATCATCGATGTGGGTACCGATGCCGTTCTTCAAATATCTTTTATAGGATATGCGCCGAAAGAGGTTCCCGTGAACGGGCAAACAAAACTTACGATCCAGTTGGATCCTGGTGCTACCCAATTAGAAGATGTTGTCGTTGTGGGTTATGGTACCCAGAGAAGATCAGACATCACCGGCTCGATTGCTTCCGTAAGAAGTGAGGATTTCAACCAGGGAATCGTGATGAACCCTGGTGATCTGCTGCAGGGCAAAATGGCGGGTGTAAACATCACTGCTAATAGTGGAGAGCCAGGAGCTGCACAAAATGTCATTATTCGAGGCATAGGCAGTTTGCGCTCCGGCACACAACCACTCTACGTGGTAGATGGGTTTTTGCTGGATAACGCATCCACCGGCGTCGCTACCAATCCATTGAACTTTCTTAACCCAAACGATATCGCCAGCATCGATGTATTAAAGGACGCTAGTGCCACGGCAGTATACGGTTCCCGCGCATCAAATGGGGTAGTAGTTATCACCACAAAAAGAGGAAGGGTGGGAAGAACGGAGATGAACCTTTCCCTTTCCACGGCAATGTCCTCTTTGTCCAATACGATCGATGTGTTCAGTGCGGATGAGTTTCGTTCCCAAGTAGTCGCCGCCGGGGGCGCGCTTGAAGATTATGGTGGAAACACCAATTGGCAAGATGAATTGTCCCAAACAGGAATCTCAAAAAACCTCAACTTTTCGATGAGTGGAGCAAATAGCGAAAATTTTTCCTACTTCGCTTCTGTGGGTTACCAAGATCAGGAAGGGATTCTGAAAAAAAGTGGATTGGAGCGCTATTCCGGTAAATTGAACGTCAACCAGAAAGCCTTTAATGGCCGCTTAAGCGTCGATTACAACCTGACAGCATCGCATATGGCAAACTTGAGACCGAGCATCAATTCCACCATAAGTGATATGCTCAGTCTGAATCCCACGGTGCCAGCCTATACTGATGGTGAGCCGACGCTGTTAAATACCAATGCATTAAATCCGCTCACAAGGTATGCTATTTATAGCGACAAGGCCGTCAATAATAGAATCATAGCGACCATCTCACCCGCAGTCGAGATTGTAGACGGTCTGGTATATAAACTGAATTATGGAGTAGATTATTCTGGTACCAACCGCGACCGGCAGTACAAGCCTTATACCAAGGTTGTCAACGAAAGCAATATTTCAAACGGAGATTTGGTTACCAATATAATTGCTAATTCTAATCAACTGATCGAGAATACCCTTACCTATAATTTGGACAGGGATGCGCACAACCTGGTTGTATTGGCCGGGCATTCTTACCAAAAGTTCATGGATGAAGGCAGGCAGTTTTCGTACAGGGGCTTTGCGGACAACAATATCGATCCGATTTACCAAGACCACACCAGTACAACCGAGTATCCGACCTCCGTAAATTCCTCTGCGGTTAAAAATGAACTTCAATCGTACTTCGGTAGGGTAAATTATTCCTATGACGACAGGTACTTAGTAACCGCGACCGTCAGAGCAGATGGATCCTCCAAATTCGGGGAAAACCGAAAGTATGGATACTTTCCGTCGATCGCCCTGGGGTGGAACATGACCAACGAACAGTTCATGGAAAATTCAGCTTTCAACAACCTGAAATTGCGTGCCAGTTGGGGGCAAACCGGCAATCAAGAGATCCCGTCAAAAATTACACAGGCGAGCTATTCAGAAGAACGCCTGATCACGGGAGCGCCAAGTTATAATACCTATCCGATCGGTACCGGCAACAATTCGATAGACGGGTATCCTTACGGGATTGTGTATACGCGTTTGGCAAATCCAGACCTTCAATGGGAAGTTTCTACGCAAATCGGTGCAGGTATCGATTTTACGCTGTTTAACTACCGACTATCAGGAACCTTGGAATATTTCAGCAAGGTGTCTTCAAATATCTTACTGGAAGTTGTCCCAGCCGACCCGGTACAGCCTACACCTACCTTCTGGACCAATATCGACAATATGAAAATTCAAAATAACGGCGTTGAATTGGCTTTGGATTACCAAAGCGGCCGGGCAGGTGATTTTTCATACAATATCGGGGGCAACCTCACCTATATCCAGAACAAAGTGAAGGATTCTCCCTATGCCGTATTGACAACGGGTGCCGCTCAAGGTTCTGGTCAGACCGGTGCAACCATCAACGGCTACATCAATGGTCATCCGATCGGTGCGTTTTATATGTTCGAGTTTGATGGTATCGGCGAAAACGGCCTAAACCAATTCCGAGACCTCGATGGAAACGGGGAAATACTCGATAACGACAGGACAGTGGTAGGAAGCGCTATTCCGAAATTCATTTACGGTTTTCACACCAACTTCAAGTATAAAGCATTTGACCTACGCTTGAATTTCAACGGTATGGCCGGGAATAAGATGTACAACCACACCAAAATGTCGCTTTTCACCAAAGCCCAGCTATCAAGATCTAACAATACCACCGATTTCGCAATGGAGTACCCCCATGAGTCTATTGCCAACGCAAATACCGTATCCACACGTTTCTTGGAAGACGGTTCATTTCTAAGGTTGAACAACGCCACACTGGCATACAACTTCAGATCTGATCAACTCGGTTTGCGCGATGTCTTTCAGCATGTACGCTTCTCGATAACAGGTCAAAATCTATTCACCATCACGAAATATTCAGGATTCGACCCAGAAATCAACACGGGTTCAAGTACCGGTGGAATCCAAACATTTGGCGTGGATTATTTCACATACCCTCGGGCCAGAACCTTTATGGTTAGCTTGGATTTGCTATTTTAAAAATAGTCCACTGTCTTAATAGTAAGGATAAAAAATCGAATAAAATGAAAAATAGAAGATTTAATAAAGCACTTTCCACATTCGTATTCCTTTTAGCGTTTGCAGGCTGTACGAATTTACAAGAGGACGTCCTCGATGAGTCTCTTACGGGAACAGGCGACGCCGAATTAATCAGTGGATCGATAGCACCCGTCTATGGAAATCTCCGATACGTATGGATGCATACCTTAAATTTCGGATTACAGGAGGTTGCTTCAGACGAGGGCATCCTTCCCTATAGAGGAGGCACAGATTGGTATGATGGCGGAAAGTTCATTGCCGTGCACCAGCATTTGATGACCCCAAGCAACAGCTTGGTCGGGGATACTTGGACCGGTATTACGCTGACCCTCTCGAGGGCGGTCATTGCCGCTGAAAGGCTGCGTGACGAAGCTGAAAACGGGAATACAGATGCCCGAAACGCCCTGTACGAAATGGAAGCAGCGAAAGCCTATCTGAATATGCTGGCGTTGGATAACTGGGGCTTGGTTTTCAAAAAGGAAAGTTCCGATGAGACATCTGAAATTCTCAGGGGACAGGAAGCCATAGCTTACATTGAAGGCAAGCTCCTTTCCGTAGTGGATGTTATCGCCGAGGGCAATAATCCCGGACGATTCAACAAACATTCTGTAAAGGCGTTATTGGCTCGTCTCTATTTGAATGCTGCCGTCTACCGGGATCCTTATGGCACACCGGTTTTCAGAAATGAAGACATGGACAAGGTGATTCAATATACAACGGACATCATTTCCGGTCCGTATGCTTTGTCCGCCGAATATTTTGATTTATTCAACGACGACAACCATACTAATCCGGAACTGATCTTCGCGCTGGATCAAAGAGGTGTACTTGAAACGGAGCACAGTCGATGGGCCTATTGGTCAATCTCCGGGGATCAAGTACCCAGACCTGAGCTCCCAAACACAAGGGGTACTGATGCCGTAGCCGCTACCCCAGATTTTTACCAAACCTGGGTCGATGCTTATGGCGATGTTGATCCTGCTGACGCGGATGCCCGTTTTTTCCAGGAAAACACCGTGATACCAGATCATCTTAAGGACCTCACCGGAATCAATCCGACTAATGATTCAGAGCATTATTATTGTGTAGATGCCCAGCAATTTGAGATGGACAGGGGGATACTAAGGGGTATTATATGGGGTCCTAGAAAAGATGGCGGCGGTAATATTCTTAGATGCAGTGACGGTAAGGTAAGAATCTATCCGGTGATCAATCGGAGGACTAGTGGTGCGAACATCACCTATGTTGACCATACACTTGAGGTCAATTTTACGGCTAATGGCAGCTTACACAACACGGGGCACCGTTTTTCAAAATACCAGTTTAGCCGTACCGCTCCCAACTGTTGTTCTTATAGCAGTGTAGATTTAGTATTGATCCGACTTGGGGAAATTTATTTGATGCGAGCAGAAGCCAGGTTGAGAAAGGGAGATGCTTCCGGAGCCTTGGCCGATGTGAATACATTAAGAACCTCACGAACTGCACGTCCTGCGCAGACACCTGCCGCATTGACTTCGATTGACCTTGATGTTTTGTTCCGCGAATCCGGTTTTGAACTATACTGGGAGGGTTTCCGGAGAAACTATCAAATACGCTTCGGAAAATACGAGGATAGGTGGACCGAAAAGACCAGTAGCGATGTGAGAAAAAGATTGTTCCCAATCCCCCAGAAGGCGATTGACGGAGCATCCGGCGTGGAGGGTTTTCTGGTACAAAATGAAGGATATTAATAGACATGAAAATCTCATTCGCCATATTGATATTGGGCGTGCCTTTCGTGTTTTCCAATTGTTCAGCGCAAGGCGACAGCCGGAAAGAAATAAAATTAAATGATATCCAGGTGATCGGCAGCCACAACAGCTATAAAGTTGCCATCGAACAGCCATTGCTGAATTATCTGTTCGAACGCGATTCGGCGACCGGCAGGTCCCTGCAGTACGAACACATACCTTTGACAGAGCAATTACAACTGGGCCTCAGGAGTCTTGAGCTCGATGTCTATCACGATCCGGAAGGTGGTTATTATTCCAATCCTGCCGGTCTGGATATTGTTAGAGCCTCCGGAAATACACCCTTACCTTTTGATCCCGAGGAGAAGTTAAAATTACCCGGGCTCAAGGTCTTTCATGTGCAGGATATCGATTTCAGGAGCCACCAATTGCTCTTTAAAGATGCTCTTACAGAGCTGCTCACATGGTCGGAAAAGAATCCGAAGCATACACCTATTATCATAACGATCAATGCGAAGGACGGTAAAATCCCCGAGTTGAAGGTTCCGTTTCCCTTCGACGCCGATGCATTGCAAAACTTGGACACGGAAATACAACGGGTTATTCCGGCAGATAAATTGATTTCGCCCGATCTGGTGCGAGGCGATTATGCTACGCTTGAGCAAGCCATATTGACAAGGGGGTGGCCTGCGTTGGATGCCGTTAGCGGAAGGTTCCTCTTCGTGCTGGACGAGGGCGATGCAAAAAGCGATCTTTACCTAAAACGATTTCCAGGGCTTAAGAAAGCGGCGCTTTTCGTCAATAAGGAAGAAGGACATCCTGAAGCTGCCTTTCGTATCATCAACAATCCTATTGCTGGTTTTGACAAAATAAAGTCCTTGGTTGCAAAAGGATATATGGTACGTACACGTGCCGATGCAGACACCGAAGAAGCAAGAAGGAATGATTATACCAGATTTGAAAAAGCGAAGGAGTCTGGAGCGCAGGTTATTACTACCGACTATTACCTGCCTGGTAAACTGTTTAAGTCCGACTTCAAAATTAGCTTTACTGATGGCGGGTACGAAAGGCAATAGTCATCATTCTTTCCTCGCGTTCAAATCGTGGATAGATTTTTCAATCCGTCGCTGAAGTGTCCTTCCACTCTTCCGTGTCCAGTTCTTGCTTACGGCGAGTGCTAGCGCCCTAACCCTGCCGGGCCGAACCGGTTAGCTTAACCAAGGCAACAGGTTTCTTTCTTTACCTTTCCAAGTCCGACCGTTGATCTGCCGATCCGGCAGTAACCAAAAAAGTATTTCTGAAAATTCGTAAACCAAAAGATTCTATTCATGTTATTTATAGCATAGAACGCCACTAAATATAAAACGCCATTAAAATCATTTCACTTAACAATATTTCATTATGGAAATTAAACATTTCACTAACCGGGCATTGTGGAGCGAAAGTACAAGTAAACATGACTTTCCCCGGTTGACAGGTGACATAGAAGTAGACGTGGCCATAGTGGGTGGCGGAATCACCGGTTTAAGTGCGGCCTATAATTTAGTTAAATCAGGTAAAAAAGTTGCTGTATTGGAAGCATTACAGGTCGGCATGGGTACAACAGGCTCCTCTACAGGAAATCTTTATGCTTCAATAGACGAATATTTGTTCACTATAGGATCCAAACATAGTGAGGAAGCCTTAAAAGCGGTCGTTGCATCCCGTTTGTCTGCCATTGATTTCATTGAACAACGGATACAGGAATATAATATTAGCTGCGATTTTCGGCGGGTTCCTTTTTACCTCTTTACCACTGCTGACACCAGTGCCAAAAGTAACCAGATTGAAAAAGAACAGCAAGCTGCCGTAAAGGCCGGCCTGAACATAAGTAAATCACCCCCGGAAAATTTTCCTTTTTCAGTTGATGAAATTGTAAACATACCTGATCAGGCTCAGTTTAATCCGCTTAAATATGTTAGTCAGCTTGCCTTAGCCCTACAAGGGGATAATTGCCAGATACTTGAGAACACAAAAGTGCTAAAGGTTGAAGAAGGCGAACCGTGCACGGTGCATACCAGTCATGGCACGGTTAGGGCAAAACAGGTTATTATGGCTACTCACACACCAAAAGGGATCTATGCGGTACATACCGCTATGGAACCCTACCGGGAGCATGCAATGGCCGTAAAAATCAAAGGTGAACTTCCTGCAGGCGGTATTTACTGGCACATGCAATTGACGCAACATTATTCATTACGGCCTTATATCGACGGTAGTGAGCAATTTCTTCTTGTACTGGGGGAGGCTTATAAAGTGGGCCATGAAAATGATACAGCGCAGAACTTCAAAAAGATTGAAGAATATGTTCGGGCCAACTTCAATGTGGAAAGTATAGCATATACTTGGGCGGCCCAACACTATAAACCCGCTGATGCATTGCCATATATAGGTAATAGTCCGACGGAAAAAAATATTTTTATTGCCACAGGCTTTGCTGCGGATGGTTTGGTTTACGGTACGTTGTCGGGAATGATCATCAGTGATCTTATAATGAATAAAGAAAATCCCTATGCAAAAATGTATAGTCCAACCCGGTTTACCCCTATAGCTTCAGCGACTAAGTTTGTTAAAGAGAACTTAGATGTAGGCTATCAGCTCGTAAAGGATCTGCTGTTTTATGGAGATGCAGATGAAGTCAAAGATATAAAAATAGGGCAGGGAAAAACCATTAAATTAAACAATGAGCGTTTGGCAGTCTATCGGGATGAGCAAGGCGCAGTACACCTGGTATCTGGTATCTGTCCGCATATGGGATGTGCCGTACATTGGAACAACGGAGAAAAAACATGGGACTGCCCTTGCCATGGGAGCCGTTTTGGTATTGACGGGGAAGTTTTGGAAGGGCCGGCTTTTACGGGACTGGCCAAGCCAAAGCATAGTCATTAACGATGATACCACCGAAACTAAAAGCAGGTGATAACCTTAGGGTTATAGCCCCTTCCCATAGCTTCTCGAAAAAATTTACCAAGGAGATGAGGGAAAGAACAGCTGAGCGATTCGCTGCATTGGGCTTGAAGGTTAGCTATGGTAAATATGTGGATGAGACCGACGATTTTAAGACTGCCACAATTGAGCATAGGATGGAGGATCTTCACGGAGCATTCGCTGATTCGTCTGTACAAGCAATTATACCTGCAAAAGGGGGGGCCAGTGCAAGCCAATTGTTAAAATATCTCGACTATGATCTAATCAAAAGCAATCCTAAAATATTTTGCGGCCTGTCTGATATTACAGAGCTTGCTAATGCCATCAATGCGCAGACAGAGCTCGTAACCTATTATGGACCGCATTATACAATGGCCGGAGCAAGTATGCTTATAGACTATTCAATTGATTATTTTAAGAAAGCTTTTCTGTCGCAGGAACCTTTCCAGGTCAGTCCTTCGAAATATTATTCAAATACCGAATGGAGCAAAGAAGTTATCCTAAATGATGGATTCTGGCTTATCAATAAAGGAGAAGTTGAAGCAAGGTGCATAGGAGGAAACTTACGCACAATCAGTCTTACGATAGGCAGTGATTATGTGCCCAAATTGGAAGGTAAAATTGTGTTCCTTGAGGATAATAAAATAATAGACTACAGGGGAGTGCAAAAAGAGTTACAGGCAATTTTAAACCACCCAAAGGGAGATAAGATAGCGGGTTTGATTTTTGGCCGTTTTCAAGTGCAAACAGGGATGACAAAAGATTTGCTAACCAAAATTATAAAATCAAAAAAGGAGCTGGAAAATGTGCCGGTTATCGGAAATGTAGATTTTGGCCATACCATTCCAATGGTTTCCCTTCCTATCGGTGGATCAATAAGAATGGTGGCGAAGAATGATGCGGATATTAAGTTAGAAATAGTCAACCATTAAGAAATTTTAACGTATGCTCAACAACCTTGTGGTAACAAAGCGGGGTCGCCGAGTGTCTGGTTCAACGTTATCTATCCCATTCCCATACACTGTGATGCTTGGCTAACGAGTCGATATAATCTAAAAACCCAGCATAAAAATAATGGCGCCCTATTGTGCTGCTGTCGCCGATTATGATCAGCTTTTTCCTGGCACGGGTCATTGCCACATTCATACGCCTGGTATCGGCTAAAAAGCCGATTTCCTGTTTTTCGTTGCTCCTTGTCAAACTGATGTAGATCACGTCTTTTTCCTGCCCCTGGAAGCTGTCTATGGTGTTCACTTGCAGTTGTTCCATATAGGGTTGCAAGCGCTCATCCTGCGCGATGATTTCAAGCAGATAAAGCGACTGGGCCCGGTACGGTGTGATAATGCCGATGCTTGGAAAGGCTTGATCTGAAAGCGATGTGTTGAGGTTTGTTGCAAAAGAAGCGAGGTGGTTGCGCAAAAAGTGGGCTTCATCGCGATTGGAAACGGCATGATCAACGACTGTTTCTTCAAAGCCGGCACCAGCCGTATCGATAAATATTATCGGGCTGTCATCGCCGCACAATGTCCAATGGGCCGCGGTTGGCCCTGCCTGTAACCGGTCTGCGTAAAGGGCAACAGATGGGTATTTCATAATCTGGACATTCATCCTGTACTGCACATCCAGCAGCGATACGTTGAGCGGGTGCCGTGTAACTAATTTTTCGAACAACGTGTGGTATAATCCACCAGAGGTGCGGTGGTCTGATTTTATCGTTGGGGGCAACTGGCAATGGTCGCCCGCCAGGACAACATGATCAGCTTTCAGGATGGGAATCCAACAAGCGGGTTCCAGCGCCTGCGCGGCTTCGTCGATAATAACGGTTCGGTACTGCCGATCGCGAATGGTGTAATGGTTGGCGCCTACCAACGTAGCAGTGATCACTTGCGCTTTAGTCAATACGTCCTGAACGATATAATCCAGCAACTGATCAACCTCCTTCCGGATTTTGCGTGCTTCATCAAACAGCGCTTTCCGTTGCTCACGCTCTGCCTTTCCGAAATTGCGTTTGTATTTATGCGCCATGTCGACATAGGCTCGGGCTTGCTTCTCCAGTGTCTTGACCGTTTTACGGGAGGCGTGGTTGTCTACCCGGGCATCCAGCGTGAGCTCTTGTAAGTGATCCGAAACCTTGACCGGGTTGCCGATGCGGACTACCGATACGCCGGCCGCATCAAGGCGTTCGGTCAGCACGTCTACGGCCGTATTGCTTGGCGCTACGATAAGGAGCTGCTGTGGCTGCTGCATCAGGAGAGCTTGTACGGCGTAGACCAGCGTCGTTGTTTTACCCGTGCCGGGAGGCCCGTGCAAGATGGACAGGGGATTTCCGCCAAGTATATGCGCTATCGCCTTGTTCTGGCTGGGGTTCAGGCTATCGTTTTCGTATGCCGGGTTGTGGGGTGGCACTCGAGCGTCGGCTTCGCCCAGCAGCAGCCTTACCAGGCTGTATTGATTTTCGTTGCTAAGCGCCAGGTTGGCTTCGTCCAGCGCACGATGCATTTCTTTGTACGAATTTTCGTCGAACAGCAGGTCGATTCCGAGCCTGCCCCCACGGCTCCATGCAGGAAGTTCGTCTACCCGGAACGAAATCCGCATGGTGTCACGACCGGCAAACGCAATGACCCCATGAAGTCGATCTTTCTGGGGACTATGGTTTGAAAACAAGGATACCGGCATGCCGAACCTGAACCGATGCCCCTCTTCCAAGTGATTGGTTCGGTTCACCGTGATGGTCAGGTAATCACCCCGTCCTAATTCGCTATTCGTTATCGCAATCGGAAACCAAGTGACGCCAAGTGCAATCCGTTCCTGAACCGAGCGCTGCAGTAGCAATGCTTCATGCTGGGCTTTGTCAAAAGCTTGTTCCCGATCCAGCAATCTCGCCAACTCGTTAAAATAATTCATAAAGACGCTCCGTGAATTTGTGCTTGCCTTGAAGTGATGAAAGCTGAACCATGGCACTTATTTGATGTCGATAGCTAACGCATCAGTACGTTATAAAACGATATTTTCATTCCTTTTCACTGCTATGTCAGCTACCTTTTCCGCATTAGCATCACCCCATTTTTGCATGGCATCGATGACGGCTAACAACGTAGTTCCAAAAGGTGTTAACCTATATTCTACTCTTAGCGGATATCCCTCAAATACTTCTTTTGAGACAATTTCGTAGTCCAATAATTCGGCGAGTTGTTGATTTATTACCCTTAGGCTGGCCTGCTTTATCGCTTTCTGAATCTGCGCAGGCCGACTTATTCCATTTGCGATACAATCTATTATACAGGGTTTCCATTTGCCTCCGATGACTTTCATTGTGACGGACACGCCATAATCAAGTGTCAACGGAATTTTATTAACGTACATAAGTTGCTCAATTAGTTGATAATGACATTGCGAAGTTACGAATACAACAGATGACTTTCCAGTTATCGGGTAGTGATAATATTTTCCATATGATTCTTTTGCCCCATATTTCGAGTCTGTTTTGGTCGAATTATCTTTGTTTAAATTTAATATAGTATGAAATATCTATTTCTTTTGGGTGCAATTATGGCTGAAATAGCCGGCGCGATAGCGACACGACAGTCCAATGGGTTCAGTAAGTTTTGGCCGTCCTGCATTGCAGTACTTGGGGTAGTAGGTGCATACTTTCTCTTGTCGCTATCCCTAAAAAATGGCATGCCATTAGGTGTAGCCTATGGAATTTGGGCAGCTTTAGGGATAACGCTGTTAGCTCTTTTCGGAGCTTTTTTCTTCAATGAACCGTTGAGTGTTATCCAGGTCGCAGGAATAATACTGATTGTAGGAGGAGTTTTAGCTTTGGAACTGGGTAAGACCGAATAGAAATCCTAAACTGCACCAAAAGGAATTTGTATTACATCGGGAACACGCAGAAAACATCAAACGGGTCAAACTGGTATAAATCCGAAAATTTGCGGTGATTCTTTTATTATGTAACTTGCTTGAAAAAAAAAGTGAGGTGCAAGGCCATGGACAGCATGAGGCTGATTGAACACATCCAGAAACATATCCGGTTAAACCAAATAGAATGCGAAAAGCTTATCCCATATTTTACAACAGTTAACGTTAAAAAGAAAGACTTCCTACTTCGGGCAAGCCAACGGTGTAAAGCGGAGAGCTTTGTTCTCAAAGGCTGCTTCAGAACATATGCAGTGGATGAAAACGGTTATGAGCGGACCCTGCTGTTTTCTGTAGAAGACTGGTGGGTAGGCGACTTGTTGAGCTTTTTGACCCAACAACCCTCCCTCTATTATATTCAGGCAATAGAAGACGCCGAAGTTTTGCAAATCACCAAGGACCGTTTGGAAGAGCTATATTTGCACATCCCGAAAATGGAACGATACTTTCGGTTACTGGTTCAAAATGCTTATGTCACTCAATTGGAAAGGATTAACGAGCGTTTTTCCTTGCCGGCAGAGCACCGTTACCTGAAGTTTGTTGAGAAATATCCCGGCCTGATGCATCGTATTCCGCAAAAGAATATAGCCTCCTATCTTGGTATCACACCCGTTTTTTTAAGTATGCTCCGGAGGAAAATAGGTAAAAGTTGATTTATTAAACTACTTTAACTTGTTTCCATCCATCGCTGGCGAGTTTTGTAGCCAAATACTAATACATAACGATATGAAACAAAAACTCTTTGGCGTACGTAACGATTGGACTGGAGTTGTATTGCGTCTAACGCTTGGAATCGTCATGCTTCCTCACGGAGCTCAAAAGATGCTGGGATGGTTTGGCGGGCCCGGATTTCAAAAGGAAATGCTACATCTGACTGAAGATGTGCAGTTGCCCTGGCTCATTTCGCTTTTGGTCATTCTTATCGAGTTTTTTGGGTCAATCTGCATTTTAGCCGGATTGGCTTCGAGGCTATGGGCTATTGCATTCTTTATTCTTTTTACAGGCATTATTTTTTCTTCTCACATCGAATTCGGCTTTTTTATGAACTGGTTTGGCAACCAATCGGGAGAAGGAATCGAATACCATCTTCTGGTACTTGGCATATGCATAGCAGTCTTTTTGAATGGCAGCGGAAAGTTTGCACTCGATAAAATGCTATCTGTTAAATGAAACCACAACCCTGCACCCGGCCCGGGACTACACATGCCATTTTAAGTCCCGCGTAGTTTTTTTACCCTCCAAAGGGTATCGGGCGATGAGGTAATATTGCGACGGCGGAAATTTTGTTATTTCATAAATTTTTAACATTGTTGCTGTAACAAAGTGGGGCTACCGAGCGTTTAATATTCAGTTATTCAAAAATTGTCTTTTCATAATTTAGGTTTATAATTGGTTAGTTAAGAAGTCCCGATTCTCCCCGTTTCGGGGCTTCGTTTTAAACGCGACGAGAACGTTGAAAACGGAACGACTTAAAAATTACGTAATTTTCTCAAATCTATATACTAATTGTCATCATAATAGTCGCTTCCTACCTTAACCACTCCAGAGCACCGCGCAACTTGTCCGCCACTACGGATGAAATTTCTCTGGCACTACTTTCAACATCTCATTAAAGCACGCCTTCCAGAGGAAAGGATTAACGTTTTCAACGTTGATACCTGGGTCTAAACTATGCTTTGAACAGATGGACTCAATTTGTGATTTCCTGAATATAGCTTTTAGTGCAGTTCTGGTTTTAGTCCCAGGAACTGCAATAAGTTTTTGAATAAACCGAAGATACTTTTCTTTATGAACGTGCTCGATTCGGATACCATTTGGCTCGATACATAATAGGGCGGATTGTACAGTCGGAGGAGGCATGAAACTAGCTGGGTTAATCTCGTATTGCAGTTTCATATGGAAAAATGTCCTGTAAAAAATGGCATAGGGGCTATAGATTTTGTTGGACGTCAATTTTCGGGCAGGAGCCAATTGCATTACTATTGAACCACCTTTAAAATTCTCTAAGTTGGCAAACATCAATATTTTCAGAATATCCGATGTAATACCATAAGGGATGTTCGAAACCACTTTGAATGGTCTTGCCGGAATTCGAAAATTCAAGAAATCAATGTTTAATATTGTTAGGTTCGTGTAATGCCTATACTTATGTTTCAGGTAGCTCGCCAAACCGGTATCTTTTTCTATTGCTATAACATCTCCTGAGTGATGAAGCAGATGAACGGTGAGAAAGCCTTTGCCGGCACCTATATCAAGTACGGTGTCTGAATATTTCAGACTAGCAAGCCGTATTGAATCAGAAATGAGGGTCTTATCTATGGTAAAATGCTGTCCCGTAAATCGGACAGGCAACTTCCTTTTAGTCACTTGAAAATGAATTTGGATGAATACGTTAACCTGGATCACGATAAAGTGATAAGGCAGTATTCTCCAGCATTTTACAAATGACGAAAGATCCTAATTATAGCGGCAAATAGAACCTTTGTGCATTCGTGTTAGGAACGTCGGACCGGAAAACTATGATTTGATTATTTTGTACTGCCCATCACTTAGGTGGCAGTCCATGGTCTACTGTAATACATGCTTATTTTTCTTTGCATGGCAGCAAAAGTAAGGTTTTTATCAATGGTTTCAAAGTACACGGATTGCGGGACTACCATCCGATCGCCCCAAACGTTTTATAGCCGCGAGCGGTTACATCGGCTCAGCATTCATGGTTGCGCTTGCTATGTCCGCGAAGGCCGTTAACGCCGTTGATCTGGGGATATCATTCCGATAAATCAAATAGGTCTTCATCATCCCGAACTCTTTGGGTAAAGGAAAGGTTCTGATTTTTCTATTGCGATAAAAGGTAGACACAATTTCCCCGGGCAAAAAGCTGAAGCCGATCCCGGATTCGATAAAATTGATTACCCCTTCTATCGAATTCATCACTGTCTTGTGGTAATTGGAAATCCCGTTAAAGACTAGCCAATTTTCCAGTCTTGATCTGAACACACAGTCCTGGTCAAAGACAATTGCTTTTAGCGGCGTTTGCGATAAGATGCCGTTTAAACCTGCGCAGTCGTCGGGCCCTACGGCGACAATTTCTTCCTCCTTAACCCATATTTGCGCTAAATCAAGATGATTCAGCGGTGCTGGCACAAATGCGGCGTCTAATCGGTAGTTAAGCACATCATTTACCAACACGTCTTTCATCGCTGACTTGAATTCCAAATCCACAAACGGATACCGGCTTGCCAGCTCATTCACCAGTTCAGGACCCTTGACCACCAACATTGTTTCCAGAAAGCCTACTTTAATCAGGCCTTTAACCGTTTCCTTTTCGCCAAGCCGTTCTTTAGCCTCTTCGATGAGGCGGTTAATCTGTTTGCTATATCGCAACAGTGTCTCTCCCCCGTTGGTCAATTTCACGTTCCTTGAGGTCCGGGTGAAGAGCGCCGCACCAAATTCCTCTTCGAGCTTTTTTATTCGCGCCGTTACGTTCGATTGCACGGTAAACATTTCTTCTGCGGCCTTGGTGAAACTTTCGTGAAACGCTACCGCCTCAAATAATTTCAGATCATTATCGCTCATTTATCACAAATTATGATTTTTAAAATTGATTTAAATCATTTATAACAATCAAATTTACGCTTTATATTTGAATAATCTCACAAAGCTAATGCGTTATGACACATTCAAACACAAGAAACCCAAGAGCCGTCCACCATCGGACCGCGCAGCTAAACGGCCTGGATATCTTTTACAGAGAAAGCGGTCCGGCAGACGCTCCCGTACTCTTACTGTTGCACGGTTACCCCACTTCATCGCACATGTTCCGCAACCTGATTCCGTTATTAAACGGGCGGTACCGTATCATTGCTCCAGACCTTCCCGGGTTCGGCTATTCGAGCGCTCCAAGCCGGAAAACGTTCACCTATACCTTTGACCGTTTGGCATCAGTCATGCAAGATTTTATTGAGCACCTTGAGTTGACGAAGTTCGCTATTTACGTATTTGATTACGGTGCGCCGACGGGCTATCGTTTGGCTATGTCCAATCCGGAAAAGATAACCGCCATTATTTCACAGAACGGAAATGCGTATGAAGAAGGGCTGGGCGAAGGATGGAAACCCATACAAGCATACTGGGAACACGACACGCAAGAAAACCGGGATGCATTACGAGGGTTCGTCACCTTAGCGGGCACCAAGTTCCAGTATTACACGGGCGTCTCTGACGAATCGCTGATCGCCCCGGAAGTGATCACGATGGATCAGTATTTTCTGGACCGCCACGGGTCGGATGAAATCCAGTTAGATCTTTTACGCGATTATAAAAACAACGTATTGCTGTATCCGAAATTTCAAGCCTATTTCAGCACATGGAAACCCCGTCTGCTGGCTGTCTGGGGAAATAAGGATCCATTTTTTCTGCCGCCCGGCGCAGAAGCTTACAAACGTGACATTCCTGACGCCATCGTAAAATTTTATGATACCGGCCACTTTGCGCTGGAAACACATGCGGCAGAAATAGGCGCTGATATCTTAAAATTCCTGGATTCGTTGTCCTGATTTGCGATCGCCTGACGGTACAGAAAACCGAATGCTGCGTTTCGAAGCGTGTTGTTTTATTTTTATTTGGAACGATTGTTCCAAACGTGTAGATTTGTGGAACGATCGTTCCATAATGGAAGAGCATTTATTAATTCAAAAATGGTAAAAATGAGCAAACTAAAAGACAAAGTCGCAGTTGTAACAGGCGGCAGTTCAGGAATTGGCTACGCAGCCGCAAAAGAATTCGCTGCGCAAGGTGCAAGGGTGGTGATTACGGGCCGCAATCAGACCGCCATTGACCAAGCGGTGCAGGAGTTGGGCAGCCATACCATCGGTATCCGTGCTGATGCCGCAAGTATAACCGATACGGAAAAACTGGCCGCGCAAGTAACCTCCGATTTCGGTAAGGTTGATGTGCTATTCGTAAACGCCGGTGTCGCTTTTCAAGAGCCGATAGGGCAGATTTCGGAGTCCATCTTTGACGAACTCGTCGGCATCAATTTCAAAGGAGCCGTTTTCACGACCGAGAAGTTTATTCCCGTCATGAAAGACGGAGGGGCCATTATTCACATGACTTCGGTCAGTGCATTTACTTTTGCATACGGGACCGCCATATATTCCGCTACAAAAGCTGCACTTACGGCGTATAGCAAGTCTGCTTCCGTAGAGCTGGCAGACCGGAAAATCAGGGTGAATACCGTTGCCCCTGCGATGACGGAAACCCCCGCGATTCACAAGGGGCAATTTGCGGATGATGAGATTCATACGCTTATTAAAAGCAAGTTTCCCTTCAAACGTTACGGAACGCCCCAAGAAGTTGCCAAATTGGTTGCCTTCCTAGCCTCCGATGAGGCTTCTTTTATTTCGGGTGGCGAATTTACGGTTGATGGCGCAGCTTCCGTAAACACATTCCGGATATAATTTTTTTTGCCCATATTTGGAATGATCGTTCCGTAATTTATATCTTTGTAAGGCAATTAATTGCCTTACAAAGATTTTTTATGGCACGAACGAAAGTATTTGATCAGGATGTCATTTTGGAAAAAGCGATGCATGTTTTTTGGCAGAAAGGCTACAACGCTACCTCCGCCCAGGATTTGGTGGACAATCTGGGTATTAGCCGCTCAAGTTTGTATGATACCTTCGGCGACAAGCATTCGCTTTTTATAAAGGCGTTGCAGCGCTATCGCAAAGAACGCATAGACCCTGTTATAAAAGGATTGGATACAGCTGAAGACATAGAAGCTTACGTCAAATACATTTTCGAGACCGTAAAAGTCGAGGCTGTCGGCACAAGCCGGTCAAAGGGTTGCTTTATGGTCAATTCCGCGGTTGAGTTGGCCCCCATTGACAGCGAGGTAGGGGCAATAGCCAATTCCATCATGCATGACACGGAGGAAGCGCTCTGCAAGGCGATAAAGAAGGGGCAGGACCAGGGCATCTTTACAACAAAGTATCCCGCACGTTCAATGGCACGGTTTGTCTTTAATTCATTAAACGGATTCCGCGTAACCATGAAGTTTGATGGCAGCAAAAAAATGTTCGATGATATTGTCAATGTCTGCCTTTCGTTTCTGAAAAGCTGACGGATATTGCATATTTTGCATGTCTACCTCGGAGGTACTATTAACTCTGGACCCTGAAGACCTAAACAAATTCATTACTTCTGCATCACGCGGCGTATGTTCATTGCCGAAAGTGCCAATGGTTACCATTTCAGCAACGCACCTTTGGAACACCTTTTCCATCAAAGCCGCCACCTGCACCCGGAAAGTCTCACACCAACTGGTTGGAAGGCAATTTGGAAACCTACTTCTGTGGTTTATCCCAAAAATTGTTGAAGATGAGCAGCGTTGCTTTGCCGATTTTATCAATATTACATGTTTTTAACGTTTCTCGCGGTAAAGAGAAATGTTGTTTGTTTACTTTTGTCACTGACTTGCAAAAGGTAACAGTGGCATTCGGCCAACAAGGCCAGTTTATGAGGGCAATTCCTATTATTCAAATCTTTCCGATAGGGGAACCGGGCACCGAAAGAAGATAATAGAAAATGGCTGTGCGTCGTATATATTTAAAAAAATCAGAAGGCTTAATGGAGCGAAAAACATACCTGATCTTTGGAGTAAGCAAGGGCCTTGGGAGAGCCATTACACTCAACCTTCCAGATGGAGACGATCAGGTCTTCGGTATTTCACGGAGTGAACCGGACTATCTTTCGAAAACTCCCAATGTCCGTTGGATTTCTGCTGATTTATCCAGTCCGGCCGAGAGCGTCAAAACTCTCAAACAACATATAGGTCATACTAAAATAGACTATCTGATTTATAATGTCGGTATTTGGGAAAGCGATGCGTTTTCGGACGATTATAATTTCGTTACCAATACGCCTGAAGAGGTAATCAACCTTATCCATACCAACCTAACGTCCTGTATTTTGAGCATTCAGTCCATGATTGAGAATCTGAAAAAAGCCGATCAGGCAAAAATAATCTTAATTGGGTCGACCTGGGGATTGGATAATCACAATGGGAAGGAAGTGACGTTTTCTGCAACCAAATTTGCTTTACGGGGTATTGTACATTCGTTACGAGAAAACCTCCGTGGGAACAGAATCGGAGTCTCCGTTTTAAATTTAGGGTATTTAGCGATGGAGAGCCAAGCGGATGGGTTAAAGGATGCGGGTACTGAAAGGACCGCGGTAAAACAGATACCGTTACAAGATGTGATCCTGGCGCTTAAATTTATCATCTCCACTTCAGACGCTAGCTGTGTAAAGGAAATCAATATGCCGGCGATGGATGATAACAACATGTAGCGGCGATACCTTTGAGCTTAGGTCTGTCGTTAAAAATAATGATATGGATGATCTACGTATAGAGAAGCTGCGGGCAAAAGACCTTGCCTATTTTAAAGACCTCATCGGCCTCTTCAAAGACGTATTTGAAATGGAAGCTTTCGAATTGCCGGCAGATGAATACCTGAGCAACCTATTGGCAAATTGCGATTTCCACGTTTTCATTGCGTTACAAGAAGACGCCGTAATAGGGGGACTGACAGCTTACACCCTGAACCAGTACTACTCCACAAAGCCGTTGGCTTATATTTACGATTTGGCGGTGTCACGCCAGCACCAAAGGAAAGGGGTGGGGAAAGCGCTGCTTAAGGCCGCCACAACCTACTTCCGGCAGCAGGGCTATGAAGAGGTTTTTGTACAGGCGGACAAAGCTGATAGCTACGCGATTGACTTTTACCGACAAACAAGCCCTACGGAAGAAGAGGACGTGTCGCATTTTTATTATACGTTACGGAAACAGTAGTGCTGCCCGGCGCAAGATTAGCCGTGCCGGCTTTCAGCGTTCAGCTTTTCCCAATTCGAGTGCCAAACATTATCCATCCCCTCCGTATCCGTTCACGGTCTTTTTTCTACGTATATTTCTTTAGCTTTGCACTTCACAGCAACTTGCCAGCCAATTATTGCTACTGAAATGAAGAGACTGTTATTCATCATAATTGCTGTACTGGGTTCCAGTACGTTTTCCTTTCCGAAGAGCCGGGGCGCTGAAATAGATTCGCTGTTGCAGGTATTGGATAAAACCATCGCAAAACGCACGGTTTACATGTCGGAAAAGGAGCAGAAAATTGACGAAATAAAACGGCTGCTTAAACATGAGCATTCGCCTGAAAAGCGCTTTCAATTGAACACCAAGCTAATAGCCGAATACCAGTCATTTATATGTGATTCTGCACTGGGTTACATAGATCATAATATTCAATTGGCAAAAACCTTGAACAACCGGGAATTTATGGATGAGAGCCGATTGAGATTAGCTTTTGTGCTATCGATATCGGGCTTGTTTACCCAAGCCGCCGAGGTGTTTGATGTCATTGAATACGACGCATTGCCGCATCACCTAAAGGTATTTTATTGTTGGGGTTACATCCGATATAATGAAAATCTGATAAAATATACCGATCATCCGAAGTACGAAGCGGTACATATACGGGAAATTTCGAGATGCAGGGATACATTGATGAACTTGCTTGGAAAGGAGTCGCACACATACCTGAAGGAAAAGTCGTTCAAGCTGAAGGCAGAAGGCGCCTTTGAAGCCTCTGCCGAGATCCAGACAGAATTGTTTAAGAGGGAGCAGGTGGATTCCCACGGGTATGCGATGGCTGCGATGGGATTGTCTATGATTCACAAAGAACTCGGAAATCAATCGTTGCAGGAAAAGTACCTGTTGCTTGCAGCCATAACGGATGTGAGGCTGGCCGTGAAAGAAAACGAATCCTTATTGACGTTGGCTATCTATTTATACGAGCAGGGAGAGGTAGACCGGGCTTACAATTATATCCACGCGGCCCTTGACGACGCAAATTTTTATAATTCTCGCTTCCGGAATGCAGTGATCGCGCGTACGCAACCCAAAATTGAGGCTATGTACCTGGCAAAGATCGAACAGCAACGAAAAAATTTAAGATCTTATGCATTGGCAATAAGCATTTTCCTGATTGTCCTGGTCGTTACCTTGTACTTTCTTTACAAACAGATAAAAACCGTATCGCGAGCCAAGCGGAACCTGAATACCATTAACGAACAATTAGTCTCCGTCAACCAGCGGCTGGATGAGGCTAACTTGATACGCGAACGGTATATCGGCTATTACATTAACCAATGCGCCGTATACCTCGATAAGTTGGACGAGTTCCGGAAAACTGTAAACAGGAAAATCAAAGCCGGACAGCTGGACGAATTACAAAAGCTGAGCGTATCGACGGCTACGCTTGAAAAAGATGCACAGGAATTGTATACGGACTTCGACCGCACGTTCCTGGAGGTATATCCGGATTTCGTGGAAGAGTTCAATGCGTTGCTCAGGGAGGAGGAGCGGTATGTGCTTAAAAAAGATCACCTGAACACCGAGCTCCGCATATTTGCCTTGATTCGACTGGGTATAACAGATGTCAATCAAATTGCTACGTTTCTGAGGTATTCCATACAAACGATTTATAACTATAAAAGCAAAGTGAAGGGAAAAGCCGCTGTCGACATCGATCACTTTGAAGAAAAAGTTAAAAAAATCGGTACGTTTCCTGTCCGATAGATTCTCGTGTATTTACCAACTGCCCGCCGCTAGCTGTTGTTAAGTTGCTAGTTTAAAGAATTTTATATTTTTTAAAAATAAAATTGTCTTACCAAGAGGCCTACTTGCGCATGCAGGTGGGCCTCTTGGTGTATAAATTTGCCGACATGGAAATCAGGTGAAACCTGTATTCCGGCTAACGCTTAACCTTTAAATTATAAACGTTAAAATTATAAGCACCGATATGAACAATCGTCTTTCCGTGATCGCTTGGCTATCCACCATTGTTCCGTTTGTCTTCTTTGTGGGCGCAACGGTACGGGCTCAGGAAATCACTCCGTTCAGAAACGATGACCGGGTCGTTTTTTTAGGAAATAGCATCACCGATGGGGGGCATTATCACGCATACATATGGCTTTATTACATGACGCGATTTCCGGAAATGAAGATGTCGATACAGAACGCAGGGATCGGCGGGGATCGGGTCATCGAAATGGTCAAACGCTTGGATGGAGATGTTTTCAGTAAACATCCCACCGTGCTTGTGACGACGTTTGGCATGAACGATTCAGGTTATCTTGAACATAACGGCTCGGAGCCGGATAAGTTTGCCGATGAGAAAGTAAAGGAATCCGCCGCGGCGTTTCAGGAAATGGAAAAACGGTTTAAGGAACTTAGCGACACCCGGATTGTCTTGATGGGGAGCTCCCCTTATGACGAAGGTGCTGTGATTGAGGGAAATTTACCTTTAAAGGGGAAAAATGCGGCAATGCTCCGCATCGTGGATTTTCAAAGGGCGTCCGCTCAATCAAACAACTGGGAGTTTCTCGACCTTAATCGGCCGATGACACATATCAATGAACGCATCCAGCAGCAAGATCCGGCATTCGCGCTTTGCGGTAGCGATCGTATTCATCCCGACAACGACGGACACATGGTAATGGCGTACCTGTTTCTAAAGGCACAGGGGTTTGCGGGAAACAAGGTCGCCGAAATAATCGTTGACGCCGGTAGTCAAAAAATTGTTTCTGCTGTCAATTGCCGCTTGTCAAACATCAAGAAGACGCCCACGGGTATTGATTTTGACTACAAAGCCAATTCGCTGCCCTATCCGTTGGACACCGTTCCACGGGGGTGGGGCAGTAAAAAAAGTCAATACGATGCCCTGCGGGCCATTCCTTTCATGGAGGAAATGAATCAGGAGCGCTTGGTCGTGAAAGGACTGAAAGGGCAACATAAGCTGTTCATCGATGAAGAAGAAATCGGCATATGGTCTGCGGGAGATTTCGCCCAAGGCATAAACCTGGCGACATTAACCCACACACCTCAATACCAGCAAGCACTGGGCGTCATGTATTTAAATGAAGAGCGATGGGAGATCGAACGCAGGTTCAGGGATTATGCGTGGGTACAGTACAATTTTTTCCAGCCCAGGGGATTACTGAATGCCAATAATCGCCGGGCAATCCAGGTGATGGATCAGCATATTGCAACCGATGGCTGGTTACGGGCAAAAAGAGACTTGTATGCGAAGGCCATGTTGCCGGAGGTCAGGAAAGCCTGGCAGGATCAACAGGGCCAGTTGGTAAGGGATATACAGAATGCGGCGATGCCGAAGACACGGAAATTCCGGCTTGTCCCAATTCGATAACACAAGTAAGGTAGAACAAAGTAACATATTGATGAGACAGTCATTTACGAGGGGAAAGCGGATGGGCTATTGCCTGGGGGTTGTCGTTTTTCTGACCAGCGCCTGCTCGGGCGATAAGGAGGCGGAAAACGTGTCCGCTGCGGACTTTGTAAACCCATTTATCGGGGCAAGTACGAGCGTCGGAGCCGCGGGGGTTTATCACGGGCTCGGAAAAACCTTTCCAGGGGCGACGACGCCCTATGGCATGGTGCAGGTCAGCCCCAATACCATAACCGGAGGAGATAACAGCCCAGGATACAGTTTTGAGCACAAGACCATAGAAGGCTTCGCGTTTACGCAAATGAGTGGGGTAGGGTGGTTCGGCGATCTCGGTAATTTCCTGGTGATGCCCACCACCGGGAAACTGAAAACGATTGCTGGGAAGGAGGATGGAAGTATCGGCGGATACCGTTCCTATTATAATAAGGAGTCCGAGGTCGCCGAGCCGGGCTACTACGCCGTGGAACTCACGGATTATCGAATCAGGGTCGAAACGACTGCCGCCCCCCACAGTGGAATGATCCGGTTCACATTTCCCGAAAATAAGACGTCCCGGATACAGATCGATCTGGCCAGGCGCGTGGGCGGTACGTCCGTTCAGCAGTATATCCGCAAGGTTGATAACCAAACCATCCAAGGATGGATGAAGTGTACACCGGATGGCGGGGGCTGGGGAAATGGCGAAGGAAACGCTGACTATACCGTTTATTTCTACGCGCGTTTCAGTAAGCCGCTGGATAACCATGGCTTTTGGCGGGCCGACATTCCGGATGACTGGCCCCGGAGACGGGACGACGTCGTGAGCGAATCCTATCTCCGACGCGTTGAAAAGGCGGAAATCATCCGGGGACAGACCGAATTGGAAGGAAAGCACCTGGGCTTCTTCTCCGACTTTGAAACGCATGAAGACGAAGAAATTACGTTGCAGGTAGGTATTTCGTTCGTCGATATGGACGGTGCTGAAAACAATTTTAGAAGTGAAATAGAAGGAAAGCTTTTTGATCAGGTACGGGCTGAAGCGTTGGCACTATGGAACCAATCGTTATCGGGTATTAAAGTGCAGGGCGGAACGGATGACCAGAAGACGATATTCTATACCGCGCTTTATCATACGATGATCGATCCCCGGATGTATTCGGATGTCGATGGCCGGTTTATCGGCGGTGACAAACGAATACATGAACGTGGAACGTATACAAGGCGGACCATTTTTAGCGGGTGGGACGTTTTCCGCAGCCAATTTCCGCTGCAGACCCTCATCAACCCCCGACTGGTTAGTGACCAATTGAATTCGCTCATTTCACTTGCCGATGAATCGGGTCGCGGATATTTTGAACGGTGGGAGTTATTGAATGCATATTCTGGGTGTATGATTGGTAACCCGGCGTTGTCCGTGCTGGCCGATGCCTATGTAAAGGGCATTAGGGATTACGATGTGGAAAAAGCATACCAATACGCAGTCCATACGTCAGCGCTCTTCGGCAACGACAAACTAGGCTACACCGGCCCACCGTTTAGCATTTCCAATACATTGGAATACGCGTATACCGATTGGTGTGTTGCCCAATTAGCCGATGGATTAGGTAAAAAAGAGGATGGACAGCGTTTTCGCCAGAAGGCGCAAGCATACCGGAATATTTTCGATCCGGAAAAAGGGTGGTTCCGGCCCCGTCGGAACGATGGTTCCTGGGAAGAATGGCCGGACAGTGCCCGCACCAAAGAATGGTATGGGAGTATCGAATCCAATCCTTATCAGCAAGGATGGTTCGTCCCGCACGATATTCCGGGCATGATTGAATTAATGGGGGGACGCAGTAAGGCGCTGCAAGACCTCACGAATTTCTTCGAACAAACGCCGGACCATATGTTGTGGAACGATTATTACAATCATGCCAATGAACCGGTACATCTCGTGCCTTTTCTCTTTAATCATCTGGACGCTCCGTGGATGACACAAAAGTGGACCCGCCATATCTGCGACAAAGCCTATAAAAATTCTGTGGAAGGCATTGTAGGAAACGAGGACGTAGGACAAATGTCGGCCTGGTACGTACTGGCCGCCGCTGGTATACACCCATCGTGTCCGGGGAATACGCGTTACGAAATAACAAGCCCGCTTTTTGATCAAGTGGAATTTGCATTGGATCCGCAATATTTCAACGGAAAGTCTTTTAAGATCAAAGCCCATCAGAATGCACCTGGCAATGTTTACATCCAAAGGGCATTGCTGAATGGGCAGCCATATAACAAGTGCTATATCGATTTTTACGATATCGTTTCAGGCGGTACACTTGAATTGTTCATGGGGCCCCAGCCTAATCACGATTGGGGGATCACTCAACAGGTAGCTAAAACAGTGAAAAATGGGTTTGAAGATTAAAATATTGCCAGTCGTTTTTTTTACGCTCGCATTTTCTTTTGGGCAAGAACGGGATTTGGTAAAATATGTAAATACCTTACAGGGAACCGATTCGGAGTGGGCGTTATCTTACGGAAACACGTATCCAACCGTCGGATTGCCATTTGGCGTGCACTTCTTTTCTGCTCAGACCGGCAAAAACGGAGATGGCTGGAAATACCAATACAAAGCCAATACCATCCGCGGATTCCAGCAGGTACACCAGTGCAGTCCTTGGATGAACGATTACGCAGTTTTCTCACTCATGCCGGGCCTCGGAAACCTGGTAGTCAACGAAGATGCCCGTGCATTGGCATTCCGTCACGAGCAGGAAGTAGGCAAGCCTCATTACTATGCTGTTCGATTCGATAACGGCATACGCGCTGAAATAAGTCCTGTCGAAAGAGGAGCGCATATGCGCTTTAGTTTTCCCGGCAAGCAAAGAGCATACCTGGTGTTGGACGGGTATATCAAGGATAGCGAAGTAACGATCATTCCAGCGGAGCGCAAGATTGTCGGCTTTGTCAATAACGGCCGTTTTGTTCCCGGAAATTTCAAAAACTATTTTGTCCTTGTGTTCGACAGGGATTTCAAAAGTTTCGGCACCTGGGAAAACACACAGGACCACATAAAGGAAGGTAGCCTGCATGACGCGGGAAAAGGAGTGGGGGCTTATCTGGAGTTCGCCCCTGGGACAACCGTTGAAGTGAAGGTGGCCTCGTCGTATATCGATCCCCAGCAAGCGGAGTTGACCCTCAGACAGGAATTGGGCGATGCCAAAAGATTTGAAACGACAAAAAATAGGGCCTTTGGCATCTGGAATAAATTGCTGAACCGTATCGTGGTGGAAGGGGGGACGGAGGAAGAAAAGGCTACGTTCTATTCCAGCATGTTTCGGGCCAATCTCTTTTCACGGAAATTCTACGAACTGGATGCCAACGGCGATCCCCGCTACTATAGCCCCTACGATGGGAAAATCTATTCCGGCTACATGTATACGGACAACGGCTTTTGGGACACCTTCCGGGCACAGTTTCCGCTAAGCAATATCTTACATCCGGGAATGCAGGGAAGGTACATGCAGTCGTTGCTGGATGCACAACAACAGGCCGGCTTTTTCCCTACCTGGTCCAACCCGGGAATGTCCGGTGTCATGATCGGAAACCATGCCATATCGTTGCTTGCCGACGCTTGGGCAAAAGGAATCCGCACCTTCAATCCTGACAGTGCATTGCAGGCGTATTACCACGAGGTGACCAATAAAGGCCCTTGGGGTGGGTCCAATGGAAGAGAAGGGTGGAAAGACTACTTTACCAAAGGTTACATACCGTATGGTGAAATTCATGAAAGCACGGCAAAGACATTGGAGTATGCGTACGATGATTTCTGCGGTTATCAGCTGGCCAAGGCGGTCGGCAATGATTTTTACCAACATGTGTTTGCTCGGCAAATGTACAATTACAAAAATGTATTTGATCCGAAGGTCAATTTTGTGCGCGGGAGACAGGCACAGGGCGAGTGGCTTCCTGATTTTGATCCTGTCGAATGGGGCGGGCCTTTTACCGAAGCAAATGCATGGCAATATACGTGGTCGGTATTACACGATGTGAACGGTCTCATCAACCTCATCGGCGGTGAAGAGCGATTTAATGCAAAATTGGATTCTTTTTTCACGATGGAGCAGCGTATTGAATATGGAACCTATGGAAGGGAAATTCACGAAATGCGGGAGATGTTACTGGCGGAAATGGGACAGTATGCGCATGGAAACCAGCCGACACAACACGTTCCGTATCTATACAACTTCAGTGGGCAACCTTGGAAGTCACAGAAGCAGGTCCGCATGGTGATGTCGAAGCTGTACAACGCCACCGAAAAAGGATATCCGGGCGATGAGGACCAGGGGCAGATGTCGTCGTGGTATGTATTAAGCGCGCTGGGAATCTATAGTGTTTGCCCGGGAACCGACGAATACGTGATTGGCAGTCCGCTTTTTGAAAAAGCAACGATCACCCTGGAAAACGGAAAGCGTTTTACGATCCGCGCAATCAACAACGGTCCGGAGCAGGTGTATATCCAGTCGGCGCGTCTGAACGGGAAGGTGTACGACAAGAATTACATCACGTATTCGGACATCGTCAACGGAGGCGATATTGAGTTTGTAATGGGCGATACGCCGAATTTTGAGCGGGGAACCCATAGCGAATCCAGACCGTTCTCATTAAGTCCTTTATCGGTAAAAGAAGGTTCGGTACGTTAATCGATTGACAAGACCATTATACTACCCCAAATTATAGATTGAGTTATGAAGAAGAGGTATTTTATTTTCGCAATGCTAATTGCGTTTGTCGGTGCGTCGTGTAGTAAACGAGGTTTTCTGGACCAGACGCAATCGACCGATCTGAATGAAAAGGTCGTGTTTTCAGACAGCGCCTACACCATCGATTTCCTTTCGAGTATGTATGCGGATATCGGTTTTGCTACCTGGCCAAAGCGATTCGGTGGGGGCGGGTTGGACGCATGCACGGATGAAGCGGAAGGCACCGGTTTGGGAAGCATCAATACATTTATTCAGTTTGCCACCGGTACGGTAAACTCAAATATGATCACAAAAGATGCCTGGACCACGGCGTACACGAACATCCGAAGGGCCAACATTATGCTCAAGAATCTGCCGGACGCAAAATTCGGTGAGGATATCAAAGTAAGGGTTAAGGCAGAGACCCGCTTTTTAAGGGCGTATTATTATTTTATTCTCCTGGAGCATTATGGGGGGGTACCCCTAATGGGCGACAGCGTCTACCAGAAAGAAGACCTTGTTCCCGCCGCACGTAATACGTTTGAAGCGTGTGTGGAATACATTGTGGATGAATGTGACGCTGCCGCAGAAGACCTACCTTGGATGCACGTCGGCGAAAATTACGGACGGATCAGCAAAGCGGCCTGTTATGGACTGAAATCCCGCCTGCTGTTGTATGCCGCCAGTCCGCTGTTTAACGGTGAGTCGACAGCAACGGACGAGCGTTTGCGTTCGGTTGTCGGTTATCCTGACGTCAACCCATCGCGGTGGGAACGGGCAGAGGAAGCTGCGGCGCAGGTCATTGAAGGTTCGGGCGGGCAATATCATCTGCATGTGGATAACGAAACGGAACCTGGCTACGGGTTCTATGAAGTCTTCCAGTTGCGAAAGAATACGGAGTACCTATTGGCCCGGATGCAGGCTTCGAACAGTGACCTGGAAGGAATCTGGAATCCGCCGACCTTTGGCGTTACAAGTCCCGGTGCGCGTCCGTACCTGGAAGTCGTCAATGCGTTCGGTATGAAAAATGGTTTGCCCATCGACGATCCGGCATCGGGGTATGACCCTGAACAGCCTTATAAAGACCGAGACCCCAGGTTTGCCAATACGATTACGCGGGATCAATCGCTGGTTTTTCACCGGGATGGACTGGCAAGGCGGCCCGTTAATATCTATGTCGATAAAACCGACCCTAATAACATCACTTCCGGTCAGGATGCGGTCTATAAAGGGACGCCAACCGGGTATTATACGTACAAGATGCTCAATCGGGATGTGGCGGCAGATTGGTTTAATACCTATACGCCGCGGTGCTTCCCCATCATCAGGTACGCGGAAATTCTACTGAATTATGCCGAAGCACGTAACGAACGGCTTGCCTCGCCCGACCAAGCGGTTTACCAAGCGGTCGAAGCAATCCGGGAACGGGCAGGGCTGTCGCCTTATCAACTGCGGACCGGATTGACCCAAGCTGAAATGCGGCAAATTATCCGAAATGAGCGACAAAAGGAACTGGCTTTCGAAGGGCATCGGTTTTTTGACGTCAGGCGCTGGAAAATCGCGGAATTGGTCGAAAATGCTCAATTACACGGCACGGAACCGGTACGAACGTCTTCCGGCACCGTTTATCATACCATAGACGTGCGGAAGCGCGTATTTAATCCGCGCATGTATTTATGGCCCATTCCGCAATCAGAAGTGGCAAAATCGACCGATTTAATTCAAAATCCGGGATATTGATGGATAGGATTAATCATTCACGTGAGTTTTATTCCCGATTAAAAAACAACGCATTCCAATGAAAGTCAATTTCGTATTATCTGCAGCCTTACTGGTTTTGGGGCTGACAGGACTTTCGTCCTGTGAGGACGAAGTTTCAAACGTGGCGACAGCCGAGACGGTGAAAGACATCACCGGCAGCTGGAAAGTGGTCCAGCTTACAAGAAATGGAGAGGATTTGAGCGAGCGCCTGGACCTTTCGGGCTTCCGCATCGAATTTAATTCAGATGGAACCTACACATTGGCCGATCAGCTGCCGTTTATTGCCGATGCTCCCGGTACGTACAAGCTCAGTGACCCGCAATATCCATTTGCACTGGTGTTGACGCCCGAGGGTGTTCAGGAAGACGTGGTGGCAAGATTCCAATTTCCGGTGGTTCAAGGCAAGCGGCAATTAAGCCTGTCCTTCAGCCTCGGATGCGAAAGCAATACGTATCAATTTAATTTCGAACGTGAAAACCAAAACTGATGAAAAAGGCAACTCATACATTAATATATATTTATCTCGTCGTAGGCCTTTTCGTGACCATGTTTCTGGTGCATTGTGGACTGACGGCCCTGACGGTGACTGTGCCCGAACAAGCGATGGTAAATGAACGCGTAACCTTTGTGATGCATAGCGGCGCAGAGCCTCGGATCGAGGAACCGGGAACCTATACTACCCAGTTGCTTGCCGGCATCATGGTTCCAAAAAGCTGGAATGCCCGGCAAAATGCGGTGTTAACGTTCATTAGTCCGAAGGGAAACGGCGTCATGCGCATGATACCGGACTCAGAAATAGAACCGGTGTCGGGCCTGAGCTGGCATCAGGCAGCCAAAAATATGTTTGGAATCGGCCCGAATCTGGTGGACGATTTTGAGTGGATTGTATACCGGAGTACCCAATCGTATACGTTCCGCAACAATGAAGATATCAGTTTCGATGTGAATGTAGCATGTAACGTCGGAGCAGAAAACATGTTGGTCCGGTTGGGCTTTTACGTCGGTTCTTCCATTGAAAACCTCCGTCCCGAAGATACGGATTATAAAAAGGTTGCGTTTTCACAAGTATTTGAAGTTACCGGCGGGGAGGGCGACCCGATTGACTTTGTTAATCCGCAGTTGGCCGCCGTGCAGCCTGTTAGGAGCCTGGACAACGATATCGTCACGTTGACATTTGATGCAGGCGTTACTCACACTGCACTGGATAGCCAGGAAGATATCTATTTAACCATCCGATGCTTTGATGAAGAAGGGTTGCTTATTGACGAAGTTAACGAGCAGACTGATAAAACCCGGCTCAGGAGCATAGGCGGCAAAAAGTTTTTGCTGGATTTTTGGCCGAGGGGATTCTTCAATGTCGAAATGGGCCAACGGATCGCCCGTCTTGAATACTTCTATACCGATGCCAGCGGTACCTTACGCGTAGGATACGGTAATACCGAAGAGCCTTTTAGCTATACGTTTCGTTGTCAATAAGCGGGCTGTTTAGCAGTTGAATGAAGTTAAATACTAACCAAATTTGCTTGAAATGTTTAGTCACTATATAAAAATCAGTGCAACCGGTTTACTCCTGCTGCTTGCGGCAAATCAGGTTGCGCACGCAGGATTTGATAAGGCAGATGCTCGGTGCTGTGCGTTTAATCAAATGGGGAAGAACAGGCCCATCAGAGTAGTTGATGGATATGGGAAACCGTTGCCGGGTGTAAAAATCTTTTCGTTGCAGGAGGAATTACTGGGCGAGACGGATGAACAGGGTGAGATCGATATCGCGGTTGCGGGGCCGGATATGCGCATATTGCTTAGGCATCCTGCTTACTATTCCAAAACGTTGGCAGTTGAAGCGACGACCATTGTGGCAATGGTTCCGAATTACCTGCAAGAACCCGTGACGGTTGACGTGTTGCATGATAAACGCGACCGAAATTCGGTTGTCGGGTCCGTCGCGGTCGTTTATAACAGTCAACTGAAATCGACACCTACCCCCTTATACCTGAATGCATTGACCGGTAGGCTGCCTGGATTATACACGCAGGAAACCAGCGGATTCCGGTCGGCACGTACGGCTCCGATTACCGCGAATGACCTGGCAGGTTCGCTGCCCACAGACGCTACCAAATACAGCACCGGCCTAAGCGACAACTCGGAGGTGGCTTTTCAATTACGCGGACAGAATCCAGTGGTGTTAATTGACGGGGTACAACGGGAAATTTACTCGATTGATCCGGAAAGCATCGAATCGGTTACTGTTGCGAAGGATGCGTTATCGGCCATCCTCTTGGGGCAACGAAGTTCCAGGGGCGTGTTGCAGATTACCACCAAAAAAGGCAAGCCGGGGCCTCCGCGTATTTCTTTTACTGCACAAACCGGTGTGCAGAATGCATTGAAACAGCCCGAGCCGCTGAGCGCTCATCAATATGCCTACTTGTACAACGAGGCCTTATTAAATAGCGGGCGGCCGCCGGTGTATTCACAGGAAGACTTTGACGCGTTTAAAAGCGGGAATTCTTCGCTTTTGTATCCCGATGTGAATTGGTATGAGACCGTATTGAAGACGAATAACCCCATCACCAAATATAACCTCGGGGTAAACGGTGGGACAAAGACCGCGCGCTACGCTTTGTCGTTAAGTTATTTGAACCAGGACGGTATGTTCCAGTCGTCCGATCAGTCTGATTATGAAACCAACTTAAGGCAACAAAGGTACCTGATCAATAGTTCCATTGATGTCGATGTGACGAGCGATCTCACCATCGGACTCCAGCTGTTCGGCCGGATCCAGGAGGGGCGGCAGCCGGGAGCTGGTGTAGGAAGCATACTCAATGCCTTGCATGCTACACCAAATAACGCCTATCCAATTTTTAACGACGACGGCAGTTACGGCGGTTCTTCCGATTATACCACCAACCTTTATCAGCAGGTTGCCGGATCGGGATATCGTTTGGATAATACCCGGGACGTGATGGCAAACCTCGATTTCAATTACCGGTTTGACCGGTGGCTGCCGGGATTATATGCCAAGGGTAAATTCAACGTTTCATCGACTTCGTCCAGCTTAATTGACCGGAGCCGCCAGCAACCGGTGTTCGATGTCCGTTACAATCAACAGGGAGAACTCGTATACGTACGGTACGGCAATATAGCGGATCAGCCCAACTCGTTTGCTACGACATCGACGGCAAATTTCATCTATTACCAGGGAAGCGTCGGATACGATACCCATATTAACGACGAGCACCAGGTGGGAGCACGGATTTTCATGGATCAACAGACCGCAAATTACCAGTTTGATCTGCCTGCGATCCATACCAACGTGGCAGCTACCGCAAATTACGCCTACCGGAAGAAGTACTTTGCCGAGTTCGCAGCTAATTACTCCGGCTTCAACCGTTTTCAACCGGGAAGAAAATTCGGACTGTTCTACGCCGTAGGCCTGGCATGGGACGTGGCCCAAGAGGCTTTCCTGGCTGGCCAATCCGATTGGTTGACGGAATTGAAATTACGGACGACCTATGGTAAGACCGGCAACACGAACGAAGGCGCGTTGGGTTATTACAGCTGGCGGCCTTCCTTTGGTCAAGACGGTGTCAATGGATATGACGTGGGTTCGGAATATTCGTTCGTGAGCAGTTTGGTGGAGAAAGGCCTGGCTAATGTCGATGCGACTTGGGAAAAAGGACATAAGTTCAATGTAGGATTGGATTTGTCACTGTGGAATTCACTTAGCCTATCTGCAGAATACTACCGGGATACCTACTACGATCTGTTGCAGCAACGGGGATCCACTATTGAGCTAATCGGAATTGGCTATCCAAACGAAAACATCGGCAAAAACCGGTATGAAGGACAGGAACTTGCGATCACGTATCAGAACCAGGTGGGAGACTTCCATTATTTTATTGCAGCCAATGCCTCGCGGATGCGCACCGAAGTGGTGTATATGAACGAAGTTTTCCAGATGTATCCTTGGAACCGCCGTACCGGAATGCCTGTAGGGCAGACTTTTGGTTATCTCGCCGACGGTTTGATAAAAAACCAGGCGGAAGCAGACGCGGCCCCGCTTCTCGGTGGAAATGATGTGCATCCCGGAGATGTCAAATTGGTTGACCTGAACAACGATGGCATCATCAATATCTACGACCAAACGGCTATCGGCAATACGAAGCCTCTACTGTATTTTGGGACTACCATTGGGTTCAATTTCAAAGGAGTGGATTTTGCGGTTTTGCTACAGGGAGCTGCCAACCGCACGTATCAACAAACGGATTATTCCTTCGGCAGCAGCGGGGAACGCCAGGGATACACCTACCTGCTGGGGCGGTGGACGCCGGAGACTGCCGAAACGGCGACCTATCCGCGCCTGACAATCGGTGCGGATCCGACCAATACCCCGTATCTCAATACCTCCAGTTATTGGACACGGTCAGGCGAATACCTACGCATACGAAATGTCGACCTGGGCTATACGTTCCCTTTCTCCCTAAGCCGGAAAATACGGGTCTCGGCCCTCCGTGTTTTTGCCAATGCCCAGAACCTGTTTACGGTTACACCGTATGACCGGCTGGATCCCGAGATCAACGGCGATAACGCGTATCCCATTCAGCGTGTGATCAGTTTTGGGGTAAATGTCAAATTATAAACCTGAAATCAGTTAACGATATGAACTACATGCATCTAAAATGGTTTGTTTTCGTCGGACTTGCAATCTCTGCTTTTGCCTGTAAGAGCGACCTAGAGGTTGAGCCTATCGAATTGCAAACCTTGTACCAGGTATTTGATAAAAACGACTCTGCAGGCGTCGAGGCTAACCGGTTTTTATTAGACTGCTACCGTTTCCTGCCTGAAACGGGGAACCGGGTAGGGGGCGACTTTTTAGATGCCGCCACGGATGATGCGGTATCTTCAAACCCGACCAATACCTCCGTACAGCAATTGGCGATGGGAGCGTATACGTCCGACAATTATCAAGATAATCGGTGGGCTTCGTGGTACCAAGGCATCCGTCGCGCAAGTATTTTTATAGCGAATATCGATCGGGTACCCTTAAAGGGGAAGCTGGCCAACGGGACTTCATTCAATCGGGTATGGAAAGCCGAAGCCCGCTTTCTGAGGGCGTTGTTTTACTTTGAACTGGTCAAGCGCCATGGTGGAGTCCCTTTGCTCGGTAATAAAGTATACCAACTGACTGATAATATCGAACTGCCACGCCAGGATTTCCGGGAGTGCGTAGCGTTTATCGTCAGTGAATGTGACGCCATTAAAGACAGCTTGCGGACCGATCCGTTTAACCTTGCTTTCTACGAAAGACCAACCAAGGCGGCGGCGTTAGCGCTCAAAGCACGGGCGCTGTTATACGCGGCCAGCCCGCTGTTCAACGGGGGGAATATCGATCCGCAGAATTCCCTTACGGGTTATACCGACTTTTCAGCTAATCGGTGGGAAGTGGCAGAAAATGCGGCTCGGGAAATCTTGGAACTGAATCTCTTTGCACTCGAACCGGAGTTCAAAGACGTTTTCATAACCCGTAATCGTGAGCGTATATTTTCGAAACAAGGCGGAAATAATACCAGCGTGGAGAACAACAATGGGCCTGTCGGGTATTCCGCCGGTGTCAATAACGGTCGGACAAGCCCTACCCAGGAGCTGGTAAACGCGTTTGGTATGGCAAACGGGCTGCCCATCGACGATCCCAATTCGGGTTATAACGAGAATGATCCGTATGTAAACCGGGAAAAGCGCTTTTATGCCACGATCTTCTATAACGGTGCCCCTTGGCTGGGCCGCCCGGTCGAAACTTTTGAAGGAGGTGCCGACAAGCCTGGGGGGACGAAGCAGCAGACGAAAACGGGTTATTACCTGCGGAAATTTATGGGAAATTTTGAATCGGCCGTCAATTATAGTAACGTAAACCACGATCATATCCTATTTCGTTATGCGGAGGTACTGCTGAACTTTGCCGAAGCACGTAACGAACGATTGGCTGCGCCCGACCAAGAGGTATATAGCGCGGTAGAGCAGATCCGGGAACGCGCCGGACTGGCACCTTTCCAGCTTCAGGCCGGCCTCAGCCAATCGCAGATGCGTGAAATTATCCGGAACGAACGCCGCAAGGAACTCGCTTTTGAGGAGCATCGGTTTTATGACGTAAGAAGATGGAAAATTGCTGAACAGGAGTTTAACAAAGAGTTGTCCGGGATGACCATCTATCAGACAGGCACCGGAATAATTCGCCAGCCTACTCCTGTGTTGAAAATGAATTTCGACGAACGGATGTATTTGGCACCGATTCCGTTTAGTGAGGTCATCAAAAATCCGCGAATGATACAAAATCCGGGTTGGTAATCAAATCGTTAATTTCTATTGGAACTAAATTATGAAGAGGGGTATATATCTTTTACTGGTCATGGTGGCGACACCAGCTATACTCGTTGCACAGACACTGGTCTCCGGTATCGTAAAAAATGCAGAGGGACCGTTGGCAGGGGTGACCATCTGGGAGAAAGGCGGCAGCAATGCGGCCCAGTCTGATCAAAACGGCCGGTTCCGCATCTCGTTGGGTAAGAACCGGAGCGTATTGGTGTTTAGTAACGTGGGGTACATCACACAGGAACGATCGGTCAGCGGTGAAGAGGAAGTGGAGGTGATCCTGCAGTCGAACGTCCAAGATATCAATGAGGTGGTGGTGGTTGGCTACGGAACGACTAAGAAGTTGACCAGCACCGGCGCGATCAGTTCAATTAAGGGAGCAGATATCCGGCAGATCCCCACGGCTAATGTGCAAAATACCCTTGCAGGTAGGTTGCCTGGGTTCGTGTCGGTACAGCGATCGGGACAGCCCGGCAGGGATGCTTCTGATTTTTATATCCGTGGCGTAAGCTCGCTTAATCCGGATGGAAACCAGCCCCTGATCATCGTAGATGATATTGAATATACGTATGAGCAACTGTCACAAATCAATGTAAACGAGATCGAAAGCATCTCGATCCTGAAAGACGCGTCGACCACCGCTGTGTTTGGCATTAAAGGCGCAAACGGGGTGTTGGTAGTAAAAACCCGCCGTGGGGAATCCGGCAAACCAAAAATCAACGTTCGGTTGGAAACCGGAGCGCAAAGCCCCGTAACCCGATTGAAATTCCTGAATGCCTACGAAAGTGCGCTGCTTTGGAACGAAGCAATCGCCAATACCGAAGGGGACAACACCAACCAGCCGTTTACCCCCGAAGCGCTGGAACACTTCCGGCTGGGGGACGCTCCGTATGCCTATCCGGATGTAAATTGGTACGAGCGGATATTCAAACCGGTGAGTTTTCAACGGAACAGCAACGTGGATGTTACCGGGGGCAGCGAAAGTATCAAGTACTTTATCTCCGGCGGCGCGTTCTCCCAGGATGGCAATCTCTATGATTTCGAAGATCACGGGGACCAGGTCAACAATAATTATTATTACCGGCGGTTCAATCTGCGATCCAACCTCGACGTCCAAGCAACCAAAAGCCTGCAATTACGCCTCGATTTCCGGGCGAACTTCAATCGGATAAACGGGCCCAGGGCAGGCAACATTGTAGGCGAAGTGTTTAACTTCAATAAAATCCGTCCGTGGTCGGCCCCGTTTCTTAACCCCGACGGCTCTTATGCTTTTGCCAACGATACGCAGGACTTGTTGCCGACAATCAATGCCCGGTTGGCAACAGCCGGATACCGGATGGACCGGCGAAACGACATGAATATCCTCTTCGGTGGAACGCAGGACTTGGAGGTCATCACAAAGGGACTTTCGTTTTCCGCCCGTGTTGCCTATGCGAGTGTTGAATCCAATGGGCGTGAGCAGGCTAGGGATAATTTGCCGGTATACAAGTATTTTCCGGAAACGGATTCCTACCAGCTCAAAGGTGGCGCGCCATATGTTTTGGGCCCCTATACGCTCCGTGCTTACCAGGGTGATTACAACAGCCGGGCAAATGTACAGGCCAACTTCAATTATGTAAGGTCGTTCGGCGAACATCAAATCAACACGTTATTGCTTTATAATCGGGAGTCTTATCATACAAAAGGAGACAAACAATCCAATTGGATCCCACAGAATTTCCAGGGATTTACATTCAGAACCGGATATAACTACAACGAAAAGTACCTTGTAGATGTCACAGCAGCCTACAATGGATCCGACCGCTTCCAGGCCGATAAGCGGTACGGGCTTTTCCCCGCTATATCGGCAGGGTATAACCTGGCGAAAGAATCGTTCATCAGGAATAAGTTCGATTTCATCGACCTGCTTAAACTCCGTGCCTCTTATGGGGTGGTGGGATCTGATAAAGTGGCTGGCGATCGCTATCTATACCAGCAGGTTTACAACACAGGGGGCAGCTATTCGTTCGGAGAGACCCATCAGCGTGTAGGCACGATTTACGAGGGCAGCCTCGGCAACAGCAACGTGACCTGGGAAAAGCAGAATTCGTTTGATGTCGGACTGGATCTGAGTGTTTTGAAGAATCGGTTTTCGCTGGTTATTGATTATTTCCATAACATCCGGTATGACCAATTGGTCACTTCTCAGTCCCTGCCACTCAACATCGGAGTAGGGGTGTCGCCCACCAATATCGCGCGGGTAAGGAACCGTGGGGTGGAGTTCGAGCTGAACTACAACGGCCACGTCGGGGCGTTCAATTACAACGTAAAAGGTGTGCTGACTTATTTTAAGAATAAGGTGCTCTTTCAGGATGAACCCACGCCCGCTTTTCCGTGGTTACGGTTGACAGGACATCAGGTGTACCAGCCTATGGGGTATCTATTCGATGGTTTTTATACCGAAGAAAATCTCGCCGAAAGCGCCAAGCCTGCTGGTGGTTATGAAGTGCAGCCGGGGGATCTGCGCTATAAAGACTTAAATGATGACGGTGTGATCGATGATTTCGACCGGACCGCAATCGGCAGGCCGGATATACCAAATACCAGTTTTGGTCTGACGTTGGGAGGAAGTTATAAAGGATTCAGTTTCAATGTGCTGCTGCAAGGGACAACGGGATATAGCTTCAGTGTGCAGGGAAGCGGCATTGAGCCGTTTCAGAGCCAGTTTCAACCGGTCCATCAACAACGGTGGACTCCCGGAACGGCTTCTACTGCTCGTTTCCCCCGATTAACAACAAACCCAACGACCATCAATAGTCCTTCCTCTTACCTGTCTGACTTTTGGCTAATTGACGCAACCTATCTCCGGTTGAAGACGGTCGAACTTGGGTATCAACTACCCGATCGTTGGTTGCCATTCGATATCAATAATGCACGGCTTTACCTGAGTGGCTACAACTTGTTGACATGGACGAACTATTCGCTCTATCAGCAGGATCCGGAAGTCACTTCCAATACGGCCGGAGATGCCTATCAAAATCAACGGGTAATCAATTTAGGTGTTCAAATCGGGCTCTGATGAAACCGTCAAATAAACTGACCAAATTAAACTAAAAGCCATGAAACGTCCAATATTCAGCATGATACTAGGATTTGTCCTGGTTGCCTCCTGCGATAAGCAATTCGAAACGCCACCCCACCCGGGTAGGATGATCAAAGAATTTACACTAGAAAGCGGCCAGCATGGGGCAGCAACCATCTATAGGGAAGGCGACGTATTCAAGATATTGGTGCGGGTCGATTCCGAAACCGATCTGACGAACATTACACCGATTATCACCATTTCTGACCAAGCGACGATCAGTCCGGAATCCGGCAAACCGATCGACGTGTCGGCCACGAAAAGAATCACCTACACGGTCACTTCCGCATCCGGATTAAGTCGCCGGTGGGAGGTTGAATTCAGGGTGTATGAGTCCGGAATTACCGATTACGGCACATACAGTGTCGCTACGTCAACCGGATTGGTGTTGCAAACAGCGGGGAAAATGGACTTTAATGAAAAGTATTGGGCGAACGCGACCATGACGGTAGCCGCGGCAGAGGCAACCATGGCGGACAACCTTCAGCGGTGGCAGGAGTGGGATGTCATCTATCACACTACGGAAAATGACATCCGTTATTATCAGCTACGAAACCTGAACAGCGGGATGTTCCTTCAGGCTGCAGATGCCGGTTCGCCGGTGACACAACATCCGGAGCTGAAGACCAATGCCGACCTGCAACTCTGGCAGATCGAGGAATCTACGGAGACCGGACAATACGAGATTTCTAATAAGGCCAACGGCCTCTATCTAACCTTAAGCGGCCTTGGAGTAGCAAACCTGACTGTGGTAAACGCCGAAAAGCAGGGAAGTGAACGCCAACGGTGGACCCTCACCAAGCTTCCGAAAGACAGCTACCGGGATGGCGACGTGACCCAGTTTTTTGCCCGGACTACCGGATCGGTGGCGTTTGATCAGGGCACCAGCATTCCGCTTTCCGACGGTCGCGTACTTTGGGTTACCCAGGATGCGTGGTATGAAGGGAATCTTACTCCCAACGGCCGGCTTTACGGTGATCGCTTCATCTCGTATACCAATTCCATCATCATTCAATCTTCCATAGACAATTGGGATCCCAGGTCGCCGATGATGACGAGGCAGGGAGCCCATCACAACATCGGAAACATCTGTCCCATCCCGGCAGGCGCAGGCCGGAACTGGGTCGGCCCCGGTGTCGAACTCGACGATTACGTCTACATCCACGGCAGTGAAGGAAACGGTCTTGACGATACCGACCAGGCGATTTACAAACTGAAAAGGGAATCCGGCAACGAGTGGAATCAAGTAGAACGGCTGGTCATACCGGGCATGACCGGTCAGCTGGATATCAGTTACGAGGACGGCATGGTGAAATCCGATGACGGGTATGTGTATGTTTACGGGGAACGGGCAAAACCGGGGACGTTCGGGTACAATACTCTTTTGTATGTGGCGCGATTCCCCCACGAAAATCCAACTGGTTGGACTTATTGGGACGGAACAGCCTGGACGTCTGCGCCTTCAGTGGCGTCAGCGGCCGTGATCCATGAAGGAAACGGTACGAACAACGTCGCCTATTTAAACGGAAAGTACCTCCATTTAACCATGGACCAAGGTTTCTATTGCGGCATTCCCTCCCTCAATATGTATATATCCACATCCACTAGCCCGACAGGCCCGTTTACGGAGCCCAAACTGGTGTACAGCTTTTCGGAGTATTACAAAGGATATAATGCACGGGTATATACGCCGATTATCCACGCGGCGTCGCAGAACAGCAAAAATGAGCTGCTGCTTACCTATAGCATTAATTTCGGTGCCTGTGCGGAAAATAACGAAAATAACGTTAAAGAAGATGATGGCAACCTTGATCCGTATTATTATCGGGTCAAGGGGGTACGCGTACCCTATGAAATGATTGGTTTATAGGTGATATGGGGAAAGGCGGAGCCGGTAGGGGCCGTTGTCATCCGGGCCGACCGGTTCTCGGCTCACAAGGAAGTTCGCGCAGAAGCAAATGGCCAATTTATGAACGTGATTCGGTACCGAAGGCTAAAAAAGGTAATCAGGAAATTGAATAGCAAAACAAAACAAATGAAGAAACCATTTTTTTTAATACTTTTTTTCTGCATAATGAGCATTCACAATTCCGCAGTGGCTCAAGACGCGTATTTTATCGACGGTTATCACGGTGGAGTCTACGGGCACTATCCGGTTGGACAAACGGCCTTTATCAATAAAATGTTGAAGCAGTATCCCGGCTGGAGTGTCAATATGGAAGTGGAACCCGAAACATGGGACGTCGTCAAGTTGCGGGATCCCGTAGCGTATGAAGAATTCAAGAAATTGTTTGAAGATCAGTCGGCCAGTACGGGACGGATCGAGTATATTAATCCTACGTATGCACAGAGCTACTTCTTTGCGACCTCCGGTGAGAGCAATATCCGCCAATTCTCGTACGGTATAGCGTTGTTGCGGAAACATTTTCCGTCGGCGGTATTTACCACCTACTCTGCCGAAGAACCCTGTTTTACGAGCTCACTTCCCTATATCTTGAAGTCGTTCGGATTCAAATACGCTTCCACCAAAAACCCAAACACAATGTGGGGCGGTTATACCCGGGCATTCGGGGGAGAGTTGGTCAATTGGATCGGTCCCGACGGTACCGCCATTCCTACGGTGCCCCGTTATGCCATCGAAGACCTTCAACCGGGCTCGACGTGGCAAAGCATCGCCTGGTTCAACAGCAAGGAATATATCCAAAAATCGTTGAACGCGGGAATCCGAAATCCGGTCGGAATGTGTATTCAGGATGCCGCTTGGAGTCAGGGATGGGCAAAGGGACCGTGGCTGGGGCAGGACACCACGCAATTTTATACGCCTACTCATTATACAACCTGGCGCAACTACATCGCCAATTATTCCATCGGAACGCCCGATGAAGATTGGCACTTTACCCAAGAAGATGTCCTGACCAGCCTGGTATGGGGGAGTGAAGTGATGAATACGCTCGCGCAGGAGATCCGGGGGGCTGAGAACACGATTGTACAGGCCGAGAAAATGGCGGCGTTTGGGTCTTTAGTCGGAAATATGCAGTGGCCCAAGCGTTTGATCGACGAAGGATGGATCAAGTTACTGCTTTCGCAGCATCACGATTGCTGGATTGTCCCTTACAACAATCTTCAGGGTGGGCGCACCTGGGCTGATCACGTAACCGAGTGGACCGGAGTGACCCATCAGAATAGCCAAAAGGTTATTGATCGGTCACTGAATGCCCTGAATGGAAAAAGCGGACAAAGTGCGGTTAAGCTATTCAATACATTAGCTGTTGACCGGAATGAAATAGCCCGTGTCAAAGTGCCTTCGAATTGGGTTCGTTCCTCTTGGGAGGTAATCGACCAGCAAGGTAAAGCTTATCCCACACAGCTTATCAACGAAGATGGGAGCACATGGATGCTGTTTCAGGCAAGCGTTCCTTCTTTCGGCTATTCGACCTATACCATCCGGAGAAGAAAAGCAACCACCAGGCATGCTGTATCGTATCGTAAGGAAAAGGGTAAATATGTGCTCGAAAGCGATTTATACCGGCTCGTTATCAATCCGGAAAAAGGCGGCGTGCTCGAAAGCCTGATCGCTAAGAAGATGAACAACAAAGAGTATGTAGACTCCGCCAGTTCGTGGCACTTCAATGAACTAAGAGGCTATTTCGGCGAGCAGGAAAGATTTATATCCAGTGCCGACCAGACCGCCCGTATACGGGTGGTTGCACAGGGGCCGCTGTTGCTTCAACTAGCGATTGATGGTTTTATTGGTGAGCATCCTTTTACGCAAACCATCCGGCTTCAACAAAACGAAGAGAAAATAGACATGGGCGTGTTTATCGATTGGCAGCGAAATGATGCTATCGGAGAAGTCGGCATTCCGTTCAGTGCCGAAAACCCGAGAAAGGCATTTTATGACGACCGTTATAAACTGCTGGTCTGTTTCCCGGCTGCCATCAACGATCAGCAAATTTATAAGAATGCTCCTTTTGATGTGTGCAAAAGCCAATTGGAAAATACCTATTTCAATCGGTGGGATGAGATTAAACATGCAATTGTGTTAAACTGGGTAGATCTCGAAAGCAACAGCAAGGATAACAGTCTAGCGCTGTTTACCGACCATACCACCAGTTATGTACACGGCAGCGATCACCCGTTGGCACTTACGCTGCAATATTCGGGCAAGGGATTATGGGGCAGGGACTATACCATAACCGGTCCGACCGATATTTCTTATAGTCTGATGCCACACGCCGGCAAATGGGATAGCGACCGGATTTGGACAAAGGGAGAACTCGCAAACGAACCCTTGGTGGCCACCTTGATTGACGCACAAGCCAACGACTCTGCGCAGCAGTCGTATTTGTCCATTCAGGACAATGCTTATGAGCTGGTATCCATGGAAATGAAAGGTGCTGATCTGTACATCCGGCTCTTTAATGCGCAAAGTGATGAGACCGATAAGCAAATCACATTCGCAGGAAAAGCGGACAAGAGCGAGTGGGTGGAGTTAAGCGGTGAAACTTCGGAGGCTGCACAATACACCACCACAGACAACCAGAAGACGGCCATTATGGCCAATATTCCCCGTTTCGGTATCCGGACCATCAAACTCAGCAACGCGAAAATAGAATCGTTACCTTAGCGTTGGTTATGTTTCCGTCGATCTCGTCGTTATTCAATTATTTATTCGGTACGGAGTTTTCCTGGCCGATACCTACTTTCGGATTTTTTGTAACGCTATCGTTTATCTTTTCCTGCTTGGTATTCCGAAGCGAGTTCGACCGTAAGGAAAAAGAAGGATTGATCGGCGTTGTTGAAGAGAAGGTCAAAGTAGGCATGTGGCTTAAGCTGTTTATTTTTATTGGTTATGGGTTGGTCGGCTTTTTCATTGGGTTTAAAGGCTGGGGAATGCTTCTCGAATATGAAACATTCCTGCATAATCCCCTTCGCTGGTTGTTTTCAGATCGCGGTAGCTGGAGTGCCGGCGTGATAGTACTGTTATTATTTTCGCTTTTTTTATTTCTTTCGCAACGGAAATTGTTCCTGAATCCGTTTCGGGAGGAAACACGGAAAGTAAGGCCGAGGGATCTGATTCCGGCCATGCTATTATGGGCGGGTATAACGGGTTTTTTGGGCGCAAAAATCTTTAGTGTCTTTGAAGACAATCGATTATCCGGGGCGCAGGGCCTTATGGAGCTACTGGATTCCAGCGGACTGACTTTTTGGGGCGGGCTTTTCTTCGGTGCGGCGAGTTATTTCTATATCGGTATCCGTAAAGGGATCGATTGGAAACATCTGGCGGATATCGGCGCATTGGGCATGTTAATGGCTTACGGCGTGGGCCGGATGGGGTGCCACCTCTCCGGTGACGGAGATTGGGGAATCGTGAATAAGTACGAAAAGCCCGTTGAGTGGTTGCCGCAATGGGCATGGTCATTCCGGTTCCCCCACAATGTTATCAATCAGGGAGAATATATATCAGGCTGTTCCGGCAAATATTGTGCTATACTTCCCGAAGGTGTTTTTCCTACTTCATTATACGAAGCCGCCACGATACTGTTTGTTTTTGGTATGCTTTGGTGCATAAGGAAGAACATAAAAGTACCGGGGATGATGTTCACTATTTACCTGTTTGTGGTCAGTATTGAGCGGTTTCTGATCGAATTTATACGTGTCAACTACAAATTCAATGTATGGGGAGTTGCTTTGTCAGAGGCCCAGTTAATCAGTATAGCTCTCCTGTTGTTAGCGGTGGTTGTTGCTGTTTACCTATCCGTGAAAAGGGCAAATGGTTACACTACCGAACCTTTCGAAGGTTGGGACAGATTATAACTTTCTTTTGCTGCTTTCAATCGCAATGAACTCAGGCAAATAATCGGGCGTACACCCTTTTGACACCATTTCACCTTTATAAAGCCCCGTTTTCTCCCCAACGTCAATACAGCGTCCTCTGTACCTTTTATCAAATACTCCAATCCAGCCTGCGGTAAAATTCATTGCCCATTGTACTTCAGGTTCTTCGTTTTCTATTTGTTTTTCAATGGCAGATAGCAACTCTTCAGTATTTGGCGGAGGTGTTTGTCCCAGCCAACGCAAACGAGCCTGGTAATACCAAAAAATTCGTCGCTGAAGTGAAGAAGGGCTGTTCTTCCACGATTCCATCATCGCTACCGTCTTCTTGTCTTTAGCTAGTTGGTTTGCCATCAGCCAGTCCATGAGTTGATTTCGCTCATCAAACGGATGATCCAGCATGTCCTTGCTAAGCTTATTAATCAAATCTTGTGAAAGAAGCTTATTGTCCATAATTAAAATAGCCAATTGCCTGGGCAAAAATTCCCCGGATGACCATAGCTCCATAGCCAGTTCATGATCCTTTTTGATATCCTTAGCAATTTTACGTAAGTCACCCAGCTTAGTTTTGCTATTGATTTGACCCAGGATGTTTTCTGCTTTTGAAGAGCGTTTCATATCAGTCTTTATTTATTGGAGACAAACAAATAATTCAGTTCGGCCAAGGCTGCACGATTGGCTTCGCAGAGTAGCTACGCACGCGCCGCTGTTACCTTCTGTTTAACCCCGCCGTGTTAGTGTTATCAATCTGTCAAATATAGGCATCTGCAAAATTATCAGTAAATTTTATGAATCTCTTTAGAGCAATAGCGTATGTTAAAAAAGCCCTGTGGTACGGTGTAATTTATTTATTATCTTAGCAATGATTTCTAGCGCCCAATTCCGCTCAGCAAAGAATCCATCGCAGCCACGGCGTTGGCTAAACTCTTAGATTGTCTTCTCCTTGCATTTTACTCAAATCGTTGCCGGGTGGCTTTTAACGGCGGTATTTGGCAGTATCTACAAACAAGCAGATTAGCAGCAGGTATAGAAAATGAAAAAAAATAACTTCTATGTAATTACCGGAGGTCCAGGTGTTGGAAAGACAACACTATTAAACGAGCTTACACAAACAGGCTATCTAACGATTGAAGAAGAAGCCAGGAAAATCATAAAAGAGCAGGTGGCTAATGGCGGTGATGGATTGCCGTGGAAAAACAAGACAGTGTATGCTCAATTGATGTTGGATGCCTCCGTAAAGACCTTTGAGAAAATCAGTAGTAGCGGTTTTCTTGGACCTATATTTTTTGACCGTGGGATTCTCGATACAGTATGTTATATGCGCATGGAAAATATTCCTGTATCAAAAGATATTATTGAAATTGTCGGCAAATGTACATACAACAGAAAGATCTTTATTCTGCCACCTTGGGAGGAAATATATGAGACTGATACCGAACGCAAACAGTCGTGGAAAGAGGCAGTATAAACCTTTGATAAGATGAAAGAAACCTATTTTTTGTTTGGCTATCAAGTGATAGAAGTACCCAAGGTTTCAGTTTCGATAAGGCAACAGTTTATCGTTGACACAATCAATCAAAGTCGTTAAAAATTTGGTGTGTACCGCTGACTCATCAAGATTCTCAAATTGTATTTCGGGAGTGTAAAACAAACTGTGTCAGGGGTTGAGCATCGGCCCCGCGGGGCCGATGCTCAACCCCTGCTGCTCAAGGCAAATCTAACACCATTCTCCCGGGAAAC